>NZ_JAZHSH010000001.1:3292500-3892500 GCF_040100845.1 Chengkuizengella sp. SCS-71B | reverse complement strand
ATTTTATGCTTTAGTTGGATTTCATGGAGCTCACGTTGCTTTGGGTGTGTTGTGGATTGGACTTTTAATTATTCAATTAAAAGTAAAGGGTCTTAACACAATTACAGCTCCTAAAATTTATGTAGCATCATTGTATTGGCATTTTATTGATGTGGTTTGGGTATTTATCTTTACCATTGTATATCTTATGGGAAAGGTAGGTTAATCATATGGAAGCAAATCAAGAACAAGTACAGGACCGTGTTAAACGTGGTACTATTCATGAGGGACCTAAAAATCATATTATTGCATTTGGAATATCGATCTTTTTAACATTACTTGCTTTTATGGCAGTAGCTAATTCTGCATTAGATCCAACATTCGTTAAAATATTTATCGTAATATTAGCCGTTTTTCAAGCTGTAATTCAATTAGCATTTTGGATGCACATGAAAGACCGTGGCCATTTCTTTCAAATTATGTTCCTAGTTACTGGGGCATTTGTGGCAATAACGGCGTTTATTATGGCTATATATTGGGTTTGGTGGTAAAAGGAAGACAATTAGGAGCAAATTTAAGATTTGCTCCTTTTTTTAAAAGTGGAAAGCATATATTCACTATTTAATGTAAAATATGGATTATGAAAAGTAAAAGAAAGGGATGCTTTATGTTTGGTTTAGTCGAGCAATTTGGTTTTAACGCGGTTTGGAGTCCACTGTTTCTTATGTTCATCTTGTTTATAGCAACTTTGTATTTATGGTTAGTGGGTCCTGGTAGAGATCGTTTTAAAGATTCAGAACCAGTAAAGTTAATCCAAAAAGTTTCATTTTTATTTGGTTTATTTCTTGTGTATCTTTCACATGGAGGACCATTGGATTTATTAGCGCACTTAACATTTACAGGACATATGATTGGAATGTCCGTTGTATACATGGTTGCACCACCGTTTCTTATTTTAGGATTACCAGTATGGTTTCTCAGAGCATTTTTCAATCTGAAGTGGATTAAAAAAGGTACCTTTATACTTCATCCGATTTTTACTGTACTGTTTTTCAATGTGGCCTTTTCAATTTATCATATTCCGATGGTTCATGATTTTGTGATGATCCATTATAATGTGCATACTGCTTATTACATTCTTCTGTTTGTTGCTGCTATGATGATGTGGTGGCCAATTGTATGTCCAGTTCCTGAAATGGATAAAATATGGGGTGTTAAAAAGATGGGATATATCTTTTTAAATGGAGCTTTGCTTACCCCAGCTTGTGCACTTATTATATTTTCACGCACACCGTTGTATGGTTCGTTTAATGATCCTATGATTTGGGCTCAAGCACTAGGGTATTGTTTCCCTGCTAGTTCAACAGAAATATTAAATTTATTCTCAGGACCTCAAGCTTTTGCTTTTACGAAACCTGTTGAAGATCAGCAGCTTGGTGGTGTCATAATGAAGCTGATTCAGGAGTTTTCGTATGGTGGATTTTTACTTTATACATTCCGTCAATGGTATGATAAAGAGAAAAGGAATGATCCTGAAAAAGAAAAAATGGACCGTTTGTTAAATAAACATGGTCAACGTATTTGATCTAAGAAATTTGAAAAACTAGTGAAACCATAATTTGGATTTTACGTAAAAACGATTAGGAGAATATCTCTTGGTCGTTTTTTTATATTTTTCTCATATGATAATATGGAATTAGGTTGTCACTATTAGAAAGGAGTTTTGTTATGACAACTTTAAAGTTGGATCAGGTTACGAAACAATTTGTAGATAAAACTGCGGTAGATCATTTAGATTTGTCGGTATCAAGAGGAGAAATTTATGGTTTATTAGGTGCGAATGGCGCTGGTAAAACAACAACGATGCGTATGGTGCTTGGATTGATATATCCAGATGAAGGTCAGATATTATATAACGGAAAAGCTTTTACAGAAGAGCTAACTAGTAAACTTGGTTATCTACCGGAAGAAAGAGGATTATACCCTAAAGTAAAAGTTAATGATCAGTTGCTATACTTGGCTCAGTTAAGAGGTTACTCAAAAAAACAAGCAGATAAAAACTTGAAGGATTGGCTTGAGCGTTTTGAAGTGACGGAGTATTACAATAAAAAAGTGGAGGAGCTTTCAAAAGGAAATCAGCAAAAAATTCAATTCATTGCTTCTGTTATTCATGATCCTGAAATTTTAGTATTAGATGAGGCATTTAGTGGACTTGATCCTGTGAATGTTGAGCTTCTGAAAGGAGCGGTTAAGGACTTAAGAGATAATGGTACCTGTATCCTTTTTTCCACACATCGAATGGAACATGTAGAGGAATTATGCAGTAATATTTCAATATTAGATCGTTCTAAAACGGTACTAAAAGGAAACATTAAAAAAATTAAATCTACTTTTCCAAGAGAAAGAGTAATTTTAGGTGTTGAAAATGAGATTTCAGGTCTTCAGTCTATAGCAGGTGTAAAGTCCATTCAGAAACAGTCCTATGGTTACGAAATCAACATTTCTGAAGTGAAAGAAGCACAGAATATTTTAAAATTAGCTATGGATCAGAGCACGGTTTCCCGCTTTGAAATTTTAGAACCAACATTAAATGAAATTTTCATAAAAGTGGTTGGAGGTGAGGGAAATGAATAAATTGTTTACAGTAGCAGGGTTCACAATTCGAAATAAACTTAAAACAAAAGCATTTATCATTACTACACTCATTATAGCTCTAATCATGTGTATAGCTTTGAATGTTCCTTACATAATCACCGTGTTTTCTTCTGATGAACCTGCAAAGATTGGTTTTATAGAAGATGATTCAGGAATAGCTAATAGTGTTCAAAAGTATTTTCAAACACAAGAAGATGCAGATGTTGAGATTGTACTTCTTGCAAAAAAAGAGACAGTTGAAGAAAACGAACAAATGGCAATGGATAAGTTGGAAGCAGGTGAAATAGAAGGGTATCTTCAACTAAAAGACGAGGAAGTGGATGGTTTTCCAGTCGTAGTTTATACTTCACTGACATCTTTAGGATTTAATCTTCAAAATGAATTCCAGAATGTTTTTAAATTATTAAAGACGGATATCGTAGCTAAAGAATTGGGTTTGTCTAGTGATGAGCAAAATATACTGCTTGCTCCTGTTTCCTTTGAAAGTGTGGAATTAACAGATATAACTGATACCCAAGGAGGAACACAAACAGAGGGGAAAAATGAATCTGAAGAGAAAATTTCTCTATTTATATCGTATGCTGTAATCATTCTTCTTTTTATGGGTATTATCGTTTCAGGTCAATTAATAGCAACTGAAATTACGACAGAAAAAAGTTCTCGAGTGATGGAAATTTTAGTCACCTCCGTTCCTTCCTTAACACAAATGTTTGGCAAAATTATTGGAATGTTTATTGTAAGTATGAGTCAAATTTTAATATTTGTTACCGTGTTAGTAGTGAATATACTGTTACCTCATAATGCAGAAGTGTTTGAACAGATTAATTTAGATATGAGTAGTGTAGATTTGACTTTGATCTTACCGATTTTCGTTTATTCGATATTGTTGTACTTCATGGGTTTCTTTTTATATTCTACATTATTTGCAGCTATAGGCTCTATCGTAAGCCGAACGGAGGATTTAGGTCAAGCGATCATGCCAATGACATTTATTTCATTAGCTGGTTTTTATATTGCTATATTCAGCATCAATATACCTGATTCAGCACTTGTTGTTTGGTCTTCTTTTATTCCCTTTTTCACTCCGTTTGTGATGACACTACGCATTGGTCTCGGAGAACCTGCATTATGGGAGATTTGGTTATCCTTGGGTATATTACTTGCAACAATATTAGGTGGAGGCTGGTTATCTGCTAAAATTTATCGCACAGGTGTTTTGATGTATGGCAAACGACCTTCAATTAAAGAATTGCGTAAAGCAATGAAGGCTTTTAAGGTGTAGGGTTTAGAAGGATTTATACATGTAAGTAAATAGAATACGAAACTTAAAAATAAACCCTATAGATCAGATGTCCTTGATTTATTGGGTTTATTTTTTGAATCATAGAATTCATATTATATCAGTTATGTTTAATATATTAATTAGATTGAGGAGCAGTTTCATTTATCCATTTCAAAATATTATAATAATATTAGTAATTATAGAAATGGAGAAAATAGGGGCTGATCAGAATAAAAAAATTATCTTTTAAACTTGGGATGTTGTTTTTTATTTTTATATTCTTCATTGAGTCCATGCTTTTCTTTTTCCTTTATTTTTTTATCATTAGTGAGAGAGTTGAAAGTGAAACGGATAACTTATTAGCTCGAGGATTAAGCCATCATAATGTTTTGGAAAAAAATTTTGATTCAATCACGATGAAACATGTAGCACTTATGGAATCTGAAGCTGAAACTATGGTAGTCATTGCAGACGAAAATTTTGAAATATTAGAAGCCTCAAATGATGTGAATGATGAAATCAGTCTCATCATTCAAAATAGTAAAACAATTGATTTTATTGATTTTCCCCAACATGGTGTGATGATTGAATCTCGATGGAGGAGTGAACCCTTTTTAGCAACTATAAACCCTATACAGATTGGTGAGAGCATAAAAGGATATGTGTATATGTTTTTAGAAACACAGCCTATTAGGGGGATGATTCGAAGTCTGACGACGCAATTTATCATAGTGGGGATGCTTGCCATTGCTATATCTATAATCATAACTTTGTTTTTATCTAAGTTTATAACAGTTCCTTTAATTCAAATGAAAAAAGCAACTGAAAAACTTAGTAATGGAAAAAGTGATGTAATGTTAGATACTTATCGTGAAGATGAATTGGGCGATCTCTCTCGGTCTATACAAAAACTGTCAGATGATTTAGAAAAACTAAAAAAAGAAAGAACAGAATTTTTATCTAGTATTTCACATGAACTGCGGACACCGCTCACTTATTTAAAAGGATATGCTGATGTACTAAAACGCTCAAATCTTACGCTGAAAGAAAGAGATGAATTTATTATCATTATCCAAGAAGAAGCAGAGAATGTAACAAGTTTAGTAGAAGATTTGTTTGACCTCGCAAAAATGGATCAAAATGAATTCATAATTCGAAAAGAACGAGTAAATTGTTGTGAATTTCTTCAAGAGATTGTTTCTTTGTTTAAACCAGCCTTTGTGGAAAAGTCCATTTCATTGGAACTTTTTTGTGATAAGAATATTTATATGTATATTGATCGGATACGGTTTGGACAAGTCATCCATAACTTTTTAGACAATGCTTTAAAATACTCTTCTTCTAATACTGCTGTGAAAATTAGAGTACTAGAAGAATACCAAAGAATCAAGATACAGATCTCTGATGAAGGAGAGGGTATTTCAGAAAAGGATTTATCAAGAATATGGGATCGTTTATATCGAGTAGATCAATCACGTTCACGTATTACTGGAGGCAGTGGATTAGGTTTAACCATTGCAAAAGAAATCATTGAAAGACATGGTGGAGAGGTGGGAGTTGAAAGTGAAATAGAGAAAGGGACAACCTTTACCATCTACTTAAAAATAGAAGAGGTGTGAAAATGGTGAAAGCATTAATTGTGGATGATGAAAAGAGAATGCAACAGTTATTAAAATTATATTTAGTGCCAAATGGATTTCAATGTCAAACAGCAGGTAATGGGGAAGATGCGATTCACTTACTCGAAGGAGAGTCTTTTGATTTGGTGCTGCTTGATATTATGATGCCTGAACTAGACGGCTGGGAGACAGCTAAAATGATACGTGAGTTTTCAGAAGTACCGATTATTATGTTGTCTGCTCGTGATCAAAGTACAGATATGGTCAAAGGATTAAAAATTGGAGCGGACGATTACATTACAAAACCTTTTGACGAAGCTGTTTTGCTGGCACGTATTGAAGCTGTTTTAAGAAGAACACATCACATGCAGAAGACTGAATTTAAAGGTTTGATATGGGATGAAGAAAAACATGAATTAAATTATAAAAATAAAGTGATTTCTTTAACACCAAAAGAGTTTGAAATGATAGGTTTGCTTTTAAAACATCAGAAAACGGTTTTCAGTCGTGAAAAGTTAATCGAAACAATATGGGGGTTCAATTCAGAAATAGAAGGGCGTACAGTAGATTCTCACTTAAGAAATATTAGGGAAAAATGTAGAAATGTTAATTTTCCCATTGATGATCATTTAAAAACGGTATGGGGGATAGGGTACAAATGGGAATGAACGCTCTCCAAAGATTCTGCACAATTAAATGTTAAAATAAAATATAGAAAGGAGATGGCCTTAAATGCATTGGTTTGATGAATGTGCAGGTTTTCAAGGAGGAGGAATCATGATGATAGCTATGTTCCTTTTTTGGGGTTCATTATTTTTTTTAGGTTTCTTTTTATTGAAAAGCTATATTAATGGAAATCGCGGCTCGAAACACCATATTGAGATTTTAAAAGAAAGACTAGCTAGAGGAGAAATAACAGTAGAAGAGTATGATAGATTGAAGGAAAAATTATGACATGAATTAATACCCAATTATTATTTGAAGGTTGATATAATAAAAAAAATAACCCTACTCCTTTATTTTTAAAGAATAAGGTTGATTATGACTTACTTTATAAGGTAAAAGAATATTGCTAAAATCTAGAGTTATGTTGTTAGTTTAAGTGTTTATATATATTTTCAACTAGATCATCGGGATCATTCCCTTTGATTATTTCTTTGTTTACCAATGCGTATAATGATTGGGCACAAGCTGGGCAATTTTCTAGGCAGTCGTACGCTTCAATATCTAAATTAGGATCTTTATTTAAGTTTTCTAAAGCTTTTTGTGCACCATTCTCTAAATTTGTTTTACAAAACTCAATAACTGGTTTCAAAGTAATTTCACCACCTCTCATTGACTCATAAAAAATTCTATAATATGTCACAACTCAGGCATTGTTTTAAACAAAAAATCAAAAAGTTTTAATATTTATTATACTATACCCCTGCATAGTATATGTCAAGGTATAAAACCCCAAATTATACATAATTAACATATATAGATGGAATTTTATCAGGTTTCATGGGAGGTATGATGGGTGCAATGTTAGGAAGGATGATTACACCTAACTATTATAATTCTATTGTAAGTGTATTTTTTATCATAAATAAATTTTCCTATCATACATTTCGTTCGGTTGGACTTAATACAGGAATATAAACATTCCCATCTTTTAAAAATGGTTGAAAGAGATCGAGTGGCCTAGGAGGAGGCCCTCCAATATTAACGCCATATTCATCATATTTTCCTCCGTGACATGGGCAGAAAAAAGTTATTCCATTTTTTATTTGATCTTCTTTTGCAAATGAAGCTGTACATCCGAGATGTGTACAGATTGGAGACATAATCATCATTTCATTATTTTCTTCTTTTATTTGAATGAAAACAAATCCGCTTCGTTCCTGGGTAACCCATCCATCTTCAATCATTACCACATAATCTACTTTTTTAGGGAAAGGTCCCGTTTTCAATTCTTCCAAAGGTCCTAAGTTAGCCATTGCACTCGTATTTATATTGTCTGCATCACTACAGGCGGATATAGTAAGTGGAACAGTAGACATGGCCATCAAACCCAAAGTTCCCTTGGCAGTGTTTTTAAGAAATTGACGTCGGCTTTGTTTTGAGGTCATTTCACATCCTCCTTTTTTTAAAAATACCTTAGCAATAAAATATGAAGAAATCATGCAATTGCGGAAATTATTTTATAAAAGGTTCAAGGTTATGTTAGGGGAAATACAAAATCTGGGGGAAACTTTTGATGGATTTGTTCAAGAAAATACTATATAGTTTAATGAGATATACCTTTACGGGGTATGCCTATATTCGAAGTCAAATTGCTAGAAATACTATGTAACAATAAGGGGAGTTTTTTATGAAAAAATATTTAGTAATATTTGGTCTATTTATTATTATTTTGGCTGGATGTTCATCAAATGATGAACAATCTTTAGAGAACGATTCTGGTAATCAACATGAAGAGCAAGAGGAAACGAATAGTAATGATAATGAAACTAGTGGCGATGAGGGATCAGGACCAGAATCAGAAGAACAAGACCAAGTTGAAATGGAAAAATCCGAAGATCTAACCATTGAAGTGTCTGCTTTTGAAATGGGATATGACCCGGATAAGATAACTTTACAAGTAGGAAAAGAATATGAATTAGTTTTAACGAACGAAGGTCAGATTTTTCATGATTTAACTGAGAGTGAATTGGATGTAGAGATTACTTATATGAGTGAAATGGCAGAGCATTCTGATGAACAGTCATTTTTAGATACTTTTTTCAGTATTCAAAAAGTTTATGCTGATGAAGGCCATGGTGAAAAGAAAAACGATGGGATGAAAAGTATTCATATGAACGCGAATGCTGGGCAAACGGTAAGTATAAAGTTCATCCCAAAAGAAACTGGTGAATTTGAATTTTTTTGTACAGTACCTGGACATAAAGAAGCAGGTATGATTGGTAAATTTATTGTAGAATCATAAGTTTGAATAAAGTTAAGTATGTATTTATCCTTCAAAAGTGCCTAACGAAGAACATTCTTCGGATTATCCAAAAAGTGAAATATTAGAATAACTCTCTGATAGGCACTTTTTCCCCTCTTAAGAAATGGGGCCTGACCATTTTGCCATTCCGCCCCTTAAGTTAGAAACATCCATATAACTGTTGTTAATCCAAAAATATTTTGCGTACAGACGCCCACCTCTATAGGTGGAATCTTCAAATCAGGTGGAGTAGAGTCTCCATCTGATTTCTCGATGTTTAAGCAAAGCTTAAACGAGTTCACTAAACATATCGTTCTGCTATTTCAGGAAAAGGGATATTTATAGCAGTTGGTATGTGTCCTTGTTCATATATCATTTAATTCATTCATCAATTGTTGTGGATTCATTTCTAATTTCCTTTCCAAATACTTGTGATTATTATAGCGCTAAAATGTGAAGATATGATGCAGATTACAAAACTGGATGTTTTCCTCAAAACTTTCTGCACAATTCCTTGCTAGAATATCAATAGAAAGGAGATGACTTAAATTGAAAAAAATAAAAGAGCGGTTCGCAAAAGGTGAGAGAATAAAAGAAGAGTATGGTCAAATGAAAGAAAAATTACAATGAGTAAGAAGATGATAACGAAGCTGAATTTTAGAATTTTAATGATTATATTTTCGATAACTATCTTTGTTATCATAGTAGGTTGCCAATCTGAAGAACACAACCAAAGCTCTGGAGTGGGACAAATTAGTATAACTGACATTCCTCTAGAGAAACCAATGAATGTGAATAGCAAACATTTTGATTTAGTTGCAAAAAAAGCAACATGGAATATAAAAGGAAAATCGTTTGAAGCTTGGACCTATAATGGCACAATTCCAGGGGAAGAGATACGTGTAGAAGAAGGTGATTGGGTTGAAGTTATCTTAAAAAATGAGTTAGACGAACCTGTAACAATCCATTGGCATGGTATGGTTTTACCAAATGGAATGGATGGAGTGGCTGGTATCACTCAAAATGCTGTACAACCAGAAGAAACATTTACGTATCAATTTAAAGCTTTAGAGTCAGGTACTTATTGGTATCATTCTCATCAAAATGGCTTTGAGCAAGTTGATCGTGGACTTTATGGTGCGTTAATCGTTGAACCTAAAGAGAAAAGTTATGATCACGATTATGTATTGATGTTAGATGAATGGGATATAGGTGAGAATAATAGGGGAATGATGAATATGATGGGTGAGAGGGGCACCCCTGGAGAAATGGATTCACAAATGTTGTATCAAACATTTACGGTGAATGGAAAAAGTGCTCCTAATATTCAACCAATTGATGTTAATGATGGTGAGATTGTAAGACTGCGAATTATTAATGCAGGTTATCAAAAACATGTTTTATATTTAAATGATCATCCATATCGTATAGTAGCTATTGATAGTAAAGAGGTAGTAAATGCCCAATTAACTACAGATGTCTTAACGGTTGCCCCTGGAGAAAGAATTGATCTTGAATTTAAGGAAACTCAAACGAAAGATTGGTTTATTGATAGCCCAAATGCTGTAGAGGAAGCAGAGGATATAAAAATTCCAGTTAATATCGTTGGAATTGATGAGAAGAGTAGTTATTCATATAGAGATGCAAAAAATTTGAAACTGATTGATATAACACAACAAGGTAATATGAAGCCTATCATTGATATCAATCAAAAACAAGATATTGAATATACGATGGATCTTTCTGTTGATATGGGGATGATGCAAAGAGGTATGTCCTACACTATTAATGGGGAAACCTTTCCTGATACAGAACCTATTCAGGTAAACAAAGGTGATCTTGTCAAAGTAAATATTACAAATAATAGTATGTTAGATCATCCGATGCATTTACATGGCCATTATTTTCAAGTGATTTCGAAAAACGGAACTCCACTTGAGATTCCTCTGGTTAAAGATCTAATTAATGTAAAACCACATGAACAATATGAGATTCTATTTATTGCCGATAACCCTGGTGATTGGTTATTCCATTGTCATGATCTTTTACATGCTGCTAACGGGATGATAACAGCAGTAAAGTATAATGGATACTATTCTCCATTTGAACTTAATGGGGAATTTCATAATGAACCTGAATAGAAAGGTAACTTTGAAGTCGGGATTAAACCCGATTTTATTTCTTTAAGAATCTAAAAACTATGGTGATTCATTTGAAAAACTTTTTGATGGATACCAAATATTTTCTTAAACCTAAACTTTCAATGTATTATTGGAAGTTTTTTTCTTTTTAAGAAAAATATACTTGACAAATATTTCTAAAACATATATGGTTAATTACACAAGTAACTAACCAATTGAGTGTTGTTTTGCGCTAGTTAGATTTGGGGTGATTATATTGAAGGCTAGCTTTGATGATGGGCAGCCGATATTTTTACAAATAGCTGAAATGATCGAAGATGATATTTTAAACCAAACATATGAAATAGATGACCAAGTCATGTCAACCACAGCTTTTGCAAAAACTTTTCAAATTAATCCTGCGACAGCAGTAAAAGGAATTAATTTGCTTGTAGAAGAAGGTATTTTGTTCAAAAGGAGAGGATTGGGTATGTTTGTTGCTGAGGGTGCCGTGGAGAAAATTTTGAAAAAAAGAAGAGATTCTTTTTATAGTCAATATGTACAGAAGATGTTAAATGAAGCTAAAAAAATAAATTTAACAACGGATGATGTAATCAAGTTGATTAAAAATGAAAAAAGGAGTGAATAGAGTATGCAGGTCGTATTGGAAACCAAAAACCTACTCAAAAATTACGGAAGTACAGAAGCATTAAAAAATATAAACATAAAACTAGAGGAAAATAAAATATATGGGCTCCTGGGAAGGAATGGAGCAGGGAAAACAACTTTTTTAAATTTAATTAGCGGTAGTATTTTTCAAGATGAAGGGGATATTCATTTTTACGGAAATCAATTAAAAAAAGGTGAAACGCCTAAACCTCTTTGTTACGTCAAAGAAAAAAACTTGTTCTTTGGTGGGGCAAAGGTCATTGATTTGTTAGATTATGCTGCACCTTATTATGAAAATTGGGACTGGGATTTTGCCAAGAAGCTATTAAATCTTTTTGAACTGGATCCAAATAAAAAGTTTAAAAAACTTTCCCGAGGTATGGAATCACTAGTTGGGATCACTATCGGACTTGCGAGCAGAGCACCCATTACTGCTTTTGATGAACCTGTATTAGGCTTAGATCCTTTAATGAGAGAGAAGTTTTATAATGTTCTTGTTGAGGATTATGCAGAACACCCTCGAACGATTTTCATGTCGACACATTTAATTGATGAAGTTTCTAAAATTGTAGAAAAAATATTTATTATGGAATCTGGTTCAATCAAACTAGCAGATGACATGGAAAATATTAAGAACAAATCATATTTTATATCCGGAAAAAATATTGAGGTAGAATCTTTTTTACAGGACAAGAATATGATTCATAGAGAAACCCATGGAAGCATTACAATCGCTGCTATCTATGATACTCTGAGCAATGAAGAAAAGGAAAAGGCAGCCACAATGGAACTTTCTGTTGATAATATGCCGTTGCAAAAATTTTTCTCGTATTATTCTTTAGGAGGGGAAGATAATGAATAGATCTTTAAGTATTGTTAGAGCTAATTCAAATCTATTAAAATTCTCATTTTTTGTGTTTATTCTAGCTGTAGCATTGCAGGGGGTTTTAGATACTGTTTTTAATATGAGCGGTATCAATGATACGATTGGAATCTCTTTTGCCAACGTAATCACCATATTTCTTTTAGTTATTCCCCTCATACTTCCGTTATATTTTTTTAGACGTTTACTAAGCCTTGGAGCATCACGAAGAGATTACATGAATGGCATCATATGGACATATGTCTTTTATAGTATTATTTTTTCTTTGTTTAATATTCTTTGGTTTTTGTTTGAGAACAATTATTTAAATCCTAGTGTGAGGGAATACTTTAATATTATGGCTCTTTTTAACTGGGATAGAAGTGGTGTAGCAGGTATGTTTTTATATCAGTTTTTTTCATATCTCCTTGTGCTTTCTTTCATCAATTTATTGGTTTCTTGTTATAAGCATATTTTAGGGATCGGACTGTATATAGCATTATCTATCGTTATACCTGTCAGTATGGCTATAGGCACATTACGAGAAGGAGTAGGGATTGGATTATCATATTTGCTTTTTAATCCTTCTATTATAATGCAAATTGTGCTTTCCTCTATTGTTACAATCATTTTATTTTATTGCAGCTGGTGGTTTATAAAAAGAAGAGAATTATAAAGATGGTGAAACTTATGTTAACTGCTAATGTAATTGAAAAGGAACGTAATAAAAACAAAGAAGTATTATTGCAGGCCGTCCGTATTTCGAAAGTTTACAATAGTGGAAGTGAAAGATTCCATGCAGTTAAAAGCATAGATTTAGAAATATATAAAGGTGATTTTACAGTTATTATGGGAAGCTCAGGGTCGGGTAAATCAACGCTTTTATATATGTTAAGTGGTTTGGATAATTTAACTGATGGTGAAATTTATTTTGAAGATAGAAGAATAGATTCATTTTCAGAAGAAGATATGGCTAGGTTCAGAGCGCATAAAATTGGATATGTTTATCAATCTATTAACCTAGTCCCTGATCTTACTTTGTTTGAAAATATTTCTTTTCCAGGTTACGTTGCAGGTCATAATAAAATCGAGGTTAGAAAAAAGGCATTATCTTTGATGAAATTAATGGGAATTGAGAGGTTAAAAGAAAGGTTTCCATCTCAGGTTTCTGGTGGTCAACAGCAAAGAGCAGCGATTGCTCGATCATTAATTAGCACACCGGAAGTTATTTTTGCAGATGAACCGACGGGTGCTTTAAATTTTCAACAAGGGAATAATATACTGGATATTTTAACAAATGTAAATCTATATGGACAATCCGTAGTTATGGTAACGCATGATTTAAAAGCAGCATGTAGGGCGGATCGACTTATTCTTATTAAAGATGGAATGGTGGAAGGGATTTTAGAATTGAGCAAATATAAACCAGAAGAAATGAAAGAGAGAGAAAAGAGAATTTATTCGTTTGTTTCTAGAAAGGAGTAATAGAATGTATTCTGTATGGTTGTTGTGTTTATCCAACTTAAGAAGAAAAAAAGTTCAAAATGGGATGATTGCAATCATTATTATGCTATCTACATTACTCCTTTCAACAGCAGTTTTAGTAATGAATAATACAGATGAAGTTTTTTCTAACATGCATAACGAAGTGAATGGATCTCATCAAATTTTATATTTTGAAGATGGTTTATACAATCCCTATCCAATCTTTCGTTGGTGGCAAGAGCGAAAAGGAGTGAACTCAACGGAGTTAATGGAATATCGAAGTTTATCATGGTTTAAACATCAAGACAAGGAAGTTTCTAATATTAGTTTGTACATGATGAATACTCCACCAGTCCCAGCTTCAGTTGATAAGCTTATATTTGCAGATGGTATGAAATCTAACACGCCTAGTGAAGGAACAATTTGGATTCCAACATCGTTAGCTTATTCAAAGAATATTTCCATAGGAGACCCAATGGGATTTAAAACGGAAACAGGGGTACTTTATTTGAAGGTAACAGCTATTGTAGCAGATGTACCATTTAGCCAGCCCTTTACAATTACTTCAAGAATATGGATGAATCCAAACGATTATAATCAATATATTGGTAACATGCGGGGCACAGATAAATTTATGATGGGTTTACGTTACGATAACGTAAGTAATCAAAGTTTTCATTGGAATCAATTTGAACATGCCTTAGGTAGTCCTTTTTTAGAAACGTCACAGGATTTTGAGAGTATATCTTCCTTTTACTTAATTATAAATCAATTAATTAGTTTCATAATGATTTTTCTTGCAATTGTCATGATTTTAGCTGCTCTATATACGATTGGATACACGATATCTGATGCTATATTATCAAATGTAAAAACGATTGGAATTATCAAATCTATGGGTATCTCATCTGATCACTTGGTTCGTGTATATGTGATTCAGTACGCTCTTTTGACTGTGATCTCCGTCCTTCCTGGCATCATTTCTAGCTTTTACTTTTCAAAGGTTATTATTAGAATGTCTCTATCCTACTTAGAGACAAAAGAATCTTTATTAAACATTAACTTTTCTAAAGATGCTTTTTTTATTGGAATAATGCTCATTTCATTAGTCACTTTGGTCTCTCTATTTTTTGCATTAAAAGCAAAATCGATTCAACCTGCTCAAGCCATTAGATATGGTATGACAGAAAAAGAAAACATGAAAAGATCTAAAAAGTTAAATGCCTCAAAAAATAGAATGATTGGATTTGAGCTCTTACCAGTTGCGTTTGTCATTGGAATAAGAAGGATATTCCAAAATATTCGTGGATCGATACTAATGATTACCATCACTGCGTTTACAACGTCTGTCCTCGTTTTCGGATGTATATTCTTATTTAGCATTGCATCCATTCATAAGACGATCCCACTTTGGGGTTATGACAACTCTGATATAAATATTGAAATTCTAGATACATCAGTTTTACCTGTAAGTGCTTTAAAACAGGATCTATTAAATGACAATAGAATTAAAAATGTGAATAATATTGGTAATCTGTACGGAATCATTTCAGAAACTGAAAATAAGAACAATGTTACTGTAAAGGATACAGGAGTCTATATAATGACAACTGATGGGAAATTTGATGACATTGGATTTGCAAACATACTTGGTGAAAACCCTAAAGGTGATCATGAAATTTCTATTGGTATCAATGTATCTAAAAAATTAAATAAAAGTGTGGGGGATACAATCGACCTTTACATACAAAATTATAAAGGTACATATACCATAACGGGGATTTATCAAGCCATTGCAAACTTATCTAACTCTGCAAGGATGACATCAGATGCAATGAACAAGCTTAATCTTAATGGAGAGATGGAAAATCCATTGTTTTTATTCAACGTGCTTCAAGGGGTTTCACCAGATTTAATGGTTAGTGAACTGACTGAGAAGTACGGAGATGCTATTTTTATTGCAACTCAGGAAACATTGATTAATGAAACATTTTCTCAAGCCGTCTCTATATTAATTTTGCCCCTATCCATAATGGGTTTGTTATTTCTCATCGTTGCTTTCATCATTACTTATAATATTAACAGTATGAACATTAAAAAAGAAAGCAAAGTATACGGAATATATAAATCTATAGGAATGTCCTCAAGGCAAATTAGATATTCAATTGCAACAGGGTCATTGTTTCTTGCAGGAGCAGGTGTAATCATTGGGATTCCTATTGGTATTTACATATTGCCTATCTTGTTAAACATCATTTTAGCCGACTATGGTATAGTGGAGATACCTTTAATTATTGAATGGTATCAAATTGTAGCGATTGCTCCTTTTGCAATCATTTCAGTTGGGTTAGGAGCATGGTTTGCTTCAAAGTTAATAAGAAAAACTTCACCTAAAATTCTTATCGTAGAATAGGTTAAATATCACACATAAAACTATCGTAAATTTTCCTGTCTTGAAGGAGGAGATTTACGATTTTTTTATGTGCGATGATACTCAATTTTTTGCTTTTTTTTATTAAATATGGAGACTCTACTCCACCTGATTTGAAGATAAAGTTTTGATAGATTATACAAAAAATCTAATATTTATGTTGTGGTTAAAAGCAAAAGGTTAAGTCATTTCATAATAAATGGAAAAAAGTAATTGATTAAGTTTAAAATGTGGGATATCCTATCAGGAGATGTTTAATTACAATTCACGTAACTAGCAATAAATAACAATTGATTATTTTTACAATATAGGATATTATTAACTATCATTAACTGAATATCATGATTTAAATCCCAAAATATGTTAGTTTATTATAATATATTTTTTATTAAAAAAATGTTAAATAATAAAATTTGTTGATTTTTGAAGTTTTATAGTATATAAATAGTAATTAGTATGGTAGAAAATAACACAAATGGATGATAGTTGGATAAAATAAAAATACCCACATAAATTCCAGTGCATCTTTGGCAGGACTCACGGAATTTATATGGGCGTCAGACTAGTACCCTTTTTAGGATACATCTGTCCTTTTTATATCTTACAACATATACATCAATTTGTTAAGTTATTTTACTCATAATTTCGAAGCTTAGTATAAATTAATTATTTTATAGAATCGAGGTTAGTAAAATGGGTAAATTAGCTTTTCTCTTTCCTGGACAAGGCTCTCAATATGTTGGTATGGGAAAGGGCTTTTATCAGTACACTCTTGCAAAACATCGTTTTGAAGAAGCCAACGAAGCACTTGGTATGGATTTAAGGAAAATGTGTTTTGAAGGTAATATCAAAGAATTAACACAAACGATGAATGCACAACCAGCCATTTTAACTGTTAGTGTTATTGCCTTTGAAATCTTTATGCAGGAAGTAGGATTAGAGCCTATGCTGTTAGCAGGACACAGCTTAGGGGAATATAGTGCTCTAGCATGCGTTGGTTCAATTTCATTTTCTGATGCAGTAAAGATGGTTAGACAGAGGGGAATTTTGATGCAAAATTCAGTATCCTCTGGAACAGGTTCAATGGCAGCGATTATGGGAATGAGTTGTAACGAACTAAAACAAATATGTGAAAATGTATCAACAGATCGTTACCCAGTTGTTATAGCATGTAACAACTCAAATGAACAAAATGTAATATCAGGTCATATATTTTCAATAGATAAAGTTATGAATATACTCCAAGAATCATCTTCCACTACATCTCCTTTAAATGTAAGCGGTCCATTTCATAGTCCTATGATGAAAAAAGCAGCTGAAGAATTGGTATTAAAATTAGAAAACTATCATTTTAACAAAGAAAAATGGCCTATTATATCAAATGTAACAGCATTACCATATGAACAAAATGAAAGTGTTATAGAATTGTTAAAATTGCAGATGACTAAAACCGTAAGGTGGTATGATACAATGATGTATTTCCATCAGCAGGGAGTAAGTCATACACTTGAAATGGGACCAAAAACTACGCTAAGCAATTTATGTAAAAAAAGTATAAATCAAATCCAAACTTATTCAATAGGTCATATAGATGATCTATCTAACGTAGAAAAATTTATAGAACATTATCACACTACAAATCTAAAAACGAATTTAAATCTCTTAGAAAATTGTCTTAACTCTGCAATGATGCATAAAAATAGAAATTTGGATTATGAAGAATTCACAAAAGGGGTAGTTATACCCTATGAACAATTAAAACAATTACTAATAGATACAGATGTAGGCTTGAATGAATCACAAATGCAAACAGCAGTTGATACAATTAGGTCTATTCTTCAAGCAAAGAAAGTAACAGAGCATGAACAGCAGAGAATTCTAAGCAAGATACATTAACTTTTAGGGGGAAGATGATGTTTACAAAACAATTTAAAACGTTAGAAGATGTGTTGATTGAGAGAAGTAAATTGGATGATAAAGGGATTGTATTTATTGAAGCCGATCACAAAGAAAGTAGGTTAACCTATCGCGAATTATATTATGAATCTCTCTATTTTTTGCATGATTTGCAAAAACAGGGTTTAAAGCCAAAGCAGGAAATTGTTTTCCAGCTAGAAGATAATAAGCAGTTTATCATCGCATTTTGGGCCTGTATTTTGGGAGGAATGATTCCGGTCCCTGTAAGTATAGGTAATAATGATGAACATAAATTAAAAGTTTTTAAAATATGGAACACGCTGCATAATCCTCACATGATTACTTCACAAAAATTCTTGAACACCTTGAAAAAATTTACTATTAAGAACAATCAAATCGATTCTATAGAAAATATTGTTGAAAGAATAACGGTTATAGATGATAAAAATTTGAGTCATACAAAAGGAAAAGTCATTCATAGTAAAGCATCGGATATCGCTTTTATTCAATTTTCCTCGGGTTCCACAGGCGATCCCAAAGGTGTTACATTAACTCATGAAAATTTAGTATATAATACTTGTGGAATAAATAACAGAACAGAAGTAAATCAAAATGATTCTTATTTATCTTGGATGCCTCTTACACATGATATGGGACTAATTTGTTGTCATCTTACACCTCTAATTGCTGGTATTAATCAATTTTTGATTCCTACTCCATTGTTTATAAGGCAACCATTATTATGGATGAAAAAAGCCAATGAACATAAAACTACCATTCTTTCTTCTCCTAATTTTGGCTACCAATACTTTTTAAAGTTTTTTAAACCTGAGAAAGCTAAAGGTTGGGATTTGTCAAATATTAAGATGTTTTATAACGGAGCTGAACCGATTTCTACGGAAGTTTGTAATTCTTTTGTAGATACATTAGCACCATACCATTTAAAAAGGACGGCGATGACAACCGTATATGGGTTAGCTGAAGCATCTGTGGGTGTATCCATTCCTGATATTAGCAAAGAATTTGAGACACTGTATTTGGATAGAAACGAATTAAATATAGGTCAAAAAGTTGTACAAATTAGTCCTCAAGATCAAAAAGCACTATCTTTTGTCAAAGTTGGAAACCCAATTGATTACTGTGAGCTTAGAATATGTGACGATCATAACAATCTATTATTTGAAGATATGATTGGTCATATACAGATCAAAGGAAAAAATGTAACACAAGGTTATTATAATAATGAAAAAGCAACCTCGAATATGGTTACCTCAGATGGTTGGGTAGATACAGGGGATCTAGGTTTTTACCATGAAGGAGAACTTGTGATCACAGGGAGAGCTAAAGATATTATATTTGTGAATGGTCAAAATGTGTATCCTCATGATATTGAAAGAGTTGCAATAGAAATTGGTGACGTTGAGCTTGGTAGAGTAGCGGTTTGTGGAGTCCATGATTTAAATAAAGATCAAGAGCAAATTGTCGTTTTTGTAGTTTCTAAAAAAAAGGTAGAAAAATTCCTTCCTCTTGCTACAGAACTAAAAAAGCATTTATTGATAAGGGGGGGCTGGGAAGTAGCCGAGGTCATACCTATTCGTCAAATGCCGAAAACAACAAGTGGAAAAGTTCAAAGATACAAATTAAGCAAACAATATGAAAATGGTGAATTTAAAGAAACATTAACACAGTTGAAAGAATTTTCAAATGAAGCAATGAACGATTCTTTCATTTTAGAAGATAAGTTTGAAGAGAAATTACATGATATTTGTAGTGAAATATTAAAAGATAAACAAATCAGTGTGAATGTAAGCTATTTTGACATTGGAGTTACTTCATTGCAAATCGCTCAAATTACAGAAAAAATAGAGGAAGAATTTAAGATAAATTTAAATGTTACTGATTTGTTTGCCTATCCTACCATCTCTGAATTATCAAAGTATTTATCTGAACAGAGTAATAAGAAAAATAAGAAAATGGAAAGTGATTCTATGAAACAAGCGAAAAATAAAGAAGGAGTTGAGGAGAGTCTACAAGATGGTGATATCGCTATTATAGGGTTGTCTATGAATTTTCCTGGTGCAGCATCAGCATATGAGTACTGGGACCATTTGGCAAATGGGAAACATAGTATTGCACAGTATCAACATGATAGAAAACAAGATGCACTAGATTACTTGTCTTTGCTGGACTGGGATAAAAGTGAAGATGAATTTGTTGAAGGCGGGTATTTGGATGAAATTGATAAGTTTGATTATTCATTTTTTAAATTAAACCCTAAAGAAGCCAGTTATATGGATCCTAATCAAAAACTTTTCTTAGAATCCTGTTGGCATACATTTGAAGATGCAGGATATGCAGGGGATCGAATAAGAGGAGAAAACGTTGGGGTTTATGTTGGATATTCAAAAGTAGGTTATGATTATGAACGCCTTATTTCAAAAAATAATCCTGAAGAATTGCAAAACTATATCGTGGGGAATTTGCCTTCTGTTTTGGCAAGTAGAATAGCTTATTTTTTAAATTTGAAAGGTCCAGCGATTACGATTGATACAGCATGTTCTTCATCACTTGTAGCCGTCCATATGGCAAGTAAAGCTTTAAAAAATGGCGAATGTGAGATGGCTGTAGCAGGTGGAATAAGGACGATCTTACTTCCAACTGAATTAGGTTTGGATATGGAATCCTCAGATGGACGAACTAGAACATTTGATATCAATTCTGATGGTACAGGTGTCGGAGAAGGTGTAGGTTCTGTTCTACTCAAACCGTTAAATAGAGCGATTGAAGATGGAGATCATATCTATGGAGTGATCAAAGGAAGTGCAGTAAATCAGGATGGTGCAACCATTGGTATTACAGCTCCAAATCCAGCTTCACAAACAGAAGTGATCAAAGAAGCATGGAGTGATGCAGGAATTGATCCAACTTCCCTAACCTTTATAGAAGCTCATGGAACAGGGACGAAACTAGGAGATCCTGTTGAAATTGAAGGATTGTGTAAAGCATTTGAAGATTATACAGACCATAAACAATTTTGTGCCATTGGTTCAGTTAAAACGAATATAGGTCATTTATTTGAAGCGGCTGGTATTGCAAGTCTCATTAAATCAGTACTGATGTTAAACAAAAAACAGAATCCTCCATTAGTGCATTTTCATAAACCGAATAAAAACATACATTTTGAAAAAACTCCTTTTTACATTGATACAGAATTAACTGATTTTGATAAAAGTGAACAGCCTTTAAGAGGAGGGGTTAGCTCTTTTGGTTTTAGTGGTACAAATGCTCATGTTGTTCTTGAACAATATATACCTTCAGAAAAAAAGACTGTTACTTCCCCTAAATTACCATATGTTTTTACAATATCAGCTAAAAGTAAATGGTCTTTGAATAAATTAATAACACGATATAAAAATATTTTAATAAATGATAATGAAGTAGAACTGCAATCTGTTTGTTTCACGTCCTCCACGGGAAGGGCTCATTTAGATCATAGAATTGCGATTGTGGCTTCTAGTAAAGAAGAGTTAAAACATAAATTAGAGGCAATAGAAAAAAACCAGATCAACATGAAAGGCATTTTTCAAGGAGAATATAAAATTGTTTTTGATTCTAAAGATCATAAAGCAAAGGGAGAGATCACTGAAAAAGAGCTTCAATTCATTTCAAACAAATCAAATGAGATCATTGAAGGAATTAGTATTCATGGAATAAAAGAAGAAACTCTACTATATCAATTATGTGATTTATACGTACAAGGAGCAAACATTAGATGGGATAAATTCTATTCCGTTCATCAAAAAATAAGGAAAACTCCTTTGCCTTTATATCCTTTCCAAAGAAAACGGTGTTGGGTCCAAGTAAATCGCAAGAATATTTCTAGTGTAGTGAATAAAGAACAGATTTCAACAATGAACGATTTTATAAATGAACCCAATCATCATCCTAGTAAAGCTGTATCTGCATCCCTCAAAGATATAGTGAGCAGAGTATCTGGATTAGAGTTAAATGAAATTAATGAAAATGCACATTTCTTAGAAATGGGACTTGACTCCATTATGTTAGTCCAAATTAGAAAAGAAATACATGAAATGTTTAATATTGACATAGAAATGGAAAAGTTTTTTGATTCCATTACCAATTTATATCATTTAAGTAATTTTATCACTGGAATGGTTTCGTCGCAGGATGTAGCTGCAACGATGATGGTAGAACGTTCCCCAGATAAAAATGAAATAAAAACAGAGAGAACAGAACAGTTCTCTAGTAATGAGATAGACACACATAAGAGTTCTGCAGAGCATATCATTTCAAAACAAATTGAATTAATGAATGAGCAGCAACAGAATTTTTCTAATTTAATGATGCAGCAGCTTCAAGTATTGGGCAACAGCAAAATAGCAACTACGGATCATTTTCCAAAGATAAATAATGTGGATACCACGATGAAATTGTCCAAAAAGGTGAATATTAATACTAAAGCAAAACCTTTTATTCCGTATCAACCGATACTGATAGAAGAAAATGATAGTTTTACTGATAAACAAAAAGAATATTTAAAACAATTTATTGCTGACTTTAACCAAAGAACGAACAATTCTAAAAAAGTGGCACAAGAAACACGAGATGTGCATGCAAACAATCGAAATGTGTCTGGATTTCGATTAGGTTGGAAGGAATTAGTGTATCCAATTGTGGCTGAGCGATCTGCGGGGGCAAAAATGTGGGATATAGATGGGAATGAGTACATTGATCTCACTATGGGTTTTGGTGTAAACCTGTTTGGTCATAATCCTGATTTTATTCAGCATGAACTTGAGCAAAGTGTGAAACCTACCTTACCCCCTTTAGGTCCCATGTCTGATATGGCAGGTGAAGTAGCGTCATTAATAAGTGAATTGACTGGTGTTGAACGTGTGGCTTTTTATAATACTGGATCAGAAGCTGTTATGTTTGCATTGCGTTTAGCAAGAGCAAAAACAGGACGAACAAAAGTGGTTATTTTTTCTGGTTCCTATCATGGCACATTTGATGGTGTATTAGGAGTTGCAAATCCAGAACCTGTTGAACCATCCGCGATCCCGATGGCACCTGGTATTACGTCAAGTTATGTAGATGATGTGATCATGTTAAATTACAACAGTCCAGAAGCTCTTGAAATGATCCAAAAACATGCTCATGAATTGGCAGCCGTATTAGTTGAACCTGTGCAAAGTAGAAGACCTGATCTACAACCAAAAAAATTTTTACAACAGATAAGAGAAGTGACAGAGAAGTCTGGAACTGCACTTATTTTTGACGAAGTAATCACAGGTTTTCGAATTGGAATTGGTGGAGCTCAAGCTTATTTTAATATTCAAGCTGATCTTGTGATTTATGGAAAAGTAGTTGGTGGAGGTATGCCAATCGGTATAGTAGCAGGAAAAAGAGATTTTATGGATCCTGTAGATGGAGGGACTTGGGATTTTGGTGATACATCTTATCCTTGTTATGCTGATCAAAAAACTTTTGTTGGTGGAACATTCTGTACTCATCCAATAACGATGAGGATAATGTTAAAAGTATTAAACTATTTAAAATTAAATGATAAAAGCTTATATAGGGAAGTTAATGAGAAAGCAGCCTATCTTGTAAATGAACTAAATGCATATTTTAAATCAACAGGTGTTCCTATTTATATGGTTAATTATGGAAGTCTATTTAGATTTGTCTCGTTTGGAGATATTGAATTATTTTTCTATCATCTCATTCATAAGGGTATATATATTTGGGAAGGTAGAAACTGCTTTTTATCAACTGCTCATACTATGGAACAGATAGATGAGATGATTCGAGTTGTTAAAGAAACAGTAAATGATCTTCGAAGAGGTGGATTTTTACCAGGACAGCCAGAACCGCCAAATGGTGGAGGAACTAACAATGACTCAAAAGTTCCTAATGAAAAAACGTTAAAATTAACAAATGAACAAAAGCAATTATGGATAGCTTCCATGGCTGGAAGTTCAGAGTCTGCTGCTGCAAATGAATCTGTTTTATTGAAGTTAAAAGGTTCAATAAATTTGAAAGCACTAAAAGAAGCGATCTTTTATTTAATGGAAAGACATGAGTCATTGCGGACAGTGATAGAGCCAAATGGTAGTTTTCAAATTGTAAAACCTGATTTAAATTTAGACATAAACATTGAAGATTTCACAAACATAGCTAAAGAAGAACAGCAAGAAAGAATTAATGAATGGCTGAAACAAGATGCTGAAAAAGCATTTGATTTAACATCAAACTTACCTTTATTTAGAATCAGTTTACTAAAACAATCAGATACCATTCATATGTTGTTGTTAACATTCCATCATATAGGAGTAGATGGTTGGTCTATTGGAGTATTCGTAAATGAATTAGAGAAAATCTATTCTTCCACTTGTGAAGGTTCTCAAGGGACCTTACCTATTTCTGTACAATTTGAATCGTTTCTAAATTGGCAGAATGGGTTACAACAACAGGGAGGAATGGAGCAAGCAGAGAATTATTGGTCTGAGAAGTTTATCAAACCTATACCAGTTGTACATCTTCCTTCCCTAAGTGGTCATTTACAACATAAAACTTATCAGTGTGATCGCTATTCGATTATATTAGATCAACAATTGACAAAAAAATTAAGAGCTTTAAGTATTGAAACGAAAAATAGTTTGTTTGTTACTTTATTAACGGCATTTAAATTATTTATTCACAGAATAACTGGAGAAAATGACATTGTTGTGGGTATTCCTACAGCAGGTCAAGCTCATATGGATGAGCACACCCTAATTGGAAATTGTGTTAATTTGCTTCCTATTTATAGTCAAGTTGAAGATCAACTTTCTTTTTCTAGTTATTTAAATGAGATAAAATCTTTGTTGAAAGAAATAGAAGTATATCAAAATTACTCTTTAGCTCAATTAGCAGAAAGAGTTAAAAATATTCCAGACATCCATATCTTATTTAATATGGACAGACCGATAAAAAATTTAAACTTTTCGGGATTAGATACAGAGATATTACCATATCCTTCTAAATATTCTTTCTATGATTTGTTTCTCAACGTGACCGATATTCAAAATGAATTATGGTTTGATTTTGATTACAGCGTAGGTTTGATACAACCTGAAGTCATGAAAATTTGGGCAGAAGGATTTATTTATATGCTGCAAACGATCACACAAAACAGTACAGCTGAGATTGCTCAAATTGGTTTAGTTACTCATGAAAATAAGGAAGAAATACTGAACTCCTGGAATCAAAATGCTCAAAAATTAAATAAGAAAATAATCAATCGAACAAATATATTATTGCCGACTGATCAATATAAGTACATGATATTAGACCGTTATATGCAACCATCTCCAATAGGAACGATAGGTGAACTATATATAAAAAGTGGCAATGAGACAAATCATACTGGGCTGCTTGCTATGAACGAATCTGTTGAAAAGATTGAAATCATAGGGGAAGTTGAAAATCAAATTAAAGTTCGTGGTTACAGTATGAATTTATGTCAACTTGAACAATTTATAATAAATCTTTTTCCAGTTTCCGATTGTGTCATTGTAGATAATAAAATGATATCACAAGAAGAACAAGGTTTGATTGCATACATTGTCGGGAAGGACAAATGGGTAGATACAAGATTGATTAGAAAAATGATGATGGAATTGCTCCCAGATTATATGGTTCCTAACGTTGTATTCGGAATGGATCATATTCCATTGAACTCTGATGGTAAAGTAGATATCCAACTTCTTCCAAATATTGAGAAAGATATGATTAATGAAGAAACAACGAATGAAACAGAAGAGCAGTTACTTCATATATGGTGTGATCTTTTAGATTTAAAGCAAATTGATTTACACGATGATTTCTTCTCTATCGGAGGGAATTCTTTGAAAGCTACCATCATGCTTTCAAAAGTATATGAGCAATTTGATATTCAAATCCAGATAGGACAGATGTTTAAGCATTCCACAGTGAAAGAGCTTGCCATGTTAATTAACGGTGGGGAGAAAGAGGATTTTAGACCTATTTCAATCATCAAAAAGAAAGACGATGTTTATCCCGTTTCTCCTGCTCAAAAAAGAATATATATCATTGAGCAATTGGAAGAAGAGACTATGATTCATAATATCTCAGGAAAGCTTATGATTGAAGGGGAGTTAGATGTAGAGGTATTAAATAATTCCCTAAACATATTGATACAAAGACATGAGATTTTTAGAACAGTTTTTGAGATTAAAGATGGGAATATTGTTCAAAGAATCGTTGATCCAATTGATTTTAAACTTGATATTACTAAAGTAGAGGTTTCACAAATAGATTCAGTTATTAAACATTTTGTGAAGCCATTTGATTTAACGAAAGCCCCATTATTTAGAGCAAAACTCTTAAAATTAGAGGAAAATAAACATATTTTATGTTTGGATATGCATCATATCATATCAGATGGGTTTTCCATGGCGATATTTATCGATGAATTCATTCGTTTAGTTCAAGGTGATCAATTACCAGATTTAAGCGTTCAATACAAAGATTTTGTTGAATGGAGAGAGAAAAATTTTAATGAAGAAAAGATAAAACCTATGGAAGAGTACTGGTTAAGTCAGTTTAGTGATGAAATCCCAGTATTAAATATGCCACTTGATAATCCTAGACCTCAAAGTTTAAGCACAGAAGGCGAAAGAGTAACTTTTACAATAAATGAGAAATTAACTAAACAATTAAATCAATTTGCAAATGAAACAAAAACGACGATGTTTATGTTATTATTATCCGCTTACAACATTTTGCTTCACAAATATACAGGTCAGGATGACATCATAGTCGGTACTCCTATATCAGGAAGAAATCATGCTGATATTGAACAACTGATCGGTGTATTTATTAATACGGTTGCCATTCGAAACAAACCTTCATTAGATAAAAAATATAAACAATTTCTACAAGAAGTAAAGATGTATTCTTTACAAGCTTTTGAAAATCAAGACTATCCTTTTGAGGATTTAGTTGAAAAACTGGATATTGAAAGGGATACGAGTAGAAATCCGATATTTGATACGATGTTTATATTTCAAAATATGGCTATTAAAGAAGTAGAAACGGGAAAACTGAAATTTTCTCCTACCGAATTAAATCCAGGGGTTTCTCCATATGATATGACATTGAGTGCTGAGGATCGAAATACATATTTGGTCTTTCATATCGATTATAGTACTGCATTATTTAAAAAGAGTACGATTGATAGATTTATTTCTCACTTTAATCACTTGTTACATCAAATTACAAAAAGTCTAGAGTTAAAGTTGTCAGAAATTGAGATTATACCTCCAGGGGAAAAAGAACAACTATTATTAGCTTTCAATGATACAAGGAAACCTTATGATAAGAATAAAATGCTTCATATTTATTTTGAACAGCAAGTGAAGAAAACACCACTTGCAATAGCCTTAGTATGTGGAAACCAACAAATCTCATATAAGGAGTTAAACGAAAAAGCAAATCAACTAGCACATCTACTTCGAGAAAAAGAAGTGAAACCAGGAAGTTTAGTAGGAATTATGTTAAATCGTTCTATAGATATGATCATTGGAATATTAGGTGTTCTAAAAGCAGGAGGAGCTTATTTACCTATTGATCCAAACTATCCTCTAAAAAGAATTGAATATACGATAAAAGATGCACAAGTAGAAATGCTGCTAGTACATTCTGATTTTGAAGAGATAATTAGTAGTAAGGGAACAAAATTATTAATTGTTGATGAGAGCTTGTACAAGGGAAATACAAGTAATCTGACTAATGTGAACCAATCAGAAGATCTAGCTTATACGATTTATACTTCTGGTTCAACAGGAAATCCGAAAGGGGTAATGATTTCCCATAGAGCGGTTCATAATTTTATTGAAGCGATGTGTGAGCAAATTCCATTTAGTCAAGGTAAGTCTATTTTAGCTCTCACAACCATTTCTTTTGATATTTTTGCACTTGAGACTTTACTGCCGCTTATGAAAGGGATGAGAGTAGTCATTGCTGATGAAAACCAGCAAATAGATGCGCAAGCATTGAAGGAAGTAATTGCAACAAATGATGTGGACATGATTCAAATCACTCCTTCTAGATTAAAGATGATGATGGCAGAAGACTTGAATCTAGACTTTTTAAATCATGTGACTGAGATCTTACTTGGAGGAGAGGCATTACCGACTAATTTGTTAAAAAGTTTAAAGCAATTTTTAAACTTAAAAATATATAATATGTACGGACCTACGGAAACAACGGTATGGTCTTGTGTAAGTGATCTTACCCATAAAGAAGTAGTAGATATAGGAAAACCAGTAGCAAATACTCAAGTGTATATTTTGAATGAAAATCAACAGATCCAACCGATTGGCATACCTGGGGAGTTATGTATTTCAGGTGATGGGTTAAGTAAGGGTTATTTCAATCAGGAACAATTAACCCATGAAAAATTTGTACCTAATCCATTTAAATCAGGTGAGAAAATGTATAAAACCGGGGATTTAGCAAAATGGTTTGAAAACGGGGTTATACAATATTTAGGTAGAATAGATCATCAAGTTAAAATTCGTGGATATCGCATTGAATTGGAAGAAATAGAGAAAGTAATGATGAAAAATGATCTGATTCAAGAAGCTGTTGTGTTAGCTTATGAAGATAAAAATAGGGACAAGTACCTTGCTGCTTTTTATGTTTCAAAAGAGGAACTTGTTTTAGATGAGTTAAGGAACAGTCTTATTCATGAACTTCCTGAATATATGATACCTTCGTATTTGACTCATCTTGATCATATGCCTTTAACACCAAATGGAAAAATTGATAAAAAATCATTACCTAAACCTGATCATTCATATAACAAAACAGTTAATTATGTCAAACCTAGAAACAATATAGAAGAAAAACTATGTCAATTATGGATGTCAGAATTATCTCTTAACCAAATTGGGGTTCATGATCACTTTTTTAAACTAGGTGGGCACTCCTTAAAAGCAACGATTCTTATTACCAAGATAAATAAAGAATTTAACATCAATATTCCAGTTCGTGTAATGTTTAAACACCCTACGATTAGTGAGTTGGCTGCATTTATATCTGGATCGGAGAAAAATGAACATTCATCTATACCTGTTGATAATGAAAAGAGAATGTATTCTTTATCACCAGCTCAAAAAAGATTGTTTTTACTTCAACAGATACATAAATCAAGTACAGCTTATCATTTGACAGGTGCCCTTCAGTTAGATGGTCATATAGACAGACAACGATTAGAGGAAACTTTCCATCAGCTTATTAGGCGACATGAAACACTTAGAACTTCATTTCCACTTGTTGATGGTGAACCTGTTCAACTGATTCATGAGAACTTAGATTTTAAGATTGAAATTTACGATTCGCAAGGTGAGTTAGACCCATTTTTAAATGAGATGGTCGTAGCGTTTGATTTAAGTAAAGCACCTTTGCTAAAAGTAAATCTAATCAAGATTTCCAATAAGAAACACCTATTGTTTATTGATATGCATCATATCATTTCGGATGGTACTTCCATTCATATTTTGATTCAAGAGTTCAATCAATTGTACAACGGGAAATCATTACAACAGCTTAACGTACAATATAAACATTTTGCGGAGTGGCAACATGATTTGATGAGAAAAGGCACCTATGACAACCAGAAAAAGTATTGGTTAAATCAGTTTAAAGATGAAATTCCAGTTCTTTCTTTACCGACTGATTTCCATCGACCACAAAAGCAGAGCTTCGAAGGAGATAAAATCAGATTTGAGATTGGTGAAGAATCTCTAGAAAAATTAAAAAAAATTGCAAATGAGACTGGTGCTACCTTATTTATGGTGTTGTTGTCTGCTTATTATATTTTATTATCAAAATATTCTGGACAAGAAGATATAGTAGTTGGTTCTCCAGTTGTAGGTAGAAATCACGCAGATGTTCAAAATTTAATCGGTATGTTTGTGAACACCTTGGCATTGAGAAATAGACCTGTTTCAAATAAAGAGTTTTCAGCATTTTTACATGAGGTTAGGGAAAATAGTGTTCATGCTTTTGATCATCAGCAGTTTACATTTGAGGAGTTAGTTGAACAGCTTCAGTTAAAAAGGGATTTAAGCAGAAATCCATTATTTGATGTCATGTTCAGCATGGAAAATAGTGATTCCGATGAAATGAAAATGAAAGGGCTAACGATTCAACCTTATGATTTAAAACAAAATACAACGAAATTTGATTTATTACTCGAAGCCAAAGAAGTGGAGAGCGGCATACAGTTTGGTCTTGAATTTTCTACAAAATTATTTACTAAACAAACGATAGAAAGAATGGCTGTACATTTTTCAAACATTTTGCATCACATTACTTTAAATAAAAATATCAAATTAAAAGATATAGATATGCTTGGGAATGAGGAACGAAATCAAATTTTAAATGATTTTAACCAGACTGAAGCTGAATTTCCATCCCATAAAACACTACATCAATGTTTTGAAGAGCAAGTAGAACAAAATCCAGATAAAATAGCCGTCATCTATGAAAGTGAGAAGTTGACATATAGTGAATTGAATCAAAAATCAAATAGTTTAAGCAGGACTTTAAGAAATAGAGGGATTAAAAACGATAGTATCGTAGCGATTATGTTGGATCGTTCTCTGGAAATGATGATCGGTATTATGGGTATTTTGAAATCTGGTGGGGCATATTTGCCAATCAGTCCTGAGCTGCCTAATGAAAGAATCAAATATATGCTTGAAAATAGCGGTGTGCAAACCATTCTATGTCAAGAAAAATATATCAATAAACTTAAGAATGAGATTGAGGCTGAGAAACTAGAGTTGATAAATGTTGAAGAAGATTCGTTGTATACCCAAGAAAGTTCTAATTTACCATATATAAATACTGCAAATGATTTAGCATACATCATTTATACCTCTGGATCTACAGGAAAACCAAAAGGGGTCATGATCGAGCACAAATCTGTTATCAATAGAATTCATTGGATGCAAAAGCAATATCCGATAGGTGATGGAGACACAATATTACAAAAAACACCGGTTTTCTTTGATGTTTCAGTGTGGGAGCTATTTTGGTGGTCAATGTATGGTGCTAGTGTATGTATGTTAAAACCTGGGGGAGAGAAGGAACCAAAAGCGATCATTGATGCGATCGAAAAATATAAAATCACAACGATGCATTTTGTTCCATCTATGCTTACTGCCTTTTTAGATTATTTGGATAATGTTGAACATAATTTAAGTCGTTTATCTAGCTTAAAGCAAGTGTTTGCAAGTGGTGAAGCATTGAATATAAATCAAACTCAATTATTTAATCAATGTTTGAACCGTGATTATGGTGTTAAGTTACACAATTTGTACGGGCCAACAGAAGCTACAGTAGATGTGTCTTATTACGATTGTTCATCAAAGGAAGAGTTAAATATTGTACCTATAGGCAAACCGATTGATAATACACAACTATATATTTTAGATAAAAATAACCAATTAATGTCTGTAGGATTACCGGGAGAACTTCATATATCAGGTGTAGGTTTAGCTAGAGGATATTTGAATAAACCTGAATTAACATCAGAAAAGTTTATAAACAACCCTTTAAAACCTGGTGAAAAGATGTATAAAACTGGAGATTTAGCAAAATGGTTACCTGATGGAAACATTGAATATTTAGGAAGAAATGATGATCAAGTAAAAATAAGAGGACATCGAATTGAACTGGGTGAAATTGAGAAACAACTGACTAAAGACGAAAAAATAAAACAAGCTGTCGTTGTGTTAAAGATGGATCAAACCAAAACACCAACCTTATGTGCATATTATATGGCTGATCATGAACTTGATGTAAAAAGAATGAAAAACAATTTAAGTAAGTTTATTCCTGAATACATGATTCCTTCTTATTTTGTTCAGATGGAAGAACTGCCGTTGAATCCTAGCGGTAAAGTAGACAGAAAGAAATTACCAGATCCTATCATAGACACGAAAAGCACCTATGTTAAACCAGAAAATGAAGTGCAGGAAAAAATGATTCATGTTTGGGAAAAAACATTGGGAATTAAAAATATAGGCATTGAACATAACTTCTTCGAATTAGGTGGAGATTCCATTAAAGCTCTGCAAATTTCTTCAAGATTAATGGGGGATTACGGTTTGAAGTTAGATGTTGGTGATCTGTTTGAATATCCAGTAATTAAGGATCTTCATAAATATATTACATTCACTACGAAAATAGCGGATCAGTCCATGGTTATAGGAGAAGTAAATTTGACACCTATTCAAACAAACTTGTTTGAGCAAGATTGGGAAGCTGTTCAGCATTATAATCAATCACTGATGCTTTATAGTGAGGGATTTAATGAAACGCTAGTGAAAAAGTCTTTTGAAATGATAGTTGAGCATCATGATGCATTAAGAATGACATTTGTAAATGAAAATAATGAGATATCTCAGATTAACAATGCAGCCGGTCATTCATCGATTGATTTGAAAGTATTTGATTTAATGCAAGAAGATGATTTAGACCAAATAGAGGTTAACGCTAATCTTCTACAATCATCATTTGATATTCAAAAAGGACCACTCCTAAAATTGGCCTTATTTAAAACCAAAAAAGGAGATCATTTGTTGATTATTATCCATCATTTAGTAGTAGATGGTGTGTCGTGGAGAATTATATTGGAGGATTTTTCAACGATTTACAATGGATTAATGAATAAAGAAGATTTTAATCTTCCAGCTAAAACGGATTCATTTAAATTTTGGTCTGAGAGTCTAAAGGCATATTCAACAAATAAAGAACTTTTAAATGAAGCATCATATTGGAGTAAACAAGAACAAGCAAACGTTCAAGTTTTGCCAAGAGATTATTCTGTATCTACCACGGTTGCAAAACATCAGAAAATAGAGAAATTGACATTAGATAAAGTGCATACTCAAAAATTATTACAAGATGTACATCATGTATATAACACTGAAATAAATGACATTCTCTTATCAGCATTATGTCAAGCCATTTGTGAATGGACTGGTCATTATCAAACTTTAATTCATGTAGAAGGACATGGTAGGGAAGAAGTTATGGATGACATGAATATATCAAGAACTGTAGGATGGTTTACTTCTATATTTCCTTTTGTACTGGAAATGACAAATGATAGCGGGATTTCAGATGTGATTAAACAAACAAAAGACAATTTAAGAAGGGTACCTAATAGAGGGTTTGGTTACAGTATTTTGAAATATTTATCCACTAAAGTGAAAGATGTCAATTTACCTTTAAAATTTAATGTTCAACCTGAAATATTGTTTAATTATCTTGGTCATATGGATAGCGATATAGGCACAGATACATTTAAGTTTTCAGATACTTCAACAGGCAAGGAAATCGGATCACAAATTAGAAAAGATTACGTATTTGAGATTAATGGAATGATTTTAAATCATCAGCTTGTATTGGAGCTTCACTATAACTCCAAATTATATAAAAAAAATACAGTAAATCAGTTCATAGCGTTGTATAAGAAAAATCTGGAAAATATGATAAACCATTGTTGTGAAAAAGAATCAAAGGAGCATACACCGACAGATTACCACTATAACAAACTTTCTCAAGAGCAATTAGAAAAGGTTTCGAGCTTATTTAAAAAGTAAGATTTAGAATTTAAATTAATAGATTTGAGGTGGCTGTTTTGATAGATTCTGACATTCGTAATATTTATAGACTCACTCCCATGCAGGAAGGTATGTTTTTTCACTCATTATTTGATCAAAACTCAAGTGCATATTTTGAACAAGCAGTATTAACATTACATGGGATTATTGATCCAGAGTTGCTTGAAAAAAGCTTCAACAAGCTGATTGAAAGATATGATGTGTTAAGGACGGTATTTATTTTTAAAGAAGTTGATCAACCTTTACAAGTTGTTTTGGATAAAAGAGAAGCTTCTATTTATTACAAAGACATCTCAAACTTAATGGAGAAAGATCAAACCGAACAAATAGAACAATATAAACTAAGTGAAAAAGAGAAAGGTTTTAATCTTGAAAAAGATATTTTAATCCGAATGGCATTATTTAAAACGAGTGAGGATAAAGTGAAGTTAATTTGGAATTTTCATCATATTATTATGGATGGATGGTGTCTAAGCATTCTTGCAAAAGATCTATTTCAAATTTATTTTTCACTAAAAAACAAATCATTAAATCAACTTACAGAAGTATATCCTTATAGTGATTATTTTACCTGGTTAGAGAAGCAGGATCTTGATGGACTTAAGTATTGGGAAAATATTTTAGAAGGATACGAACAGCAAGCAACGATACCTGCAAGTAAAAGTGCAATAAAAAAAGATGTAAGTTATGAGCATAAAAAATATTCATTTAAGTTAGATGAGGGTTGGACAAATGAATTAGAGAATGTAGCAGTAGTAAATCAGACTACACTTAGTACAGTATTTCAAGGGATTTGGGGAGTGCTACTACAAAAGTATAATAATACCGAAGACGTCGTATTCGGTTCTATTGTATCGGGCAGACCTCCTGAAGTTAGAGGGATTGAAAGTATGGTGGGATTATTTATAAATACCGTACCTATTCGAATCAAATCTGATGAACATAAGACCTTTAAATCTCTCTTATTTGAGTTGAATCAATCTTTACGTAAGGCAAATAAATATAGTTATTTGTCTCTAGCGGATATTCAATCTTCATCTGCATTAAAAAATGATTTAATTCAGCATATTGTTGTATATGAGAATTATCCTATGGAAGAAGTCATCATAAATGACGTTGATTATAATGATCAAATTACTATACTGGGTAGCGAAATGTCAGAACACACAAACTATGACTTGGAAATTATTGTGTTTCCCGGTAAACAATTAGAAGTTTGTTTCACTTATAATGGACTGTTATATGATGAAGTATTTTTTCATAAATTAGAAGTACATCTTAAACAAATAATAAAACAGGTCATCAATAATGATCGTGTTTTGATCAACAATATAGAAATGATATCACAAGAAGAAAAGAATCAAATCTTAGTTGATTTTAATGATACAGATGTTGCATTTCCAATTCAGAAAACAATACATGAGCTCTTTGAGGAACAAGTCCAGTCAAATCCTGATCAGACTGCAGTTCTCTTGAAGGAGAAGAAATGGACATATGACGAATTCAACAAAAAGGTTAATAGTTTCGCTAGAGTATTAAGAAATAAGGGAATAGAAAAGGATACAATCGTAGCGATTATGTTAGATCGCTCTTTAGAAATGATGGTAGGAATCATGGGAATTATGAAAGCAGGCGGAGCTTATATGCCGATCAGTCCTGAATTTCCAATGGAAAGAATAAAATTCATGCTTAATGATAGCAAGGCTCCAGTCATACTGACTCAAGGAAAATATATGGCGATGTTTAGTGAGCAATTTCAGACTGAAAAACTTCAAGTCATCAATTTAGAAGATAGCGATTTGTATAAATTGGAAGATTCTAACTTGCCTATCATTAATTCATCGAACGATCTTGCTTATATGATTTATACATCTGGTTCCACAGGTAATCCGAAAGGGGTTTTGATAGAACATCGTGCACTAATCAATCGACTTCATTGGATGCAAAAAAAATATCCAATAGGAGAAGGAGATGTCATTTTACAAAAAACTCCATTTGTGTTTGATGTATCGGTATGGGAGTTGTTTTGGTGGTGTATACAAGGCGCGAGTATATATTTCTTGGAACCTGGAGGAGAAAAAGAACCGGGTGTGATGATTGAGACGATTGAAGAGAATCATATTACAACTATGCATTTTGTACCTTCCATGCTTAGTGCGTTTTTAGAATATTTAGAAAATAAGGAAAGTGAAAATAGTCGTTTAAAAAGTCTAAGGCAAGTATTTGCTAGTGGAGAAGCCTTAAAAACTACCCAAGTAGATTCTTTTGTTCAATTACTCTACAAAAAAAATGGTACAAAGTTACATAATTTATATGGACCTACTGAGGCAGCTATAGATGTTTCTTATTATGATTGTGTTTCAAATGAAAAGATGAACGTTGTACCTATAGGTAAACCAATAGACAATATACAATTGCACATACTTGATAGAAACTTGAATCTTATGCCAATCGGTTTAACGGGTGAACTTCATATTTCAGGTGTAGGGTTAGCAAGGGGATATCTGAACAGAAAGGAACTTACTGAAGAGAAATTTATAAATAACCCCTTTCATTCTGGTAACAAAATGTATAAAACAGGTGATTTAGCAAGGTGGCTTCAGGACGGTAATATTGAATATTTGGGACGAAATGACCATCAAGTAAAAATTAGAGGTCATAGAGTAGAGCTTGGGGAGATTGAACAGCATCTGATTAACCATGAAAGTATTCAGGAAGTGGCTGTGATTACTAGCGAGATGAATGGGACCTTTTATTTATGTGCTTATTTCACCTCAAAAGTTAATTTAAATACAGCATCACTAAGAAGTTATATGAATAAGTGTGTACCTGAATATATGATTCCTAGTTATTTTATTCAACTAAAAGAAATGCCTATTAACTCTAACGGGAAATTAGATAGAAAAAAGCTGCCAGTCCCAACACAACAAATTAAAACTTCCTTTGTTGCTCCAAGAAATGTTACTGAGGAAACATTAAAAAACATATGGGAGCAAGTATTAGAAATAGAATCCATTAGTATTCATCAAAACTTTTTTGAGTTAGGTGGTCACTCATTAAAAGCCACTGTATTAGTATCCAAAATCTATCGTGAGATGAATGTAGAAATTAAGGTTAGAGATGTGTTTACTTATAACACTATCTATAAACTTTCAAATCATATCAGCAAGCAAACTAAAAGCAGTATTACACCAATTCCTTCATTGGAGAAGAAACAGTACTACGAAGTGAGCACAGCGCAAAAAAGGATGTATATACTAAATGAGCTGGAAGGTGAAAACAGTATAGCTTATAATATGCCATCCGCTTTTAAGGTTGAAGGAGATTTTAATGTAAATCACTTTTATCAGCAGATAGGTGCATTAATTGAGCGCCATGAAATATTTAGAACAAGCTTTGTGAATATCAATGGTCAAATACAACAAAAAATTCATAAAGATGTGGATGTTAAACCAGAATTTTTAGATTCAACCCTTATTTTAAGGGAGGAATATGAACAGATAATTCAATCATTTATTAAACCTTTTGACTTATCAATGGCTCCACTATTGCGGGTTAAAGTAGTGAGAACAGGTGAAAAGCAGCACCTTTTATTGTTTGATATGCATCATATTATATCCGATGGCATTTCAGGTAAACTTGTCATTGATGAATTGATTGGATTATATGAAGGGAAGGCCTTATCTCCATTATCTAATCAATATAGAGATTTTGCTGCTTGGCAAAATGAGCAATTAGAAACTAAAGAGATGAAAGTACAGGAACAATATTGGCTTCACATATTTAATGATGAAATCCCTGTTATGAACATGCCATTAGATTATAGAAGACCTTCAGTGCAAAGCTTTGAAGGAAAGAAGATTTTTGCTGTGACTGGAAATAAGTTGGCTGAAGAGATAAATGTCCTTGCAAGTCAAGCCAATACTACCGTTTTCTCAGTTTTATTTGCTGCTTATAACATACTATTAATGAAATATACCGGACAAAATGATATCGTTGTTGGTTCTCCAGTTGCTGGTCGAAATCATCCAGATTTACAGCAAATGAATGGGTTGTTTGTGAATACGGTGGCATTACGGAATTTCCTAGATGGTAAGAAGTCCTTTTTAGAATTTATTCAATACGTTTCAGAACGTACTTTGAAAGCAATTGAAAATCAAGACTATCCTTTTGAAAAACTGATTGATCAATTAAACATAAAAAGAGATACGAGCAGAAACCCTTTATTTGATACAATGTTTAGTCTATTTGAAGCAGAAGAACAAGAAATCACCATGGATGGGTTGCTTATAACTCCATATCCATTGGAAGAAGATACCGCAAAATTTGACCTTATGTTAGATGTATACACTGAACCATTCAATATAAGATTTGAACTGCAGTATTGTACAGACTTGTATAAAGCGGAAACTGCAGAGCGATTGTCTAATCATTATCTGATTATTTTAGAAGAACTAGTGAGAAATCCAAATACACTTCTTTCAGAAATCAGTTTACTTTCTGAAAAAGAGCAGATTCAGATTAAGGAACAATTTAATGGTAAAAAGAGAGATTACGATTTTAGTAAAACAGTTAGTCAACGATTTGAAGAGCATGTATTTCATTCAGCTGATAAAACAGCCTTAATTTATAAAGATAAAAAAATATCTTATGAACAATTGAATAAAAAAGCAAATCAAATTGCTAGATATTTGAGAAAAATAGGAGTTGGACCCGAGAATATTGTTTCCGTTATGCTCGAGCGATCGCCTAAATTTGTAGAGAGTGTATTAGGCATCTGGAAAGCACAGGCAGCTTATGTGCCAATCGATGTATCATACGGAACTGAAAGAAAGTTAAACATCTTAAATGATTCTAAAGCCAAAGTTCTCATCACAGATTCTCAATATTTGGAATGTAAGCTTGAAACTAATCATAAGATAAAGATTTTATGTCTTGATGAGCTGGAAGAAGAGATTGGTCAAGAAGAGCAGGATAACTTAAACCTGGAGATGGATATTAATCATTTAGCTTATATTTTATTCACATCTGGCTCAACGGGAAAACCAAAAGGTGTCATGATCGAACATATTGGCATGTTAAATCACATATTGGCTGAAGCTGAAGAATTAAACTTAGATTCAAGCTTAGTTTTTGCTCAAAATGCTAGTCCATGTTTTGATATTTCCGTTTGGCAATTTTTTGGTGCTTTGTCACTAGGTGGTACAACAGCTATTTATCCAAATGAACTTATATTAGAGGTTGATAAATTTTCTGAACAATTAGTTAAAGATGGCGTGACATTGTTAGAAGTAGTTCCTACTTATTTGTCTGTTTTATTAGATTATTTTGAGAATGAAAAGCTAGAATTGCCTTCATTATTAAATCTTATGGTGACAGGGGAATCTGTAAAACCTCATTTAGTCAAACGTTGGTTTGCACAGTTCCCGCAAATTAAGTTGGTAAATGCTTATGGTCCAGCAGAAGCATCTGATGATGTTAGCCAATTTATTATGGAAGAATTACCTAAAGAAGATATATCAAATATTTCTATTGGAAAACCAATAGCAAATATGAAAATTTACATCGTAGATGAAGAAATGAATTTATGTCCTATTGGTGTAGTTGGAGAACTCTGTGTGGCTGGAATTGGAGTTGGTAGAGGATATATAAATCATGCTGAGGGTACTGAGCAATCCTTTATGATCAATAAGTTTTCTGATCAATCAAACGAACGTTTATATAAAACAGGAGATATGGCTAGATGGAGATCTGACGGAAACATTGAGTTCATTGGAAGGAAGGACTTTCAGGTAAAAATCCGAGGGTTTCGAATAGAGCTAGAGGAAATCGAGTCCGCTATTTTAGAGCATCATGCTGTTAAAGAAGCAGTAGTGATTACACAAGAAGAAGATGAAAGATATATTTGTGCTTACATTGTAGCAAATCCTAATTTTCAACTAATAGAATTGAAAACAGAGCTTAGTGATAAACTTCCAGATTACATGATACCAGCATATTTTATGTTGATAGAACAATTGTCTTTACTTGTTAGCGGAAAAATCAATAGAAAATTGTTGCCAACACCAGATAAAACTAGTGGAACAGACAAAGAAATCTTATCACCTGTAAATGAAATAGAAGAAGATCTTGTCTCTGTTTGGAAAGAGGTATTAGGTGTTCAGTTCATAGGAACGGATCATAACTTCTTTGAGCTTGGTGGTGACTCTATTAAAGCGATTCAGATGATTTCTAAATTTAATAGTAAAGGATATTTATTAAAAACTAGAGACTTATTCCAATATCCGGAGATTCATAGACTTGCCAAATGTGTAAGAAAAGAAAGAAAAGAAATAGATCAAAGCGCAGTAGAAGGGAAGGTTGTTTTAAGTCCTATTCAAAAATGGTTTTTTGAGCAGAAATTTACGAATATGAACCATTGGAATCAAGCGGTGATGTTATTTAAGAGAGATCGATTTGAACTCCATATTCTTGAGAAGGCATTTACTAAAATGATAGAACATCATGATGCACTAAGAATGGTTTATTATCGTGATGATAATGGGGAAACAATACAATTTAATCGTGAAATAGGAGAAAGGATGTTTGATATAACAGTTTCAGATATATCTGAACAAACCAATGGGGAATTAATGAACACTATTTATCAAATTCAAAGCAGTATAGATTTAGAACAAGGTCCACTTGTAAAGCTTGGGGTATTAAAGGCTAAGGACGGCGATCACTTATTGATTGCTATCCATCATCTGATTATTGATGGTGTTTCATGGAGAATTTTGTTTGAAGATCTTTTAACTGCATACCAGCAAATGAGTCAAAATGATCCTATTCAATTACCTAGTAAAACGGATTCCTATCTAAATTGGACAAGTTCATTAATGAATTACGCAAACAGCAAAGAGATGTTGGAAGAATTATCTTATTGGAAAGAAGTTGAGGAAAATGCATTCTTTGCTATTCCTAAAGATAAAGAAGGTCTTGAAATTAGTACTAAGTATAATCAAACTTATCAATTTAAACTTTCTAAACAAGAAACTAGTGAACTTTTAACTAGTGTTCATGCCACATATAACACAGAAATGAATGATATTTTATTATGTGCACTAGGGATCGCAGTTAAAAATTGGACAGGGGAAAATCAAGTATGTATCAATTTGGAGGGGCATGGAAGAGAAGAGATTATCAAAGAGATGGATATTAGTAGAACGATGGGTTGGTTTACTTCTACTTATCCTGTAGTTCTCGATATGGATAACTCTGAAGATTTATCATACCAAATTAAGCATTTAAAAGAACATTTAAGACGAATTCCAAATAAAGGTATTGGATATGGAATTTTAAAATATTTGACATCTGAGAATTACAAAAAGGATATCACTTTTGATTCTACACCAGAAATCAATTTTAATTACTTAGGTCAGTTTGATACCGATTTAAATACAGAATTATTTGAAGGTTCTGAATTATCCTGTGGTCAGATGATAAGCCCGAATTCTAATAGGGAAGTCCCTCTTGACATCAATGGTTTAGTAGAAGAGGAAACGCTGAAGATGGAGATTACCTATAGTGCAAATGAATTTAAGGAAACAACCATTGAACGTTTTGGAAATTTCTTTAAACAAAGTTTATCTGATATTATTCAACATTGCATAACAAAGGAATCTAAAGAAATTACCCCATCAGACGTAGGGGGAGATGATCTTTCTATTGAAGATCTTGAAGCAATTTCAGCATTTTATGAAAGCTAAATTGAACAGGAGTGGTAAACATGAGTACTAAATTGGAAATAAAAAGTGTTTATAATTTAAGTCCAATGCAAGAAGGTATGCTGTTTCATTCTTTATTAAACCCTGATTCCCCTGCTTATTATGAACAGCTTTCTTGTACGATTAACGGTACAATCAATGTACAAATTTTAGAACAAAGCTTTAATTTATTAATTGAAAAATATGATATTTTAAGAACAAATTTTATGTATGAAAATATTCAAAAGCCAATGCAGATTGTATTTAAAGAAAGAAAAATTAACATTACTTTTAAAGACCTTTCTAATATGGATGAATTACAACAAAAAAATGAAATTGACCTTTATAAAAAAAATGATAAAAATAAGGGTTTCGATCTCTCGAGAGACTTTCTGCTCAGAATGTCAGTATTCAAAAAATCAGAATGTGATTATGAGTTGATATGGAGTTATCATCATATTTTGATGGATGGTTGGGGTTTACAAACGATCGTCCAAGAAATTTTTGAGACATATCATCAATTAAGACGGAATTTGCCGGTTGTTATAGAAGATGTACCTGTTTATTCAGAATATATTAAATGGCTAGATCAACAAGATCATGATCAAGCACGTTTATTTTGGAAAAGTTATCTTAAAAACTATGATACAAAAGCAATGTTGCCAAAGAACAATGTTGATCATAAACAGGAGTTATATCATCAGGAAGAAACGATAATTAAATTGAACAAAAACAGAACTGAAAAATTACAAAACATAGCAAAAAAGTACCAAGTAACTTTAAATGTATTGCTTCAGGCATCATGGGGTATCTTATTGAGTCAATATAACAATACAAAAGACGTTGTATTTGGAATGGTTACATCCGGAAGACCTGCGGAGATAGAAAATATAGAAAAAATGATAGGGTTATTTATCAATACAATTCCTGTAAGAATTAACTATAAAAATGGAATTACTTTTGCTCAATTAATTAAACAAATACAAGAGACGTCCATTGAACAGAGAAATGTTGATTTTTTCCCACTTGCTGAAATTCAGTCTGGTTCCTCTTTAAAACAAGATTTAATAGATCATATTTTTTGGTTTCAAAATTTTGAAGACGAGTCCTTAAACTCCGTTGATCATGAAGAATTTCAAATTGTAGACTATGAGGATTTTGAGCAAACAAACTATGACTTTAATGTTGTTTTTATGCATAACGATAGTTTAGAGATGAAGTTTAAATATAATGCTGCGATGTATAACAAACGCACGATCGATCGTATTGGAAGTCATTTTCAAAACATATTAACCACGATTACTGAAAATCCAGACGTTGAAATACAGAGTATTCAAATGGTAACTGAAGATGAATTAAAGCAAATTACTGTTGAATTTAACAACACTTCTATGAAATATCAGCATCACAAATTAATACATCAACTTTTTGAAGAACAAGTAAAACGAGATAAAAACAAAATTGCCGCAGTATGTGGTGATCAAAAGATTACATATGGGAAGTTAAATGAAAAAGCGAATCAACTTGCTAATACACTTCGTTCACATGGAGTGAATTCAGGAAGTTTAGTCGGAATTATGCTGCATCGTTCTATTGATATGTTGGTTGGTATATTTGGTGTGTTAAAGGCAGGAGGTACATATTTGCCGATAGATCCAGAACATCCTTCACAAAGAATACAATACATGTTAAAAGATGCACATGCAGAAATTGTACTTTTACATCCTGGTTTTAGGGAAACTACTCTTGATACAGGAACGAAATTTTTATATTACGAGGATCGTTTATTTACTGGTGAATCTAATAATCTTGTACATGTTAATAGATCGGAAGATCTTGCCTATACGATTTACACTTCTGGTTCAACGGGCAAACCAAAAGGAGTGATGATATCACATCAGGCAATTCATAACTTTATAGAAGCCATGTGTGTTGAAATTCCATTTAGTCCTAATAAATCGATTTTGGCGTTGACGACGATATCTTTTGATATTTTTGTATTGGAAACGATCTTGCCTTTAGTAAAGGGTTTAAAAGTTGTGATTGCAGATGAGGATGAACAAATGGATCCAAAGGCGTTAAATGAACTGATTGTAAATCACAACGTTGATATGATTCAGATCACTCCTTCAAGACTGAAAATGTTGATCACGCAGGATCCAAAAATGATTTTCTTGAAACAAGTTAAGGAAATCATGATTGGAGGAGAAGCTTTACCTGTTCATTTACTTGAAACTTTAAAGCAATTCTCCAATTTAAAAATATTTAATATGTATGGACCAACAGAAACAACCGTGTGGTCTTGTGTAAGCAACCTCACAGAAAAATTAAAAGTCGACATAGGTAAGCCGATTGCGAATACACAGGTTTATATTTTGGATGAGAATAATCATTGTAAACCAATGGGTGTGCCTGGGGAATTATGCATTTCAGGTGATGGACTTGCGCTTGGATATTTAAAAAGAGAACAATTAACTGCTGAAAAATTTACCGATCATCCATTTATACAAGGTCAGAAAATATATCGCACTGGTGATTTAGGCAAGTGGTCTGATGATGGAACTATAGAATATATGGGGAGGACGGATTTCCAAGTTAAAATTCGAGGATACAGGATTGAACTTGAGGAGATTGAAACCGTTATTTTAAGCAATAAATTTGTGCAGGAAGCTGTAGTGATAGGTAAAGAAGATACATATGGCAGTCAATACTTGTGTGCTTATTATGTATCTAAAGAAAATGTTTCAAGAGAAATCTTAATGAATGAACTTACAAAAGAATTGCCAGATTACATGATTCCATCCAGTTTTATATGTTTGGATAGTCTCCCTTTGAATCAAAATGGGAAAGTCGATCGTAAAGCATTACCTGAACCAGATTTATTGGTAAACTCAAAGGAAATTTATGTTGAACCACAGCTTACTACTGAAAAGAAATTAGCACAAATTTGGGAAGAGATATTAGGTGTATCCAAGGTGGGTCTGAACGATCATTTTTTCCACCTAGGTGGTCACTCTTTAAAATCAATTACTTTGTATACGAGAATTAATAAAGAATTCAACTCAAATTTTCCTTTAAAAGAAATATTTAAGACTCCTATATTGAGAGATATGGCAAGTCGAATCATGTTTGCGGGAAAAAAAGTATACGATTCAATAGAACCAGTAGCTAAAGCAAATCACTATGCTCTTTCATCGGCTCAAAAGAGATTGATGATTATAAACCAAATTGAAGGTTACAATAAGGCCTATAATATGCCATTTGTATTAAAGCTTGAAGGGGATCTAAACACAGAAAAATTGAAGACAGTATTTAAAACCCTAATTCAAAGGCACGAAACCTTTAGAACATCTTTTAAACTGAAAAACGAAGAACCTGTACAGGAAATAAGGAATGAAGTGACATTTGAAATAGAACAATTCAATATTCAAAACAATGATCAACTAGAATATGTATTGGATCGCTTTATCGTACCTTTTGACTTGCAACAAGCCCCTCTTCTTCGAGTATGCCTTGCTAGAGTTGGAGAAAATACTAACTACTTGATAGGGGATATGCATCATATTATTTCTGATGGAACATCCATAGGCGTGCTTGTAGATGAATTCAGCAAGTTATATAACGATGAAGAACTAAATGAGTTATCAATACAATATAAAGATTTTACGGCATGGCAAAATCAAAGGGCGGAATCGTTGAATGATCAGAAAAAATATTGGATTGAACAATTTTCAGGAGAACTTCCGGTATTAAATATGCCTACTGATTTTCCAAGACCTCAAATTCAAAGCTTTGAAGGGGATCGATTATCCATTCGCTTGGATCATGATGTAATTTCCAAATTAAATAAAAGATGTTTTGAAACTGAAACCACATTAAATATGATGATGTTATCCGCTTATTACATTTTATTGTCAAAGTATACAAGACAAGATGATATCGTTGTAGGATCACCTATTAGTGGAAGATCTCATGCTGATTTAGAGAATATGATGGGGATGTTCGTAGGCACATTAGCACTAAGGAATTACCCTAAGGGTGAGAAAACATTCAAGGAATTCCTCAATGAAGTAAAAGATAACTTATTGCATGCGCTAGAAAACCAAGAATATCAGTATGAGCAATTGATAGAACAATTAGATATTGAAAGAGATTTAAGTCGAAATCCACTATTTGACACTATGTTTGCAGTTCAAAATATAGAGATCGATCAAATGAATATAGAAGGTTTACAAGTTGAGACAGTGCAAATAGATTCTAAAACTTCTAAATTTGATCTTACTTTTACAGTAGAAGAAGATGAGAGAGGAATTTTATTAGAAGTAGAGTATGCTACAAAACTGTTTAAAAAGGAAACAATAGAAAGGTTAGCTAATCATTATATTCATATTTTACATGAGGTTATCCGTGATTTAGAGATCAACATATCAGAGATTGACATGTTGTCAAATGAAGAGAAGAATCAGATTTTTAATCAATTTAATGATACAAAGAGAGAGTATCCCAAAGATAAAACGATTCAACAATGTTTTGAAGAACAAGTAGAACGAAATCCAAATGTTATAGCCATGGTAAGTGGGGATATAAAGCTCACTTATAAAGAACTAAATGAGAAAGCAAACCACCTTGCTCTGTTATTAAGAAAAGAGGGTGTAAAAGCGGATAGCATCGTTGCTATTATGCAAGAACGTTCTATGGAATTGGTGATAGCGATGTTAGCGATCCTCAAAGCAGGTGGAGCATATTTACCTATTGATCCAGAGTATCCTGTGGAGAGAGTGGATTATATATTACAAGATAGTGGAGCAGATATATTACTTACTCAATCAATATTCAAAAGTGAAATGGATACAAAATTGAAAATGATCGAACTTGAACAACCAGAGAGCATGAAAAATGAAGCAGAAAATCCTAAGATTCAAAATAGGGTAGATCATTTATCTTATATCATTTATACATCTGGTTCTACAGGAAAACCTAAAGGTGTGATGGTAGAGCATCAAAACGTGGTTCGATTAGTTAAAAATACGAATTATGTATCCTTTGATGAAGGGGATCGAATTTTGCAAATCGGAGCACAGGTTTTTGATGCATGCACTTTTGAGATTTGGGGTGCACTTTTAAACGGTTTGGAGCTTTACATCGTTGATCAATTTACGATATTAAGCCCAAACAAACTAGAAGAAGCTTTTAAAAAGTATAAAATTACAACGATATTTTTAACCTCTCCTTTTTTTACTCAGTTGTCTCAGTATAAACCAGAAATGTTTGCAGGGATTAAAACCCTACTAGTCGGAGGGGATGTTATATCACCTAAAAATATGAATGAAGTGCGAAAGAAATGTCCAGGTTTGCAATGGGTACATGTTTACGGACCTACAGAAAATACGACCTTTTCTACTTACTTTAATGTTGATGAAGACTATGATGTGAATATTCCTATAGGTTTTCCTATTCATAACTCTACTTCCTACATCGTAGATCAATATGGGAAACTTGTGCCAATAGGTGTACCTGGTGAAATCTGGGTTGGAGGGGACGGTGTAGCAAGAGGATATAAAAATCTTGAAGAGCTGACTTCAACACAGTTTATTACCGATCCATTTGCACCAAGTGGAAAGTTATATCGAACAGGAGATATGGCAAAGTGGCTGCCAGATGGAAGTATTGAATTTATTGGTAGAATTGATAAACAAGTAAAAATTAGGGGATTTCGAGTAGAAGTTGGTGAAATTGAAAGTCAAATTTTGACTCATCCTTATATTGAAGAAACGGTTGTAGTTGTATATGAACAAAATCAAAGTAAATCCTTATGTGCTTATATTGTGTTAGAAAAAGAGCTTTCCCTATTTGAAGTAAAAGAATATTTAAAAGAAAGATTACCAGAATATATGGTTCCTTCTAGTTTTGTATTTATGGATAAGCTTCCTTTAAATCCAAATGGCAAGATTGATCGAAAAGCCTTACCAGAACCTAAGTTAAACATTGAGCAGGAAATCATTCCACCAACAACAGAATTGGAAGAAATATTGGTTGAAATATGGGAGAACGTGCTGGGACTTGAGCCGATTGGTACTCACCATAATTTTTTTGAGCTTGGTGGTGATTCCATCAAAGCAATCCAGATGATATCTAAATTAAATAGTCAGGGTTATACTGTGACGGTTAAGGACTTATTTCAAAATCCTGAGATTATAAAACTTAGTAAATATGTACAACTAGAAAAAAGAGAAGCTAATCAAGGTATCGTTGAAAATGATGTGGAACTAAGTCCCATACAAAAATGGTTTTTTGAGAGTGATTTCACAGAAAAACAATACTTTAATCAGGCGGTAATGCTTTACAGAAAAGATGGATTTGATGTTGAAACACTTCAAAAAGCATTTACGAAAATTGTCCACCACCATGATGCTTTACGAATGATTTATCCAAAAAATGAAGGTAAGTTCAAACAATTTAATCGTGGTTTAGAAGGTCCTTTATTTGATCTCACTGTAGAAGAAATTTCAGTGGGTGAGGAGTATGAATATCATATTGAAAAATCGGTTGAGCGAATTCAAAGCAGCATGAACTTAGAACAAGGTCCATTAGTAAAACTAGGATTGTTTAAAACAAATGAGGGTGATCATCTACTCATCGTCATACATCATTTAGTCATTGATGGTGTATCATGGAGGGTTTTGTTTGAAGATCTTACTTCAACATATATGCAGGTGATGAGAAATGAAACCCTTCAATTGCCTAAAAAAACAGATTCATATTTAAAATGGACAAATGAGTTAAAAGAAATTGCAAATGACACCAAGTTTTTGAGAAAAGAAAAAGCATATTGGAATAAGTTTGAATCTTCTAATATCATTCCTATTCCTAAAGATAACGAACAAGTAGAAAGAAAAGTAAAGGATAACAGGACATCTAAGTTTCACCTGTCTGTAGAGGAAACTACTACATTGTTAACTAGTGTGCACAAAGCTTACAACACAGAGATGAATGATATTTTGTTATGTGCACTTGGTTTAGCAATGAAAAAATGGACAGGAGAAAATCAATTTGTCATCAGTTTAGAAGGTCATGGAAGAGAAGAAATTGTAAAAGGTATAAATATTGGAAGAACGATAGGTTGGTTCACTTCTATTTACCCAGTTCAATTAAATATGGAGCACTCAACAAATCTTTCTAATCAAATCAAACATCTGAAGGAAGAGTTGAGGCAAATTCCTAATAAGGGAATAGGGTATGGAATGATGAAATATTTAACCTCGGATGATACAAAAGCAAAGATAACCTTAGGTATAGATCCTGAAATAAGTTTTAATTATCTTGGACAGTTTGATACAGATGTGAATACACCATTGTTTGAAAGTTCACCTTTCTCAATTGGTGAAGAGATGAGTCCAAACTCAGATAGAAAATATATACTAGATATCATTAGTTCTGTTGAAAATGGGATGTTAAATGTATCAATTACATATGACATCAATGAATATAAAAACGACACAATCACTCATTTTGCTTCGCACATGCAAGAGAGTCTGGATCATATTATACAACACTGTGTTACTAAAGGATTTAAGGAAATCACACCTTCTGATGTGGGGGCAAAGGATCTTTCTATTTATGAATTTGAGTCTATGCCAATTGTAAAATCAGAAATAAAGAGTGTGTATAACTTAAGTCCAATGCAAGAAGGAATGTTATTCCATTCCTTATTAAATCCTGAGTCTTCCGCTTATTTTGAACAATTATCCAGCACGATAAGAGGGGAAATTGAGATCGATATTCTAGAAAAAAGCTTTCATGTTTTAGTTGAAAAATACGATATTCTTCGTACTAACTTTTTACACATCAATTTAAAAAGACCTAAACAAGTTGTATTTAAAAACAAAAAGGTGAAGGTTGAATTTCACGATTTCTCTCACTTACAACATGTTGAACTCCAATCAGAAATACAACATTTTAAAAACAAAGATAAAGAACGCAATTTTGATTTAATTCATGATGATCTTTTTAGAATGTCAGTTTTAAAAATAAAAGATAATGAATTTGAGGTGATTTGGAGTTTTCATCATATTTTGATGGACGGTTGGTGTTTACAGCCGATTACACAAGAACTTTTTGAAATCTACCATAAGTTAAAACATAACGATTCCATTGTATTTGGAGATGTACCTTCATATTCAACTTATATTCAATGGTTGGAAGAGCAGGATCATGAAGAAGCAAAAACGTTCTGGGAGCAGTACCTTAGTGATTATGAAATGAAAGCGACATTACCGACATATCATACCAACAATCGTTTACAACCATATAAACAAGTAAATAAAGTGGAGAAATTAAGCAGAGATACTACACTAAAATTAGAGGAAATGGCCAAAGAGTATCACATTACATTAAACACAATTCTTCAAACTGCTTGGGGAATATTACTCAGTAAGTATAACCATACAAATGATGTAGTTTTTGGTATGGTTACCTCTGGCAGACCTGCTGAAATTAAAGATGTTGATAAGGTTATAGGTTTATTTATCAATACGATTCCTATGAGAATTAAAGTAGAAAGCAAGCAATCTTTTTCAGATTTGATCGCACATATTCATCAAGATTCTATTAAAAAACAGAATGTTGGATTCCTCCCATTAGCTGAGATTCAGTCCTTATCATCTTTAAAACAAGATTTAATCGATCATTTATTTGCTTTTCAAAATTTTGGAGATCAATCTAACCATACCATTGAAAATGATGAATTTGAAATTTTGGAAACTGAAGAATTTGAACAAACCAATTATGATTTTAACATTATGGTTATTCCTCATGATCAACTAGAAGTAAGATTTAAATATAATTCCTCTGTTTATGAACAGCAGATGATCGACCATATTTCAGTACATTTCCAGAATATTCTTCAAATCATAGCGGATGAACCTAATATTTTAATCAAAGACATTGAAATATTATCTGAAAAAGAAAAAGACTTGATTTTAATTGATTTTAATAATACGGAGAATCATTATCCTAAAGATAAAACAATACAAACGTTATTTGAGGAACAGGCACGAAATCATCCAAATAACATCGCAGTTGTTTGTAAGGATGTAAAACTCACTTATGCTGAGCTAAATGAAAAAGCGAATCACCTTGCTTACCGATTGAGGGAAGGAGGTGTAGGAGCTGATAAAGTAGTTGCTATGATGCAAGAACGATCTATTGAATTGATTATAGGAATGTTAGCTATTCTCAAAGCTGGGGGTGCATATCTACCAATCGATCCAGATTATCCATCAGAAAGAGTAGAGTATTTATTAGCTGATAGTGAGGCTGATATCTTACTAACACAAACTGCATACTTGCATAAGGTAAATAAAGAAATTACAGTGATTGAGCTGGAAAAAGCCTACAATATGGAAAATGAAGTACTAAACTTATCTATTGACTATAAACCAGCTCACTTGGCTTATATGATGTACACTTCAGGTTCTACTGGAAAACCAAAAGGTGTCATGGTAGAGCACCAAAATGTTGTGAGGTTAGTGAAAAACACAAATTATGTCACCTTTGATATAGGAGATCGAATCCTACAAACAGGGGCTGAAGTATTTGATGCTTGTACATTTGAAATATGGGGTGCACTTCTCAATGGTTTAGAACTTTATGTGGTGGACAAATATACCATACTAAGTCCTGAGAAACTTGAAAAAACACTTAAAGAGAACAAAATAACAACGATGTGGTTAACCTCCCCATTGTTTAATCAGTTATCCTTGCAAAAATCGAATATGTTTGACCAGTTAAAAACTTTAATTGTTGGTGGAGATGTATTAACACCAAAAAGGATTTATGATGTCAAGAAACATTGTCCTAACCTTACCATTGTAAACGGCTATGGACCAACAGAAAATACAACGTTCTCATGTTGTTATCCAATTCATAAAACTCATGAATCTAATATTCCTATTGGTCAACCCATCCATAATTCAACTGCTTATATTGTTGATCCTTTAGGAAAGCTTACACCTGTTGGTGTACCTGGTGAACTTTGGGTTGGTGGAGATGGAGTGGCAAGAGGATACAAGAACCTTGATATGTTAACCTCAGAAAAATTTATATCCAACCCGTTTGTTGATGATGAACAGAGATGTTATCGAACAGGTGATTTAGCCAGATGGTTACCTGATGGAAATATTGAGTATATTGGCAGAATGGACAACCAACTAAAAATTAGAGGATTTAGAGTCGAGATCGGTGAGATTGAGAGACAGATCTTAAAAAATAATGATGTAAAAGAAACGGTAGTTTTACCAAAAGAACAAAATAACCAAATGAAATATTTAGTTGCTTATATCGTTACAGACAAAGTGTTATCTGTTCAAGAAATGAAAGTGTTTCTAGATAGTAAGCTACCGGATTATATGATCCCTTCTACATATGTGTTTATGGATAAATTTCCATTGAATCAAAATGGAAAAGTGGATCGAAAAGCATTGCCTGAACCTGAATTTGTAGCAAGCACAGATGATGAATATGTTCAGCCAAGAAATGAAATAGAAGAGCAGATTGTGGACATATGGATTGAGTTGTTAAATGTAGAACGTATTAGTATTCATGATGATTTCTTTGAATTGGGAGGTCATTCTTTAAAGGCGATTCAATTGGTTTCAGAGTTAACACAATTAGGTTATCATATTCGTATTAATGATGTATTTTCATATCAAACTCCTGAAAAACTAGCTGAACTTATTCAATTAAACGATAAAAAACAGAAGGTTTATATTGATGATATTTATCAAGCAGAAGAATATATCAATAATCAATTAAAAATTAAAAGTCAACTTTTCCAATTTGATGTTCATGATAATGATAAAACAATGATTGTGCTTTTTGTGGAAGGATTAAATGAGCAATTGATGGATCAAATTGTTTCTTTAGTCGAAGAGCATGTAGATGACAAAATAAGACCACATCATATCGTTGAATGGTCTGAATTAATCCAGCACTCTAATCTTAGTCAACAAGAATTTGATAGGGTCATTCATAATAAACAATCATGTTCTCAAACGATGCTGGATGAAATATTAAATGAAGTTGAAGCAAGGCACCTACACTTGGAAAGGGAGCTGATGAATGGAAAAGTTATGGATATGTATGAGGTATCACCTTCTCAAAAGTATCATTTAGAACAGCAAGATTTTTCAGGAACAGCGATGAAATGGGATAAGTACCTCGATAAAGATGTGTTAGATGAAGCCTTTCTACATCTTTTATCTTCAGAAAGTACAATGAGGAGCACACTAACGATAGATGAAGGTAAATATCATTGGAACGAATATAACCCTGTGTCAGAAGTATACATTCCATTTGTAGATTTATCCTCCTACGGTAAGAAGACAAAACAGAAAATCATCAAGTTTATCATGGATAAGTACTTTTTGAAGGAATATGAAATGGAGCATTCTTTGTTGTTTAGAGCGTGCTTAATTAAAGAAAATCTTAGGGATCACTTGTTGTTGTTACCTTTTTCTCATGTCGTTTTTGACTACATGAGCAGTGAGATTATAAAAAATAAACTAAATAACTACTACGAAAAGATATCTTTAGGACAAAGTGTCAAAATTGAACAAAATAATAGATTTAAATCCTTTATCCAACAAATAAAAAAAGGACCGCAATATATGAGTGATCAACAAATTTTGGATGAATTTAATCTAAAAGAATTTGAAAGTTTAAGTACTCAAATTGAAAAGAAAGTGAAACAATTTGACAGTTCAAAATACACCGTTATTGATTTTGAAACGAGGATTGCAAATGGTTCTTGGCAGATGGGTTCTGAAGAGATATGGGAATTAAGTTTGGACATTTTATGTGACTATTTCCAATCTTATTTTGACATATCTAAAGTTCCGTTTTGGGTAACAAATTATGGAAGGCGTTTTGGTTCAGAAAGCTATTTTAATACAATTGGAGAATTTATCGATTATATCCCTATTTTAGTGAATGGTGAAGCAAGTCTTTATAATAATGCTCAACAAATAAAAGAAAAATTGAAATGGGCACCTGAAAAAAATATTCACTTTGCTAATTTAATGTATAACGATGAAATGAAAAAGGAATACCCAATATCAAACGAACTGTTAAATAAATCATTTAAACAAATTCCGATTAACTTTAATTACTTAGGTGAACTAAAAGTAGAAGATGACGGTTTAAGAGATTTAGATACTGGTCATATTAACAGTGAAAATCGTTCAAGAATCATTAACATGATATCGTATGATCACGAAAAGTTGTATATTTCAGTGATACTACCATATATTGTTGATCAAAATATGGCATTAAAACAATTGCAAAAAGCAGCTATTCGGCACTTAACAAACAAAGGCTATAAAATAAACTTTAATTAGTAGATATATAGATAATTAGTAGATATATAGATATTAGAAAGGAAAAGGGCAAATGTCAGATACTAGAAATATCGTTTTAATCAGTATTAGCCGTTTAATATCTGAGTTAGGTTCCGTAGCATTAAGGTTTGCTCTTAGTTTATATATTTTAGATATTACTGGTTCACCTTTAATGTTTGGATTTGTATTTGGATTTACCTATATACCTGGTGTCCTAGTGAATCTCTTTGCAGGAGTGCTTATTGACAGGAGTAATAAGAAAAAAATATTAATAGCTGCGGATCTATTAAGTGGTATAACCACGATATTATTTCTAGTCTTGTTTCTGGTTCAACCAGCTAATATAGGATTATTAATTTGTTATGTTATTATTCTGTACTCATTTCAAGCCGTATTTTTACTAGCTATGAATGCCTCCATCCCCGAACTCGTTTCTAAGAGTCGGGTGATGGCAGTAAATTCCAATATACAGAGTATTAGTACTTTATTGAGTATTGTAGGACTGTTTGTTGGTGCTTTTGCTTATGGTGCTTTCGGAATTGAAATGGTGTTTTTGATAGACGGAATTTCATTTATTTTGTCCGGCATCATCAATGTATTTTTTGTATTTAGGAAAAAATCAGAGGAGTTTTTGCAAAACAATACCTATTGGGAGAGCATGAAAGAGGTATATCAATATATTAAAAATCGCAACGAGTTAAAATATTTACTTGGTATCTTTCTTGTTATTAATTTTATGTTCGTACCAATCGTAACGTTAGTAATGCCATTTATTATGCGTGAAATCTATGAAATGTCTGAATTTTATATAGCTTTAATAGAGGGAGCACTAGGTTTAGGTCTTATCGTTGGGGCATTATTAGTGGCGATCAAAAAAATAGGTCAGTTTGTTATTAACAAAATATTTATACTATTTCAACTATTAGCTTTTATGACAGTGTTATGGATTTTCCCAGAGCTGCCTTATATATCAATCAGCTCTTCATTGGTAATTTTGCTAGGATATATGATTATATTGACATTTATGGGGATGTTTAATGCTATGGCTAACATACCTATGGTGTCATATGTGCAGATATATATTCCAGAGAAAATGAGAGCAAGTTTTTTTGGAATTGTTACAACAGTAGCTACGATGAGTGTACCAATTGGTCTGTGGATATATGGAGCCGTATTAGAGATGGTCAGTTGGACATATTTAACGACAATTTCAGGTGTCACATTAATAATCATTGGTTTTATAGCACATCGGAATCAGGAACTAAGAGAATTTTTTAGTAGAGAGCAGGATGATCAAGAGGATGTCATAGAACCAAACTCCATAGAAGTTATTGAATCTAACTAAAAAAATTTAACTATAAATGATAAAAATAAAAATTGAGAGGAAGATAAAACAATGAATATTTTTGAAAAAATAGAATCAAATGTAAGGTCTTATTGTAGAAACTATCCTGTCGTTTTTGATAAAGCAAAAGGGGAAATTTTATATTCTAAATCAGGTGAAAGTTACATTGATTTTTTAGCAGGTGCAGGTGCTTTAAATTATGGGCATAATCATGATTACATGAAGAAAAAAATGATTGATTATATTACTTCAGATAAAATTATGCATGGTTTAGATTTATATACTAGTGCTAAAGAGGATTTTATATGTGCATTTCATGAAAAAATATTAAGTCCTCGTCAATTGGATTATAAAATTCAATTTAGTGGGCCAACAGGTGCAAATGCTGTAGAAGCGGCTCTAAAGTTAGCCAGAAAATTTAAAAAACGGACAGGAATTTTTGCATTAATGGGGAGTTTTCATGGTATGACTTTAGGTAGTTTGTCTATATCAAGTAATAAATCAAACAGAGCAGGTTCAGGTTTAGATTTAGATGGTGTTACCTTTATTCCATTTAATCATGGACCATTTGGAAATATGGATACGATCAAATATATGGAATATATTTTAAATGATACGCATTCTGGAATTGAAAAACCAGCCGCTATTATCATTGAAACTGTTCAAGCTGAAGGCGGAGTGAATGTGGCGGACATTGAGTGGTTAAGAAAATTAAGAAAATTATGTGATGAACATGATATTTTACTCATTTGTGATGATATACAAGTTGGTTGTTTACGTACGGGTTCATTTTTTTCATTTGAAAGAGCCAATATCATTCCAGATATCGTTGTTTTATCAAAATCTATTAGTGGATATGGACTACCGATGTCGCTAGTTTTGATCAGACCCGAGTTAGATATTTGGAAACCAGGAGAACATAATGGTACGTTCCGTGGAAACCAACTGGCATTTATTGCTGCAAAAGCAGCTTTGGAAATCATTGAAGAAGAAATGTTAGAAGAACAAGTGAAAACAAAGGAATACTTTATTAAACAGTTTCTCGAAAGAGAAATAAAACCAATAGATTCTTCTATTGAAGTTAGAGGAATGGGAATGATATGGGGCATTGATTTATCAGGTCTTAAAAACGATAACATTACGAGTGCTGTGATTAAGGATTGTTTTGAGCATGGATTGATCATAGAAAGTGCAGGAAGAAACGATCATGTCATAAAAATTTTACCTCCTTTAACGATAGGAATAGAAAACTTAAATGAAGGATGTAATATCTTAAAACAAAGTTTGTTACAAGCAATAGAGAGCGCTAAAGGAACATCAAACATTTCTTTTTCGACAAACATAATCTAGATAAATATTTTGTTAATTTTTTTCATAAATAGAAATAAATAAAATATAATTTGTATATGGAACTAAATTTTATAATGATAGGTGGAAAAAATTTATATGAAAAAGGTTATACTATTATCAATTTTAATTATAGCGATTATTGGTGTTGCAAATCTATTTTGGTTTTTTCAAGGAGAATCGGAGCTTAATTTAGTAGATTTCGAAGTTGAAGAATCACTATCTGTTGCAAATATTGATCATGTTCAAGTTATCTCACCAGTAGGAACAGTTCAAATTGTGCAATCTGAAGGAAATCAAATTGAAGTTCAAATGAAAGGGAAAACAACAAAAAAAACAGAAAACAACTATGAATTAGATGTTGAGGAATCTAATGGTCAAGCCTATATAGAAGTTAAAAAATCTAAAGGGAAATTATTTGACTTGTATACTGAATACGATCTAATCGTAAAAGTGCCAAAAACAGAATTTGCAGAATTTCAGGTACATACGGAGTCTGCAAGTGTTGAAATGAATAATGTATCATCTAATAAATATGTGTTAAAGACAGTAACTGGAGATATGAATATAAGTGTACTACAAGGAGCTTTTGATGTAAGAACAGATACAGGTGAAATCTTATTAGAATTAGAGCAAATCACTGATGATATTGTTGGAAGATCAGTTACTGGTGATATTATGATAAAATCACAGCAACCTCCTGAAGCATTACAAATTGATTTTGATACGGACACAGGGAAAGAATTTATTGACTTACCAAGCTACTTGACAGGGAAAGGTCCCATCATTAAACTTTCTTCAAACACAGGTGATTTGGAGTTAGTAAGTAATTAAAACTGTTCAGTGAATAACGAACCAACCATTGTCTTTAAAACAATGGTTGGTTCTGTTATGTCTTTACAACCTATTTTAATACATTAAAATATATTATTAATTTAAAGCGTTATAGCATTTTGTTTAAACGCTTCGTTGTAATCTTATTTCTTGTTCGTTATAATAAAGTTCGTTGTCGCTGAAGTTTGTAATATAATTCAGTTGAGAGGAAAAAACATGTTGCAACTTGAAATAGCAGCGGAATGGCTCCGTGAATTTGGCGTGTGGGCGATTTTAATAAGTTTATTCATTAATATCATCATTAGTGTTGTTGGTGTATTGCCATCCCTTTTTCTGTCTGGTGCAAACGTGGTTGTTTTTGGTCCTGTTTTAGGTTTTTTTGTATCGGTTATTGGAGAAACACTTGGTGCAGGAGCAGCCTATATAGTATATCGTTGGGGGTTAAGAAAGTGGAAAGGGGATTCTCATTCTTGGAAATGGGTAAAGAAGTTACAAGGAATCTCTAGGAAGAAACAAGCGATTGTTTTATTATCAGCTAGACTTGCACCAATGGTACCGTCAGGAGCTGCTACCTTTGCAGCATCAGCTGTTCAAATGAGGTTATTAGATTTTTTGTTTGTAACCCTTATTGGTAAAGTGCCAACGATATGGATTGAATCGATGATTGGGTATGATTTATACTATATTCAAGAACGGTATGTAAATCTAATAGTTACTTTAAGTATGATCTTAATCATATATATAGTACTGAAAACAAAGGATAAATAAATGGCAACAATCCATTTTTTATAATAATAGATCTATGCACATTTTCCTTGTTTATGGAGAATATATGATACTTTTTAATAATTAATCTTAGACATGAACATATCAAAAAACTATATGTTTAAGATCACTGCGTTTTTGTATAAACGCATAGAAATAAATAGTTGTAATCTTATTGGTTATTCGTTATAATAAGCTTCAATTACAATCTAATACAAAGGTTTAAAGACGTTGAAGGAAAGAGTAAGCGGAGAATACGCCATACAGGGAGGGCAAGTCACTGACTGAAAGCATGCCTTGGAAGTTGTCGCTGAAGTTCACTCTGGAGTCGAACTTTGATAAGTGGAACGGTCAAGACCCGGGTCGAGATGAAAAATGACTGTTTCATGAAAATTAGTTACCGGTTTTCATACCGTTATCATGTTTAAGTGAAAAGCATGGATGTTGCAAATCTTAATACATCGTGTTTTTAATTAGGGTGGTACCGCGGTCTTTCGTCCCTTGAGGATGATAAGGCTTTTTTTGTTTCTAAAATAAATGCTCAAATAGTTAAGTTGAAACCTGCATTAGTGTATTTCTGTAGGAACAAATATATTTAAATTGTGTTGAGAAGGGATGAAATATGTTTTTCTGCGAAAATTAATATAAAATAAGGAGTGATAGAAATGTCTAATATACAATTAGATCATTTAAGGGAAGAAATGGATCAAATAAATAAAGAACTTTTAAAATTAATTTCTAAACGTGCCGATATCGCTAAAGAAATTGGCGATATTAAAGAAGTACAGGGTGTGCCTAAATTTGATCCTGTACGTGAAAATAAAATGTTAGAAGAATTAATTTCTTTAAATGAAGGTCCTTTTAAAGACGGAACGATTCGTCATTTGTTCAAACAAATATTTAAAGCATCTTTAGATCTTCAATCTGAAGAGCATAAAAAACATTTGTTGGTGAGTAGAAAGAAACAGGCAGAGGATACTGTAATCGATCTTGAAGATGGTACTGTGATCGGTGGGAATGAATCCGTATTGATAGCTGGTCCATGTTCGGTAGAAAGTTATGAGCAAGTAAGAGAAGTAGGAGCTGCAATTAAAGCATCAGGTGTACCTGTATTAAGAGGTGGAGCATTTAAGCCAAGGACTTCTCCATATGATTTCCAAGGGCTAGGTGTTGAAGGTTTAGAGATATTGAAAAAGGTTGGGGAGGAATTTGGTCTAACTACTATAAGTGAAATTGTAGATCCTCGTCATATCGAAATGGCTTCAGATTATATTGATATCATTCAGATTGGTGCTCGTAATATGCATAACTTTGAACTATTAAAGGAAGCGGGCGAATCCAACCTACCTGTTTTACTTAAAAGAGGATTGTCAGCTACAATGGAAGAGTTCCTGCATGCTGCGGAATATATTGTTTCTCGAGGAAATACACAAGTTATGTTAATTGAACGTGGAATAAGAACTTATGAAAAATGGACAAGAAATACGTTAGATATTTCTGCAGTACCTATTTTGAAACAAGAAAGTCATTTACCTGTACTAGTAGATGTAACTCACTCAGCAGGTAGAAAAGACATATTACTGCCATGTGCAAAAGCGGCCTTAGCTGCAGGTGCAGACGGTGTCATGGTAGAAGTACATCCTAATCCACCAATAGCTTTGTCTGATTCACAGCAGCAATTGGATATTCCACAGTTTCAAGATTTCTTTAATGAACTAAAAGCATCAGGATTATATAAGTCAACAGTAAGGGCATAAATCTTTTACTAAAATTAAATGAAACAGGCAAGGGGAGATTCCCTTGTCTGTTTTTTAGGTAATGGAGATAGGCAATGAATCGTTTTTTATGTTTTATATTACATGTTTTTTACTTAGGGGGGAATAGTACAAATATCTAAAAAGTTAGGAGCTTTTTTATGGATCATAAAATATCTAGGAATATAAAAAAAGGGAGTTATTCTCTAACGGATTTTCTAATGATACTAATTTCAAATAAGGTTCGATATATGTTTATGTTTATTTTAGGTTTCATGTGGTTTCGAAACCATTCCGATAAAAAAATGGTTAAAAATGCTGTGATATCTTTAACAGTTGCTTTATTGATTAATTCTTTAATAAAATTGTTTTATTATAAACCACGACCGTTTATGAAACACCGTATTCGTTTACTTATTCCCTCAAAGATGGATTCTTCATTTCCTAGTAAACACACTATACTTATGTTTGCCATTTCTACTACCGTTTTTCTTTGCAAACGTGCCCTTGGATTAATTATGTTAGGACTATCTGTGTTAACAGGAATATCACGAATTTGGGTAGGGCATCATTACCCTTCTGATATTATTGGGAGTGCTATTCTCGGAAGCTTAACAGGTATCGTAATTGAAAAAATGTCACGTTTCTCTAAATTTTTCTACAAATAGGAGTCTCCTTTTTCACAATCCTATGAATATCCAACCCTTGATAAATCAAAAAGCTTAAAGCATAAGCAATGAAAAAGCTGATGAAGACTGAAAAAGCCATCCATTTTATCTAAGCACTTCTAAAAACCTGAATCTTCTAATACCAACTCTAGCAATTGAATTGTACATATAAATTTCTTTTTAGCTGAGAAGCCTGAGAAGCATCAATAATATTTAATATTTTTGAAAATTTTTTGCTTGATCCTTTTTACCTGTGTTTGGATTTCCGTTATAGCTGGGATTTTGGGATATTTGTGAGAAGGAAGAGTGAGATTAGTGTTATAATATGGGATAGTTTATGAATGAGGTGAAATGATCATGGGATTGATTTATATCATAATTACGTTTTTATTCTTTCTCATACTTTATGTAGTCATTCAATCTGCAATCAACAATTCAGAACTAACTGAAACATTAAAACAGTTAAATCAAAAGTTAGAAAAGAGTGGTTTAATTCAAGAAGAAAGTCGGAAGAGGAAGAATATCTTCTAACTGTGAAATATGATAATTGTCCTGATTGCAATAAAAAAATACTCTTAAATGAAGAAAAGTGTCCTAAATGCGGACTATTAATAGCTAAAGAAAGCTGCCCGGCTTGTGGAACTCAAGTATTTTTGAACAATAAAGAATGTAATTCATGTGGATTGAAATTACGTGATAGTTAACGATTGGAGTTGGAATCATGTTTAAACATATCATTGATGAAAATTTGGATATAAGGATACTAGAACTTCGACATGCTGAACAGCTGTTTGATCTAGTTAGTTGTAATCAAGATTATTTATCTGAGTGGTTACCTTGGGTACAAGGAAATACAATAGATCATACAAAAGGGTACATTGAAGCAGCACTTCAAAAATTCGCAAATAATGATGGGATTGATTGCGGAATTTTTTTTAAAGATCGGATTGCTGGTTGTATAAGTTTACATAGACTAGATTGGTTAAATAAAAAAACTTCTATAGGATATTGGTTAGATGAGTCATTACAAGGTAAAGGGATAATGACCAAAGCTTGCAAAGCTATGATAAACTACTCATTTAAAGATTTACAATTAAACCGAATAGAGATACGTGTTGGTGTAAACAATTTGAAGAGCAGAGCGATTCCTGAAAGACTTGGTTTTGATTTGGAAGGTACGATTCGCAAAGCAGAATGGGTAAATAATCGTTATATTCATCATGTTGTTTATGGTTTGTTGAAAGAAGATTGGAATAACTAATAAGTTAGGATGGACTCAAATGAATATTTTTGTTGTTTTACTAATTCTAGCGGGATTAATTGTAGGTTTTATAGTAATTATAGAACATGTGGTGCGTACGGCAGTGGATACATCAAAAATGGCAACTGATGTGAAAGAAATCAAACGTATGCTAAAATCATTCAAGGAATCACAGTTTGAAGAATGACTATAAAACATTAATTTTGGTTTAAAAATAATGGGAGGGGAGAGTATATATGAGGACAATTAAAGTAGTTCCTTATCAGGATGAGTGGGTAAATAAGTTTCAAGAAGAGGCGTTGAAAATAAAAGAGATATTCGGAGATCAATTAGTAGAAATTCATCATATAGGCAGCACCTCCGTTCCTGGTTTAAAAGCCAAACCTATCATTGATATCATCCCAGTAGTAAAAAATATTAAAGAAATAGATTTATTCAATGAAAAAATGGAAGCTATCGGCTATGAAGCAAGAGGAGAGTTTGGTATTCCAGGTCGCAGATATTTTCCTAAGGGCGGAGAAAAACATCGATCACATCATGTACATGTATTTCAAAAAGGTGATCAACATATAGAGCGTCATTTAGCTTTTCGTGATTATTTAATAGCTCACCCTGAAGTTGCAAAAGAATATGAAGTTTTAAAAGAAGAATTAGCAAATAAATTTTCAAACAATCCTGAGCGATATTCAGATGGAAAAGAAACATTTATTAAAGAAACAGAAAAGAAGGCATTAAAATTTTATAGTGAAATGTAATATTGATTCAGTAAAATCAGATAAAACAACTTATGTATACTCAGATTTAGTAAAATCAGATTAGATAAAACAACTTTTGTATACTCATCTTTATTTGATAAAAACCAAAGGAGTCAAATGGAATGATAAATGTAAAAAATAAATTAGACCAGTCAGAAATTATTGAATTACTTGCCCTTTGTACTTTCTCAGATTCCAATAGATTAGAAGAAACAATTCAAAATTATAAAAACGAAAATGATGTTGAAATATATGGATTTGAAAAGGAAGACAAGGTTGTGGGAATCATAGGTTTCCAAATAAATGAAACCCAGATGGAGTTAAAACATATCGCTGTTTCACCACCGCAACGATATAAAGGAATAGGAAGCTTAATGATCAATGCGATGATAAACTTAAAAAAACCAACTCAAGTTATGGCTGAAACGGATGATGATGCAGTAGATTTTTATCGCAGCAGTGGTTTTACAGTATATAGCTTAGGTGAAAAATTCCCTGGAGTTGAGAGATATCGTTGTGAATTTGAGGTAGAGTAAGTAGAGTTAAGTAAATAAAGGTATCTGACGGTCTTATTTCATAATTTTTATGGATTTTATTAAAATAGCGGGAAATAACGGTCTTATATCAATGGTTTTATGCAAATAATGCAAAAATCGATCAAAATTGAGTTAAATAAGACCAAAATTTCCACTTATTTTAATTTAGTATGGTGAATTTACATAAATAAGACCCTAAATTCCCGTTAATTCATGTAGTACCAACTCTCACACTTTTTGTCCATCATAAAAGTAATAGCTATTAATATCAGAGCTTTTCTTCTTCAGGTTATTATTGAATCCCAAAATAGCATAAATGAAAACCTAATATGGCAATATCAATACTACTTAATATTCTTTATAATAAAGTTCAGATGAGATTTGCAATTCAGTTTAAAGTATATGAAAATATACATGTTATTTTCTTTTGCTGAACAATAAAATTAAATATTTTATGAGGTGGAATAATGACAATACTACAATTCCCAAATGATTTTAAATGGGGAACTGCAACAGCAGCCTATCAAATCGAAGGGGCTTATGATAAAGACGGAAGAGGAATGTCAATCTGGGATACATTTTCTCGAATTCCTGGTAAAGTCTTTGAGGGTGACAACGGAGATGTAGCTTGTGATAGTTATCACCGTTATGAAGAAGATATTCAATTAATGAAACAATTAGGGATCAAAGTGTATCGTTTTTCTGTCTCATGGCCGAGGATTTTTCCTAATGGAACGGGTGAAGTCAATCAAAAAGGTTTAGAATATTATCACAATTTTGTAGATAAATTATTGGAAAATGGCATTGAACCGTATTGTACATTATATCATTGGGATTTGCCTCAAGCCTTGCAGGATCAAGGTGGCTGGGAGAATCGTGAAACCATCGATGCTTTTGTGAATTATGCAGAGTTAATGTTTAAAGAGTTTTCTGGAAAAATTAATAACTGGATGACTCTAAATGAGTTGTGGTGTATTTCATTTTTATCAAATTATTTAGGGATGCATGCACCTGGAAAGCAAGATTTACAAGTTGCAGTGGATATCGCTCATCATTTATTAATGGCACATGGTAAATCTGTAAGCAAGTTTAGAGAACTTGGATTAAAAGGTCAGATTGGTTATGCCCCGAATGTAGAGTGGAGAACACCATACAGTAACAAACAAGAAGATGTAGAAGCAGCCAATAGAGCTAGAGGTTGGTTTGTAGAGTGGTTTATGGATCCTGTATTTAAAGGAGTATACCCGCAATTTATGGTAGATTGGTATGAGCAAAAAGGTGTGAAATTGAACATTCAACCTGGAGATATGGAAGCTATTAATCAGCCCATTGATTTCTTAGGGATTAATTATTACACAGGTAGTGCAACCAAATATGTTGAGGGCTCAGGGTTATTAGATAATGAACACGTAGATATTGGTCATGATCATACAGATATAGGTTGGGATATTTATCCTGAAGGGTTATATCATGTGTTAACGTTTATAACTGAGCGATATGGACAGGTTCCAATTTATATTACTGAGAATGGTGCTTGTTATAATGATGAACCTAAAAATGGTATAGTGAATGACGATCGTAGAATTACGTTCCTAAAAAAACATATTCTCCAGCTTCACCGTTGTATTGAGTCTGGAGTTAATTTAAAAGGATACATGTGTTGGTCAATGATGGATAACTTTGAGTGGGCATATGGTTATAGCATGCGTTTTGGATTAGTCCATGTCAATTATCGCACATTGGAAAGAACACCAAAAGAAAGTTATTACTGGTATCAGAAGTTAGCCAAGAATAACTATCTGCAAATTTAAATACAGCAATGAAGGCACTCTTTCAATAAGGGTGTCTTTTTAAAATAGTTTATTCTAAAAAAACAAAACCGACCGTAGACGTACGATCGACTTTGCTAGAATTGTATAACATTAATAAATTATGATTTTGCTTGATTACTTATTTTTTTCTCCTTTTCCTCTTTTAATACTTCTAAGAATTTTTTCGTTTCATAAACGACTACACCTGATAATCCAAGCAATCCAATTAAGTTCGGTATCGCCATCAATCCATTCATTATATCTGCAATGCCCCAAACGGTTTCTAAAGTCAACACAGCACCAAAAAAAGCTGATACGACAAACAATGTACGATATAAATACTTCATAGCAGGATGCTTAATCAAGTATGTAAAACACTTCTCTCCGTAATAAGACCAACCTATAATCGTAGAAAAAGCAAAGAATACTAGACCGATGGCAACAATAGTAGATCCTGATGAACCTAAGAATAATTCAAATGTGTTTGTAGTTAACTCAGATCCCTCTAAATCCCCTTTGTATAAGTCCCCCATGACAAGGGCAATTCCTGTTATTGAACAAATGATAATTGTATCGATAAATACTTGTGTCATTGAAACAAGGGCTTGACGACCTGGATAGTCTGTTTTCGCTGCGGCTGCAGCAATAGGAGCCGAACCTAAACCAGCTTCATTGGAAAATACACCTCGAGCAACTCCCCAGCGAATGACAGCACCAAGTGCGCCCCCTGCAACTGCTTGCCCCGTAAAGGCATCTGTGAAAATAAGAGCAATTGCATTTGGAACTAATTCAGCATTTAAAATAAGGATGATTAAACCAGCACCGACATAAAATAGTGCCATAATTGGAACGAAGAAGGCTGTAACTCTTCCTATGATTTTAATTCCTCCAATAATGACTAAACCAGTTAACACGGCTAATATAGGTCCTGTGGCAAGAGGTGGAATAGAAAAAGTAGACTCTAGTGCACCAGCAACTGAATTAGATTGAACCATATTCCCAATCCCAAAAGCAGCAACTGCTCCAAATAGTGCAAAAAGAATGGCAAGCCACTTTTGTTTTAAACCTTTCTCAAGATAATACATAGGGCCACCTGACATTTCTCCATCTGCATTCTTTACACGATATTTTACCGCTAAAATCGCTTCTGCATATTTTGTTGCCATTCCAAATAATGCGGTCATCCACATCCAAAATACAGCACCTGGACCACCTAACATCACTGCAGTAGCTACTCCGACAATATTTCCTGTCCCAACCGTTGCAGCAAGTGCAGTCATAAGTGCTTGAAAGTGAGAGATATCTCCTTCAGATTTCTTATCTTGGTTTCTAGTAAAAGCAAGTTTTAAAGAGTACGGCAATAATCGTAGTTGTAAAAGCCCTAGACGAATGGTTAAATATATTCCAGTTCCAACAAGTAATACAAGAAGTGGTGGTCCCCAAACAAAATTTGAAATTTCACTAATTACATTTTCCATGATTCCTTTTACCTCCTCTTAAAAAAGCTTGTATTAAAATTTCTTATTTAATAGTTATTAGAGGTATGGATGATTTAGAATTAGAAAAACGCTTCATATGATGGAAAGTCCAAATTAGGAGTAGAGATATATCCATCTACTTTAGTGTCGAAGGATTATACCCTTTATATTTCTTGAACTGTTTACTAAAAAAATAAATATCCTCATAGCCAAGTGCATTGGCTACTTCCGTTACATTCATTCCTGTGTAATAGAGTAAATATTGCGCCCGTTCAATTCTTGATTCAATCATGTATTCTCGAACTGATTTTCCAATTAACTCTTTAAATTTTAAGGAAAAATATCTTGGAGAGATTTGAGCTCTATTTGCAAGTTCCTCTAATGAAAACCACTCGCTAGGATGCTCATGAATATAATTGGCTACTTCAAAAATAGATTCTTTTAAATGATGTTGTTTTTGTTGAGATTCATTTCCTGAATCTTGATCAGATCGCAATAGATGGATCATCAACTGTTTTAAAATGAGCTGTGCTTCTTCAATTGAATAATTCTGTTCATTCAACATTAGTCGTACGTAAGAGGTTAAGATCGTTTGAAAATCCATTTTGTTTTTTATGACTCGATATCTAATTGGTATTTGTTCAGGTTGTTCTTTCAATGAAAAGTGAATATAAGTGATGGTTAATGGGTTTTGCGGATCATGTGTTGCACTTGTAAAATCTCCTGGTTGAAACAAGAAACATGAGCCTCTAGAAACTTGGAAAGCTTGATCGTTCACAATGACTTCACCCTGACCATCCCAGACATAAAAAAGGTCATAGTGGGGAAGAGGTACATCGCGTTTTATCCATTTCCACGCTGGTTCACATGTGATCTTTGCAAAATATCTAGTGACTACAAATGAGTTTACATCAACTTGTAACATATTTTTATTCCACCTTATTAAAAATTTAAGGAAAAAACTCAGGTGTTTTATTTAAAATTCGTAAAATATCAAATTCATATTTTATCTTCCTATGTACTAAAATACAAATTTTTCATTAAACCTTACATTTGAATGAATTAAATTATTAAGTATATTATATAACAAAAATAAGTATAAAAATACAAATAAAAGAGTTTTAATAATCTGTATAATGAGGGAGAGGAAAAGATGGTATTAAGTGGAACGAGCAAAAGTAACGAGCAGGGACAGTTGGAAATTGGAGGGTGTAACGCAATTGATCTGGCAACACAGTATGGAACACCTTTGTACGTATATGATGAAAAATTGATTAGAGACAATATTCGTTCATTCATCAACGCTTTCAAAAAACATAATGTGAATTTTAATATAGCTTACGCAAGTAAAGCTTTTTGTAACATAGCCATTTGCCAAGTTATAAAAGAAGAGGGTTTAAGTATAGATGTTGTCTCGGCTGGAGAATTATACACGGCGTTGAGATCTGGTATTCCAGCTTCCCACATACATTTTCACGGAAATAATAAAACGCCAGAAGAAATTACAATGGCACTTCAAGCAAAAATAGGCTGTTATGTCGTTGATAATTTCTATGAATTAGATTTATTGAATAGCTTAGCTAAAAAACATAATCAAATTGTTTCTATTTTACTTCGAATTTCACCAGGGGTAAAGGCACACACACATCAATATATACAAACTGGTCAACAGGATTCGAAGTTTGGCTTTGATATGATCAGTGGTCAGGCTTTAGATGCAATTAACTTGTTAGATGAGAGAGAAAACCTTCATTTCTTAGGGTTTCACTGTCATTTAGGTTCACAGATTTTTGAAAAAGAGGGGTACCTTGTTACTCTGCAAAGGTTTTTTGATTTAATGGATAAAACAAAACATCAATTTGGTATGGATACGCAAGTGATTAATTTAGGCGGAGGATTTGGAATACGCTACACAGAAGAGGATAATCCTTTAAGGGTAGAAGAATATATTGATAGTATTGTGGAGGTTGTGAAGCGGGAATGTAATGATCGCCAAATGGATACTCTTCCTGAGATTTGGATTGAACCTGGCAGAAGTATCGTAGGAGAAGCAGGAACTACGCTTTATACCATAGGATCAGAAAAAGAAATTCCAGGGATCAAGAAATATGTAGCTGTTGATGGTGGAATGACAGATAACCTTAGACCAGCTTTGTATCAGGGAAAGTATAATGCATTCATTGCGAACAGAATGGATGATGAACCAATTGAAGTAGTGTCGATTGCAGGAAAGTGTTGTGAAAGTGGGGATATGTTAATTCATGACATTAAACTGCCAAAAGTGAAAAATGGAGAAATTTTAGCAGTGCCTTGCACAGGGGCTTATGGGTATGCGATGGCGAACAATTATAATCGTATTCCTAGACCCGCTATGGTTTTTGTGAAAGATGGTAGATCAGTACAAGTTGTAAAAAGAGAGACGTTAGAACAACTGATACAAAATGATCTTGATCTTACTTGAACATGATGAAACCCTTGTTTTGAGTCCAACGAGGGTTTTTGTGATTATTCCCAATTTTTAAGATATGGATAAGGATCTATTGAACTCCAGTTTGGCAGTGTATATATACCAAAATGTAGGTGGTTTTCAAATTTTCCTGATGTCCCTTTAGGACCGTAACCTGTACTTCCAACATAACCAATGATTTGTCCTCTTTTCACTTCGGCACCTATTCCCATACCATTAGCATAACCGGACATGTGAGCATAATAGAATATAGTAGAATCATCTACTTGAATAGCCAGCATCCAGCCACCATATTGGCTCCATCCATATTTAACTACCTTTCCATTTAATGCACTATAGATTGCTGTCCCCTTATTCGCCATAATATCTATCCCTTCATGACTGCGAGTTCCGGTTCCACTAGGATTATAGTTTCTCCCATCACCATAACTATTTACATAACTTTCATATGTACCTGCTTTTAGGGGAAACATACCATCTGCAAAAATGCTTTTTTTTCCAGATTCGACCTGATTGTTTGAATTTGAGTTGGAATTTGAGCTTGAACTTGGAATATAAATCGTTTGCCCGATGATTAAACTGTTAGGATTTGAAATTTGAGGATTGGCATCTATTAAAATTTGTGTCTTAATTCCTAGTCTTTGTGAGATAATCCACATCGTATCATTCGCTTTTACTGTATACTGATTGTTATCTTTTGAAACTATCAACGATTGCCCAGGAAAAATTTCATCCGAGGAGAGGTTATTTAATGATTTTAGTTCAGATACCGTAAGTGAATAACGATCTGCTATTTTCCACAAAACATCATCTGAATTTACTGTATATGCTGCAGCAAAAGAGTTACTTGCCATGGAAGCGCTTAAAATAAGCCCCAATAGTAATGATGTCATTTTTTTCCTCATGATGTCATCTCCTTGGTGTTATATAAACTATCATAGCTTATATAAAATATTAATAAAATGGACAAATGATGGAAAAAATACATTATATAGGGTTTGGAATATAAAAATATGCGTATAACTAAAGGAGAAATGAACATTGATGAGGAAATGGATCATTAGCGCACTCTTACTAAGCGTGGCCATCATAGGCATACTTGTTTTTAATGGAGAAGAGGAGGCTCGAAGTGTAGCATTAAGAAATAAAATGTTTGCAGAAATTGGAGGAGAGGCCCCAACATTTACTTTAAAAACGCTACAAAATAATGAGATTTACAAATTTGACAATGATTTGGATAAACCAATGATTATTAATTTTTGGGCATCATGGTGTGGTCCTTGTAAATTAGAAGCACCTGAGCTTGTGAAATTGTACGACAAGTATCAACCAGACATAGAAATTGTTGCAATAAATATTACCGCAGAGGACTCATTAAAAAGTGCCAAAAAATTTGCAGAAACATATGGATTCCAATTTCCTGTATTGATGGATGAAGATGCAGAGGTTTCTGATGCATATATTGTACAAGCCATTCCAACTACGTATTTTATTGATAAGGATGGGATGATTGTAGATAAAGTGCTTGGGTCAGTTGAACCTGAAGTATTAGAAAAAAAATTAAAAGGGTTGATTGATTAACAGATACACCTGGAATTACACAACTACATAGATAGAACCGCATTTTGAAGAACCTCTCTATAAAAAGAATAAATACACTATATTCTGTCCAATGATGAATAGGACAGTTTTTTGTTATGCATAGTAAAACAGCTATAAAAACGACTAAATTCAAGCTCACTTTACTAGAGTGTTTACTTCTATTTGCTATCCATTATAACCGAATCACTTCTCGCAGTTAATGTTGATCCTCCTCATTTGTTAAATAGATATTAAACTCCTCCATTACTTCATGAATAATAGCAGTAATTTTCCAATTATCAAACCAGACTTTTGAGAGTTTTTTGCGAGAAGTGCCATTTATAATTGTAATGTTCGCCAATTTCGAACTAAAGCGTAGTTAAATTCGCACTAATTGGGTGAAGCAGAAATCTATATTTTTCAATTCTACGGGGTGTATTTATCTTATCTTCAGAAATAGTTGGTTTGGAAAAAAAGGAGGGGGGATTTAGTCGAATATCAAAAACGCAGAGCAGAAGTCATATCAAATCATATTGTGGATTGAACAAGAATTAGGAGGAGAATAAAAAATGAAAAAAATCATATCAATATTACTGACATTTGCCATGTTTTTTTCAATGGTATCTTATATTTCAGCAGTGGATGAGTTAACAGTAGAAGAGAAATTTGATGTGTTGAGAGGAAAAGGTGTTTTTGATGGTTATGGTGATTGTTTACCTCATTTAGATGATGATATGTTACGTGAGCAAGCGGCGAAAGTAATTACGTTATTATTTATACTTAATCCGTCAGAACCCCCAGAAACAGGAACCTATTCGGATGTGAAAATCGAAGGGAACTGGGCATATCCCTATATCGAAGTAGGGACTGCTGCTGGAATTATTGATGGAATCGGAAAAGGTTTATTTGATCCTAAAAATAATGTAACCAAGGAACAATTTGCAAAATTATTGGTTGTAGGGTATGCGAAATACAAAGGTTTAGAAATTGATGAATCTGGCTATGTGGGTCCAAGTGTAAGTGGATGGGCGCAAAAATATGTAGCTCAAGCGTTAGAGTGGAAATTAATCAATGAACAAGAGGATTACAAAATCGATGGAGACCGTAATTTCTTAGTTGATTCTGCTTATGAAACATATATCGCACTTGATATCCAACCTAATTTAGAACTACCACATGTTGTTGATTATAAAGATGCAACAATGACAGGTGTCACTCTAATTTTTAGTGAAGATATTGAAGTAAATGATGATTATTTTAAAAACTACTTCCATACGTGTAATGCATACCCGGTTGATGAAAAAGATAAAGAACAAGGTGAGATTTCAATCGATGGGAATGAATTGAAGCTCACTTTTAAAGAAAATAAATTCCCAGAAGGTAAAGTATATATTTATATTAAAAAAGGATCTGTAAATGACTTAATGGGTGATTTAAATGATTTTATAGTAGTTGAAATTGAAGTGAAAAAGATTAAAGTCACTACTTCTCCTTCACGAACTACGCCAGAACCAGAACCAGAACCATCTGATCCAATCGAAAAACCAATATTAAATCCAAATAGCGATTATGTAAATGGAAATAACGTAAAGTTTTTGAATCATTCTTCCTTATTTGAGCAACAATCGCAACAATCTCCTGAATATGGTTCAACAACAATTAAAAATAATGATGATAATGATACAGTTCAGCTTGTGATAAGTACAGATGCAGACCCTACGGATGGGTTAGAGGGACTAGAAGATGAAGATGATAATAGAACAATCATCATTGAATCCAATGTATCTCCAGAAGGAGTAATTGCTCTTTCATATATGTACTTTGATATAACAGGCGAGGCTCCTTTATTTGAAGAATGTGGTGGACAACAACAATGTTCTTATAGTTTAGAAGATGTCTATTATGTTTACGCCATCGATGTTGAAGACCCTAATAATATTTCTGAAAAAGCAGATCATACCATTAGTGCAAATCTATTAGTGAATTCTGAAGATACTGTTTTTGTTTTTAATAAAGAGGTTATGGATTCATTCCCGTTCTCTTATTGGGAATATAGAGGGAATCCAAATCAAGATATAGAAATCATTTTGACTCACAACTCTGGTGAAGAAAAAACATCAAGTGTTGATCAATCTGTATGGATTGAAATTGATTTAAGAGGTTGGGCTGATGGCATATATGATATTTCTGTAAAAATCGGGGAGGATAAAACAATTCAAACAGATGAAAGTATAACAATAGATACCCAAGTAGCCCAACCCATTTTAAATGATAACGGTGATAATGTTACTGTTACTATTAATAATAGAACTTCATTATCCACAACAGTTGGGCTCGATGATTATTCAGAATATGGAGTAGATCTACTGTTATCTTCAGATGATGATCCAACTGACAGTCTCGGTTTAGAAAATCAGTATATTATAGCTTTAGATATAATAGAAGGTGGAAATTATACTATAGATTATAGTAGAGATGATTTATTTAAGGATAAAGTTGGTGAGGAGTACTACGTATATGCAATTGATGAAGCTGGAAACATTTCAGAGCCAGCAGATAAAACGATTTATGTAGATACTGTAGCACCAAATGACTTAAATAATGGAGTACCAATGGATGTCAATGATTCTGATTTGAATGATGTGTATTATGATGTAACAGAAAAAAAATTAGTATTTAAAAATTTAGAAAACAATGTAAAAGAAGTTGAAGTGACAAATTCAGGGACTACCCTTAAGAAAGATGTCAATTCAAATGAAGTAGAGTTTGATTTTAGCAATGCAATTGATCCAAATGCTACTGTTGTATTAATTGATTCTGTAGGGAACGAGTCAGGAGAAACAGAATTAACAATCACTCCAATAGTTATTCCTTGATGTTTCTGATCTGATTACATTTGTTAGATTACAGGAATTAATAAATGGCTTCGGTTTTGAACGTATTGAATCGAGGTCATTTTTTTCAATATGAGGTGATCGAGTGAAAACTCTTTATAATAAATTATTCAAAAAGAATAATGTTGGAATAACAATAACGTTGTTGGAGAAAGTACTGATTACGGTATCAGTAATAATGGTTCAATTAGTTTATTCATTCAAAATTGGTAAACAGGTCTATGCTCATCATAATGTCTTACACAGTACAATATCATTTCTATAGAACTTGTTAACGATGATATTGGTAGTTGATATTCCTATCAGAAACTGTACTTTTTATGTGTTATTTAATTAATTATTGGTAGGAATAATTGAGATTAAAACTAACGGTAAGTGGGGATTTATCGAGTTTAATAAAATAACATTAGCTATATGTTTGAAGTGTAAATTTTAATAGTTAATAATAGACCAGCTTTTTTAATTAAGAATAAAGTTTATGGACATTTCGGAGACAATTTGAAATCATGCAATCTATCGTTTGGAACTATTAAAAGCTTCATTTGTTTAATTTTATGGAGACATTAGATTTGATCTAATTGTCTTTTTTTTCATGCCATGAATCCATCATAAAAAACAAATACAATAAATCATGTTATACAAAATTTCATGAGACTAAGAGGTTCAAAAACCAGACTTTTGAGAGTTTTTTGCGAGAACCGTTATTTATAATTTGAATGTTCGTCAATTTTGAATAAAGCTTTGCTAAATTCAAACTACAAGGCGAAGAAACCTATATTTTTCAATTTCATTGGGTGAGATTGCTTTACCTCATTCATTTGTATTCAGAATAGGAGGGAGGGAAGTAATAGACAGAAAAAAAAGTTGAAATGGTATTGTAATTTTTTTGAACAGAATGATCCGTATTGTGAAGGGAGAAAGAACAAGTGAAAAATCCGTTTTATAAAATGATATCACTTTTTTTAGTCATGGTCTTATGTATTCAACCTGTATTTCAACAACAGATGCATGTAATGGCAAATGGGGGTGAGGGTGTAATAAATGAAGAATTCACAACACCATTCAATTTAGGCGGGGATCAACTCGATAACTCTAGTAAAAACCCAAATTTAAGCAATTTAAGTAATTTAACAGTAAGTGCTGGTATCTTGATGTTTGCTCCAAATCAAACCGAATTAGTACCAACACTTATTGCAGTAGGATCTAATCATACCGTAGGTTTAAAATCAGACGGAACAGTGGTAGCCGTAGGAAGTAACGATTATGGACAGATGAATGTGTCTAGATGGACAGATATCGAGCAGGTAGCAGCAAGAGGTTATCATACCGTAGGCTTGAAATCAGACGGAACAGTGGTAGCCGTAGGAAGTAACGATGTTGGACAGACGAATGTGTCTGGATGGACAGATATCGAGCAGGTAGCAGCAGGATCTAATCATACCGTAGGTTTAAAATCAGACGGAACAGTGGTAGCCGTAGGATTTAACTTTTATGGACAGACGAATGTGTCTGGATGGACAGATATCGAGCAGGTAGCAGCAGGATATGCTCATACCGTAGGTTTAAAATCAGACGGAACAGTGGTAGCCGTAGGAAGTAACGATGTTGGACAGACGAATGTGTCTGGATGGACAGATATCGAGCAGGTAGCAGCAGGATCTAATCATACCGTAGGCTTGAAATCAGACGGAACAGTGGTAGCCGTAGGAAGTAACGATGTTGGACAGACGAATGTGTCTGGATGGACAGATATCGAGCAGGTAGCAGCAGGATCTTATTATACAGTAGGTTTAAAATCAGACGGAACAGTGGTAGCCGTAGGAGATAGAAAGTATGGACAGACGGATGTGTCTAGATGGACAGATATCGAGCAGGTAGCAGCAGGATATGCTCATACAGTAGGTATAAAATCGGACGGAACAGTGGTAGGTGTAGGAAGTAACATTTCTGGAGAGACGAATGTGGGCACATGGATTTTATACGATAAGGTAGTCACGGAGTTAGAAAATGCAGTGAAGGAAGATTTAGCAGAAAAAGAAAATCTTATAAAAGCTGAAGAAGCATTAAAGAAAGCAGAAAACACATTGTCAGCCCTTTCTGATAGTGAGGATAAAACAGCATTAGAAGAAAGAGTATCAAAGGCAAGAGCAATAATTGAAGCTTTCATGAATGCAAACTTAAGTGACTTAACCGTAAGTAAAGGCACATTAAACCCATCATTCGATCCGGAAAAAATAGATTATGAAGTATCTGTAGCCAACGATATAACATCCATTACAGTTACACCAACAACAGAACATGAAAAAGCAAACGCAACGATAGAGGGAAGTCCAAGTGATCTAAAAGTGGGTGACAATACGATCAAAGTCATCGTCACCGCAGAAGATGGAACAACAACGAAAGAATACACCCTTATAGTCACAAGAGAAAAAACAGTCCCATCTGCTCCAACCAATGTCACAGTAATAGGCGGAAAAGGTGAGATTGAGGTTAAATTTACAACTCCTGCCGATAATGGAGGAAGTGAAATCACTGGATATAAGGTGACATCCTCATCTGGAATCACGAAAACAGGAACAGAAAGTCCGATTATCGTAGATGATCTTGAGGATGGAACGGAATATAGCTTTACTGTAATAGCTATGAATAGTGAGGGCAGCAGTGAAGCATCCGTCGAGGTCTCTGCCATCACCGTACCAGCAGAGCCTGGGGTCATAAACGTGATGGAAGGCAACAAGCAAGTAAACCTAACGTGGGCTGAGATCAAAGGTGCGACACAATATAAAGTATACCAAAGCACCACATCTGGCAATTATGGCGAAGCGATGGGCACAGTAAGCAGTCCATTATATGATGTGAAAAACCTAACGAATGGCACCGGTTATTTCTTTGTGGTGACAGCGATCAATGAAAGTGGAGAGAGTGATGAGTCGGAGGAAGTGAATGCTACACCGAAAACCGTTCCAACGGCTCCTACCAATATCACAGCAACAGCAGGGAAAAATGGGAAAGTGACCGTTCAATTTACACCGCCAACAGATGATGGAGGAAGTGAAATAACCGGTTATGAAGTCTCAGCTTTACCTGGGAACATCAAGGAGATTGGAACAGAGAGCCCGATGACCATTACCGGTCTTTCTAATGGCACGAATTACTCCTTTACGGTCAAAGCCATCAATAGCGTAGGTAAAAGTGAAGCTTCAGAGGAGTCGAATGCTGTGAGTCCACGGTCAACTTCTAGTGGAGGAAGTAACAACGGTGGTAGCAACGATGACAATACTAAGGATGAAGCGGAAGAAGAAATAACCACTGAAAAAGAATTAACGACAGAAGAAAAGTTTGAAGTATTAAAAGCATTAGATATCTTTAGTGGTTATTCAGATGGTTTACCGCATCTAGAAGATCAAATGACAAGAGAACAAGCAGCTAAAATTATTGTTTTACTATTTGGATTGGATCTAACAGACTCCGCCCAAGATGCTCACTTTACAGATGTTAACAAAGAACGTTGGTCCTATAAATATATCGAAGCAGCATCCAAAGCAGGTATTACAAATGGAGTAGGCAACGGTCAATTTAACCCAACTGGAAATATCACTTATGAACAGGTTATTAAAATGTTGGTAGAAGGATATGCTTCTGTGAAAGGATTAGAAATAGACGAGGCTGGACAAGAGAATACTGGGTATGTAAGTGACTGGGCTGAGAAATATGTGGTTGCAGCGATACAGTGGGAGTTTATAGAAGATCGAGAGAATTATAGGTTGAACGCAACACGTGAATTCTTAGTTGAAATAGCATACACCATGGTTCAAATCCTTCATGAAAAGTAACTTAGTGATTTTGGGAAAATGCATTAAAGCTTAAAAACTATAATATATATTAAGATTAATAGAGTATAATTCTATTTATGTTAAAAATGATTAGGATATTGTGAGGTATTACATGAAAACTAAATTAGCGGCTGTACTGCTACTATTATTAATAGCATTAACCATCTTCGGAGTGTTGACTCTGCTTATATCTCCACCTAACCAAGATACTCCTACTGCAGAAAATGGGGTATTGAACTTATCAGAATGGGATTTTAAAGAGGACGGGAATATACCCCTTGTTGGAGAATGGGAGTTTTATCCCTATCAATTATTAGAGCCTATTGATTTTGATGAAAGCAAGCAAGGTGAGTTAAAACCTTATATTGTTCCTGTTCCTGAGCCGTATTGGACAAGTTATGATCTTGATGGTGAAACCATGGATGCCATTGGGGTAGCAACCTATCGAGTAAAAATCAAAATGGAAGGAAATAGTCAGACATTTGGTATCAAAACTGACATATTACATGGAACTAAGTTATTTGTGAATGGAGAATTAATAGCTGACAATCCCATATCCTCGCCTCGTTTACCGTACGTTCGTTATGCCACAATGAATAGTGGTGTCAATGAAATTATTTTGCAGGTGGAAAATAAAGCTTTTGCGCTTGGTGGTGGTATCTATATCTCCTTAAAATTTGGGACTCAGGAGCAAATATCAAGCCTGCGTGATTCCTTAGTGATGAATAATTGGATTACGATTAGTATTTTTCTAATTATGGGGCTTTATTTCATTGGATTGTATGGTCAATGGAACAACGATATCTTCTTGCTTTTCTTCTCAATATATTGCTTAGCAATGGGGGTATATTACGCTGTTAATGGTGAAGCCGTATGGTTCATGGTCTTTCCTGATACTCCAATATGGCTCATGCCCAGACTTCGATATGTAAGCTATATGGCTGCACATCTATCATTAATATTGTATATCTATACTTATTTTAAACATGTATCATCAAAGAGGTTGGTGTGGTTTGTCGTTGCAGTAGGTGTAGCTATTATCATTTATGAAATATTGTTCCCGAGAAATATTCCGTCATGGATGCTTATCGTTACTTATGTGTATATGTTTATTTCTATGATGTATGCAACGTATGTCATGTGCTTAGCGTTTTTACAGAAGATGGAAGGTGCAGTATACTTGATTGTTGGCTCAGTGGCAATGAGTATACCTATGTTAAAGCAGTATTTCTTAGTAACCGTAGGGGTAGAAAATTTCATCTTGTCATTTCCTTTTGAGCCGTTTGTTTTATTGTTAATGTTTGCTTTATTAATGTCTTTGCGTTATTCAAATGCGTTCAAAAGAAATACGCAATTATCGGAAGAACTATTGAAAGTTGATCAAGTAAAGGATGAATTTTTAGCGAAAACGTCTCATGAGTTAAGAACACCACTGCACGGTATTATTAATATTTCTTCCTTTTTGCTTGAAGAAGAAAAAGGGAGAATGTCAAAGAAATATAACGAGAATCTTTCGCTCATTCATGATACTTCGCTCAAGCTTTCCAATCTAGTGAACGATTTAATTGATGTTACTCGCTTGAGAAATGGAGAATTCAGGTTACAATCCACTACAGTGGATCTCAAAGTATCTACTCAAATCGTACTTGATGTACTTGCTTTTGAGATCAAAGGGAAACCTATTCAGTTGATAAGCAACATAAAGGATTCTGTCTTCGTAGTAGCGGATGAAAATAGACTGCGTCAAATTTTATATAATTTGATTTATAATGCGATTAAACATACAGAGCATGGGGAAATCATCATTACTTCCAAACCAGTAGATAATAAGGTGTATTTGTATGTCGAGGATACAGGGATCGGAATACCCGAAGAGAAACAAGAAGAGGTCTTTGGTTATTTTGAACAGTTGGATCAGCTTTCTCCGCAGGATGGTTATCAAAGTATGGGATTAGGATTATATATTAGTAGACAGCTCATTAACAAAATGAATGGCGAGATCAGGGTGGATTGGTCTGAAGTTGGACAAGGAACGAGAGTGGCTTTTACTTTGCCTAAAGCGGAGTATTCAGAACAAAAAGGTAGTGAAGATACACGGGCACAACCCCATATTTCTTCGAACTCTAGCCCACTACCACAACATGATTTTGATAGTGTACAAGCGTATGATCAAACGATTCTCATCGTAGATGATGAATCTACCAACATCCAAGTCTTATTGAATCTATTATCTAAACAGGGGTATAACGTCATCACTGCATTTTCTGGGAAAGAAGCCTTAAGGAAGATGGAAAAATATCATGACATTGACCTTGCCATATTGGATGTAATGATGCCTGTTATGTCCGGGATCGAGCTGTGTCGAGCCATTCGGGAGACGCATTCCTTGCTAGAATTACCAATCTTATTTGCAACGGCAAAGGATCGATCAGAAGATATTGAATTAGGGTTTAAAGCTGGAGCGAATGACTATATTACCAAACCGTTTGATAGTCATACGATTTTAGCTAGAATTCAAACGCTGCTTTCAATGAAAACCTCGATGGAAGAAGCTTTTCATAATGAAATGGCCTTTTTGCAGGCGCAAATTAAACCGCATTTTTTATATAATGCGATGAGTAATATTATTTCTTGTTGTTACACAGATGGGCATAAGGCAGCTCGCTTGTTAAATCATTTAAGTCAATATTTAAGAGTGATTTATAGTACGAATCATAAAACGATGTTTATTCCTCTGCATAGAGAAATGGATTTAATAAAAGCGTATGTTGAAATTGAAAAAGCTAGATTTGATCGTTTTGATTTTAGTTATCAAATGGCTGAAGGTCTCGAAGACGTTATTGTTCCATCTCTGTGTATCCAACCTTTTGTAGAAAATGCGATCCGCCATGGTCTTTTTAAGAAAAAAGGGAAAGGTCAGGTGACCTTAACCATTCTTGAAAAAGAGGAAAGTATTGAAGTAGTCATAGAAGATAATGGTGTGGGGATGCGAGATGATATTCTTAAACAGTTTGAACAAGGTGAAATAAACAACTCTGGAATTGGGATGACAAATATAAAGAAACGATTAGAATCGATTTCAGAGTCATTCATTAAGGTGAATTCAGTAATAGACCAAGGTTCGAAGGTGACATTGCGGTTACCTAAAATGATATAAGAGTGATGATCTAAGGAGTGACTATTTTGCTGAAAGTGATGATTGTAGAAGATGAACAACTGATTCTAAATTTAATGAAGATTGTTATTGAAAGAAATAAGCAATTAACCATTGTAGGCTGTTTTACTAATCCTCTACAAGCATTAGCTGAGTTGCCATCATTAAAACCAGATGTTGCTTTTCTGGATATTGAGATGCCAGAAATGATGGGTTTGGAATTAGCAGAAAAAGTACTTGAAGCAGATGAGGATATTCAAATTGTTTTTACAACTGCTTATGAACAGTATGCTATAGAGGCCTTTAAAGTCCCAGCGGTTGATTATATTCTAAAACCTATAACACCAGAGGAGATTGAACGTGTAACAAATCGTTTATTGAAAAATCATAACCATATGCGTGTAATAAAAGATAAAACATCACAAAATCAGAAAGAATCCATTTTTTGCTTAGGGACATTTGAGATTAGAAATGAGAAACAAGTAGTTATAAAATTTCCTACTAGAAAAACAGAGGAGCTTTTAGCCTATTTTCTTATTCATCCTAATCAAGTCGTTAGTAAGTGGAGATTAACCGAATTGTTATGGGCAGACATAGATGGTCATCGTTCGATCCAAAATTTGTATAATACGATTTACCGATTAAAAAAAACCTTGAAAGAACATAGTAAATGGATCACTTTAAAAAAGGTTAATGAAGGTTATATGTTAGACATGTCAAACGTTAAAAGTGATGTTGATGAATTTCGAGAATACTTACAATATCATTCTGCTTCTGCTATATCGGAAGAAAACTTGGTTGAAAGTGAACGAGTATTTAAGTTATACAAAGGTCCTTTATTTGGATTGAAGGATTATATATGGAAAATAGGTTTGGAGGAACAATTAGAGAAACAATACAGTTCATTAACGCGGCAGATTGCACATTATTATTATAGTAAAGGAGAGTTCGATGAGGCAGAGAAGATATTAAAAACATTTCTATCCCTATATCCTCTACACGATAAACTCAATCTAATGTTATTAAAGCTGTATTCGTCGGATCTTGATGAACTGAATCGTCTTAGAAGTTATTATGATGATTACGTTAAATTATTAAAAAAGGAACTAGGTGCAACCCCTCCATTAGAAACTCAGCATTTTATGCGACGGTTTAAATAAAACAATTTCTCATATCACCTTCACTATCTATGTCTTGAAACGCACATTTAATATCGAATATTTCTTCAACATAGATTTATCATCATAAATTTATGAAAGTAAAGTAGAATAGACGCCTATGGGCGCCTATATTTTAAGTATAAATAAAATAATAAATAATTATCTTCATTCTTTAGATGATCGCAGCGTTTGATTTATTTTGTTGCAAACTCTTCAATTGTTTTCCAGATAACTCTATAGATCTTTCTACAAGCACGTCCATTGCATCAATACAGTAACTTTGAATTTCTTCACTTAATTTTATGCAAGAAAACTCAGTACATGCTAAGATCACACAGCTGCAATTTTGTTTAAATATAAAGTCATGGATGATAGCTTCGATCTCATTTGTATCCGCTGTTAAGTCATTTTTTATATCGTTATAGATGATCTTCATGATTTGATCTTGCAGGGTTTGATTTGGCACACTTAAGTCTATGTTGAATTTTGTTGCGCTTTTATCATAGATTCCACTGCTTATGGTTCCACTTGTAGCCATAATTCCAACCTTGCAATTCGCACCATAAGTTTCAACTATTTTTTTAACTGTTTCATCTACCATATGGATAATATCTATATCGGTCATTTTTTGAAGGTCTTCATAGAAATAGTGTGAAGTATTACAGGGTATAGCTATATGATCAACCTTGGCTGCTTCAAGCAGTTCTATATCTTTTTTTATGGCTGTAATAAACATTTTCTCATTTTTCTCTAATATCACAGAAGTTCGATCTGGGATAGTAGCATGATTTAGGATGACCATATCAATATGATCTTGGTCTTTATGTGCTTCTGTCTTTTCAACTACTTTATCAAAAAAAACGGATGTTGCCTTCGGTCCCATACCACCGATTACACCTAAGATTTTATGTTCCATAAATTCACCCTACTTTAGTTTACAGTTTTTCATTGACTTGTATGAATTTAATATCGTGTGGCTTATAATGCATCACCTTTAGTAACCATCATAGCATGACTTCCTAAAGAATAGTAACTGTCAAAAAATGTATTAGCATCATACATAACTTCACCTTTTAGAGGATCCATTACATGTACATTGTTTTGATCATATCCGTGTAATACCATGACATGCAAATTGGATGGGGCTAAAAAATATTCTCCAGAATCATAAAAATACCATGCAATATCTAATTTAGGTTTCTTAAGATCTATAGTTGCCCATACCATAATAGGGATTCCATTATTAAGTTGCTCTATTATGTCTTCTCTTGAGCTTCCAGTTAAATCAAAAGCTTTGTAATTGCCATCAACGTCATCAAAATAGCGATCGGCTGCTTGAATAATAGGAGGAGTATATGAAAAAAGACCAGCTCTTAGTTTTCTTGGATTACCAGCATATGCTTTATATGGATTCGGACCATATAGTACGTTGTTCTTTCTTATTAATTGCTCTTGGGGTAAGTAATTATCTGCCATCTCCGTTTTAGTAACTTCATAATCAAAGAAATGAAGGACAGAGGTCAGTGCAGTAATTTCACAGCCTTGAGGCAATTCAGGAAGCTGTAAGATAGGCTTAAATGGTAAAAATAATTCCGTGATTTTTATGTGCCCCTCTTCTATGACTTCTGTACCTTTTACAAAATCAAACATGTCATTTTTAAATGTCAAGTTCTGTTGTTCATTATTAATAATCAGATCATATTCTTGACTGTTTAAGACATATGGAATCATAATTTTATCTTGTCTAATCGTATAACGTTTACCAAAATCAAACATGGTTGACGTAGCTCTGCCCATTTTATCTGTTACTAACATTTCAACTATGGCTCCATTTTCGTTTATTACCATATGTACCGTATTTTGAATAGGAGATCCAGAGTTGCTATCAATATTTAAAATAGATATGCTGCCTTTTTTCTCACTACTATTGTCTATTTCAACATGGTTTGTCGCCTCATTTTTTATTAATTCAGAAGTGTTTGGAAAGAAAAAGACAGTTGAAGTGAGCATAAATATTGCTGCAACTTGTTTTAATATATTGATCATAATCTCCTCCTAGTACAAGCCAAGAACATTTGATACTTAAGTTATGAAAGGTTCATGTGAAGAACTCTTTGTACCATATAAGAAATACGTAAACCGTCCATATATATCTTGCATAGTTGTGTTTCTCTTCATAATGGTCATTAAGATATCTCATAAGTTCATCTGTATTAAAAAATTGCTCTGCTATATCTGATTGAAACATTTCTTTTACGATATTGTAGTACTTTTCTTCTCTTAACCAATATCGAATGGGTACAGGAAAGCCAACCTTTGGGCGGTTTGCCCATTCTTCAGGCAGTGATTCCTTTGCTGCTGTTCTTAGTGCATGTTTTGTATTTAATTCATTTACACGTTGGTCTGCAGGAAGTTCTGAAGCTAGCTCCATAACAACTTTATCTAAGAATGGAACTCGCAGCTCAATGGAATGGGCTGAGCTCATTTTGTCCGCTTTTAGTAAAATATCTCCTGGCAGCCATAACTTCAGATCCACATATTGCATTTTTGTAAGATTATCTTTGTCATTTACTTTATCATAAACTTGTTTAGTAATGTCTAGGATAGAAGGACTGTTTTTGTAATCCTCTTTTAGAACTTTCAAAGCATCTTTTTCCTCAAAAACCTTGGCTTGACCAATAAATTTTTCTTCTACTTTTTGCCCACCTTTTTCTAAAAAAGCAGTGATTCTATTTCTAGGAAGTTTTTGACTTATTTTTGAGACTGGGCGTCGAATAGTTAAAGGGAGTTTTTCATATTTACGCATAGCAGGTGTTGCTTGATACCATGCGTAACCACCAAAAATTTCATCAGCACCCTCCCCAGATAACACTACAGTTACATGTTTACTTGCTAATTCAGCTAAAAAATATAAGGGAACAGATGAGGGATTAGACTGTGGTTCATCCATGTGATACTGGATGGTTGGCAGCATTTTAAAACATTCATCTGCATTAATTATTTTTTTATGATTTTCAATGTGTAAAATATCAGATAAATCCTTTGCTAGATTGGTTTCATTAAAAATTCCCTCATGATCTTGGAAGCCAACAGAGAACGTTTTATTCGGATTTAATAGGGATGTAATATAACTTGAATCGACCCCACCTGATAAAAAAGAACCTACTTTCACATCACTAATTTTATGGTATTTAACTGATTCTTCTAATGTTTTTTTGATTTGCTCAACGTAATAATTCAAGCTATTTTCTTTCTCAGAAAAATTGGCATCCCAGAACGGATTGATTTCAATTTCTCCTTTTTTATATAACATATAATGACCAGGTTTCAGTTTATATATCCCTTTGAAAAATGTTTCATCCATAACAGAATATTGGAAGGTAAGATAAGGTTTTAGAGCATCCTTATTCATTTCCTTTTTATAACTTGGATGTTTTAAAATGGATTTAATTTCTGAGCCAAATATAAAGGAATGATCTGATGTATTTTGAGTATAATACAAAGGTTTGATCCCAAAAAAATCTCTTGCTAGGAACATTGTTTCTTTTTTGGAATCCCAAATAGCAAATGCAAACATGCCTCTTAATTTCTGTAAAATATCAACGCCATATTCTTCATAACCATGAAGAATAACCTCACTATCTGTTTTACTAATAAATTCATGTCCTTTTTTGATGAGATCATCACGTAACTCTTGATAATTATAAATTTCGCCGTTAAAGATAAGAATACAGCTCTCATCTTCATTGTACATAGGCTGATTTCCTTCTTCCACCAAATCTATGATCATCAAACGCCTGAATCCAAAGGTCACTTTTTCATCAGAAAAGACCCCGCCACTGTCAGGGCCTCTATGAACAATAGTATTCATCATATCCTGGATTGTTTTTGTTTTATCAATAGGTAAACTTGTATCTGCAAAGCCAACAAAACCACACATAGAGTAATCACCTTTCGTTGTTTTTAAATCTAAATATATCGCTACGATCTTGGTTACGGGGTAGTTATATTTCTAATAATCGATTCTTACTTCTCAGAACTTCTTCTACGATCTCAGCCTCATTAAAAGGTATTTCAGTTTTTCCTATTACTTGAGTTGTTTCATGTCCCTTTCCAGCAATCAAAATAATGTCGTCTTTTTCACTGATATCGATAGCATATTTTATGGCTTCTTTTCGATCAACTACTGCATCATAAGTATCTGTTCCACTTTCTTCTTCAATGGCTTGGACAATTTCTTGGATGATTAAATCAGGATCCTGATCCTTAGGGTTGTCTGATGTAACAATAGAGAAGTCTGCATATTTTGCAGCGACTTTTCCCATTGATCTTCTTTTATCAGTACCTGATTCTCCAGCATCTGCATATACTCCAAACACAACGATGATTCTACCCTTAGCATGTTGTTTTAAAGTAAGTATTGCATTTTTTAATGCATCTTCAGTATGGGCAAAATCAATCACAATTTTATAATTATTTTTTTGATATGCAATTTCAAATCTACCTTTAATTCCTTCTAGTTTCTGAATACCTTCTTTAATCATTTCTAAAGGTAATTCATTACTGTAAGCACAAGCGATAGCGGCTAAACTATTATACACATAAATGACCCCGGGTAAGTTCACTGTGATTTCAATGCTGCCTTTAGGGGTATGTACCAAATAGGTTGAGCCATTTGCTGAATACTTGATATTTGAAGCATAAATATCAGCGTCATTCTCTAAACCATAAGTAAGTAACTTCGCATCATACTTTTGTACTTTTTGGATTAATCTTTTACCGTATTCATCATCTATATTGATGATATTATATTCTTTGGCAAGCTCGAATAATTTTGCTTTCGCTTGATAATATTCTTCCATATCATGATGCAATTCTAGATGATCTGGGGATAGATTTGTAAAAATAGCAGTATTAAAATGACTGTAAGCCACTCGATTTAAATTTAAAGCATGTGATGATACTTCCATAATGCAATGATCTGTTTCTGATTTTATCATTTTAGAGAAGATTTGCTGTAAATTCAGTGATTCTGGTGTCGTATTTTTATTTTTTTCAACTTTATTATTGATCATAGTTCCAATCGTTCCAATTAGGCCCACAGAACGCCCTGCATGTTCAAATATAGATTTTAAAAAGTAGGAGATTGAGGTTTTGCCATTCGTACCAGTAATCCCTACAATATTTAGTTTTTCAGTTGGACGATGATAAAAGTTTGATGATATTCTAGCTAATGCTGTTCTAGAGTTTTCCACTTTTAATACAGTGATATTCCCTTTAATTTGCATATCTTTTTCAACAATAATTGCGGTTGCTCCCATATCAATTGCTTTTTGAATAAAGATATGACCGTCCACTTCGAATCCAGAAATAGCTACAAATATACTATTTTCTATCACTTCTCTAGAGTCGTAAGCGATAGCGTTAATTTCTATATCGGTATTTCCCTTAATTTTAACATAATTAAGGTCTTGAAGTACTGAGGATAATAGCATAAGACCAACTCCATATCTTAGATCAAAGTTTAAATGATTTATTTTTTAGAGTGAAGTAAACGTTTGAATATTTTTGATGTGATCATACCAGCATTGGAGAATGCAGGAATAGGATCTTTCCAATCCCATATGGCATATGCCTTAGGTTTAAACAACAAAGATTTTAAAATGCTTTTGAAGGACAGTTGTTTAGTTCTTATATAATCTCTTATAGCATACATGTCTTCATACCCACACCAAAATCGTACATCAGTATCTACTTCGATCGCTTTAGGGGTAACAGGTGATCCAGTAAGATCTTGATAAGTGATGTGAGGAATATTCACGCCGACTTTGTATAACAATTGATTTATATTTGTGATTCGAACGTTGATTTCGATTAAATAGTATTGTCCGGTTTCAGCATCTTTCTTAAACTCGATTTCAGCAAACCCTTTATATCCAATCTCTTCAAAAAACTTAGTTCCAATTTCATGAAGCTCTGGCACATATTTCTGCCCTGTGTAAACTGAAGCGCCAAAATTGATTGGATATTGACGGTATTTCTGACAAGTTAACCAGTGAGTTACTTTTGAATCTTGGTTTAAATACGCATCATACGTATACATGTGGTCGTCAAAACCAGGGATGATTCTTTGCACGATGACTTCTAAGTTTGCATTTTTTGCTCTATCAAGGGATGCTTCTAATTCTTCTTTATTATGGACTTTAAATAACTTTTTTCTAAACTTTGCTACAAAAGTAGGGGAATCAACTGGTTTCACTAAACAAGGGTATTTAATGATATTCTCGACCTTATCCATAAAGTTTTCCTCATTCACTCTCACTGTCTCAGGAACTTTCACACCTTTATCTTGTGCAATTTGATGCAGCGTTTCTTTATTCATAAGTTTCGAATAAAGTCCTGCTTCAGTTTGTGGAATAAGGTAACACTTTTTAAGCTCCTCTAAATGTTCGTCAATGATTTCAACGTAGGAATCATGACAAGGGATAAGAACGGGTGGACTGTTTTGTTCACGAGCATAATTAATTAAGAATCGAATGAATTTTTTTGTTTCTTTTTTATAGTGTGGAGCAATTAACCTTTCCGAGCAATGTTTGGATTTAGCACCATAAGCACCTTTTTCTGAATAATCTACTGCAACTGTATGTATGCCATGAACACCTAAGCAACGTATTGTGCTTAAACCTATATAATAATTGCATCCTAAAATGATTGCTTTATTAGTCATATCTTCACCTCAAATATCTATATAAGATCTAAATAAAATCATTAAATAATATATTGTATCTCTGAAAATGAGTAAAGTATAGTAGTCTTGTAATATATTGATCTTTACATAGATACGATGGAGTTGCAAGAGTTTTTAATATGAAAAAAGTGTATATTTCTATTATTTCATTGCTTGTTCTTTGTATACACTTTAACGAATCATTCTTAAACGATTGATTATTATATAACATATAGTAATGTCTTTTCAGAAAACGAAGAATTATATTTCTAGAAGTTAACAAGTCAAGAAAGTGAGTTGAAATCATCATTTATGGAAAAAGTATTACAGAGCAATAAAATATAGTTAATGAAAAAAATTTTACAAACAAGATTGATTTATAACTAAAAATGAGTATAATAATAACTGTAAGTTTTTAAATTACAATTAGTAAGTAATTGAGGAGGAGTTATTAAAATGTTGTCCACTAAACAAGATATTTATGAAATAATTAACGATCGTAAATCCGTGCGTGTATACGATTCATCTGTCAAAATTGATAGAAGTGAAATGAATGAAATACTTGAAGAAACAGCGAAAGCACCATCTTCATGGAACCTTCAACATTGGAAATTTCTTGTGATTGATGATGAGCAATTAAAGCAAACTTTATTGCCGATTGCCTTTAATCAGCAGCAAGTTGTTGACGCAGCAGCTACAATTGTAGTTCTTGGTGATCTTGAAGCAAATAAAAATGGTGAAGCGGTATACGGTGAAGCAGTGAAACATGGTTTTATGACACAGGAAGCAAAGGATACATTGATGGGTCAAATTAATGGTGCATATCAAAATCAACAAGCTGCTTTTAGTGAAGCTGTACTAAATCCTTCATTAGCTGCGATGCAATTAATGTTAGTTGCAAAAGCAAAAGGTTATGATACATGTCCAATGGGTGGTTTTGATCGAGAAAAAATATCTGAAACTTTTAATATTCCAGCACGTTATATTCCAGTGATGTTGATAACCGTTGGAAAACAAGCCAAGCCAGCACATGAAACACCTAGATTTCCAGTATCTCAAATTGCTTCGTATAATACATTTGAAGGTTAAATTTCATACTTTTTAATATGGAAAATAAGGAAGAGACATCTCTTATGAGATTTATTCACTCTCAAGAGCTGTCTCTTTTAATATTGGATAAATTGCAATTGAGATTGAGTTAATAATTTAATATAATTAATGCATGAAATCGTTTTCCAATAATCTGCTATGGGAGGGAGGAGTTAGGCAAGCATAAGTAATATTAGACTTTATATAGTTCCAGCTAATAACGATTTTTCTGAAGCTATTGATGAAAGCGCTTTCTAATAATTAAATGGGAGGGTATATCAAATGAAGAAAGTAATTTTAGTTTTATTTTCAATCTTGATAACAGTTTTATTGATCCCTACAATTGGAATCGCTGACAATCACGAAGAATGGACCTTAGTATGGAGCGATGAATTTAATGGCAATACTCTTGATACGAGTAAGTGGACTTATGATATTGGTAATGGAGTAGGAGGTTGGGGAAATAATGAGGAGCAATATTACACCAGCCGCACAGAAAATGTAAGAGTTCAGAATGGGAGTTTAATAATCACAGCATTAAATGAACAATTTAATGGGTTTAACTATACTTCTGGAAAGTTAAAAACAGATGGACTTGCGAGTTGGAAATACGGAAAATTTGAAGCTAGAATCAAGTTACCTGTAGGACAAGGTTTCTGGCCTGCATTTTGGATGATGCCACAAGATGACATTTATGGTGGATGGGCATCATCTGGTGAAATTGATATTATGGAAAATAGAGGAAGATTGCCTCATGAAATTAGTGGAGCCATTCATTATGGAGAAAATTGGCCAAATAATGTTTATTCAGGCGGATCAATAACAATACCTAATAATGGCACTGCAGCAGACTGGCATAATTATAGTGTGGAGTGGGAACCAGGTGAAATTCGTTGGTACTTGGATGGACAATTATATAATACGGAAACCTCCTGGTATAGCAGAAGTTTAGGTCAAACTACTAATAACCCTTTTCCTGCCCCTTTTGATCAAGAGTTTTATATGATATTGAACTTGGCAGTGGGAGGGAATTTTGATGGAGGTCGTGTACCTGCCCCAAGTGATTTTCCTGCAGAGATGCTTGTAGACTATGTAAGAGTTTATGAATCATCTGGTCCACCTACAGGTGGTCCTATAAATGCATTTGATCGAATTGAGGCAGAAAACTATACATCAATGAATGGAATTCAGACAGAAACAACCACGGATATCGGTGGCGGATTGAATGTTGGATGGACGGATGAAGGAGATTATCTCGCTTTTAATCAAGTTGATTTTGGAAATGGAGCAAATAGTGTTGATGTAAGGGTTGCTAGTAATACAAATGGAGGAACGATTGAATTTAGATTAGATAGTATTTCTGGACCTCTAATTGGAACAGTAAATGTTAGCAATACAGGTGGCTGGCAGAGCTGGGTAACCAATACTGCCGCGATTTCTAATGCTGAAGGTATACATGACTTATATGTAGTTTTCAGAGGTAGTACTGGAATTGGAATTATGAACTTAAATTGGCTGGAATTTTCCAATACAAACCCTTTTGAAAAAATTGAAGCAGAAAGTTATACATCTATGGTTGGTATTCAGACGGAGCCCACTACGGATGTAGGTGGAGGGTTAAATGTAGGCTGGACGGATAATGGAGACTATTTATTTTTTGAAAATGTTGATTTTAGAAGTGGTGCAACTGGAATAGAAGCAAGAGTTGCGACTCAAACAGTTGGGGGAAGCATTGAATTTAGATTAGACAGTACAAATGGTCCATTAATTGGGACCGTTAATATTACAAATACAGGTGGTTGGCAAAATTGGGTAACTAATACAGCTTCTATAACAGCAACTTCGGGTACACATGATTTGTATTTAGTATTTAGAGGCGGCAGCGATATCGGAAATCTCAATTGGTTTAATTTAATAAATTAAATTAATAAAATAGAAAACGTGAACAGTATGAACTGCTCACGTTTTTTTGTTTTGATGTATTGACCCTTAACATTAGTCATCGAGGAACCGGGACTCATAACTGACCGTTGAGATGTAATTAATATTCCATTGTAATGATTGGAGATCCTATTGTTAATTGCCATTCGTCATTTAGTGAATTTTGATGAAGTGCTACTTGAATATTCATCGGATTAGATCCACTTAAAATTTTTGAATTTAAATTTGGAGAATAGTATGAATTACTGATTGTCCGTTGACCTGTATAAGTTTCAATTTCATTTAATTGAAGCTGTTTGTTTAGTTGCTCCCATAATTTTAGAAAATCCACTTCTTCAGATTTTGTATATATTCCTTGTATCATCGAATTCCAATTTACATTTATATTTAATTTTTCTAGTGTAGCCTCAATTTTTGTTTTTGTTTTAGATAAAGAGTCTAAACTTTGATGATTGCTATCTAATGTTATTGTTAAATAAGTTGATTTGTCATTGTTCATTCCAGTTAATTTTACAGCAAAATTTGTTCCATTTTTATTTTCAAAGGATGTGTATACTAAGTGATTTAATTCTATTAAACTTTCACCATGCGGCATTTGAAGCTCATCCATTAGTAGATTTCCTATTTGTTCGAAATCTCCTTGATTTTCATAACTTTTATAAAAACTACTGTGTTTTAAAATAAATGTATAATCTTCTGGATAAATCTCTTCAGAAAGAGACACAAATTGTAAAAAATCATCTTCAGGATGTGCATAAATGTAATAAGATAAACTGCTTAATAGCAATATGATGACAAGCACTAAGCTGTATATGATATTTTTCTTTAATAACGCTAACATCCAATCACCTTTGTAAGTTAATATTTTAAGACTTTTCTTTTTGTTAATAAATAGTTTATCCAAAACTATTATTTTTAAACTTACAATAATAGAAACATTTAATAGAATTGATTGAAAATTAAAAAACAGTAAAATCAATAAAGAAATCACTGTTTTTATGGAAGAATAATTTTTTTATATTTATTAAAGTTAAGGACCGTAAATAAATAGTTGTTATTTTATAATATCGAAATTTCCAATTAGAGGGAGTGGCTTTTCTTTCTCAGATGCTGAATTAATAATACCAATAATCATATAAATGATAACGGCTAAATTTCCAAAAGGGAGAATCAATAACCAGCCCAAAATAGGAATAAAAGAGCCAATTACATTAACTGCAACAGCAAAAATAAATAAAATAAGTCCTTGATTGGCATGATACATGGCAAACTTTGAATCTCTTGCAGTTAACATTGGTAAGAAAAATAAAAAATAGGCTAAAACTGCCCAAATTTTATTTTCTTCAATATCTTTTGAATTTATTTTGTGTGGTTGCTGCACTATATGACCTCCTTTTCTAAAAGGTGTATTCATACTAATTTTATGTTTGAAGTCAGAGCCTGATGACAGTTCATTTTGTATAGAACACATTTTTGGGGGATAAGCTATATAAAAAACTTAAAGGAATGAACCGATGGATAAAAAACCGATTATTTTTGAGTTTGAGGATAGAAGATCAGCATTTTTAGCCTTAGATACGTTAGAGGAGTTAGGATATGAAGTGTTTTATCATGATGATTTGAGCAAACCAACATTGCACATTCATCTTGAAAAAAATGATTTGACATCTGCTCTGGAAATTATTCAAGCACATGGGGGCACAATGATAGAAAAAGCTTCAGATGAAAGTAACTATATTAATGCCGCTTATGGAATGGAGGAAGGACAAATTCCCATACCTGCACATACTGTTATTGAGGATTTACCAGAAAATTATTTAAGTGATTATAAAAATAATGAATTAGAGGAACAAACAAATGAGTATGAAGAAACAAATTACTTATCTGCTGACGATGTTCATATATAGGTAAGAAAAGAGCCATCTTAGATGTATGGCTCTTTTTGTGCAGCATTAATACCAGCAGTATGTCCAGTAACAAACGCAGCAGTGATGTTATATCCCCCTGTATAACCATGAATATCCAATATTTCACCACAAAAAAACAGACCATTCATTAATTTGGATTCCATCGTTCCAGGATTCACTTCCTTCAGGTGTACGCCTCCACCTGTTACAAAGGCTTCCTCAATAGAACGAGTTCCTTTTACATAAATGCTAAATTTCTTTAGAATGGATATTAGTTCTAACCATTTGGAATTTGCTACACTGTTAAAAATCATATCTTCCTTTAAATTAACTAATTTAAGTAAAATAGGAATGATTCGTTCAGGCAACATTTTTTTTAATAAGTTTTTGATTTGTTTCTTAGGTTCGTTTTCACCTAAGTTTCTGATTTGTTTGAGAAGCTGTTCTTCGGATTGTTCAGGAAATAAATCAATTGACATCTGTATTTGAGTCACATCAAACTTTTTCATCGTTTTGATTACAAATTGACTGCATCGTAAAGCCGCTGGTCCAGAAATACCAAAATGGGTAAAAATCATGTCTCCCTCATGGGTGATTACTTTTTTGTTTTTGGGGCTCCAAACGGTGAGCTCAATGTTTCTTAAAGATAATCCTTGAAGCTCTTTTTTTTGAATAAAAGGTTCGTTTGAGGTAATTGGAACTTCTGTAGGATATAGTTCGGTAATCGTATGACCTGCATCTTCTGCCCAAACATATCCATCCCCAGTAGAACCTGTATGTGGAACAGATTTTCCTCCAACTGCTATAATCACAGACTTACATTTTATCTTCTCGCCTGTTTGTAATTCAATTCCTTTTGTTTGTTGATCAGCATAAAGGACTCGTTTCACTGGAGAGTTGGTCTTCATGTGTACACCTAGGTTTTCTGCTGCATTAATTAGAGTGCGTACAACAGTTATCGCTTTATCCGAAACAGGAAACATTCTACCCCGATCTTCTTCTTTTAATTCGATTCCTAACTTTTCAAAAAACTGTATAATATCTTGATTATTGAAATTGGAAAAAGCACTATATAAAAAACGCCCGTTTCCAGGGATGTTTTTTATAATTTCGTCAACTTCATGGGCGTTTGTGACGTTACATCTACCGCCTCCAGAAATAGCTAACTTTCTACCTAATTTATTCCCTTTGTCAACAAGTAACACTTTAGCTCCATTTTCACTTGCAGAAATACAAGCCATTAAACCAGCAGGTCCGCCACCAATTACGATAACATCATAAGACATATATTTAACTCCTTCTTTCATAAACGAAAGTAAACCGTCTTTGCTTCCAAGCATCTAGACGATTTACACTAAACGAAATATGAGCTGACCGCCCTAAAGGGCAATCAACTAACAACAATCTAGAATACAAAATAGAAAGGATTATTATCCATTTAAAATATTCTCAATTTTATTTAATTCTTCACTACTGAACTCAAGATTATTGATAGTTTTTACGTTTTCTTCGATCTGACTCACTTTGCTTGCTCCTATAAGCGCAGTTGTAATACGTCCTCCTCGTAATACCCATGCTAATGACATCTGTGCTAAACTTTGTCCACGGTTTGAGGCTATTTCATTCAATTGCTGCACTTTGTTAATTTTTTCTTTAGTAACATCTCCTTTATTCAAGAAAATGCTTTCTTCTCTTGCCGCTCTAGAGTCTGTAGGAATCCCTTCAAGATAACGATTTGTAAGCATACCTTGTGCCAATGGTCCAAAAGCTATGGAACCGACTCCAGCTTCTTCAAGTACTTCTTGAAGTCCATCTTCAACCCAACGGTTAAACATAGAGTAATTTGGTTGGTGGATTAATAAAGGTGTTCTTAATTCGTTGAGAATACGTATGGCTTCTTTTGTTTCTTCTGGACCATAATTTGAAATGCCTACATAGAGTGCTTTTCCTTGTCTAACCACTTGATCTAGAGCCCCCATCGTTTCTTCTAAAGGTGTATTTGGATCAAATCTGTGGCTGTAAAAAATATCAACGTATTCTAATCCCATTCTTTTTAAGCTTTGGTCTAGGCTGCTGATTAAATATTTTTTAGAACCCCATTCACCGTATGGACCTTCCCACATTCCGTAACCAGCTTTTGTTGAAATGATTAACTCATCTCGGTAACTTGCTAGATCAGATTTTAAGACAAGACCTAGTGTTTCTTCTGCTGATCCGGGAGGAGGACCGTAATTATTTGCTAAATCAAAATGAGTAATACCTAAGTCGAATGCACTAAGCAACATTGATTTCGAATTTTCAAAAGTATCTACTCCTCCAAAATTGTGCCATAAACCTAAAGAAATAACGGGCAGTTTCAAACCAGAACGACCACAATAATTGTATTTCATATCAGAATATCTACTGTTACTTGCTATGTATGTCATAAATGATTCCTCCTATATCTCTACTTTAGAATTGTATTGATCCATCTATTCTAAATTAAGCAACTATAAAAATTCAAGTTCTTGAAAAAACATTCAAATTAGGACATCCTTAAACAAAGCTGCTGAATCATTTTTAGAAACCTACACATAATAATAGTAGAAAGGAGTAGGTTACAAACAAATGAACACGAAAGCTAACCAAGATTCAAAAGCACAGCAAGAGCATGAGAGAGAGAGCCAACTTCAGCAACAAAAAGAGACCGCTCAATCAGGTGATTTAAAAAATATAGATAAGAAGTTGGACGGCCCAAACCAACCTGCTACATAATATTAGGAGATAGATACGATGGCTAATCAAAAGAAAAAGAGTCAAAAACAATCGAATTTGAGTAAGGAAAATCAACAGAATCAGAAGCAATTTGATTTAGATCCTTATGAAATTAATTTTCTCCCTCAATTTAAAAAGGGGAACGAACCCAAAGAAGCTTTTGTAAATAAACATGGAGTGGTCATAGGTGACCATGAATATGAATCTCCAAACTCTCCTTTAACCAAGTGGACGGAAAAAACCGATCCTGAAATTATGGCAGGGGATGAGTGGGTGCACCCATATAAGGATATAGGTTTTCAAACAGAACAAAATAAAGATTATTTTGAGAAGGGCATTGATCCACAAGAGGGCATATTTACCCATCCTGATAAAGATGTTTCTTATGAACCTCCCATTCACAGTAAAGAGGAAGGGAACAAGTCAGATTCGAATGAGAATGAAAAATAGTACAAATAGTACAAATATACCAAACATTGCTTTCATTCCTTTAAGCCATGTATAATAAACTTAAGATAAGACGATTTTATATGAAATTAATATTTTGAGGAGTGAAAGCACATGTCTATGTCTTTTGATATGTATATGAATGATGTTATACAACCGATGCGTGATGAGCTTACAAAAATAGGTGTAAAGGAGCTTAGAACTGCTGAGGAAGTTGAGGGCAATTTTGAAGAGTATAAAAGTGGTACTTCACTTGTAGTAGTGAATTCAGTTTGCGGATGTGCGGCTGGACTTTGTAGACCTGGTGTTGCGCTTGCTCTAAACCACGAGAAAATACCGAACAATTTATTTACTGTTTTTGCAGGTCAAGATAAAGAAGCTACGGCAAAAGCACGTGAATATTTTGCACCTTACCCTCCATCATCACCTTCTATTGCATTGATGAAGGATGGAAAATTAGTTCATTTTGTTGAAAGACATGAAATTGAAGATCATTCTGCTGAACAGATTGCTAAAAACCTAACAGATGCTTTTGACAAGTATTGTGACTAAAAATTTAACATAGTACTTTTTAACATCACTAATCTCATTAGTGATGTTTTTTAGCTTATTGAGTCACAATAGATATCGCTTTGAATCGTGGTTGTTCTAGCTACCATTCGACGAGTTTTCTTTAGTGGTAAAATAAGTATAAATAAGTTTATAATAAAAAAAGATTCAATGTATAATTTAATTTTAGAGGTGAAAGGATAATGAGTTTACAAAGAGAAATTATTGCTGCTCTTGGTGTCCAACCTGAAATTGATGTCGATCAGGAAATACGAAAAAGAGTAAACTTTTTAAAAGATTACATATTAAAATCAAAAACGACAGGTTTATTGATTGCGATTAGTGGTGGAGTTGATAGTGCTGTTACCACAGGATTGTGTAAAAAGGCAACGGATGAATTGGTTGAGGAGACAGGGAAGCCTTATGAAACATTAGGGGTTTTTCAACCTTATGGTGAGCAAGAAGATATAGAAGATAGTTATGCAGTTGCTAAAGCTTTTCAGTTAAAATCCGCAACAGAAACAAATATTGAAGAAGCAGTTGACGAAATCGCAATTGAAGTAGAATATGCTTTGAAAAATTTAGGTGATTCTAGACATATAAGTATTAAAGGAAAAGGAAATGTAAAAGCTAGGACTCGCATGGTGATGCAATATGCTCTAGCATTTGAAAGGAATTTATTGGTTGTCGGGACAGACCATGCATCTGAAGCGCTGACGGGATTTTTCACCAAGTATGGGGATGGAGCTGTAGACATTACTCCATTAAGCACATTATCTAAAAGACAAGTAAGAATGATAGCTGAAAAATTAGGAGTACCTAAAAGGGTGATTGAAAAAGCCCCTACTGCGGGTTTATGGGCTGGACAAACTGATGAAACTGAGTTAGGCATTACATATGAGCAAAATAGTGATTTTCTTGAAGGGAAAGAAGTGGATCCTAAAGTGAGAGAAAAGTTGGAAAAGTTATATAACAACACAGAACATAAAAGAAATCTGATTCCAGGAATTTAGGCTGTTTATGATATATGGCATCGGTAATGATCTTATTGAAATATCAAGGGTAGAAAATGTCTTAAACAAAAATCATGGCAAAAAATTTGTAGATCGCATATTAACTCCACAGGAAAAAAACATATACATGAAACGTGTAAAAAATAACGTGGAATTTGTCGCAGGAAGATTTGCTGCTAAAGAAGCTATTGTAAAAGCTTTAGGATGTGGAATAGGAGATAAGGTTGGTTTTCAGGACATAAATATTGTCCCTGATGAATTAGGCAAACCATTATGTCGTATTTCAAGTGAAGTTTTAGAGAATTTAGGTGTATTATCTGAATCGAAAATACATATCAGCATCACACATAGTGCTACAATGGCAGCAGCATTTGCAATAGTTGAAATCTTAGATAATTAAATACTACATCCAAGATAACCATCCAATGTTTCAAGGATGGTTTTATTTTTAAGTATTGATATATGTTGTGGTTTTAAAAGATTTTCCAGATTGTTTAATCACCATTTGTTAGAATTAGAAAATTTGAAATAAACAAAAAACTATAGGGTAGTTTAGTTTGAAATGATTTTAGAGTATTATTAAATATAAATAGGATATTTGAAAATGGAGTGATCCTTTTGATTAACAAAGTAGGTCAAATAATGTTAATGTGAATAACCAAGATGAGTCAGTGAATTTTTGGACTAAAAAAGTAGGGTTTATAGTAATAAGTGATGAACTATTTTGCTGTATTGGAAAAATAAATAAAATATATTAAAGTTTTTCAGCAAAATGACGCTTTTTTTAATAGAGAAGTGTCTTTCTTTATGATTCAGGAAACTCTATATGGGGATTCCATACCTTATGTGAAACAAGGGGTCAGTATATGAAATTAGGGGGAGTCATATTGAGGATATTATTAACTTTCACTTTAGTATTATGTTTATTTTTATCAGGATGTTCAGATAAGAGTCTAATTGTAGAAGAGTTAAATCCGCGTGATAATATACATGGAAATGCGGAAATTAGTTGGACTGATTTTGTAAACATTAATGATAAAAAATATTTTGGAGCTTGGGAAGTGATTATCTCTGATTCATCGTTCGTTAATGAGAATGATGTTGTTGGAGAAGTCGAATTTAAATTGGCTGGTGTAGTTGGTAATCCGAGTTATAAATCAATAGATGGAGATGCTGCATTTTTAGATATAGGCACAAAGCTGTATTCGGTTAAAGGCTTTGAAAATCAGTCATTGATTGTAGTAATAGATAAGAATCGAATCAATGGTTATCAAATATATCAAGAGGAAAATCAAGATCTTTTGCCTAATCGTTTTAGTGAAATTGTAAAACAAGACATAGAAAAAATCGAACTTTATCATTCTAGAGGACTAGGTACTAAAATTCAAACATTAGCAGGAGAAGATGTAAAGAAATTCATTTCATTGTTGGAAGAGGGATTAGACACACCAAACTACCAATCTAATATAACAGATAGAGATCCTATTTATTATGATATGGTCTTTTACACAGGTGGAACCTTTGCATACACTTTAACCTTAGCAAATGATGGAGAAAATTATTTTTTCCATCCTTGGGAGACTAGAGTTGTTTCAAAAGAAATTGAGCAATACTTTCAGTAGCTTAAAATATAATAAAAAGATAATTGGGACATTTCTTTTATAGAGATGCGTCTTTCTTTATGATTTGGCAGTATATGATGAAAAAACATTGGTGTAGCTGTTAAAGGTATGATTGAATACGACCTATTACAACTATTTGGTGCACTACTTGAAGAAGTGAAATACTTTAGATTTACAGTAAAGCAATACATAATGGAGGGTTGCAATTTGAATGTGAAAGTTATGAGTTTTAACGAAAGACCAATAAAGGCTACTGAACTTATCCGGCTTTATGGTAATGCAGGTTGGTGGGAAGAAAGAAAAAAGCAAGATATTGAGAGTATGTTAGAACAAGAGAATTCGGTTGGTGCTTGGAACGACAATGTTCTTATAGGGTTTGCAAGAGCTGTAACAGACGATAAATTTAGAGCTTACATTGAAGATGTTGTAGTATGTAAAGACTTTCAAAAATCAGGTATAGGAACGAAACTTGTCTCACAATTGTTAAAAGAGCTTTCTCACATAGATGTTATTAGTTTGTTTTGTGAAGAGGATTTAATTTCATTTTATGAGAAAAATACTTTTAAATTTAGTAAAACTCAATTAGTAATGCACAGGAAATAAAGCCGTTTCCTATTAAAACTTAATTTATTAAAACTCTATTTTATTTTTTTATGCCGCAAAACCGTAGCATACAATTTATTGTTGGTCAAATAAATTTCTTCTGAACTCTTCTTGACATTCATTGTTTAGATGCTATGTTAGATTGAAATAACTAAATTTTATTAGAATGTAATGGTAATGGATAAAAAAGATAGTAGCAATTACGTGGCATCAAGACGTTCAGCGATCATAAGCATGATATGTTAAAAAATGCTTTGACAAAAATACCTTATACTCTAGAATATGCCTAACATATATTAAGGAGATTAATATGAAAATAGACCGTATGCTGACAATCATTGTTATATTACTTAATAGAAGTCGAATATCGGCAAAAGAACTTGCGGAAAAGTTTGAAGTTTCAGTTCGAACGATTTACAGAGACATAGAAGCTATTAATATGGCTGGTATTCCAATCATATCATACCCTGGGAATAATGGCGGTTTTGGTATTAGGGAGAATTATAAATTAAATCATCAGTTGCTGACACTAAACAATTTGTGTTCCATACTTTCAGCACTTAAAGGTGTTAACTCAACATTTGAGGATGTTGAGCTTGAATCATCCATAGAAAAACTGCGAAATATCATTCCACAGGATAAAACTCATCATCTTGACCTGCATATGGAGCAAATCATAATTGGTATGCAGCCCTGGGCATACACCTCAAAACAAAAAGAGCTGGTCAAAAACATCCGGAATGCTATGACTCAATCACAATTGATTACAATTATATATAGAAACTATGCAAACGAAACAAGTACAAGGCAGATAGAACCGATGTCATTAATCTTTAAAGGTTATACATGGTATCTTTTTGGCTATTGTCACTTAAAAACAAATTACAGGGTATTCAGGATTTCACGCATTATTGACTTGCAGGTTGAAGATGTACTATTCAAGCGTAGGGAAAAGTCATATCAAGAAATTGAAGAGGCATCAATGAAGCAGGTCTCTTTAACCAGCATTACATTAAAATTCGTACCCCAAGTGAGGGCCCGAGTTGAAGATATTTTTGACAAAGAAAATATTGAAATTCTGAACACAGGTGAACTGATTGTGACTGCACAATTTCCAGAGAAGGAATGGTATTTTGCATTGATATTCAGTTTTGGCGAACACGTCGAAGTGTTAGGTCCTGAAAGGGTACGCCAAGCTGTTGCATCTAGAATAAAATCGATGCATGAAAAATATTAATAAAATTATTTTCTCAAACCTGACATTCTAGTGTCACACCACTATGCTACTATGCAAACTGTAACAGAATTTTAGTACAGCTAGTATAGGAGGTAATATGATGATTAATAAAACTGATTTTCCCAATCCTACCCTTATTTCAGTCAACGGTGTGGAACTCGAAGTCTTTGAAGCAGGCCAACAAAATGTAGGAAAACCTATTGTACTCTGTCACGGTTGGCCAGAACATGCCTTTTCTTGGCGCTATCAGGTGCCCGTCCTTGTTGACGCAGGCTACCATGTCATCGTCCCAAACCAACGGGGTTATGGCAACTCATCCAGTCCGACTGAAGTAACCGATTATGACATTGAACACTTGTCGGGTGATCTCATCGCACTTCTCGATCACTACGGATACGAAGATGCTATCTTTGTCGGTCATGATTGGGGTGCAACTGTCGTTTGGGGACTGACCTTATTGCATCCAGACCGTGTAAATAAAGTGATAAACCTGAGCGTGCCTTACTTCGATCGAGGAGAAAAACCCTGGCTTGAGTTCATAGAAGATATGTTTGGCGCTGACCACTATTTTGTCCACTTTAATCGAAAGCCAGGCGTCGCAGACGCTGTATTCGAAGAAAATACATCCCAGTTTCTTCGCAACATGTACCGAAAGAATGAGCCATTCAGAGAGCCTCAGCCGGGCATGGCGTTGATCAATCTCGCCAAAGAAGAAACACCATTCGGTGAACCCATAATGAGTGACAGCGAACTGGCTGTTTTTGTCTCTGCCTTCGAATCAGCGGGGTTCACGGGAAGTATAAATTGGTACAGAAACCTTGATCGCAACTGGCACTTATTGGCGGACGTGAATCCTATCATCCAACAGCCTACACTCATGATCTATGGCGACCGGGATGGGGTCGCGAAGTCTGAAACACTAACAGAGTTCGTGCCCAATGTTGAAGTGGTAAATCTAGATTGCGGTCATTGGATCCAGCAAGAAAAGCCAGTAGAAACAAACCAAGCCATTTTAAAATGGTTGGAACAATGGGAGCAATGTCTGGATAAAAAGATATTTGAATGAGAGGAAAGATAATGATCCATCATTGTTTGTAACTGAAAGAAAATCTAACCATCGTATGAGCATGGACCTTATGCGATATGTGATTAAAAGAATATCCAAACGAGCTGGTATTCACAAAAATATATGTCCAATTAAGTGGCAAGTTAAGACATCGTAGCTAATATTTTTAAGAAGAGGACAAATGAAATGTCCTCTTTTTTAGTGCATAATTTTTGCTTTATTATAAGTACAGAATGTCTTCATTTTGGATTTGGGCCAATTGTTGAACAAGGAGGAAATGAATAATAAATTTAATTAGGAGGCTTTATCTATCTTAAATACCCTAGATGCACAACATATGAAATATGATAAATGGTATAATTTTGCCTAGGACAAAATGACTTTATTCAGTAATTGATGATTTAGTAAATAGAGATTCAAGTGGTTAGTGTTAATCAATTGATCCAAGATCATATAAATATGACTTGGCATCACTTGAGAGATCATTGATTATATTCAAACTTTAATTGAAAGAGTATATTTGATTATGATGAAATTAATGAATGATAAGAGTAAAGGTATTAAAATCAAGTGGAGGGAATTTTAATGAATGGTTGAAAATATATTGTTTGAAATAATGATGAGTAATCAGGAAGTCTCAACAATGAATTTAAAAAAATGGTTTAACAATCTCGTATATTTTGATCCTAAAAAAATGATGGTACCCAATATTGGTGGTGGGAAAGTGAGGAAATATGTTCCCCAAACCTTTTATGAGGCACTAGATAAAATAACAGGTAAAGATATATTTTCCATAATGTTAGATGGAGATCGTAATTATTTTACTTTTACAAAAGGACCATTTCTTTGTTCGATATCATTCAGATTGAATGGTGAGATTTATCTCAAAGACCAAAACATTATTTTAGAGAATTTAGATGATTTATTTAAAAGTCATCAAAGTGTAGTGGCATATATGTGCACGTCTAAAGATGATTTTTTACAAAATAATACAGACATAGATCTATATATATCAAAGGGAAAATCTCTTGAAGATGTAAGATTAAAACAACACGATGTATTAAAAAAAAGGCAAGTGATCGATATAGAATTTAATCCAGGGCATTCCCATCTTATAAGAGATGTATGGTTTGGATCGTGTTGGAGAATGTGGTTTGGCGAGCAGTACTTTCAGTATATTCCTAAAGAAGTATTACTTAATTTTAAGGGTGGTTATGAGACAACAGAGTTAGAAACTGGATTAATCAGGATAACGCTATATGAAGATATGTGGGAGTATGACAAAGTTGAAAATAGAGAAATTCAGTGGCAGTTTCGTAGACAAGTGGGAATGGATGAAGTAGCACATCTATTAAAAGATAAGCGAGTAAAAATCGAAAATCTAAACCCAGCTATTGAAATTTTAACAGAGAATTTACAACATGGTGGTATAAGAGGAGTGACTTACTACATCAACGAAAATAAAGAAGTGGTACCGAAGTCTGAAGCAACACGTAGATATTCTTATGAAGTTGATGAAAGAGGAAATGTCATTTGGTCGGAAAATGAAAACTTGTAGATGAAAAAGCGTCAAACGATTGGGATCTCCTTTTCGTTTTGGTGTCTTATTATACTTGACGTTATTCAACAATATGACGCTTTGAGAGAAGTGCCTTTCTTTATGATTTGGGGCCATTTTGTTGAAAAAGAGATTATTACGAACTATATGGTGTTTAATTTTCCGTTTTTTTTACACTATATTAAAAAATGAAACTTCTTGGCAGCTCCTTCGTATTTAATGGCATTGCATAATAAATAAAGGAGCGATATTTTTGAAAAAAACGATGTTTCTTGTACTTATTAGTTTATCTCTTCTAATTGTCGGATGTAGTGCGGAAAATTCTATTGATAAAGAAAGTGAAGTTTCAGATTTATATAATGAAATAGACTCTACTATGTCTTCTATTGAGAGAAAACATGATTTTTCAGGAGCTGTGTATGTTGGGATGGAAGGTGAAGAGATTTATTCCAAAACATTTGGTATGGCTGACTATAAGCAAGATATCCCAAATACATTGGACACGAAATTTATCATGGCATCTTTAACTAAACAATTTACAGCCACAGCGATATTACAGTTAGAGGAAAGAGGATTGCTTGATCTTGATCATCAAGTTACAAAATACTTCCCAGATGCAAACCAATTTAATGAGATTACAATTCATCACTTATTATCCATGTCATCTGGTATTGTAAATACAGGTCATCCAAGTCTTGTTGAGAACTTTGAAAAGAGTCTTGGGTCTAATATTACTTCGTTGCCATCCGCAGAAGAAACCATTGCTTTATATAGTGACATTCCTCTTAACTTTAAACCTGGGGAAGAATATGAATATAGTAATTCCAATTATTTTTTATTAGGATTGATAATAGAACAAATCTCGGGGGATACATATGAAACCTTTTTATATGAAAATATTTTCGAACCTTTAGGGATGTTAGATTCAGGTTATAGTTTGGATTGGAACATTCAAGAAAATAAAGCGATTGGATATGAAAAAGTGATTACAGAAAATAATGTTTATCCTAGTCAATATGATGAGTATTTCTTGTTCCATGCTGCCGGGGGTTTGTATACAACAATGAATGACTTAGTAAAATGGGATAGGGGATTATATTCTGAAAAATTACTAAAAAAAGAGACAATAGATAAGATGTATGCTCCTTATACTAAAATTCCTTTAAATTCCGACTATGGTAATGGATATGAATATGGATATGGGTGGCTTACGCAGAGAAATAATGTTGAACATGCAGGGTACTTACCAGGGTATTTAGCGAATATTTATCGTGAGCTTGATTCAGAGCTTGTCATTATTTTTTTAAGCAACAATCAATACATAGGAGGAAACAAGATTTCGAATTTTACAAATACGCTTACTAACATTGTCAAAGGTGAATGAAGACAAGGAGTAGATAATGAAATGACGTTTGTATAAAACTGGAGTCATTTTTTTATCTGATTATAAAATAAAGTTTATCTAATTATTCGAGGAGGAATTGAACTATGACTTCAGAAAGCCATGTTCTCACGCAAAAACAAATAGCAGAGTCATTTTCTAATGGTAATTTTGAGCCTACTTTTCCATTTCTAGCAAAAATAATTGAATGGAATATCGTTGGTGACAAAACCTTAGTAGGTAGGGAAGCTGTAATAGAAGAATGCAAGCAAACTTCAAATTATTTCAAAACTATAACCACTAAATTCACTACATTGAATGTAATTTCCGAAAAAAATTGTGTTGCAGTAAATGGAACAGCTGAATTTATTCGCAATGGTGAACAATTATCTTTAGTTTCAGCCTGTGATGTCTATATTTTTAATGATAAAAATGAACTGCAAAGAATCGATTCTTATTGTATCAAATGAGACGCTTTGCTTTCTCCTGTCAAAAGTATTGTTAAGGATTATAAGGATGGAAGTTTTGCAACAATATGGCGCTTTTCACTAAGAGAAGCGTCTTTCTTTATGAGTGGGGCCATATTGTTGAACAAGGTGACAATTATGAGGGGGGTATACTTAACTCTTAATTGTGTTGGTAAATGAGCTTTGAAATTGTGTAGTTATAAACTAATGAATATAGGTTAATGAAAATAAAACTGATATAATCTATAGTACAACTTTGCTTAAATGGCATATTATGAAATGAAGGTGTAGTTAATATGAGAACTTATAAGTTTGCTGAGTATGAAATAGAGATTGATTATGCTAGGACATTAGAATATTATAAAGACCTTCCATTCATCGGAGATGAAGATGATTGTAACTGTATATATTGCCAAAATTATGCACTTGCAACAATGTATTTTCCAGAAGACGTAAAATCTCTATGCATAAATATAGGAGTAAATCTTAAAAAAGATGCAAGAGTTAGTCACTTTTATGAAGCAAAGAATAGCAAACATATGTATATTGCTGAATACAAATTATTTGGAAACATTATAAGAAGAGCAAAAACAGAAGCAATTGATGTGTTGTATAAAAATGATGAGGATTACTTTACAATTAGTTTATTAAATGTAGAGGTTGATGACAATGTAATTGAACTTTGTATAGAGGCATTTTTACCATGGTTATTAGATATTCCACCTGAATAGTTACTTTTCACTTTTATACCTTCGGTGGCTGAACCTAAGTAGATATTAATTCCCCTATATGATTTTTAATAATGAACAATATTACTTTCAACTCAATAAAATTTATTCTTGAAACCAACTTAGGAATTTCAACTAAATTTGGTGATGAGAAATTTTTCTATTACTTTAAGCTTTGGGAAGGTAACTATTTGATAAATTCACTGATATTAGAATGGTGTTGAAAAATAAAATGAGGTCTTGGAGATATAAAATCACAAGCGATTATTTTGATTACTTGGATTTTCATGATTGTCTAGTTGAACAAGTGAAAGTAGAAAAGGACCTAGTTACAATAGGTTTAGAATTTATTAACATTTCAGAAAAACATCCAATTAATCCTTATGATGTAGCAAAATCAACAGACAGATGTGAGCTAACTTTTATCAATGTTACAAAGAGCGAAGTGATACTCTTTGAAGAAAATATGAAGGTAAACATCTTAATTGCTGATTTAGAAGAAATGGAACTATTAGAGTTTAATAAGAAACAGGTTAAAGACTATTTCATTTTTGATATATTCGGTATTAATGGAGGAGCACATGAATTTTTTAGTTTAAAACTTCATGCTAAGAGTTTTATTTTGCAATGGAATGATTTTAAAGAAAATGCTTGGTATGTATGATAGTACAATTAATTGGAAGTCTTCCATAATATGGCGCATAAATTAAATAATTGTATTTGGATTGGAGGTTACTTATGGATGATTCACAGTGGTTGAGAGGTGGTCCTTTTCTTGAAGTAAGTTTCTTATTGGAACTTAAAGGCGAAAAGAAGAATATTATAAAAACAATACTGAATAAATTGTCTAAATCCCATAATCAGATTGAGGTTGTTGATGAAAAACTTGATTCTAAGATCGAATCATTTGTTAAGGGTTATCCATATGATGAAGAAGATCCACATACAGTTCAAATATATTCTATGGAAGTAAAGTTATATGTTCATGTTGCTGGTAGGCGTAAAGCAACATTACAAATAGAACAAGTATCCTCAAATGCTCTTTTGATAAATTTTTGGTTTTTTGGATGTGAATTTGATGTACCAGAATGGGGGCAAAAAGCTATAAAGATTGATGATCTCCCTGGTTTCAATAACTTTCTTACTGATCTATATAGTAACTTTCAATTTAAGATTGGTGGAATAGCTATTGAAAACGATATACTAGATTTATTCGATTGTAGTGAAGTTTATCCTAATGAGTGTTATCGTTTCGAGAAGTGAATCCAAATCAATTTTTAGAAAACAAACCATATTTTATTTATATATTATGGAATGAGGATTACAAAAAGTTAGTTGAAATACCATATAATCACAAAAGGATTAATAAACTCGGATTGCTAATTACTATCTCAGATCTTTAGTGTTTTTATTCAGCACTATGGCGCTATTCTCTAATAGAGAAGCGTCTTTTTTATGGATGGGCCAGATTGTGGAACAAACTCTTCTGAAAATAACATCTGGTAACATTTACTTATAGTGAACATCCCTAGTATTATAATAAACTAGTTTAATAAGATATATATGCCCAACTTATTATTATAACTTGTAGATTTTAGGAAAAGGTTTATGTTTTTTTTAATTTAATTAGCATGAATAAAAGAAGGGGGACATCCCTTTTTTATAATAGCTGAGGAGTTATTATATGAATAAATTTAATATAAATATTATTTTTTTAATCATAGTACTTTTTTCCTCATTTTCATTTAATGTATATCAAATGAACGAGTTAAAAAAGGAAGGTAGAGAACAAAATCATATAGATCAAGAATTTTTATCAAGTTTAAGAATACTTAAACGTTCTCTAGAAAATGATTCAAGTTTATCATCACATGTTATCAGACATGCAACTAAAGCTGAAAGTCTTTCTAAATTTACCAGTTATTATGACGAGACTTATGTTGTGCAAGTTTATTCTATAGTATTATTAGATTATTTACTTCAGATGACTTATTTAAATAAAGATATAGATGACATAAGTAAAAAACAGGAATTAATCCAAGTATTAGATGAACTTTCAAAAGATCCTTTAGATGAACAGATGATGAGTGAATTACAATATCTGTTGATTGAATTAAAAAAAGATTATGACTTTAATTAACTGTTGAAGTGTAGTTTTTGCGTACCATCTATTTGATTTAGAGAGAGATACTGAATAAGCTGCCAATGCTTTTAACTACCATAGAATAAAAAATATAGGGGTAGGGGGGATTGTAATGCTAGAGATAAAGGCTATTTCAAAGGATGAAAATTGGGGAGAAGACGATAATGATTTTTATATCCAATTTCAAGTTTATGTTGGAGTACCTAATATTAAGTTCTCATCTAATTTACTTACATTCGATGTTGTAAGTCCAACAAGATTAAGTGAAATTCTTGAAACTAGTATAATAGAAGTAGGACATGGATATTTAATTATGAATGATTTCAATATTAATACTATTAATGCAACTATTAAAGGAATAATGAAAAATTGTAAATCTAATGATTATGATACGTATCTAGAAAAATTATCTAAGTATTTCAGATTACAAGATTAACTTTATAAAAATAATAATTATTAATAAAGTTATAATAAATCTCAACGGATATGATATATTCATCCTACTATAGTTTGAATTGTCAATAAAGAGTCATAGAAATAATTGAAGAGTATTCAATACTATTTAGTTGGAAGGAGTATAGATGATGGAAAGGTTTTTATTTATATTTGGTATCATTGTATTTGCGTTTAGTGCAATATTTTTTGGTATGAATTTTTATTGGAGAATACGATGGAATTGTTCTAATTATATCGGTATTAGGGATGTTAAATGGTGCTATAGCTATGGGGGTCTCTGAGATTTTAAGTCATATAAAGAACATAAATCAGTAAGTCTTTACAATATGGTGCTCTTCTCGAAGAATGGTGTCTTTTACTTTTGGATCATTTAATCGAATAACAAAATAGAATAATTAGCTAATATTTGATTTAAATACTGTGATATGATGACTTTTGAGGGAGATTAAAGAATGCAAATAATAACAACATATAAGGATTTGGATAATTGGCTTAATGATAACTTTGGATTTGAAGATGGCTATGTTTCAGATTTACAGAAGATTGATGAAAGCACAGTTAGAATGCGTGTTGGTTTTCAAATAGAAGGAAATTATGTTGCTGGAACCCCAAAAAGGTGTAAAAGATTTTCATGATCATTTTCAACATATTGATCATTGCGTTGAAGGAGTAGTTCCTATTAAGTTGTCGGTCGGAATAGGGATAGAATTTGATTTACCTGAAATGGTTCAGCTACACTGTGAAGCATTATATATTGATAAACCTATTTATATAAGAACAATTACTAAGCCTTGGGTAAGCGAAAAATATTTATTCGCTAATGTAAAAAATACAATTTTACCAAAGTCATTTGCTTGGATAAAACTTCTTGAATTAAAGGGATTTAAAACTTCTTGGAGATATGGAGGAAGTGAAATAAAATTACCAGAGCAAGTTCCTTATCCTGATTACTCAGGATGGTTTCTTCAAGAAACCAATAAAGTGAAAGATACGGAATTTGGAGTGTTTATAGAAAACGTAAAAGTGGAAAATAACGGTTTTTATATTGCGATAAATAGATATGAATCTGAAATAAACTTATGGCTTGCAGTAACAAAAGTAATTGCAGAGTTACCAAATGTCCAGATTGAAACAGGTAACTGTGAATTTACAGGAGAACAATGGATTAATTATATTGAAACAGGAGTATTGCATTATTAATTAATCGGGCTCATTTATGAAGAGATATATTCTTCAACAAAATGGCGTATTTCTCTAATTAGATATGCGTCTTCTTTATGATTTGGGCCATATTGTGGAAGTAGGGAAGTCAAACAAAAAAATGGATTAAAAAGGAAAATAATTATCTAGTTTTGTGTTGACAATCCAATTAAGTTAATGCAATACCTAATAATTTAAAAAATATAAAGTGTAACGTTTAGGAGGGAAATATGAATTTCTTTGAATTATTGTGGGCATATCTACTTGTGTTTATATTCTCTGCGATCCCTTTGTTTGAAGCATATGCAGTGATTCCCATTGCCATTGTTGCTGGTTTATCGCCTATACTTGTTGTGATCATAGGGTTATCAGGGAATATTTTAACCGTATTTTTGTTGATTTTATTTATCGAGAAGATTAAAGAGTGGAGAAATAAGATCAAAAAAAATAAAAAACAAAAGGCAACTAATAAGCGTTCCTTAAGAGCAGAAAAACTATGGAAGAGATATGGTTTGATCGGGCTTACCCTCATCGGACCTCTATTAGTAGGTAGTCATCTTACGTCTTTCATGAGCCTTGTATTCGGGGGAACTAAAACAAAAACATTATATTGGATGATTATTAGTATCACGATGTGGAGTCTTCTTTTTTCAATTTTAACCTATTTTGGTGTCAATATGTTTTTACCAGAGAGTGATGGGTTTCTAAATAAATATTTCAATAACTAAACGTGTTATTTTTTGGGGAGTTAATTCAATTTTTTTGACCGGTGGCTTATTAAATATATCCAAAGGATGAGGAGTCTGAATATATTGTACCTTCCACAATCTGGATCTCTAAGAAAAGCGTCTTTCTTTATGGTAAGGGCCATATTGCTGAATAACTCTTATTGTGAAAATTAAGATAATTTGAAATAATTAATAATAATAAAAAGTAATTTGGAAATATAAAGTAGAGTTGCTTTTTTTGAGAAGGGGATGTTTGTGAAAGTCCAAATAATTGGTGGTTCGGGTACTGGAAAAAGTACATTAGCAAAATACATCAGTGAAAAAGAAATTATCAAGTGGATTGATACAGATAACTATTATTGGAGAGATAGTTTTTTCTCGGAAATTAATCCAATTGAAAAACGAATTGAAATGTATCAGAAAGATATTAGTTCTAACGATAATTATATAGCATCTGGCTCCATTTTCATGTGGTATCCTGAAGGCTTCTGTAACCGTGACCTTTTAGTTTTTCTTTCACTTGATGAAGAAGTTCGTATGAAACGCTTAAGGAATAGAGAAATTGAACGAAATAACCTTAGTCGAATGTGGCTAGATGAAAATGGTGAGTATACAAATGACTTTATAGAATGGTGTAAAACATATTGGTCAGAAGAAGATAAGGGTAAGTCAGGTACATATGCGGAACAATTCTATTAAATTTCAATATCAATGAGTCCTGTCATAAAGATCGACAGCTCTAAACCTCTTGATGAACTCTATGCTGAAATAATGAGCACTTTAAGTAAAGAGAAAAGATAGCTATCTTGTTGTTCTTTCCTTTTTAAACAGAAGGGCCATAGATCGTTTTGCATATCTAAATCTTTAAATAAGGAAGGTTTAAATACTTAGAATTTAGCTTTTATTTAATCTTTTGAAATCCTTAACGTTGTAAATTCGCAGTTTCTAACGCTACACTGTTTAAATTAATGTCTCTATTCTTAATGAACGGCTGTTTTTCGTCCACTTCGTTAAAAATTCAAAATAAATAAAGTGTAAATCATGTTATTGTGGTTTTGCATAGCTGTTTTCAAATTATTCGAAACCAAAGCAGGTGTTTAATCGTAAATATAGAAGATTATTAAATATGGAGGGATTACAATGGTTAAAAAACAAGCTCTTGTTATAACGTTGTTGACCCTTGTAATATTAACAGTTGGGTGTTCATCAGAGACAGAATCAGCTATTGAAAATGAAAACATCATAGTTATTAAATCCGTATTACAACAACAATTTACAACTGATCAAGAATGGGTTGAATTATATGAAAAGGTATCAACATTAGTAGAACAAATTCCACCTGATCTAGAATTAATTGAAAAGATAATAACTGAAGGAGATAGTTACATAGAAACAAAATATAAGTCTTATTTTACTGAAAATATGTATGAAAAATTTATTATTTTATATGCGACACAATTCCAAATATATACAAACTTTATATTTAACGTTGAAAGTGTTGATGTCATACAAAATGAATTTACAAAAGGTGCCTATGATTTTACAGTAAATGTGATATATAAAAAGGGAAATGAAGAAGAAAAAAAAGCAAAAGTAATCGGAAGAGCACATATATACGAACAAGGGAAAATATCTAACATTGATTATAGGGACTACGGAGGATTGTATGAAGCATTAAAAGAGAGGTGAACCTAGCTATAATAATGAGGTTCTCTTTACAAGAGGCTGTTGAGAAAACCAGGAAAACTTTAGAGTTTTTAAATGTACCATTTTTTATTCAACATGGTACATGTATAAATTAATCACTCTTCTACGAAATGGCGCTATTCTTTAATAGAGAAGCGTCTTTCTTTATGAATGGGACCAGATTGTGGAAGAACTCCTTGTGAAAATTATGATTTTTTGAAATACTTATAATCAGGTCTAATTGAAGACTTTATTTAATAAATCAAGGCAAGGTGGATAATATGGTTATATCTAATGTATTAGATGGTGCAAAGGTAATCCAATATACTTCAAATTCAGTTTCTAATAAATTTGGAACAGTAGGGATTATTAATGAAAAAGATGAAATAATTGATGGATTACTTATTACTGCCATGGCTATTTGTCAGTATGTAGGAAGTGACGAGTATTATCTATTTTCTTGTGACCTGCATTGGGAGGTAATTGGTGATATTGATTGTGAATCTTTAGAAGAGGCAAGAGACATTGCTAAAAATAGTTTTAATGTCAACTATGAGAATTGGATTACAAAATAATCTTAAAACAATAACATAAATCCAAAAATAAAAAACAGGTTAGTAGGTGAAATACATGATAAATGGGGACATTACTTTAGATATACTAAATGGGAAATTTAGCTGTCGTGTTGGGGCAATAATCATTGATTCAAATGAGATTTTAATGGCAAAAGATGAAAAAACTTCGTTTTATTATACGATAGGTGGTCGTGTAAGATTTGGGGAAACTGCAGAAGAAGCAATTTTACGAGAAATTTTTGAGGAAACTCAACATCGTCTTGAACTTGGTGAATTAAAGTATGTTCACGAAAACTTCTTTACTTCTTATGAAGGTACTGTTAACCATGAGATTTCTTTTTTTACTCGGTTAAATCAAGTGCCGAATTACGCCTTATGAAACATGCTTTCTTTGAAGAGTCATATGGTAAAGTAACGTTACATTGGCTTCCGATTGATGAATTATCGAAATTAGAATTATATCCAGAGTTTTTTAAGACGGAATCTTTGGATTCGGATGGCAAAATTAAGTGTTTCATAACAAAAAACAATCATACTTATTCAACAACCGATCACGAATCAAAATAGAAAGTATGTTTATATAATATAATAAGGTTCTTGTCGTCCGACAATTTCATTGAAATTCCATGATATATAAGGGATTTCATCGATCGTAGTGGGGGTAGCAACCTTAGAGGCATATAAGAAAAAGGGATATGCAACACAGTGTATAGTAAAGCTGTGCAATCAATTGCTAGGGAAAGGGAAAGAATTATGATTGTTTTATTATATCACGAGATATTTAAAACAAAACAAGGGGAGGCGTTAATTTGTTGATCGAGGAAATAATTGGAAGTTGGTCAGTGGATATACTGTATGCTCCAGGTGCGCAAGGTGATGACTGGTTTGTTTTATTACCTAATGGAAAAGGTTGGTTCCAAAGCTGTAATTGGGGTTCTTGTATGATCGAAACTTTTACATGGAGCCTAGTTGATGAAACTATTCACATTGAGGGTGATAAATATTATGGTTATGAAGGTGAAGTTGAATATTCAAGTTCTCATTTTATAAGTAAAATACAATTAAACTATGAAAACACTCCTAGCAAAGAAATGATGGAAGTCATTACGTTTGAAAAAGAGTTTTATTTTAATACTAAATATGGATTGTTATCAAAGGAAGTAAGTCAAAGTGAATTGGATCGACAACTAGAAAAGTATGGAGAAGTATATTTTGTTGATCGTAGATATTTTAAAGTATCTGAGGGAGACAATGTATTTTATACATATCGAGAATCTGTTACAGGAGATATTCAAGATAGTTATAAAAACAATCCTGAAATAATTACTGAATTGATGATGAAAAATATTAGAAATTATCGTGCTGATTCAGATTCAAATAATGAGGTCATAATCGAGGTTTGTAGTAAAGAGGAGTATGAAACTAACATATAAAAATACTCCTGAATCCCTGATAGCTCTATATTTTGCTAGTGATAGAGACGGAATAATATTAGAGAATATTTATTTTATATAAAAATTCTTCGAAAATATTTGATAAAGTGATCTTCAACTCTATGGCGCATTTCTTAAAGAAGAATGCCTTTTGAATTTGGATGATTTTAATAGCTTAAAGTTAAATTGATAAATGGAGTGATATTTTGTATGAGTTAAATTTAGAACAACACATAGTTAATGGGGGAATTGAAGAAGCAATTCTAATTGTTAAACAAATTGGCGAGAAAAAGGATAGTTCATATGTAGATAATCTAATAGAAAACTTAAAACAAACTGATAGTAATATTCTAAGAAATGCAATTGCTATTGCACTTGGCGATATAGGGAGTAATAAATCTGTAGAGCCAATTATGAATCTACTGGCAGATCCTAAAACAAAAGGGAGTAGAGGTACACTTCTCTATGCATTAAGGAGCTTAGATTATTCTGCTCATACTATAGAGATAACCAAGTTACTTCTGAACAACAGTATTGAGATAAGTAATGAGTCATTTCTGTTGTTAGAAAAAATTTCGAAGGATTTACCAGTAGAGATTAAGAAAGAATGTAAGAAGATAATATCAGATCATTTAAAAAATAATGAAGATGATTATCACTTAGAAGAAGCATTAGAGTTATTTGATTAAACATTAAATCATAAACTCTTCTTCAAGTAAGAAATTTTAAGGATGTTAAAAATGATAACGTTATTCAACTATATGGCACGATTATGGAATATTATACTAGAAGATAATCAATCTTTTTTAAAAACCAAGTAGCTAATATTCAATTTAGAATCCATTTTGATCAACCTTCTTTCAAAATAGATTCTTTTTGTTTCCATAGAATATAGGTTTGATTGAAGTTTTATATCAAACTTTATTTTAAATCTAAATATGTCACTTCATTTCAAACAACCAATTCGTTAGAGATTCAATGTCTTCTTCTGGTAATACGCCCTCATAAGCAGGCATATGAGTATCTTCTTTTCCATTAAGTAATATATTTTTGATATCTTCTTTATCTAACCGAGCTCCAACTTGTTGTAGGTTAGTTGATGGTCCCATACGACCTTCTAAATCAGTGCCATGACATGAAATGCATTGACTTTTTTTATAAATCTTATACTCTGATGAGTTTTTGTCTACAATATCTGATTCAGATGTGTTCTGAGCACATGCTGTTGTTAATATCAACATGAGACTAAAAGCAAAAAGCACAAACTTCCTATCGTTTGACATAAAATTGCCTCCAGACATTTTCTAGATATAATTCCTAAGCTACTATTAATCATCATAAATAAAAAGTGATAGGAGATCAAAGGACAAAGTGTGAAATATTTTGTCAATTTATATTTCCCGAGAAATAATTTTGTCAAATAAAGGCTAGCGAATTGTAAGAATCCATTTATTCGTTTAGTAGTTGATGAACTTTAACAATTGAAATTGCTACATCTGCTAGTCTCTTTCTATCGTTCATAGCTTGTTTGCGTAAAAAATCATAGGCTTCTGCTTCAGGGATATTTTTCATCTTAGAAATAATTCCTTTGGCTTGTTCGATCCATTTTCGTTCTTCTAATTTAAACAATAATTGTTGACGCTCTTTTTTCCACTGTGTTTTTAGTTGGTGATGATTTGCACTTAGTTGAAAACACCAATGCAATTTTGCCGGCTCCATTTGGGGAAAGATCATACCATCAATCCCTAAGTTTAATTTACATTCATCATTATCAGAGGTATAAGAATCACACCACCAAATAAGAGGAACATCTTTAATAGATATAATTTTTTGTGTCCATTGAAACAAATCTGATATTCTAACTCTTAAAATAACAGCATCAATGGGGTTTAAAACTTTCTTTTCAATAATATTTTGAGTAGTAATGGATTGGACACGATAACCTATGGTATTTAATGTCTCAATGAAATTTGAAGTTGAATTAACTTTTTTCTCTCCCATTTCCAAAACATTTGAATCGTTGATGAGAAGGAAATATTGTAGCATAAAAAAACCCCCATCAAAGTTATTTACCTACTAAAAATATGGTCATTTTTCTGTTTTAACATAAATTTAGAGTAAATATTTTAAATTGAAATTTAAATAATAATAATTGGACAACTATATGTTATATATACTAACATGGATTAGTTATAAATATAACATAATTAGATGGGGGAAGTCTATGTATTTCCTTAAAAAACGAACATAAATAAGATAACATACTTTAATGTACGTCTTAGGAGAGCGTTTTCAATTGTTTTAAGAAGAATTACTTATAAAAACACAATATATATCTGATATTTATATTTATGTTAATTAAGTTGACATATGTTTATGGATTAATTATAATAACTTTAAATAAAATCGTTTCAACACGAAGATGTGTTGAGTTAGCTAGTAGGCAAAGGTGCCTATCTACTGAGTGAACCCTTTTCACAGGTTTATTCTGTAGGTAGGTTTTATTTTTTAAAAAAAGGTTAAAGACACAACGGGGTGTCAGTATTTTACAAAATGCAGTAAAAAACTAAGGAGTGAGTGGTATGAGTACTAAAACAGGAAACCCTTACAAAGGAAATATTAAGATTTTAATGTTAACTACCTTTGCATTCTTCATAACATTTGTCGTCTGGTTTAATATGGCACCATTTGTTGCCACCATTAAAGAAACTTTAAATTTAACGGATCAACAAGTTGGAGTATTACTGACAATGAACGTGGCTTTAACTATACCTGCACGTGTAATTATAGGAATGTTAGTTGATCGATTCGGTCCCCGTAAAGTTTACTCATCTCTAATGGCAATCATGAGTATTCCTTGTTTTATGTTTGCTTTGGGAGATAGTTTCATTCAACTTTTTATAGCACGTACTTTACTTGCTATGATTGGGGCAGGTTTTGTAATTGGGATTCGCATGGTATCTGAATGGTTTCCTGCGAAACAAGTAGGTATTGCAGAAGGTGTGTACGGGGGTTGGGGTAACTTTGGGTCCGCAGCAGCTGCTTTTACACTTCCACTAATTGCAGTTTATATTATGGAACAATTTTTTGGTTTGGAAAATGGATGGAGATGGGCAATTGGATTTACTGGATTCGTTAGTTTGTTATATTCTTTGATCTATTTTAAATCTGTGAAAGATACGCCCGAAGGTCGCCAATATAAACGTCCTAAGAAAAGTGGTGCGATGGAAGTTACCAGTTATGGGGACATGATCTTTTTAATGGCGATGACTTTACCGATGTATATCATTTTAGGAGTCCTTACATGGAAAGTTCAGGGGTTAGGATTAATTAATCCTGTAATATCTGGTTTAATATATGGAATGTTAGGGTTATTATTTATTTTAAATTGTTATAAAATATGGTCTGTAAACAAAGATCACATACAAGAAGGGGTACAGGAAAAAGAAAAGTATTCATTCAAACAAGTGGCCATTTTGGATTTAGCATATTTTTGTACATTTGGTTCTGAATTAGCGGTTGTTTCTATGCTGCCATTATTTTTCCTGACTACATTTAATCTTTCAGTAACACAAGCAGGAATGATTGCTTCAAGTTATGCTTTTATGAACTTAGTGGCTCGACCAAGTGGAGGTTGGTTGAGTGATAAATTTGGCCGCAAAAAAACCTTAACTATTCTTGTTGCTGGATTATCTATCACATATTTATGTATGGGATTTATGAATTCAAGTTGGTCAATCGTAGCAGCTGTAATGTTAACAATGACTTGTTCGTTTTTCGTTCAAGCAGGTGAAGGATCCGTATTTTCAATGGTGCCTTTAGTTAAAAAACGTTTAACAGGGCAGGTAGCGGGCATGGTTGGCGCGTATGGGAATGTTGGTGCGACTACATTCTTAACAGTGCTTACTTTTGTAAGTCCGCAGGCTTTCTTTGTAGTCATTGGTTGTGCTTCTCTAGTGTGTTTTGCAGCATGTTTCTTTTTAAAGGAACCAGATGTTGAAGCGATAGAACAACAAGCTTTAGAAATAGAAGAATGTAGGGTTGGGGAAAAGATTGTTGCATAATTTCTATAATATATAACATCAACTTGACGTAAAAACAAAAAATGTGAATAAATTAAATTACTTAAATTAGTTTAACTATGTCAATAAACTTGACATGTGATTTCGGAAGATATATAATTGTGTTAACAAAAACTTCTATTGGAGTTTCTAATTGAATGACACAATGGCGTGTCTATAAATGAAAGATGGCAACGAGGCCTATCTGATGTATAACAATAACATCAGTAGGTCTCTTTTTGTTTACCTTTAATCTATAAGGAAGGGGCGAGTGATAATGACTCAAAAAGAAAAACTAGTAGTAATAGGGAACGGGATGGCTGGTGTGAATACAGTCGAGCATATATTAAAACTAGCTCCAAATCAGTTTGACATTACAATATTTGGTTCAGAACCTCATCCAAACTATAATCGTATTTTACTATCCTACGTGTTAGCGGGAGATTCCAAAGTAGACGATATTGTCATTAATAGTTATGAATGGTATAAGGAACATGGTATTTCACTATATACAGGGGAAACCATCACGAAGATAAATACGGAATCAAAAACAGTAACAAGTGACAAAGGAACAACCATTTCTTATGATAAATTAATTATTTCTACAGGATCTAATGCATTTATGCTTCCATTGCCAGGTGCTGATAAAGAAGGAGTTATTGCTTATCGAACGATTCAAGATTGTGAATATATGATGGAAGCTGCTAAAAACTATAAAAAAGCAGTAGTAATCGGTGGAGGATTGTTGGGGTTAGAGGCAGCAAGAGGGTTCTTAAATCTTGGTATGAAGGTAGATGTTGTGCATATTTGTGATTCTATTATGGAAAGGCAATTGGATAGAACAGCTTCAAAAATGCTTCAAGACAAATTAGAGTCTCAAGGTATGAACTTTTTATTAAATAAACAAACAGAGAAAATTCTAGGAAAAGATAGAGTGAAAGGTTTAAAATTTTCCGACGGCTCCAAAGTGGATGCAGATTTAGTAGTGATGGCGGTGGGAATTACTCCAAATGTTCAACTTGCAGTAGATGCAGGTATTGAAGTTAAACGGGGCATTGTAGTAAATGATTTTCTAGAAACGAGCATTAAAGATATATTTGCTGTTGGGGAGTGTGCAGAACATAGAGGAATCGGATACGGTTTAGTTGCCCCGTTATTTGAACAAGGTGCTGTATTAGCAAAAAATATTGCTGGAGTAGATACAAATCCATATGAAGGTTCAGTAGTATATACTAAATTAAAGGTTTCTGGAGTAGACGTATTTTCAGGTGGACAGTTTATTGATGGAGAGAATACAAAGTCGATTAAAATAGAAGACGAATTTTCAGGCATTTATAAAAAGGTTTTAATAAGAGAAAACAAGATTATTGGTGCAGTATTATTCGGAGATACTTCAGATGGCTCTAGATTAATGCAAATGATACGTAACGAAACAGACATTACTGGATTTGAAAAAGCAGCTATTCTACAAGAACCTGGTGAAAATGGTAATGCAGGATCTAGTGTCGCTGACATGAGTGATGAGGAAATCATTTGTGGTTGTAACGGAGTAAGTAAAGGTGAGATCTGTTCAGCGATTAAAGAGCAGGGATTAACTTCAGTTGAAGAGGTGAAGAACTGCACAACGGCTTCTCGCTCTTGTGGAGGATGTAAACCTTTAGTAAATGATTTACTAGAGTACACTTTAGGTGATGAATTTGATAAATCAGCTCAAAAAGAAACGATGTGTGAATGCATTGATTTAGAAAAAGACGAAATTGTAACACAAATAAAGGAAAAAGGACTTTCTCATGTACGTGAGGTGATGAGTGTTCTAGGCTGGAAAAATGATGAAGGCTGCTCGAAATGTAGACCTGCAATTAACTATTATTTAGGCATGGTGAATCCGGAGCAATATAAAGATGATTCTACTTCACGATTTGTAAATGAAAGAATGCATGCCAATATCCAAAAGGATGGTACGTATTCTGTAGTACCTCGTATGTATGGTGGAGTTACAAATCCAGCAGATTTGAAAAAAATTGCTACAGTAGCTGAGAAATATAATGTGCCTAAAGTAAAGATCACAGGTGGTCAAAGAATAGATTTGTTAGGTGTAAAAAAAGAAGATTTGACAAACATGTGGGAAGAGTTGGATATGCCTTCAGGATATGCCTACGGTAAAGCGGTTAGAACAGTTAAAACATGTGTTGGAGAAGAATTTTGCCGATTTGGAACTGCTGATTCTATGGGAATGGGGATTCAAATTGAAAAACGTTTTGAACGTTTAAATACGCCTGCAAAAGTGAAAATGGCCGTATCAGGTTGTCCTCGTAACTGTGCAGAATCCGGAATCAAAGATTTAGGTGTTGTTGCAATTGACGGTGGATGGGAATTGTATGCCGGTGGTAACGGTGGTGTAAAACTTCGCAAAGGTGATTTGGTATCGACCGTGAAAACAGAAGCAGAAGTGATTGAATATACAGAAGCTTATTTACAATATTACCGTGAAACTGGAGTTTATGGAGAACGTACATCGGAATGGGTTGAACGCTTAGGAGTTCAACATATTCAAGACGTTTTAGCAGATGAAACTAAACGTAAAGAACTTTGTGGAAGAATGGATACAGCTCTATCCGTATTAAAAGATCCTTGGAAGGAAGCTGTAAAAAGTGAAAAAATACAAAAGGATTTATATGAAGTAATTGAAGCGAAGTGATCGGCTAAAAAGACAATGAAAAGAAATAGGAGGATGAACGGAATGAACAATTTAAATGGTGAAAGATCATGGGTAGAAGTAGCTATGTATGATGAATTACCTGTGAATTCAGGAAAGACGGTTCGTTTTAAGGATAAAGAGTTAGCTATTTTTCGTTTAACAAGTGGGAAAATACTTGTGATTGAAAATCGCTGTCCTCATAAAGATGGTGTTTTAGCAGAAGGGATCGTAAGTGGGGAATATGTGTTTTGCCCTTTACATGACCGTAAAATTGATTTATCTTCAGGTTTAGTGCAGAATCCAGATACTGGATGTGTTAAAACCTTTGATGTATCTATTGAAAATGGTAAAGTATATATTGACTTATTAGAAAAAAGTGAGATCGCTAGCTAATAAACATTATCGAATCCTTCTTAAAGGTTACTAATGGATCTGCTAGCTTGTACTAAGTCACTATTTGGGTAATTTTACGGGAGGGAGAGTTACATGTCTTTAACGATGTTTAAAAAAAAGAAAAAATTACAAAAAAACCAGCCCGTATCTAATCAATCTCACTGCTGTTTTTGCAGTATGCAGTGTAGCTTGCAACTTGTTCCAAGTGGAAAAAAATCAAGCATGATAGTTAAACCTAGTTATGATTTTCCAGTAGCTACTGGACGACTTTGTCAAAAAGGATTAAATTCATTAGATCATGTTGAACACATATCCCGTATAAGAAGACCATTGGTTAGAGTGGATAACGATGGTGGCAAGAAGTGGTCTACTACCAGTTGGGAAACAGCATTTGATCAAATTTCAATTAGAATTAAAGAGTTACAAAACAGACATGGGAAAGATTCAGTTTCCGTTTTTGGAGGCGGATCTTTAACTAATGAAGTTTCCTATTTATTAGGTAAGTTTACCCGTGTAGCATTGCAATCTAAATATATTGATTATAACGGAAGGTACTGTATGTCTTCTGCTGCAGCAGCTGGAAATAAAGCATTCGGAGTGGATCGAGGATTAACGCTCCCTTTATCTGAAATAGAGAATGCAAGGTACATTATTTTAGCAGGAACTAATATTGCGGAATGCCAACCAACGATGATGCCATACTTAATAGCAGCAAAGAAAAAAGGCGCAGTGATCGTTACTATAGACCCTAGAAATACGAAAACTTCTAAACTGGCTGATATTCATGTACGTTTACAACCTGGATTTGATGCCATGTTTGTTAATGCTTTATTAAATGTCATTGTGAATGAAAAACTGTATGACAAGCAGTTTGTACAGAATAGAACAAATGGATTTTCTGAACTAATAGAAACGGTGAAGCACTATACACCTGATGTTGTAGAAGAAATGACAGGTATCCTTGCTCCTAAAATTCGAACGATTGCTCGTGGGTTTGCCAAAGCAAAAACAGGCATTGTATTTACTGCAAGAGGGTTGGAACAGCAGGTAAACGGTGTAGAAAATACATTAAATTATATTAATTTATGCTTAACCACAGGGAAAATTGGTAAATCAGGCTGTGGTTTTGGTGCAGTTACAGGCCAAGCAAACGGACAGGGTGGAAGAGAACACGGCCAAAAAGCAGATCAGCTTCCTGGATATCGTTTGTTAGAGGATCAATCAGCACGAGAACATGTTGCAAAAGTGTGGGGAATTTCTCCAGATGAATTGCCTGGAAAGGGCGTCTCTGCGTTTGAGATGTTTGAGAAAATAAATGCTGGTGAGATTAAAGCAATGATTGTATTAGGTTCCAATCCAATTGTATCAAGTCCCAATAATGCTGTTGTTGAGCAAGCATTAAAAAAGTTAGAACTATTAGTAGTAGTTGATTTATTTGAAACTGAAACAGCAGAATATGCAGATTGGTTGTTACCAGGATCTTCATTTTTAGAAGCAGAAGGAACGTTAACAAATCTGGAAGGTCGTGTTTTTCATAGGGCTAAAGTATTGGAAACTCCAAATGAGAATCCACTAGATTATGAAATTATTTGTGAGTTTGCTGAGAGATTAGGTCGTGGACAGTATTTTCAGTATCATTCAATTGAAGATGTATTTAATGAATTAACAAGAGCTTCAGCAGGCGGGAAAGCTGATTATGGGGGAATGACTTATGATCGTTTGAAAGAGGAAAAAGGTGTGTTTTGGCCTTGTCCAGAACCTAATCATCCAGGGACACCTATGATGTTTAACAATAGGTTTTACCATGAGGATGGAAAAGCAAATATATTTGCCATTAAACCAAAAAAACCTGCTGAGCCAATAGATGAGGAATATCCGTATATATTAACAACAGGTCGTCTTGCGAATCATTATTTAAGTGGTGCCCAGACTCGGAGAACTGAAATTTTGAACAAAAAATCTCCGATACCCGTTGCAGAAATTCATCCTTGGTTAGCCCGAAAAATGGGTTTGATTCCAAATCAAAAAATGAAAATTATAAGTCGAAGAGGATCGCTTGATTTTCATGTGAAAATCACAGAAGGGATTCAACCTAAAACGATTTTTGTTCCATTTCATTGGGGCAAAGAATTAGCGATTAATCGATTAACAAATGATGCTTTAGCTCCAATCAGTCGCATGCCAGAATTTAAGATTTGTGCAGTGGCGGTTAAAGCTATAAAGTAGAAACAAGTCTCTACATTGGATAGGGACTTTTTTTGTAGTTTATTGACGAATTGTTCAATTTTATGATAAATTAAAATTAATTATTGGTAATATGACCATATGCACATATATAGTGAGTGGGGTGTTTAAATTGACTGAAGAAAACAATAAACAATCAAATGAAAATGACTATAATGAATTAGATAAGGAAACATTATTTATCGTATCTCAAACTTTTAAAGCCTTATCAGATCCAACTAGAATTCGAATTATACATTTGTTAACGAACAAAGAATATTCAGTGAATGAAATTTCAGAAAAGCTTGAATTGCTGCAATCGACTGTTTCACATCAGTTACGGTTTTTAAAAAACTTACGATTGGTAAAATCTCGTAGAGCGGGTACAACGATGTACTATTCTCATGATGATGAACATGTAGTGGACTTGTTAGATCAAACAATAAATCATGCCCAGCATCTGTAAGAACTATAAGCATTCCTTTATCTAATTCACTAACTGAGAGGGGGGAGCAAATATGAAGGAATATAAGATAAAAGGTTTAAGCTGCGCTAGCTGTGCAGCAGAAATGGAAGAAAAAATTAAAAAGCTAGAACATGGAGAATCTGCTGCAATTTCATTTAACTCCTCTAAGTTAAAGATTGATGAAGGAGCTAATTTATCTAAAGTAAAGAAAATATTAGCAAGTGATGGAGCTTCTTTAGTTAGTGATGATGAACAAGATCATGGTCATGATCATTCTCACGCTAGCGGCAATAAATTAAAACTATTTCTGGGAATCTCCACAGGGTTGTTTTTATTAACTATCATTTTTGAAACCTCCTTTCCAAACATGCTGTCCGTTTTATTTTATTTAACTGCTATTACGATTAGCGGATATCAAACTTTTATAAAGGGACTTAAAAATCTGTTTCGCTTGAAATTTAATATCGATACTCTAATGACCATTGCTTTAGTTGGAGCCATATCTATTGGTGAATGGAAAGAAGCAACACTTGTAGCCATTTTATTTGGCTTAAATGAGTATCTTGAAGGTTTAGGGATGGAGAAAGCTAGACAATCAATGGAAAAACTTTTAAAAGTAGCGCCTAAAGAAGCTATTTTAATTACAAATGGAGCTGAAAGAGTTGTTCCAATTGATGTTTTGCAGAAGGACGATATCGTTTTAGTCAAATCAGGTGAAAAAATTCCTTCTGACGGTATTGTTGTTAATGGAATCAGCTCAGTGAATGAAGCGGCCATTACCGGTGAGTCATTACCAGTTGAAAAAGAAGTGAATGTTAAGGTTTTTGGTGGAAGTATTAATAATGAAGGTGTTTTAAAGATAAAAATTACGAAAGCATTCGAAGATTCTTCATTAGCAAGGATACTGCATTTAGTTCAAGAAGCTCAGGAAACTAAAACCCCAACGGAACTATTTATTAATAAATTTGCAAAATATTATACGCCATTAATTATGATGATTTCTGTTTTAGTAATGTTCTTACCTCCATTATTCTTTGGTGGGACATGGGGAACATGGTTTTATCAAGGTTTAGCGGTATTAATTGTAGGATGTCCTTGTGCATTGATTTTGTCTTCACCTATTGCAATTGTATCAGGTATTACACGAAACGCTCGAAATGGAATATTGGTAAAAGGCGGTGTGTTTTTAGAGCAACTAGGTAAAATAACTACGATTGCTTTTGACAAAACTGGGACGTTAACTATAGGTGAACCACACGTAGAAAAAATAGTGGAGTATGACAATAGGTTATTAAGTATTGCTGGTGCAGTAGAAAACAAATCTTCACATCCTTTAGCGAAAGCAATTATGAAAAAGGTTGTAGAAACTAAAGTTGAATTTTCAGAAACGGATGAAATCAAAACTCTTTCTGGACGCGGTGTAGAGGCAATAGTAGGTGGCATTCCGTACTATGTCGGTAATGAAAAGAGCATCGAGCATCTTCAGTTTGATGAAAAGGTTCTAAGAGATATAGATGATTTGAAAACTCAGGGGCTAACAATAGTGATCGTTGCTAGTGTAGAGCATGTCTTAGGAATCTTCGGAATTTCAGATGAGATTCGTCATGAAAGTAAAGAAGTTATGGATAAACTTCATCAAATAGGAATTAAACATACAGTGATGCTGACAGGTGATCATGAACAGACTGCGGAGAAAGTAGCTAAGCAAGTAGGTGTATCAGAATTTCTTGCGAACCTGCTACCTGAACAGAAAGTAGAAAAAATTAAGGCTTTAAATGAACGTGGGGATGTTGCGATGATTGGTGATGGAATCAATGATGCACCAGCACTTGCAGTAGCTGATCTTGGTATTGCGATGGGAAAAGGAACGGATAGTGCAATTGAAACTGCTGATATCGTTTTGATGCAGGATCATTTAGGTAAACTTCCTAATGCAATCTCGATCTCTAAAAGGGTAAACAAAGTGATAAAATTAAATATTTCTCTAGCATTAGGGTTAAAATTGATTGCACTTTTATTAACGATCCCCGGATGGTTAACGCTATGGATTGCGGTTTTATCAGACATGGGAGCAACGATATTAGTTTCTCTCATTAGTTTAACGATATTGATTGATAAAAATAGAAGCAAAGTGAAATGATTTTTTCCAGAGAATCCATTACACACAAAAAAGGTCACCGAAAGGTGATTTTTTTTGTGTTCATCATTCTGAGTTTTTTGGTGAGCATATTTGGTGGTATAATGGTGGGAGTTTATCAGATCGATACGGAAGAGGGTCAACCAAACGAAGTTGACTATATACTTTAACATAATTTGGTGTAAAATGTTTACCATCAATCAGGAGAGAAATATGACAAACATAACGATTCAAAAACAAGTTTTTGTAAAGGAATTATTAAATTGGTTTAGAGAAAATAAAAGAGATTTACCTTGGAGAAAAAACAAAAATCCTTATTATATTTGGATTTCAGAAATCATGCTGCAACAAACTAGAGTGGATACAGTGATCCCTTATTTTGAGAATTTTATTGATAAGTTCCCAACAATAGAAGCTTTAGCAGATGCTCCTGAAGATGATGTTCTGAAGGCTTGGGAAGGTTTAGGTTATTATTCTAGAGCTAGAAACTTGCATAGTGCGGTGAAAGAAGTAAAAGTGAGTTATGGATCAGTAGTGCCAGACAACCCAAAGGATATTTCATCATTAAAAGGAGTGGGTCCTTACACTGCGGGTGCTGTATTAAGTATTGCCTACGATAAGCCAGAACCAGCGGTTGATGGGAATGTGATGAGAGTATTGTCTAGATACTTTTTGATTCAAGAAGATATTACAAAAGTTTCAACAAGAACCTCAATGGAAAATATTATAAGAGAAGTCATCCCTCATGATGCTGCAAGTGATTTTAATCAAGGGCTTATGGAGTTAGGGGCATTAATTTGTTCTCCAAAATCACCAAAGTGTCAAACTTGTCCAGTGATGGAACATTGTGAAGCGCGTTTAAATGGAATAGTGGATTCTTTGCCGATCAAGAAAAAAGCAAAACCTCCAAAAGTAGAACAAAGATTAGTTGCTCTTATTGAAGGAACAGGTGTTAATGAAGGTAAGATTTTGATTCGTCAAAGATCTGACAAAGGTTTATTAGCTGGGATGTGGGAATTACCTCATTACATAACAGAGAATAATCAAACTTCAAATTGGATGGGTTCTGATGAATTGAATGAGGATTATGTGATCGATCAATATGCTTTAGAAACAGGAACAGAGCTTGGAAAGGGACAGTATTTGTTTAATATCAATCACGTATTTAGTCATATTTATTGGGATATGAAGGTTTTTCGATTTAAGGAAGATCATAGTTTAATAGAGAAAGATTTAATCCAACAGAAAAATGAATATCGTTATGCTTGGATTTCACTAGATGAAGTAGATCAATATGTGTTTCCAAATGTGTTTTTGAGAATTTTTAAACAGGTTTAGCTTAAACTTCTAATTTGTTCTTTTGATAGGATACCCATTAAAAAAATCCTCCTCAGTTCTTAATATTTAATCTTCTACTGAGAAGGATTTGATTCCTTTTTCATTTCTAGATACACAAAATTTTTTACACTATTAATAAAGTACCTTTCACCGATAATTGATGATTGAATTTCCATTTTCGCTCTTTATCTTGATACTTCGAAACACTCTATCTGATTCTTTTTTATTTTTTCCTAAATATTCAAATTCCTTTTCTATTTTGCTAAGATGCAATTTAATAGAATTTAATATATTAGAATGTTCAGTGAAATTTAACATAAATAAATCACCTCAAGCTTTTTAAAATTATCTTTCTTCAAAAGAATGTATAAAATGTTCAAGTGTTTCTCGATTATAGTCAGTTATTTTATCAAAATACCCTATCATTGTCTCTATATTGTTATCTTTTTCTGTTTTATTAATTAAACTTTGTTGTAATAGTAGAACAATAGCATAAGCTATAGCTGAATTATCAACATAAACAAATGAATTTCCACTTTTATTGATTTTAGAGTTACCATTTTCATTTCTAAGATCGATTGTTAACAGACTATCAATTTGTTTTGAAAATTCACTGATATACTTGGTAATAGACTTATCTATTAGTTCTTCTATTTTTTTTTCATCCATCATTGTTATTATTCCCTCTCACTAATTTATTTCTTTGGGGAATCCCAAGCGAAAAATACCATTAAGTACCACCAAACACCGTAGCACTTCCGTTTCTAATAATAATATCAGTCTTATCAGTTTGTGTCTGAATCTCTAATTGCAATTGTCTTTGTAAATGTTCCTGCATTTTAGCAAATTTATTCATTTTCTCTTCTAATTCATTTATTTGATTAAGGATTTTTTCAGTTTCTTGCATGTTCTGTCCTCCTTTTTAAGATGTCAGTTACAGATTAATCAGACTGGTTACTATTAATATCGTTAGCGTTTAAATCGTTAGAAGCATTTCCGTTTTTAACAGAAAACTCAAATTTATCTGTTTGTGATTGAGCTTGTAATTGTTGCTGAAGATTTACCTGTAATTTAGTAAGTTCATCCATTTGCCTTACTATCTCACTTAATTGACTCAGGATATTATTAGTTTCTTCCATTCTATGTCCTCCTTTCAAAATAATCAGAACTTCTTAAAACATCCCACAAGATCCATTCCTAATTTCAATTTTATTTATATTAACTTGTTTTTGAGCTTGTAATTGAACTAGTTGTAGGTAATCTTCTAATTGTTTTTGTAATTGTTTCTGAACTTGAATAATTTTTTGTAATTGAGATTTGATCTGTGAAAGTAGCCTAGTTATTTTTTCATAAACAATAATTTCCATTTTATCCCTCCTCTCTAATTTTTATTTTATGTATTCAATACCATTATTGTTACGGGCTTTTTCAAAGCCAAGTCCTTGCTCAAGCTCCCATAGGATTAGAAGATAGAATAAAGTCCAACTTCAATTTGAGGATGGCAAAATAATCTTCATAGAGACCTTTCTCTACATTTATCCAATGGAGTACCAACTAGATTGAATTCGATTTCATTAAATTTAGATGAAATATTAAAAAACTCAAGCATTTTTCCATGTGTTATTTTAAGATAATTTGTTATTTCATTAGATAATGATCCAAATTCATTGTGTTCATCTTTATTCCTAGTATAATTGGGTTAAAATGCCCTCAGAAATGAAGTTGAAGGTAATTAGGAGTTATAAATAGTTATTTATAACCTTTTAAAGATTGGGGGGGGACTCAGTGTTTTCTAAACAACAAAGTACAATAGATCCTAAACAAGATTCAATCATGGTAGCTCAAGGGGTAAAGAGAACATTTGGCAAAGGGCACAATGCTGTTCACGCTTTAAAAAATGTGAATTTAAACATACCTAGAGGTTGTTTAGTAGCACTAAAAGGCAGATCTGGTTCTGGTAAAACAACGCTATTAAATGTACTGGGAACGTTGGATCAACCTACGGAAGGGAATGTTTTTTTTCATAACAATAATATATCGAATTTATCAGATAAAGAACGGACGAATCTTCGAAGGAAAGAGATTGGACTCATCTTTCAATCGTTTGCTTTAACTCCATATATGACTGCACTAGAAAATGTTGAATTTGCATTAAGAATTGCTGGTATTCCAAGTAAAGAGCATTTGAAACTAGCTGAGGAAGCTTTAAGTTTGGTAGGTTTGAAAAAAAGAATGAAACATAGACCTTATGAGTTATCTGGAGGGGAACAACAAAGAGTAGCCATTGCCAGATGTATTGCTCAGCAGCCTGCATTAATCTTAGCGGATGAGTCAACAGCTGAATTAGACAGTAAAATGGGTTTTCAAATTATTCAATTGTTTAAGAAATGCATTCAAGATACAGGTATGACGATTGTATTAACTACACATGACCCGGATGTTATGGAATTGGTAGATTATCTGTATGAATTGGAGGATGGGGAAATTGTTCAATCAAACCAAAATGAAATCGATTAAATTTATTTTCATGCCTATTGTAATTTTCGCCCTAGCTGGATGTTCATTGATTCCTGTAGAAGAAGATGATTTAGCTCCCCCTTTAATAGAACCTAAAAAAGAAGAAGTGAAACTATTAACTGTTGAAAAAGGCTCCATCGTAAAAAACCTTCATTTACAAGGGAATTTCAGATTCTCCATTTCAGAATCTTTATATTTTAAACAACATGGTGGAAGGATTGTGTCCATTGATGTGAAATTAGGAGATTCAGTGTCCAAAGGCGATGTGGTCGCTCAGTTAGAAAATGAAGAATTAGCAAAAAGAGTTCAACAACAAAGGCTTGCACTGGAGAGAGCAAAAATTGAATTACAAAGAGCACAGCAAGAAGTTGAGTTGGATTTGCCGGACACGCAAATCGATCTAGATTTAAAAAGTATAGAAGCATCTGTCGAAGATGCGAAAATAAACCTAGAAAGAACAACACGTTTATATGAAGAAGGAGCTGTTTCCCTGCAAAAGTTAGAAGTTGTACAACAACAAGTAGAGCAATTGGAGCTTTCTTATGAAAAACTTCTGATTAGTACTGAAGGTAGTAAGGTTTACCCAGTTGATGAACAATACATTAGATTATTAGAGATCAACGTAGAAACAGCCCAGATTGAATATAACTATCTGCAGGCGCAATTGAGCAATACGAAACTGACCGCGAATATTGATGGTGTCGTTACTTATATTAATACTTTAAAAAGAGGGGAAGAAGTCATTGCTTATGACCCTATCGTTGACATTTCTAATTCTGAAAATTTATTCATTCTAGCAACATTGAAAAATGCAGAAGAAATTTTAGAAGCAAAAGATGCGGAAATTAATCAACCTGTTGAAATAACATACGATGGTGAAATCTATACAGGAATAGTAGTACAAACACCTGAAACTGCACCAGAATCTGCAGATAGAGAAGTAACAGAAAGGAACAAGACATCGATATTTGTGAAACCAGATGAGAAGCTTCCTGAAGGGATTGACATTGGTGATCGTGTTGATGTAACAATTACGTTGGTTGAAAAGGAAGATACGATTGTAATTCCTTCTGCTAGTTTACATACCTATTTGGCTCGTAACTTTGTAAAAGTGTTGGATGGTGAAAGTAGAGTTGAGGTTGATGTAGAAATTGGTGTAGAAACAAAAACAGAGGTTGAAATCATTAGTGGTTTAGAAGAAGGTCAACAATTGATACTTAACTAAGGGGGGTAAATGGTGGCTATTTTTACAATGATCATTCGAAAAATGATCAAAAACAAGTGGCTCGAAATCAGTTTACTGCTCGGTTTAATGCTTTCCGTTGCCCTCACTAGCAGTATTCCTATTTATACAAATGCTATTTTGCATCGAATGTTAGTAAAGGAACTTGAGAATTTACAGTTGCAACAAAACGTATTTCCAGGTCGATTTGATGTTTCATCTTCTATAAGAAGTTCAATGCCACCAGAAGATCGAGAAAAATATCTTTCAAGTGTAGATAAATATATGGAGGAAGTAATTACAGAGCAAATATCTTTACCAATATTAAGTAATGTCAAACAAAGAGAAACGTTAAATTACTCCTTTATTCCACTTGAGGAATTTAATTTTTTAAGTGAATTAGCGGATGATGAAGAGAAAACAAGTTCATTGCGAAGTAGAAAAATCAATATATTGGGTTCATCTGAATTCAATGATCATATCCAGCTTATAGATGGTCGACTTCCATCAAATCAAGTAGAAGATGATGTTTATGAAGTATTGATAACGGAAGGGTCTCTTTCTGCATTAAATATTACATTAAATAAAGAACTTGTTATTTTAGATGGTAGTAATAAACTAATCACTGTGAATCCTGTTGGTATTTTTGAACCTAAGGATTATAGTGATGTGTATTTTAATAAAAGTTTATCTAATACAACATTTTATTTGGATTTTAACTTGTTCGAACAGAAATTTACTTCCCAGAATGTATTACCTGTAAGGAATAGTTATTGGAACGTATCTTTTGATTATCAAAGTATACGCTTATCATCGGTTGATCAATTAGTTGATGCCTATACAGGACTTAAAGGATACTTAACCCCTTATACAAATAATGATAAAAATATTAAAGGTAATGAAGTTGACTTACCAATAATAAGCATTCTAGAAAACTATGATAAGAAACAACAGAAATTAAAAACGATGGTTTCGTTTCTATACATTCCTGTATTAATTATGATTGCTTTTTACATCTTTTTAGTTTCTAACTTAATCATTGAAAGACAGAAAACAGAAATTTCTGTTTTGAGGAGTCGTGGTGCGAATCGTCTACAAATTTTAGGTGGTTATTTAATTGAGGGTTTAATTTTAGGAAGCATCGCTTATTTTTCCGGATTATATATGGCAAAATTTTTTACGATGATATTAGGTTCTTCTAATGGTTTTTTACAGTTTGTACAGCGTACATCATTATCGGTGGAAATTACTGGGGAAGCTTATGTTTATGCAGCTTTTGCCGTTGTAGGAACCATTATTATGATGTTAGTGCCTGCTTTTATCCATACTCGTCAAAATATTGTGAGCTTAAAAAGAAGTATGTCTAGAAGTAAAAAAACTTCATTTTTACATAAATTTTATTTTGATATTGTGTTTATATGTATTGGATTGTACGGGTTGTATACCTTTAAAAATCAAATGAAAGACTTTGTTAACTCAGGTGTGTTTACGAATGAATTTTCAATTGATCCTCTTTTATTTATCGTTCCTAACTTATTCATAATCGGAATGGGATTATTTCTTCTTCGTATTTATCCATGGATGATTCAACTAATATATTGGTTAGGTAAAAAAAGATGGAGTCCGGTCTCTTACTCTACCTTATTACAGGTTGGTCGTTCTGCTACACAATATCAACTATTGATGGTATTTATTATATTGACACTTTCAACTGGGATGTTTAGTGCTAGTGCAGCAAGAACAATAAATAGTAATATGATTGATAAAATTTCTTATACAAACGGAGCAGATATCGTGATGGAAGTAGAGTTTGGAAACGACAATCCTGATCAATATCTACCTGGAGCTTCAGGAGAAGCATTGGATAATACACATACAAATTATATTGAACCTTCTATAGAGGTTTTTAGAAACTTACCCGGAATTGAACATATCACAAGAGTATTTAAAGAAGATAACGTGAATTTCACCAATAATAAAGTGAATACAAAAGTACAATTAATGGGAATTGATACAGCAGATTTTGGACGTGTAGCATGGTTTAAAAAAGGTTTAATGGATCATCATTTTTATGATTATTTAAATTTAATCGCAACCAATCCTCAGGCTATATTAATTTCAAAATCTATAGCAGATACTCATGATATTAAAGTTGGTGATATTGTGAACATGGGATGGATTGGTACGAATAATGTTGAGTTTATTGTATATGGCATTGTTGATTATTGGCCAAGTTGGAATCCGAATTTTGTATCAAATCCTGATATAACCGTTTCAGAAAAACCTCAATTGGTTGTAGGTCATTTAGATTTCATACAATCTCGCTTGGCACTTAGGCCCTATGAATTTTGGGCCAAACTAAAGCCTGACTTTTCTAATACAGCTCAGTTGTATGATGCCATACAAGAAAACCGTATTTGGTTAAATAATTTAACAAATTCAAAGGCTCAAATCATTAAGGTTAAAAATGATCCATTCCAGTTAGCGATTAACGGTGTTATGACTTTAGGTTTTATTATTTCTATCTTAATCAGCTTATGTGGGTTTTTATTGTACTGGATTTTAACACTAAAGGGTAGAACGCTTCAATTAGGAATGCTGCGTGCGATGGGGCTTAGATTTTCCGAGTTGGTGAAAATGCTCATATTAGAGCAAACACTGACAACGGGTGCTGCGATGCTGATGGGAATAATAACAGGTGTTGTGACGAGCAAATTGTTTGTAACCTTATTTCAAATTACTTTTAATCCACTTGAGCAGGTTCCACCTTTCCAAGTTGTTATCGATCCTTCAGATCAAAGGCAGATTTATATGATCGTTAGTATAATTATTTTGATCGGTATTATGATTTTAGGATATATGTTATCACGTATCAAAATTCACCAGGCCTTAAAATTAGGGGAGGATTGAGGATATGATTCTGTGTGAAAATCTAGTGAAGATTTATAAAATTGCTGATCTTGAGGTTGTAGCCTTACAGGGCTTAGATCTTGAAGTGAAGGATGGAGAATTAATGGCTATCATCGGAAATAGCGGTAGTGGTAAATCTACACTATTAAATATGTTAGGTGGTTTAGATCGTCCATCAGCAGGAACTGTATCTGTCAATGGGTTGGATTTATTAAAGTTTAAAGAGAAAGATTATGTTAAATATAAACGAGAGACGGTAGGATTTGTATGGCAGAATAATGCGAGGAATTTAATTCCATATTTAACGGCTTTAGAAAATGTAGAGCTGCCCATTCTTTTAAAGGGACGTCGTAAAAAAGAACGAGCAAAGGAGCTGCTCGATGCAGTTGGATTAGGACATCGAATGAATAACACTTTAAATCAGCTTTCAGGTGGTGAGCAGCAGCGTGTAGCCATCGCTATCGCTTTAGCAAATCGTCCTAAATTATTGTTAGCTGATGAGCCGACAGGATCTTTAGATACTAAAATGTCTGATCAAATCCTAGATTTGTTCCAAAAATTAAATGAAGAGTATGGATTGACGATTGTGATCGTAACACATGATCCATTATTAGCTAAAAAGGTGAATCGTGTTGTCGCTATTCGGGATGGAAAAACCTCCTCAGAAATGATAAGAAAAAGATCAGTTGAAGAGCTTGAGCAATTAGGACTTGGCTTTGAAAAAGAAGATGAGACTCATGAAGAATTTGCAATTTTAGATAAGGCTGGCAGATTGCAAATTCCTGATACTTATTTAAAGTCCATAGGATTAGAAGATAGTAATAAAGTTCAATTACAACTTGAGGATGGGAAAATTATTCTTACCTCCCCAAATGATAGCGAGAAAGGGAAAGAAGGAAAAACTATGAATCAGGATAAAGAAGTGAATATGGCTTGATGGTTATCCTGTGGAATGGATTCTTAATAATCCGCAAGAGCCTAGAACATTAAACTAAAGTATTACATAATATAAATTAAGCAATTAGAAAAAATTGCACAAAGGGTACTTTGATTACTGTCATAAACATTCCTTTCTTTTATTGAAGGCTTCTCTTCGGATGGTGAGAGAAGCTTTTTTAATCAACACCAAAAGTGAAAAGTCAAAAGTCAAAAGTGAAGAGTACGCCAAGGAGCTAATACCTAGTACTTTTCGGGAAACCCAGAATTAAAAGAAGGATTTGACGACATCTCAGAAAGTCTCATAAAGTAATTTATCAGGGTGTGTTACTTTCAGTCCGAAGTGCTATTTGCTATGAAATAGCGGGAATTAGTGCATTAGCGTTGCAAAAAAAGCAACATAGTTTGTAAAATAAGTAATTTAGAAAAATTTTACAATTTTCTTTTTGAGAAATTAGGAAAAAAGTGAAGAGGTCAGAAAATGACGCGTTAATCCATTTTTTGGATGTTATTTCTTTCCCTAATTTATCTTTTCTTTGGCTTGATGATACCTACCGATGTATTTAATCTCGGAGGTGGTTTCACCGATCGAGGCACTTTCTGTCTCCCCTTTGAGTTTCGAGTAGGTTTCAGATGAAGTTCACTCAACATAACGGACCACTTTTTATCCCAACAAGTTCGTAGACATTGTAGTACATCCCAGGTACTTAGTTTAGTTCTGCTTCCTAGCTCAATATACATGGCAATTGCATAGGCGATGAGTACAATAAAAATTTGATTCCAAATTCCTTGAGGTTCATAGCTGTATAGTTTTACAAGACGTAGGTGTTGCTTCAACCATTTAAAGAATAATTCAATAAGCCATCGTTGACGATAAATATCTGCAATCTCTGTTGCACTTAAGTCAAAACAAGAGGTAGCTATTCTATATTTACGTTCTTTTTCATCCATAAACTCTACAAGTCTTATGCTTTTTTCCGTTTGTGTATACGCACTTCCTAATTGGATGATCGCGTCCCGAATAATGTGGGTGTCCGGTGGAACAGGCAGTTCTTCCTCAACCCTTAAAACCCCATGCTTTTCATTAATACGCATCACGAAGCGAACATTGTCTTCGATCCACTGATCGAACTGTGCGTATTTTACATAACCACGATCCATAACGTATATGGTGTCGTGATCTTCCACTAGGATATCCATGGTTTCACAATCATTCACATTTCCTGTTGAAGGGATCGCTTTTTCTGGAATGACTCTTCCATTTGGAAGAGAAAGCACACGCATATGAATCTTGACTTGGGTCGATTTATGATTAATCTTCGCCCAATTAGCTAAAGTAGCAGGAAGCTTCAAGCTAGTAGAATCAAGAATCCGAAGTGGGCCGACTCTGCTACAAGCGATAGAAGTTTTAGACTTTACTTTACCGATCATTTCAAAGAATAACGCTTCTAACATTTCTGTAGGTAGTTCTCTTATTCGACGTGAGAGTTGAGACGGACTAATACTTGGTAGATCTAGACTTTGCTGAAGAGCTTCACTGGTACGTAATTCTCTTGAAATTTGTTTATAATTTTCCCAATTCGCAATTTGAGAGGCTAGAAATAACTTGATACTTTTTATCGTAGTTAACTTATGCGTACGATAGTCTGCAATAGGAAAAAGGAAATTTTCCTTCGAAATCAAAGAAAAACATTGACAAATGGTATGGAAATTGTGTATGTTACCCATGGTTGGCTCCTTTTGTTTAGATTATGGGTAACGCGTCCTTATCTTTACAATAGGAGTTTTTTTATGATAATTCCATGAAAATCACATCATAAATTCCATTTTTAGTAAATTATACTCATTTTATTTTCTATGTTATCTTTGATGCAACGCTAGTGAATTTTATGGTCTTATTTTGTCCATATTCATATCAAATTACAAAATTTGATCTAAAAGCAGCAATATAAGACCAGTATTTCCCGCTATTCTTTGAAAATCTTTAAAAAATACGGAATAAGACCGTTCATTCCCTTTATTTTTTGGCAACCTGAATGGATTTAGACTTTAGTCATCGATTAGAACAATACAAGCAAAAAAAACCACAAAGGCAAATTCTGCTCTGTGGATTTTCATAATTATCAATGATTCCATATTTCATTTAAGTAAATTTTACTTAGCAGCTTCGTAACGTTTAGCTACTTCATCCCAATTGACTACATTCCAGAATGCACCGATGTAATCAGGGCGTTTGTTTTGATATTTTAAGTAATATGCATGCTCCCAAACGTCCAATCCTAAAATTGGAGTTTTACCTTCCATAATCGGGTTGTCTTGATTAGGTGTGCTGCTTACTTCAAGCTTTCCATTTTGATCAACACTTAACCATGCCCAGCCACTGCCAAAACGAGTTAAAGCAGCATTTGTAAAAGCTTCTTTAAATTTATCCAATCCACCAAGATCGCTTTCAATTGCATCAGCTAAAGCGCCAGTAGGTGTTCCCCCAGCATTTGGTGCAATGACTTCCCAGAACAATGAATGGTTTGCATGTCCGCCTCCATTATTGCGAACAGCTCCACGGATGTTTTCAGGAACACTATCTAAGTTAGCAATAAGTTCTTCAATGCTTTTACCTTCTAGTTCAGCATTTCCAGCAATTGCATCGTTTAGTTTTGTTACATAAGTAGCATGATGGCGATCATGATGGATCATCATCGTTTGCTCGTCGATGTGTGGTTCAAGTGCATTATTTGCATATGGTAATTCAGGTAATTGATGTGCCATGTAAAAAAAACCTCCCTTTATAAGTATTCATACAATATTATCACTTATTTTTGATAATAAATCAACATTTATGTTTAAAAAGTATGTCTATCTCACGTTATAAGTATTTCAATCTATTTATATAAAATGCAAGCTTTTTTAATCAGTAAAATTAGTATTCCCTGAATCTCCTCCTCTTTTTTTAATTTCATCTATTATTTTATGATGATATGAAACACCTTCAGCATTTAACCAGGGGGATAAGTCACTCATTGTTTGATGATGCAACTCTAACTCTTCTATTTTCCAATCTTTTAGCTGAACGTCTTGTAGATGCTGTAAATTTCTTTCATTAAAGTACATTTAATCACCTCCCCATTAATATTTACATCTAAAAATTAGATTATTCTGCACAATAAATGAAAACGCTTAAAATTAAGCGTTTTCAAGAGAAAACAAGAGGTAATTTAAAAATTATTAATATTTTTGCAGGAATTTAACGATTTTTGTCGAATTTTATTATAAAATATATACGCGAGAGCGAGAGATTGTTCAATTCCTAATAACATTCATGAAACCACTGTTAATAAGATTCACTTTAATAAATGATATTCTTTATGTAATCAATGAAAAATGAAGGGGAGTTATTTCATATGAATTTACGTTCTTTTCAACTATCTGATTGTGAAAAGGTTACAAACTTATTAAAGGAAGTATTGTCTGATACATGTTACAAAAAAACAATTAAGGTTTTTTCTAAACAACTGTCTTATGATAGTGAACTAGTTCTTGTTGCATTAGATGATAGTGAGGTTGTTGGAGTTATTATAGGATCGATAAAGAATAAACGAGGCCAGTATATTTTAACGGAAAATCCTAGCTGTACGGACAATGAGGTTGGAAAGAAAATGGTAAATGAATTAAAGGAACGTTTTTTACAAAGAGAAGTGAAAGAAATGAATATCACTATGCATGATATACAAATACAGGAATCTCATCAAATGAATTCTATTTGTTCATAAAATAAGAATTCTTTATTTTTTTGGTGATTTATGATATGGTCGATTTAGTTATATGATAACCCAATAAGAGATGGAGGGTTATAACATGAAAGAAGTTATAATATATACAGATGGAGCATGTTCTGGCAATCCTGGCCCTGGCGGTTGGGGTGCTATTTTATTATATGGAGAACACCGCAAAGAAATATCAGGTGGAGAACCAAATACAACCAATAATCGTATGGAAATGATTGCAGTTATTGAGTCTTTAAAAAAATTAAAATCTCCTTGTAAAGTCAAAGTTCATAGTGATTCCGCTTATATTGTGAATTGCTTTAAGCAGGGTTGGATTCATAATTGGAAACGAAATGGTTGGAAAAACAGTAAGAAACAACCGGTTGAAAATCAAGATTTATGGAAAACGCTAGATGATTTGATGAAAATTCATGATGTAGAGTATATTAAAGTTAAAGGTCATAGTGATAACGAGTTGAATAACCGTTGTGATTTTTTAGCTGTACAAGCTGCAAAAGAGCAAGCTTTGAGGTGACAAATTTTGAATTACTCAGTTGCAAGAACATCAAGGAACGGTTGGGAATGTTTAAAGGATGAGATTAAACAAGCAGCATCCACACTTGGGATAGATAAAATTGGGTTTGCTTCGGCAGACCCTTTTTTGGAATTAAAGCAAATTTTATTAAACCACCGTAAAAAAGGATATGAGTCTGGTTTTGAAGAGCCTGATCTAGATAAAAGAGTTGATCCAAAGCTTACATTTGAACAACCTCAGTCTATTTTATCCATAGCTATTGCATATCCTTCAAAGTTGAAAGATCCACCTAAATCTGAGAAAGGTGCCTACAGAGGTGTGATTTCCAGATCAGCATGGGGTGAAGATTACCATCATGTTCTAAAAAAAAGATTATTGAATTTGGAGACCTTTATTAAAGAAAGAGTGTCTGATGTTAAGCTTGAAAGCATGGTGGATACAGGGGTTTTAGTTGATAGAGCTGTGGCAGAACGTGCAGGTATAGGTTGGGTAGGAAAAAACTGCGCTGTTATTACACCTGAGTTTGGTTCTTGGGTATATCTTGGGGAAATGATTACGAACATTCCATTTACTCCTGATCAAGAAGTAACAGATGAGTGTGGAGATTGTACGATATGTATTGATGCGTGTCCTACAGATGCTCTTGTAGGTCCAGGCCAATTAAATTCTAATCGCTGTATATCATTTGTAACTCAAACGAAAGGGTTTGTAGATGACGAATTAAAGGAAAAGATAGGGAATCGTTTGTATGGCTGTGATACATGTCAAATCGTTTGTCCTAAAAATAAAGGTAAACATTTTACTCATCAACCAGAGCTTCAACCAGATCCAGAGATTGTGAAACCATTGCTTAAACCGCTACTATCATTAAGCAATCGTGAGTTTAAAGAAAAGTATGGATTCAGTGCTTCAGCTTGGAGAGGGAAAAAACCCATTCAAAGAAATGCAATTACTGCATTAGGTGTTTTTAAAGATGAGAGTGCAATTCCTATATTAAAAGACCTTCTTTTAAATGATCAGAGACCAGAAATAAGAGAAGCATCGGCATGGTCATTGGGTAAAATCAATACCGACGATGCACTTGAAGTTATTAAACAAGGAATAGCTCAAGAAAAGAACGAAGTTGTATTAGATTCGCTGTCGAAAGCAGAACAACGTATTTCGAATTCGAATTTATAAACAATTTGACGAAATCATATGAATCAAGTAAAGTGGATTATGGTTAATTGGAGTTTGAATGGACAAATTTTAACAGAGGTGAATATTGTATGGCAGATGTGATTATTCCAATTGTGACCCTTATTGTAGGTCTTATTATAGGATTTTTTGTTGGCGTATTTTATTTACGTAAGCAACTAGAGAACATGCAAAATAATCCAGAGATGCTAAAGGAAATGGCAAAGAAAATGGGCTATAATGTAAATAATCAACAAATGAATCAAATGAAAAAAATGATGAAAAATAATAAGTTTAGATAAATTGTATTGAGTGAAGAAAAGAGGAGTTTATCATGGCAGGTTTTAAAGAATACAAAAATGACCTAGTAAGTGATAATAGAGAAGCAATAGAGAATCATATAAGAGAAATCTTAAACCTTATAGGGGAAGACGTTGAACGAGAAGGACTGTTAGATACTCCTGCTCGCGTAACACGTATGTATGAAGAAATTTTCTCAGGTTATAATGTTGATCCACGAAAAATCTTAGATGTTACTTTTGATGAAGATCATGAGGAGTTAGTCATCGTAAAAGATATTGTATACTATAGTCAGTGTGAGCACCACATGGCACCGTTTTTCGGAAAAATCCATATCGGTTATATTCCAAAAGGGAAAATTGCTGGCCTTAGTAAATTTGCAAGATTAGTGGATGCTGTGACACGTAAGTTGCAAGTACAAGAACGTATAACATCTGAGATTGCTGATATTATGGTTGAGGTTTTAGATCCTCTAGCTGTTATGGTCATTGTTGAAGGAGAACATTTGTGTATGTGTTCTAGAGGAGTGAAAAAGTACGGTAGTAACACGATCACTTCAGCTATGCGTGGTGCATTTTTAAATGATCCAGCATCAAGAGCGGAGTGTCTCTCTCTCTTAAAAGATTAATAAATGGGATAAACGATTTTTTAAAACATCAGTTCATGAACTGGTGTTTTTTTGTTAGGATATTAACAGAATCTAAACACAGTACTTTATAAATTGAAGGGCTTGATTTATATTTTTAAATATTTGTTAGATAAATTCATTTATTTAATTATTTTATTGGGTAATTTATTTATATTTTACTTTCCAATTGATAAAATTGGTAACTATTTTTATAATGGGTTTTATCCAAAACGGATATTGTTAGAATTACTTATATTAGGTTCTTGGTTTTTGTTTTTGGTATCATTTATTAGTACTGAATTTATGATCTATTATTTGAAGAGAAAGAGGTAAAATGGTGGACTATATTGATAACCTCTCAAAAACAATTAATTTCATAGAAAATAACTTAAGAAATAAAATTACAATTGAACAAATTAGTAGGCAGAGTGGTTATTCTAAGTTTCATTTTCAAAGACTATTTCATCAAGTGGTTGGTGAGACTGTAACTCAATATATTATGAATAGACGATTAACGGAAGCAGCAAAAAAATTAATAAGTGATGATAAAAGTATAATAAATGTTGCTTTTGAATTTGGATATGACTCTCATGAAGTTTTTACAAGAGCTTTTAAAAGAAGATTTAATATGAGTCCATACCAATTTAGACAAAGTGCAATGACAACTGAATTTCTCTATAAAAAACCAATTGATATTCAATACCTAACAAATAAAAATTTTAATTTATCAGATGATATCGAGGAAATATCGTTACAAAATATATTACTTACAGGTTATCAGGCCTCAAATGGTTCAAGAGAAGCCATCTTGTCAAGCTGGTCAAAACTACGAGGGAACATATGTACAATGGATGACAATAATTTTACTGCTTTTGGATTCATACAATATCCGGATTCATTCGGTTTAGAGATTGATTTTACCTATCTTGCAGCTGTAGAATCCATCCATATAAATAACAATAATGATCCCGACTTAAAGGATGTCAGTTTGCCTAAAAGTAAGTACATCCTTTTTTCACATAAAGGATCAACTAAGGATTTGCCGTTATCTTATGAATACATTTATGGGGTATGGTTACCTAAATCAAAGTATGTTGTAAGTAGTTCCTATGACTTTGAGAGGTATCGCGCAACCGAAGATCCTACAAATCCAGAGATTCAAATTTGCATACCTGTTCAAAAAATTTAGCACAAATCATCAAGTTTTTATATCTTTTTCCCTGTATCTTAATGATGAAGGGAGAGAAGAACATGAAACAAGATGATTTTTTGTTTTATTCAGCTACAAAAATTGCTAAATTAATTCGCGAGGGAGATTTGACTTCAGAACAGGTAACAAGCGCAATAATCCAAAGGATTCATACACATGATTCAAAAGTAAATGCAGTTGTGAATAAGAATTTAGATCAGGTTTTAAGAGATGCCAAGAGAGCGGATGAGGAACTTAAAAAGGGATTAGTTCGAGGACCACTTCACGGTGTTCCCATTACAATTAAAGAATCATTTGCAATCAGAGGGATGAAAACAACACATGGGTTTACTCCACTTAAAGAATATATTACTGATTTTGATGCTACGGTTGTAAGTCGTTTAAAGGAAGCTGGGGCGATTATTGTAGGTAAAACAAATGTACCCCCACTGTTGATGGACTTACAAACGGATAATGAAATTTATGGAAGAACAAATAACCCTTGGAATCTGAATCGTACACCAGGAGGGAGTAGCGGTGGCGGAGGGGCAGCAGTTTCGGCTTGTTTTAGTTACTTAGATATAGGAAGCGATATTGGTGGCTCATTAAGAATACCTGCTCATTATTGTGGTGTGTATAGTTTGAAGCCAACAGAGCACGCAGTTTCAGCATTTGGACATTTTCCGATGCCTAGTAACTCAAAGCCTCCGAAATATCGCTCGTCAAGGCATCTTGCTTGTTATGGTCCATTGGCAAGGTCTATAGATGATTTAATTTTAGCTTTTTCCATAATAACGGGTTCAGATCCAAACGATATGAAAGTACCTCCTCTAAATAACAATAGGCTAAAAAGGTTGAATTTAAATAATATAAAAATCGCATGGATGGATCAGCTTACAGACGTTCCGGTTGCCAAGGAGGTTAGAGAGCATATTTATCTTTATGTAGAAAAACTAAAATCGCTCGGTATTCAAACTGTAAAAGTAGATCAGTTTCCAGTGAGCACAAACAAAGTTTGGGAAACATGGGGAAAAATAATTGATGCTGAGTTGAATTCAGGCAAACCATCTATTATAAGAGGAATTGAACACATTTTTACAAAAAAACTTCAAAAGAAATATCCAACCTCTAGTAAATTAACACCTTTAACCTTTAAAAATTATATGAAAACTTTAACACAGAGGGAAGAGCTTATTTCATCATTTGATATGTTTATGGATTCATATGAAATGTTTATTTTGCCAGTCAGTGTTACTGCAGCTTTTCCACATATTAAAAAAGATAAACTAATTGGATATCAGCCTATTTATAAAAAACCAGTTCATGTTGATGATAAACTCATGAACTATTGGAAAGCTACTGGAGCATATACTAATTTATTTAATGTATTAGCTAATCCAGTTGTCACCATGCCTGTTGGATTAAATAATGATAATATGCCTATAGGAGTGCAATGTGTAGGGAAGAGATGGGATGATTTCAGGTTATTACACTTAGTGAATCAGCTAGTAAGTGAATTGGATATGGAGGTTCCAAAAGTGTCGTTCTAGAACATAACTTTGCTATCTATACTCATTAAAAGTGATGTAGAAAGTTGCTTGTATTTTTATACTGAAGTTTAGTTCTGTTGTAAACAATTCATATGTATTGATACAATACTAGTTAGATTATAAAATAAAATGAAAAAAGACCCATGAAATAGGTGATATAGATTTGTTAAATTCACTCAATAGAAGGAATATAGGAATTTTTGCACATATAGATGCTGGAAAAACAACTACAACAGAACAGATGTTATTTAAGGGGGGGCAAATTCGCTCCCTTGGGAGTGTAGATACAGGGACGGCACAAACGGATTGGTTAGAAGTTGAAAAAGAATGTGGTATCTCGGTGCTTGCAGCAACTACAGAGTTAATATGGAGAGATACTTTTATTAATATTGTGGATACCCCAGGTCATGTTGATTTTCTGTCAGAGGTGGAAAGAAGCTTACGAGTTATGGATGGAGCTATACTTATCATATCGGCAGTTGAAGGTGTTCAGCCTCAAACTGAGGTGATTTGGCATGCTCTTCGTAAGCTTAGCATCCCAACTTTGATTTATATAAATAAACTAGACCGGATAGGGGCTGATCCTTATCGTGTGATTGAGAATATTCATGCTGAACTTTCGAAATCAGCTATACCGATACAAAACATTCAAGGTATAGAAGATTCTTTTGAAGGTGTTTCTTTTTGGGATGGACAAGAACAAGTGCTTGAACAACCTTTAATTGATCAAATTATAGAAGTCGTTTCAGAACACGATGACTTTATTTTAAATCAATATTTAGAAGGTCAACTTATCTCAGAACAGCTTAAGGAGAAATTATCTTTATTATCAAAGGGCGCTGAGGTCTTTCCTATATTATTTGGTGCATCAAATAAAGGAATAGGAATCCAGGAACTTATGGATGCCATGATTGATTACCTTCCACATCCTGAAGGATCACAGGATGCTCCTTTATCTGGGGTTGTATTTAAAATCGATAGAGATAATAAGTTAGGAAGACTAGCTTATGTTAGGTTGTATCATGGTCGTATTCAAAATAGAGATTCTATTTATAATGTGACACAAGGCGTTGAAGAAAAAGTGAGTCAGATTCGAAAAATTCAAGGTCATAAAAGTGAAGATTTGGGAGAACTCCATGCCGGAGATATTGCTGCACTTAGCGGTTTGAGTCATGTGAAAGTTGGAGATATATTAGGCAGTGATGAAGGTGTTCCTGTTCACCCTCACATGGCAGTGCCTCTTTTGACAGTGAAGGTAGAGTGGGAACAAGAAGAAGAATATCCTGCAGTTGTTAAAGCATTGCAAGAATTGTCTGATGAGGATCCACTATTAGATTTGCAGTGGCATCAAGAGGATAGAGAACTTCATATTAAAGTGATGGGGAAAATTCAACTTGAAATTCTAGCAAGTATCATAAAAAGCCGGTTTCAGTTAAATGTGGAATTTGGACAGCCGTCTGTAATTTACAAGGAGACCCCAAAACAAATAGGGGAAGGGCTTATTCGTTATACGATGCCAAAACCTTGCTGGGCAGTATTACGATTTAAAATTGAACCAGGTGAGAGAGGAAGTGGGGTGACTTATCATTCTATTGTACGTAAAGAAGATTTGTTAGAACGGTATCAGAATGAGGTGTCTCGGAGGATTCCAGAAGCATTGGAACAAGGGTTATACGGATGGAATGTAGTGGATTTAAAAATAACATTAATAGAAGGAGAGCATCATGTGGTTCATACACATCCTTTGGACTTTGCTGTGGCTACACCAATGGGAATTATGAATGGATTGGATCAAACGGGAACAAAGCTGTTGGAACCAATGTTGAACTTTAGAATATCTGTACCTGAACAATTTGCTGGAAAGATTCTTCATGATCTGTCTCAAATGAGAGCAACATTTGATTCACCGAATCAGCAAGAAGATCGAATGGTTGTTGAAGGGATTATACCTCTGTCTACTTCGATGGAGTATTCCATTGAACTAGCTTCATTAACAAAAGGAAAAGGAACGATCACAACCTATTTTCAAGGTTATGAGGAATGTCCAGAAGGGGTTTTGGCTACTAGAGAGAGAAGAGGGATTAACCCCTTGGATCAGTCCAAATATATATTAAGTGTTCGTAAGGCTTTGTCATAGTAGTAGCAAAATATTTTTGGATAAATTTTTAGTATGTCATCCATTTTAATCTTCTAGCATGAGAAAATCGTTCATTCACATGTTCCCAATTCACGACATTCCACCATGCCTCAACATAATCAGGACGATTGTTCATGTATTTTAGGTAATAAGCATGTTCCCAAACATCTAATACAAGCAATGGGATAACATCCCATTGTGATAGATTTTGGTGTTTTTCCGCTTGTAAAATTTCTAATCGATGGCTTCTTGGGCTCCAAACTAAAATGGCCCACCCACCACCTTCTACATTATTAGCTGCTGCAGTAAATTGTTTTTTGAATTCATCAAAGCTGCCAAAATCTTTCATGATTTGTCCACTAATAGCCCCGGTAGCATCACCACCACCATCAGGGGACATGATATTCCAAAAAATAGTATGCAAATAATGACCTGCCCCGTTAAAAGCTAATTCTCTTTCCCAATGTTTAATTAAAGAGAAATCATCTGATTTTCTAGCTTTTTCTAATTGAATTTCAGCATTGTTTAATCCATTTACATAAGCTAAATGATGTTTATCATGATGGATTTTCATTGTTTCTTCATCTATATAGGGTTCTAATGCATCATAAGAATAAGGTAGAGGAGGAACGGTATGTTTTCCAATAGGAACTGGTTGTTCTTCCATCACACCTTCTTCTTCTAAAGAGTTAGTTGAGATTCGTGATTCATTTATGTTATTTCCTTGAGGGGCATTTGGAGTTAGTAAATAACCATTAAGTACTCCTAAGAAATAGTCAGATTCGCGAATAATGTGTAACATGACCGTATTGAGTGTTTGATTGTTTTTAATCACTTCACTTTGTTCCATCATTTGATATAACTGCTTAATGAATTGCTGTGATTGTGTAATGCTGCTATCTATAAATTGCTGCATTTGCTCTACTTCATGGTTTTGATTTTGAGATCGAATAATGGATTCAATCCACTGCTGCGCTGTATTTTCCATCTTAGCAAAAAGGATTTCCCATTCCTGAAGTAATTTGACATACTGTTCCTCTAAATCAGGAGCAAGTTCACGTATAACAACGGTATGTTCTTTTTCTTGCATTTTCCAAAAACGAATTTCCTCTAAGATTCGAAGAGGCATTAAGCTTCCATACACTTTAAGCATAAATTTTCCCCCTATAAAATAGAAAAGAGCTTGTTCAATACTGATAAATCATAATGAACAACTTCTTTAATGAAAAGGTTGTATGTGAAATCATATGCTTAACAATAGGAAACTATGTCTTTAACACTTCCATCAAATTGAATATTTTAATATGATCCGCAAAATTGGCGATTGAATGTAGATAATAGCGTCATTTCTTAATTTTTATTTGAATACTTATATAAAAAAAGGAGGGTATTTTATGTTAATTCATACGATAAACCCAGGCGATACACTTTGGCAAATTGCACAAACTTATCGAGTTCCGATGGGGAAAATAGTAGAAATAAATAAATTACCAGATCCAAATAAATTAGTAGTAGGTCAATCCATAGTGATTCCAACAGAAGATTTTGTTCACATCGTTAAGCCCGGGGAAACATTATGGAAAATTGCTTATCAATATGGGACATCGGTTCAAGCGATAGTTCAGGCAAATCAAATCACTGATCCTGCAAACATTTTTCCTGGGGGGAGGTTATATATTCCAGCACCAAGACATTACGTTATTGCAGGCGATACATTGTACAAAATTGCACAGAATTATGGGGTTTCTTTACAAACATTGATAAGAGTAAATGATATTAAACCTCCATATGTTATCTATCCAGGTATGATGTTAATCATCCCCCGAAAAGAAAAACCTGTTATTGATGTGAATGCATATATTTATAAACTAGGGGATGAGGCAATCCCAATTGTAAAAGAAGTTGGTAAATATTTAACTTCTTTAACTCCTTCTGCCTACGCGATGAAAGAAGATGGAAGCATTCAGTCGATTGATGATACTCAAGCCATAAATACGAGTATTGAAGAAAATGTTGTACCGGTGATGTCGATTATTAATTTTACTGCAACAGATCCAGGTTCAGATCTTGCACATGTTGTTTTAAATAATCAAGAAATTCAAGAGGAATTGATATCTAACATTTTAACGATTATGAAAGAGAAAGGGTATCAAGGTTTAAATGTAAATTTAGAAAATGTCCTCCCAGAGGACCGCGAGCCTTATAATCAATTTCTTCAACTTGTTGTAGATCGCTTACATCCAGAAGGTTATTTTGTTACAAGTGCTTTAATCCCAAAAGTAAGTTCTAGAAATGATGCCTATGATTATGAAGCACATGGTAGAATTGCAGACTATGTCATATTAATGACATATGAATGGGGTTACAGACTTGGACCGCCACAAGCTATCTCACCAATAAATCAAATTAAACGTGTTCTCGATTACGCAGTCACAGTTATACCTAGAGAAAAAATATTCTTTGGGTTTCAAATCTATGCAAGAGATTGGTTGCTTCCTCATGTACAAGGTCAAGTGGCAGAAACATTTAGTAGCCAGGAAGCTATATTAAGAGCTGTAAAGTATGGAACAGATATTAAATATGATGCTGTAACTCAGTCGCCATATTATCGTTACACAGATGAACAAGGTAGAATGCACGAGGTATGGTTTGAAGATGCCCGTAGTGCTCAAGCAAAATTCGATACCGTAAAGGATTATAATTTAAAAGGAATTAGTTACTGGGTATTAGGTTATCCATTCCCACAAAATTGGGTACTGCTTGAAGACAATTTTACGATTAAAAAATCATCGTAAAAACAAATTCATAATCCCACCACCCAGTTATATTAGGAATTAATTGTCTGAAATTTTCCATAATAAGTTTTATTTTTGTACTAAATAAGGTATAATTATTGTAACAGAGTTTCATCATGTGAAACATCAAGGGTGGTGTAGATTGTGGAACAATCAAAAAGTGGAACAGTTCGTGCAGTTGATCGAGCATTAGATATTTTGTTATGTTTTACAGATGAAATAGATTTGGGTTTGACGGAAATAGCAGAAAAAACAGGATTACATAAAAGCACGGTCTTTCGTTTATTAGCATCCTTAGAAGGAAAAGGGTTTGTAATTCGTGATTCTGTCACAGAGAAGTATAGGTTAGGTTTTCGAATATGGGAGTTATCTGCAAACTTATCACAATCTGATGATCCAGGGACGCTTCTTTTACCTGAGATGGAGCGCCTAAGAGATATTTTAGGCGAGACCATTAGTTTATATATTCGTGATGGTAACGAAAGAATTCGTATACAAGCAGTGCAAAGTAAACATTCTATTAGAAGAGTTGCTCCAATCGGTGCTAGATTACCATTGTATGTTGGTGCATCTAGTAAAATTTTAATTGCATTTGCTGACATAGACACTCAAGAAAACATGATCCAAGAATGGAGAGAACTAATAGACATTTCTGCTTATAAGGATCAGATAGCGGACATTCAAAAGGTTGGATATGCCACAAGTATTGAAGAAAGGGAACCTGGTGTTGCGGCTGTTTCTGCACCAATCTTTAATCGTTCCCATCAATTGGTGGCTGCATTATCCGTTTCAGGTCCAGTAAATCGTTTAACATTAGAAAACATGAAAGAACATGCTGGAATCATGATCGAAACAGCAAAACGGATGGGGAAAATGATTCGATAAATATTTTCAACTATTATTGTAATAATACATCTTTAAAGTTAAGGTTGCTCTAATTGGTTACATTTATCAATACTCTTGTCAAAATAACCTTCTAGAATTATTAATGGAGGTTCTTCAGCAATTGCCCCAGCTTTAACAAATACACTTTCACTCCACGGATTAGTCAGTTATTTCCTAAATCTATGAAAATAAAAAAACGCTTACATTTTTTATTTTTTAGTTACTCCTTCCTATTGAATATATGTAAAATATAGTTTAATATATATTTTGATAAATTATTTTATATATATTGGATATAAATGTATTTATTGTGTTTAATTAGTACATATTTTTGGAAATCATGGAGGGACAATTTATGTCAGAAAAACGAAAGTTAGGTTTAGAAACGTTATCAGTACATGCAGGTCAAGAGATTGATCCAACAACGATGTCATCCGCACTTCCAATTTATCAAACAGCTGCATATGGGTTTAGAGACACAGAACATGCTGCAAAACTTTTTTCATTAGAGGAATCCGGGAATATTTATACCCGATTAACAAACCCAACCTCAGATGCTTTTGAGAAAAGAGTAGCTGCATTAGAAGGCGGTCAAGCAGCTTTAGCAACTTCTTCTGGTTTATCTGCAGTCACTTATTCAATTTTTAACATTGCAGGTGCAGGGGATGAAATCGTATCTGGTTCAAGTTTGTATGGTGGCACTTATAATTTGTTTTCAACAGCTTTACCTAGGCTCGGTATTGACGTTAAGTTAGTTGATCCAAATGATCCAGAAAACTTCCGTAGAGCAATTACGGATAAAACAAAAGCTTTATATGCAGAAGCTTTAGGAAATCCTAGAGGTGATTTATTAGACATAGAAGCAGTTGCAAAAATTGCTCATGAACATAACCTTCCATTTATAGTTGATAATACGATTCCTAGCCCTTATTTATTACGTCCAATTGAACACGGTGCAGATATCGTTGTACATTCAGCTACTAAATTTATTGGTGGACATGGTACTTCAATGGGGGGGATCATTGTTGATGGAGGTACCTTTGATTGGGAAGCTAGTGGAAAATTCCCTGGATTAACTGAACCAGATCCAAGTTACAATGGGGTTAGATATACAGAAGCTGTAGGTTCTATTGCGTATATCGTTAAAGCACGTGCTCAATTAATGAGAGATATGGGAGCATCAATTTCACCTTTCAATTCCTTTTTACTAATGCAAGGACTAGAAACTTTGCACTTACGTATGGAAAGACATAGTGAAAACGCGATGAAGATTGCTGAATTTTTAGAGAATCACGAATTTGTTGAAAACGTTAGTTATGTAGGCTTGGAAAGCCATCCTTCAAATCATCTAGTTAAGAAGTATTTGCCTGACGGACAGGGAGCTGTGATGAATTTTGAAGTGAAAGGCGGACTTGAAGCAGGAAAAAAACTAATTAATTCTGTTGAGATATTCTCACATCTAGCCAATATAGGAGATAGTAAATCATTAATCATCCACCCAGCAAGCACGACACATGCTCAGCTAAAAGGTGATGATTTATTGGCTGCAGGAGTAACATCTGGAATGATTCGTTTGTCCATAGGTACAGAGTTTATTGATGATTTAATCGATGATTTAGATCAGGCTTTAATTAAAACTCAAAAATAAATAGTAGATCTTTATATTTATATAAACGAACGCCCTAGATGATGAACTTATCTTCTAGGGCGTTTTTTAAAACTAATTGAACTTTTTTGTTAAGTCACTAGTCACTTGATATTATATTTTAATTCATTAATTGGCGAAGCACAGTTTGCAAGATTCCACCGTTACGGTAATAATCTACATCCACCATACTGTCTAAACGACTAATCGTATTGAATTCAAACTTTGTACCATCTTCACGAGTCGCTTCAACCTTAATGATTTGACCAGGTTTAACATCATTGTTTAGACCGACAAAGTTAAATGTTTCTTTTCCAGTAATTCCAAGAGACTTCCAGCTTTGACCTGCTTCAAATTGTAGTGGTAAAACACCCATACCAACTAGGTTGCTGCGATGGATTCTTTCAAAGCTTTCAGCAACAACTGCATGAACCCCTAACAAATTGCTACCTTTTGCTGCCCAGTCACGAGAACTTCCAGTTCCATATTCTTTACCTGCATATACAACAAGTGGAGTGCCTGCGTCTTTATATTTCATTGCTGCGTCATAAATTGGCATCACTTCATTCGTTGGCAAGTAAGTCGTTACTCCACCCTCTGTACCAGGCGCAAGTTGGTTACGGATACGAATGTTTGCAAATGTACCACGCATCATAACTTCATGATTTCCACGTCTAGAACCATAAGAATTGAAATCTTTACGTTCAACACCATTATCTGTTAAATATTTTTCAGCTGGGCTGCCTACAGCGATATTTCCAGCAGGGGAGATATGGTCTGTTGTCACTGAATCACCCATAAGTGCTAATGTTTTTGCATCGTTAATATCTGTAATATCACCAACCTCAGGAGTTAAACCTTCAAAGAATGGTGGATTTTGAATGTAAGTAGATTTTTCATCCCACTCATATAATTTACCTTCTGGAACAGGAATATCATTCCAACGTTCGTTGGCGCGGAATACATCCTGATATTTATCACGGAATAATTCAGGGCTCATCGCCTGATTAACAGTATCCATTACTTCTTGATTAGAAGGCCAAATATCTTTTAGGTATACTGCATTATTATTTTCATCATGTCCGATTGGTTCTGTAGTTAAGTCAATATCAGTTGTACCTGCTAGGGCATACGCAACAACCAATGGAGGTGATGCAAGATAGTTTGCTTTAACTTGAGCATGAACACGCCCTTCAAAGTTACGGTTACCACTTAATACAGAACATACCGTTAAGTCATTGTCAGCGATTGCTTTTGAAACTTCATCAGGAAGTGGACCACTGTTTCCGATACAAGTAGTACAACCGTATCCTGCTACGTAGAATCCAAGATTCTCTAAGGAGTCAAGTAAGTTTGCTTTTTTAAGATACTCAGTAACAACTAGAGACCCAGGAGCTAAACTTGTTTTTACATATGCAGGTACTTTTAAACCTTTTTCAACTGCTTTTTTAGCTAATAAACCAGCACCAAGCATAACACTTGGATTTGAAGTATTTGTACAGCTTGTAATCGCAGCAATCACAACAGAACCAGTAGTTAAAGTAGTAGTTTCTCCATTTGGATGTTTTACTTCTACAGATTCTTTGATTTTGTCTTCAGAAATCCCTAAACCGCCTTGATCAACTGGCTTACGAACAACTTCGTTAAACTTTTGTTTCATTTCTGTTAGTTCTACACGATCCTGTGGACGTTTAGGTCCAGAAAGACTTGGAACTACAGTAGATATATCTAATTCAATTGTATCTGTAAATACTGGATCTGGAGTATCATCCATACGGAATAATCCTTGAGTTTTATAATACTGTTCAACAAGGGCAATCTGTTCCTCACTACGTCCAGTTCCTCTTAAGTAGTTCAATGTTTCATTATCTACTGGGAAGAAACCAACTGTTGCACCATATTCTGGAGCCATGTTTGCTACTGTAGCACGATCAGCTAAGCTAATGTTGCTTAATCCAGAACCATAGAACTCAACGAATTTACCAACAACACCTTTTTTACGAAGTGTTTCTGTAATGGTTAGTGCGAGGTCAGTTGCCGTAGCGCCTTCAGCTAAACTTCCAGTTAACTTGAATCCGATTACATCAGGAGTAACTGAATATAATGGCTGACCAAGCATTCCTGCTTCAGCTTCGATTCCACCTACACCGTAACCAACAACACCTAAACCGTTGATCATTGTAGTATGTGAATCTGTACCTACTAGGGAGTCAGGGAATACTTCTGTTACCCCGTCTACTTCTTTTGTAGCTGCAACGGATGCTAAGTACTCAAGGTTAACTTGATGTACAATCCCAGTAGCAGGAGGTACAGCACGGAAATTATCAAATGCAGTTTGTGCCCAACGCAAGAAACGGTATCTTTCTTCGTTACGTTCAAATTCTACATTCATATTGTATTCTAATGCATTCTCAGAACCAAAAGCATCGATCATTACAGAATGGTCGATAACTAAATCTACTGGAGCAAGTGGGTTGATTTTATCCGGGTCTCCGCCTGCTTTGGCAACTGTATCACGCATCGCTGCTAAATCAACAACTACAGGTACACCTGTGAAGTCTTGCAGAACGATTCTTGCAGGTACAAATGGAATTTCCTGTTTGTTTTGTCCTTTATTTTCAGCCCAGCTAGCAATTTGGTTTACATGTCCTTCTGTGATCGCACGACCGTCAAATTTACGGACCGCTGCTTCTAATAATACTTTAATGGAAAATGGAAGCTTTGAAATATTTCCTCCGTTCGCTTTATCTAACTCAGGTAAAGAATAATAAGTATATGACTTATCTCCTACCGTTAGCTGTGTGCGAACGTTAAATTGATCTTTGTTAGTCATCAAATTTCCTCCTTTAATGTTCATTGTTTCATCTAATGAAACCTAATTTCAAAAAAATCTTTAACTTAAGTATATCGTTTTAATAGCAAGACGTAAAGATTTTTTTCATGTGATAAGCTATAAAAACATATAGTATATACAGCGCTGGATGTCGAAGTTATTATGATCAACAGTTCAAAAAAAACAATGTGATGGAGGGACACTTATGAGCTCACATTGGCGGGCAACATTAAATGAGTATGTAAGAATGGTTAACCAATTTGAAAGTCATTGTTCTATTGATCCGTTACTTCCTCTATTATTGGACGAACAATACAAGGATATGCAACAGAAAAGATTATACAGGATTCAGGATAGAAAGTTAAACTTAAAAAAAAATGAAACAAGAATGAAAATAGTCAAATTACAAAGTAGATATGATCGTACAGAAGTGGACATTCTACTTAAAAGATTTTTTTTATATGATGGTTACTACAAAAAAATTCTAGAGGAAAGGATAGAACAACAACACATTATCTTAAGGAAACAGAAAGGAAAGTGGTTGATAGAGCAAATTGATATTCCAATTCCTGAACGCAAGTATTGTAAAAATCCACCGGTAACTTCAACTAATCCTGAAATAAAAAGTCAAATCAGCTCATTTCAATATCAAAATAACGCTTTGCCATTTTTTAATGAACAAATATTTAATAGATCTTCAAAGAAAAGTTTTCGTTACGAACGATCAAAAGTGAAAGAATATGCTGATGTATGGTGGGAAAATCCGAATCCTGATTTTCGCTCTTTTAATGATGATTGTACTAATTTTGTTTCACAATGTATCTATGCAGGTGGTGCTTCAATGAATTATACTAGGAATAGAGCACTAGGATGGTGGTATAATTCTGGTCAAGATGGTTGGAGTTTTAGCTGGACTGTATCTCAATGCTTGAAAAATTATCTATTAACTAATCTAAATGGACTCCGGGCTGAAACAGTGGAAAATCCAAAACAATTACAAATTGGCGACGTTATATTTTATGATTGGGATGGAGATTCAAAATTTCAACATAGTGCTATTGTGACAGATAAAGATGAGAATGGGATGCCACTCGTAAATGCAAGAACAGTAAATAGCAAACACAGATATTGGGACTATAAAGATTCATACGCCTGGTCTGAAAAAACTAAATATAGCTTTTGCCATATTCACAATTCATTATAAACTTTTGAAAATGATAACGAAAATATTATTTACTTGGAGGACGACTAAATGGGGGAGAAAATTAGAGTTGGTTTAATATATGGCGGGAAGTCTGGTGAACATGCAGTTTCCTTAGAAACGGCGTTTGCAGTACTTCAGTCATTTGACTTTTCAAAATATGATGTTTTACCTATATATATCACAGAAAAGGGAAGTTGGAGGAAGGGTCCCTATTTAAATGCTCCAGTTGATAGTAAAAAGCAATTATTATTAGAAACTGATGAAAAGGATGCAAAATCATCATCTGATAAAGCAGTGGTGTCATCAATGCCTTCACTTTTAACTCCACAGCAACTGAATGGTATATTTGAATTCCATTCTGATGAAAATTCAAAAAGTACAAATGCAGTGGATGTTATTTTTCCATTATTGCACGGTACTAACGGAGAAGATGGTACGATTCAAGGGTTGTTTGAAATGGCAAATACACCATATGTAGGTGCTGGAGTTTTATCCTCCGCAATGGGGATGGATAAAACAGTGATGAAAAAGATTTTTGCTCATGAAGGATTGCCACAATGTATTTATCGTTATTTTACGAAACATCAATGGAAAAAGGATCAGTCCTATTACTTAATGGATTTAGAGGTTGCGATAGGGTATCCTTGTTTTGTAAAACCAGCTAACTTAGGTTCTAGTGTAGGTATTTCCAAAGCAAATGACCGGGAACAATTAATTGAAGCAATTCAAGAGGCCTTTAAATACGACCATAAGGTCATTATTGAAGAATTCATTGAAGCACGTGAAATTGAAGTGGGTGTGATCGGCAATGAAGAACCTGAGGTTTCTGTATTAGGTGAAATTATGTCTTCAAATGACTTTTATGACTATAAAGCCAAGTATGTAGATGGAGAATCTGTCATGACTATACCTGCAGAAGTGGATTCAGATACTGCGGAGTATATACAAAAATTAGCGATTAAAGCTTTTCAATCTATTGAAGGTACAGGTTTGTCTCGTGTAGATTTTTTTATAGATAAAACGGATAACAAAGTATTCATTAATGAAATTAATACGATGCCAGGATTTACACCATTTAGCATGTTCCCGTTATTATGGAAACATACAGGACTTCCATATAAAGAGTTACTGGATCGTTTGATTGATTTGGCTATTCTTAGATATAATGAAAAGCAGAACCTACAATATGGATTTGATGCAGAATAATCTTCGAGGGGTGAGGATATATGGGGTTTCAATCAGAATTTAATTCAGTGTGTAAATTTAAATCTGAACAAGAGCTGCATGATTTATTAGAATATGGGAAAACTGCAATGGTTAAAAAAGGTTTTCGAGTATATCCGACGGGTCAAAAAGCAATAGCTTATACACCGAATAACGAAGCTGTAGCTATTGTGAAAATTACTGCTTCTATCGCAGAAATTACCTTCCAAGGTGAAGAATTAACTAAAGTGGAAATGGATTTAGTACGTAAGTTAACAGAGCATGAGGCAAAAGTTCAAACCGATTTAGCTTATGAAATGTTTTTCAAAGACAATACTTAATGTTTAAGCATCCAAGTAAACTAAATATATCAAAGAATGAAAAGGTTCCAGTTTTAAGGAGCCTTTTTAAATCTGAAAGAAAAGAATAACTTTTTATCTCATTTTTGGAAAAAAGCCCTCACAAAGTAATGAAGATATTGTTTCTGAGTATTTATAAATTTTCTTGCATGAAGGTTTTTGTACCTTTAGAATGGAAAGAATAGGAGAATGAGTAAAAAGAACGAAACATATATTACATGACTAAAAATTAATTTAATAGGATGATATTTAAATGAATGGGATTTTATTTGGTTTAACAGTTGAAGAAATTCAGAATCTTGCTGATGATATGACCGTATATAATCGCGGTTATTCCTACTGGAAAAATGGTTATGTGACGAGATTGAATTTTATAAGTAGAGAAACTTTATGTGAAGCTCTTGTAGAAGGAAATCGAAAATATAATGTACGTATTCAAATGGATGATCATTCTAAAGATTTACATGTTCAGTGCGATTGCCCTGCACATAATGGGTATTATAATTATTGTAAACATATCATTGCTACCTTATTAAAAATAAATGAACTGGAAACCAGCGGACAGTTATTAAAATATTATGAGCAAAAACAAAATGAAAATCAGAACAAATACCCCCCTGCTATTCCAAAAAGAGATCAGGTTGCAACGGATCGAATGATTCAATTATTTGAAAAATATCATATCAATAATAAACAAGAATACAAGGATAGAAGAGAGATCATGAGGGTGGAATACACTTGTAACATCATGGATTCCATAGATTCTGGATCATTATTGACCTTGGAATTAAAAGTTGGAATCAACCACACGTATATTGTGCGTAATATGAGAGAGTTTCTCACTGCTTTATTTAATGATAAACCTTATATTTTTACTAAAAAATTTACTTATGATCCAAGTGAGTTTCAAGTAGAGCAAGAGGATTTAGAAATTTTCAAATTACTTGAAGAAGTCATAGACAATGAAGCATTTTACAGTGATACATCTTCTGCCTACTCTTATGTGATTAATGCATCCAATCGTGATCGATTTCTTAGAATTCCTCCTCATCGATCAGATGAATTATTAAATAAACTAATAAATAGGAACACAAATGTCGAAAGTGGATGGGATAAATATGTTCACATTCAAATTGTTGATGAAGTGCCTCCATTTTATTTTCAACTCGATAAATTTAATCCCTCTGATTTTTTATTGAAATTAAAAGGATTTGACTCTGTGGTTTTTCTTGAATCCTATGGATATATTTTTCAGGAGGGAACTTTTTATCGGGTGTATGAAACTCAATTTCAAATGTTATTAGATTTGAAAAAAGAATTCCGTTCACAATCCCAATTATTAATTAATAGAGAACAAATTGAAGGTGTGATTTCTAATGTGGTACCTAACTTAAATAAAATTGGAAAGGTAGAAATTGCAGATCATATTTCAGATCAACTAATTAACCCACCTTTACAAGTGAAGTTGAAGGTGGATAAAGAAGGTGATTCGTTATCTTCTTCTTTAGAATATCATTATGGAGATATTGTGATTGACCCTTTGCAAAGGGTCATTTCCAATAAAGAACAGGATCTTATTTTAATGAGAAATGTTGAAAAAGAAAATGAAGTAATGTCACTCATTGAAAGTACACCATTTAAATGGAATGGTGAAAGATTGTATATTGATGATGAATACGACATGTTCCAGTTTTTATATGAAGATTTACCTAAACTAGAAAAAATGGCTGACATCTACATTTCCTCATCTGCAAAAGAAATGTTACCTGATGAAAACTTTGTGCCGAAGACAAATATGGATATAAATCCTTCCACAAATTTATTTGAAGTCAAATTTGAAATGGACGGAATTGATAGTGAAGAAGTTTATCAAATTTTACAATCTGTAATTGAGAAGAAAAAATATGTTCGTTTGACGGATGGTAGTTTTGTTTCTTTACAACATGAAGATTTTAAAGGAATAAGACAACTCTTTGATGAACTAGAGATACAACAATCTGATATTGACGGTTTAACCATTCAAACAAATACAATGCGCGGATTACAAGTAGAAGAAATTGTCAATCAAAACAAATCCACAGTGAAAATCGGGAGAAATTTCCGTCAACTACTAGACCATATTAAACACCCTGACAACTTAGAGTTTGAACCACCAGAAAGCTTAAAAAGTACATTGCGAGACTATCAAGTATTTGGTTTTGAATGGCTGAAAATGTTAGAACATTATCACTTTGGTGGAATATTGGCTGATGATATGGGGTTAGGAAAAACGATTCAAAGCATCTCTTATATTTTATCTGATAAGGAGAACATCGAAGCGACTACAGAACCGACCCTAATTGTTTCACCTGCTTCTTTAATATATAACTGGAAAAATGAATTTCAAAAATTCGCCCCTACTATAAATGTGGTGGTGGTTGCTGGAGACAAACAGACTCGATCGGACATCATGGAGGATTTATCAAACGTAGATGTACTTATTACCTCCTATCCATTGATTAGAAGAGATATTGAGATGTATCAAGCGCAAAATTTTAGAATTCTGATCTTAGATGAAGCGCAAAATATTAAAAATATTCAAACACAAACCTCCCAAGCCGTGAGGAAGTTAAGAGCTGCGAGAAGATTTGCTCTCAGTGGAACCCCAATTGAAAATTCTTTGGATGAATTGTGGTCTATCTTTCAAGTGGTTTTGCCTGGTCTATTTCATGGGAAACAAGCATTTACACAAATGTCACATGAGAAAATTTCTAGAATCGTAAAGCCATTTATTTTAAGACGCATGAAAAAGGACGTATTAAAGGAATTACCTGATAAAATCGAAACGCTTCAAGTATCCGAGTTAACTACAGAACAGAAAAAGTTATATCTTGGATATTTAGATAAAATACAACATGAAACGAGAGAAGCTCTACTTAAAGGTGAATTGCAACAGAACAGAATGAAGATATTAGCAGGTATTACTAGACTTAGACAACTCTGTTGTCATCCTAGTTTGTTTATAGATAATTACGAGGGTTCATCTGGGAAGTTAGAACAGTTATTAGAAATTGTGAATGAAGCAATGGATGGAGGACATCGGATTCTAATCTTCTCACAATTTACAGGTATGTTAAAAATCATTCGTGAGGAATTAGATCAACAACAAATTGACTATTTTTATTTAGACGGTAAAACAGATAAGCTGGAAAGACTTAATATGACAGAAAAATTCAACAAAGGAGAAAAAGAAATTTTTCTTGTGTCATTAAAAGCAGGGGGAACAGGGTTGAATCTTACGGGTGCTGACACTGTGATTTTATATGATTTATGGTGGAATCCTGCTGTAGATGAACAAGCTGTTGATCGTGCTTATAGAATTGGTCAGAAAAATGTTGTTCAAGTGAATCGTTTGATCACTCAAGGGACGATTGAAGAGAAGATAGTTGAACTCCAACAAAAGAAAAAGGAACTGATCGAGAAGGTCATTCAACCTGGTGAAACGATGCTTTCTGGACTATCAGAAGATGAAATTAAAGAGATTTTGAATTTGTAAACTAAAAACATTCAAATCAATAAAAAATAAGTTTAATTTAACTAAACAGATGACCTACTAATAGGTTTTCTGTTTTTTACCTTGCCAATGAATGGGGATTTTTGTAATAATAACATGTTCGAAACTTTTAAGAAATTTGTAACGTATTTAAACTTATCTTTTTACAAACCAGTGTATAATGAAAAGAGAGATTTTAGGAGCTTGACAGAGAAAAATGGAGAAGTATGAAAATTATTGAAACTTTTGTGACAATGATGACGTATTACTAGTAGTTGATTTATACAACATATTGTTAATCTAGAAAGGGGTGAATTGAAATGATTGAGATATTCTGGGGCTGTTTCATATTCGGAGTTTTATTTACTTTGGTCACAGTTGTTTTTGGAGATATCATTGGTAGTTTCATGGATGGTGTGTTTGATTTTTTATCTGTGGATGGTTTAGACTTTCTTGAGCCAGTTACACTAGTTGGAGGCCTAACGATATTTGGAGGATCGGGAATTTTACTTACAAAATATACGTCCCTACATATGACAGCCATTATTATATTATCTATATGTGCTGCTATACTGATGTCAATTTTGGTCTACTTTATTTACGTTAAACCTATGAAAAATACAGAGAACTCCATTTCCCATTCTATACAAGACTATGTTGGGAAAATAGGAGAAGCAACAATAACCATTCCGAAAAATGGATATGGAGAGGTTTTAATTAAGATCGGGGCAAGTCAAATTAATGAGATTGCTGCAAGTTATGATGGTGAGGTCATTAATGAAGGTACGAAGGTCGTTGTTGTTGAAGTGAAGGACAGCACCCTTTATGTCTCAAATTTTGATTCATAAAAACACAAATAATCAATTTACTTTACTTATGGGAGGATTTTACTATGCAAATACCAGAATACTTAGTTATTCCAGTTGCTGTTATCGGTGTTATTATATTATTAGGATTAGCTTTTTGGGCGAGGTATAAAACAGTCAGCTCGGACGAAGCGATGGTTGTCACAGGTTCAATGTTAGGAAGCGGAAATACGATTACAGATGAGTCCGGTCGAAAAATTAAAATTGTTCGTGGTGGAGGTGCATTTATACTCCCTATTTTTCAAAAATCAGATTTTCTTTCCTTGATGTCTCATAAACTAGATGTTTCAACTCCTGAAGTGTACACTGAACAAGGGGTTCCAGTTATGGCGGATGGAGTAGCTATTATTAAGATTGGAAGTTCAGTAGAAGATATTGCAACGGCTGCCGAACAATTTATGGGTAAATCTAAAGAGGATTTACAATCAGAAGCACAGGAAGTATTAGAAGGACATTTGCGTGCCATTTTAGGAACGATGACAGTAGAAGAAGTATATAAAAACCGTGATCGTTTTGCACAAGAAGTTCAAGGTGTTGCAGCACGTGATTTGAAAAAGATGGGATTAGCGATTGTTTCCTTTACGATTAAAGATTTAAGAGATCAACACGGATACCTGGATGCCTTAGGTAAACCAAGAATCGCTGCGGTAAAAAGAGATGCAGAAATCGCAGAAGCGGACGCTATTCGTGATTCCAGAATTCAAAAAGCACAAGCGGATGAAGAAGGGCAAAAAGCGGAACTGCTTAGAGATACGAATGTTGCAGAAGCTACGAAAGAAAAAGAGTTGAAAGTTGCTTCATTTAAAAAGGATCAGGATATGGCAAAAGCAGAAGCAGATCAGTCCTACAATATTCAAGAAGCACGTTCCAGACAACAAGTTGTTGAAGAACAAATGCAAGTTGAGATTGTAAAAAAAGAGAGAGCCATTGATATCGAAGAAAAGGAGATTTTAAGAAGAGAGAAGCAGTATGATGCAGAAGTGAAGAAGAAAGCGGATGCGGATAGATATGCAGTAGAGCAGGCTGCAGAAGCTGACAAAGCTAAACGATTAAGAGAAGCGGATGCGTTACAATATCGAATCGAAGCAGAAGCAAAAGCAAACGCGGAAAATAAACGTTTAGACGGTATGGCCATTGCGGAAGCAGAGAAAGCGAAAGGTACAGCAACAGCAGAGGTTATTCGTTTGCAAGGTCTTGCAGAAGCAGAAGCTAAAGAGAAATTAGCAGAAGCATTTGAAAAGTTCGGTGAAGCAGCGGTACTAGATATTATTGTGAAGATGCTTCCAGAATTAGCAGGTAAGGTAGCTGAGCCACTAAAAGGCATTGATAAATTAACAGTTGTTGATACAGGGAATGGAGAAGGAGCTGCTAGAGTTAGCAACTATGTCACTTCATTAATGGCAACAGCACCTGAAATGCTTAAAGATGTCTCTGGCCTTGATGTTCAACAAATGATGAAAAATTTAACTAGCAAAAAATAATTGAAACCAACATTTAATACAACCGTAATATAAAGTAGGTATTGTATAATAGGATATTATCAAATAAAAAAGGTAATACAGATAAATAAGGGAGGATTTTTATAAAATGAGTATTTTTAAAAGAATTAGAGACATTTCTGCTGCAGCAATTAATGACTTAATTGATAAAGCTGAAGACCCGGTTAAAATGTTAAATCAGTATTTAAGAGATATGGAAGATGATATCGCGGAAGCTGAAATTGCAGTTGCTAAACAAATTGCGATTGAGAAGAAATTGAAACATAAGTATGAAGAAGCACAAGAAATGGTAGACAAACGAGGTCAACAAGCAGTTAAAGCTTTGGAAAGTGGTAATGAAGATTTAGCTCGCCGTGCCTTACAGGATAAAAAAGAACACCAAGAAAAATTAGATGACTTTAAAACTCAATACGATAATGCAAAATCTAATGCTGACTCCTTACGTAAGCAACTTGAGGAAATGAAAGAAGAATTTAATAAAATGAAAAATCGTAAGGATACGTTAGTAGCCCGTGCAGAATCAGCAAAAGCACAAAAGAAAATTAATCAGACGATGTCTGGATTTGGTAAAGATACAGGCGCAAAAGGTTTTGATCGTATGAATGAAAAAGTTCTACAGATGGAAGCAGAGGCAGAGGCAAGTGAAGATCTTAAAAACTCTTCACGTTCATTAGATAATGAGCTTGATGCATTAGATAGTAGTGATGTAGATGATGAATTAGCTGCATTAAAAGCACAATTAGCTAATAAAGACAAAGCTTAATATAGTTCATATATAGCCACCGTTATTTGTAATAGATGATAACGGTGGTTGATCTATTTATTCATAAGACAGGAAGTGAGTATGTTTGTTTGATTTTATTTTAGAGCATCAATATTTATCTACGGTTTTATTTTATGTAGTGGTCATTATCTCTATTTTAATTAGTTTGTTTATTTTTGAATTAGTAACAAGGTACAAAAACTGGGAACAAATACAAAAAGGGAATTTATCCGTTGCTCTGGCAACTGGGGGTAAAATATTTGGTATAGCCAATATTTTTCGGTTTTCGATTGAACATAATGATTCCTTATGGGAAGCCATTCAATGGGGGGCTTTTGGATTCTTCTTATTATTAATTGCCTATTTTGTTTTTGAATTTATGACACCTAAGTTTAACGTAGATAAAGAAATTGAAAAGGATAATCGAGCAGTTGGCTTACTTTCATTATTAATATCAGTAGGAACATCATTTGTAATAGGAGCTAGTATTACATAATGAATTGACCAAATTATGAAAGCGCTTGAAAATGAATAATTTCTGAATACTTACATCATATACGATATAATGAATGCAAAAAAAGGTAGTGAGCTTTTTGATCAGTTATTTGGTTATCCTGTGTATCGGAATTATCTCTGCTGTTTTTGGAAGTTTGGTTGGTTTAGGTGGAGGTGTGATTATCGTCCCGGCGCTGATCTATTTATCTCCTTTACTATTAGATCAAGAAATGTCTACTTCTGTAGCCGTAGGGACCTCCTTGACGGTGTTGATTTTTACAGCTGCCTCTTCCACATTTACCTTTTTAAAACAAGGCAGAGTAGATTATAAGAGCGGGATTTTATTTTTTACAACGAGTGGTCCAGCTGCTATGTTAGGTGCCTCATTAACGAGTGCATTTCAAGGTGATTCATTTAAACTCGCATTTGGAATCTTTATCTTTTTTATGGCTATTTTATTGATACTAAAAAAATATTTAAAACCGCTCTCTTTTCGCTGGAAAATTCAGAGGTCGTATATAGATCCTGATGGAAAAAGGTTTACATATGGTTATAATATATTGCCAGCTTTATTGGTAGGGTTTGCTGTTGGTTTAGTATCTGGTTTATTTGGAATTGGCGGGGGTTCCTTATTTGTTCCAGCGATGGTTTTATTGTTTTCTTTCCCTCCACACGTAGCCACAGCTACATCTATGTTTGTTATTTTATTTGCCTCTATTTTAGGCAGTGCGACACATATTTATTTAGGAGAAATTGATTGGTTTAGTGTGATGGCACTGGCTCCTGGAGCACTGTTTGGTGGTTGGTTAGGTGCTTGGATTGCAGGACGAATGAGCAGTAAATTATTATTGAATATTTTAATGGTTATTTTGTTACTAATCTCTTTGCGTTTAATTATTGAAGGTATGATTTAGGCATATTCCTTATAGAATATTTACAAAAAATTCAGTAATATTTAAGTTGTGTCAAGTAATATATAAATGAAGTAAGGAATGGAATAACATTTAACCTATTGATTATTTTTTTAATACAAGAAAAGAGTGGTGTTTAATGTATACAGTTGGCCGAAAAAATTATACAGTCGTTGCTATAAATACGGCTTCCAAAGCAGGTGAATGGATTAAAAGCAGGTGCGGTAAGCACTCAAATATAAAAACTAAACTATCCTCTCATGATCTGGTTACTGAAGTGGATAGAGGTTGCGAAACGATGATACGGAATCTTCTTCAAACCTATTTTCCTGATCATTCTTTTTTAGGTGAGGAGGGAGTAGAGGTCGGTCCAGAAGCTTCAGTAAAAGCCGTTGATTCAATTCAGGAAGCAGAATATGTATGGATTGTAGATCCCATTGATGGTACTACAAACTTTGTACACGGTTTTCCTTTTTATTCTGTTTCTATTGCATTGGCTCATAAAGGAGAAGTCATACTTGGTGTAGTATATGACCCTGTCCATGATGAAATGTTTGTTGCTGAAAAAGGCAAAGGTGCTTATCTTAGAGGACAGAAAATGGAGGTCTCTAAAGAAAATGAGTTATCTAGCAGCTTATTAGGTACGGGGTTTCCAGTTCAAGAGAACGCATTAGCTACAAATTTAAAGGGGATACAAACTTTATCAAATAAAGTAAGAAACATCAGAACAACGGGTTCTGCTGCACTTCATTTAGCATACGTAGCAGCAGGCAGGATGAGTGGCTTTTGGGAATTAGAGTTAAACGCATGGGATATCGCAGCAGGTGCTTTATTGATTAAAGAATCAGGTGGAAATGTAACGGATACTAAAGGTGAACCATACCAATTGTGTGTAAGGAATGTATTGGCTACCAATGGACTTATTCATCATTCATTACAAAAAGAACTTGCTAATGCAGAAGCAACTGGTTTTTAATGATGAATTATTTTTATAGATAGGATGATGAATGACAGTGGCGTTTGGAATTACGAAAAAAGAACTTAAGGAATGGAAGAGCAAGGTTTCTAAAGGTGAAATTGCATTTTTGACGCACTATTGGTTTGATCCAAGGTTTCCTAATATAAAAACGGTTACAAAAGTAGGGTGTGATGACTTGGAACGCTTATCAAATTGGTGCGAGCAGTACGGGCTGAATCCTAAATATATTCATCATCGATCTGAATTTGCTCATTTTGATCTGATTGGGTCTAAACAAAAAGAGATCCTACAGCAAGAGGGTTTACAGCACCATCTTAAACGCTTTAAATTGATTTGATTGGAAATAATGAGAGTATAATTTTGGATATAATAAAAGAGTACAATTTGAATCCACAAAATTGTACTCTTTCTAATTAAACATAGATTTATTTCATATATTAACTCATCGCTTGTTTAGAATACTTTTTCAAATAGTATTGATGCATAGCTAATGCTTCAACTTTATTGATAGAAACTCCTCCACCAATACTCTGTACATCTATAAAAATTTTACACGCTTTCTCTAATACTTGACATGTGACAAAGGCCTCATCCAAATCTCTCCCAATACAGACAGCTCCATGATTAGCAAGCAAAGCTCCATTTCTTCCTTTTAAAGCTTTTATTACGTTTTTAGTTAACTTTTTCGTACCAGAGATGGCATAGTCTGCAACTCGAATACTAGGACCCACTATTTGGACCATGTCATCCATGATGGGAGGTATATCCTTGCGAGCAGCAGCTACAGTACATGCATGTGTGGAATGGTTATGAACGACTGCATTGATATTTTTCCTTTGTTTATAAATTTCTGCATGTAATCCACGTTCTGACGAAGGCTTAAGGGGACCTTCGTAACTTAAATCATGAATATTGACCACTACCATATCATCAGGTGTTTGGTTTTCATATTTTTTGCCACTCGGTGTGATCACCATCGTATTGTCATCTACTTTAATACTAATATTCCCCCAAGTGCCTTCAACTAAGCCAATTGCTAGCAATTTTTTACCTGCATCACAAACGGCACTTTTTGCTTCTTGAATATCCATTTTTGTATTCCCCTTTATCTTAGTTTTTTTACACATTTAGAGAATGATTAGCAACTGGATTTGAACTGTTTTGAATCATTGATGATTCTTTTAATTTTGTTGCTAACCATATCGCAATGAACATGAGTATAATGAGTAAAATTAATGAAGGAGTAAAGGAACCTGTTGTCTTCATTTTGAAAAAGTCCATTGCATAAGTGAATATGACACCAGAAATTTGACCCATTAACATGAGAATCCCAAATGACGTACCTTCGGGTACTGGAGAAGCAATTTCTGCTCCATATTGAAAAGCGATGGGTCCTGCCCCCATAACGAAAAAACCTATGAAAGCAGCCGAAATTAAAATTAAACTGTATTGAGATAGAAAAGTGATGCCAATAAAGCCAGGAACCGAAGCGGCTAATGGAATAATGATTAATAGTCGTCTTTTGTGAGTACGATCAGAAATATACGGTAAAATGACAGAGCCAAATAAACCAAAGATAACGAGCAGTCCTCCGACTAAACCTGCTTCTGAAGCCGTAATTCCTCTAGGACTTAAAATGCTTTCAATCCAAGTCATTAACGCATTAAAAATACCTAACACGATAAATATGCTAGCCATAAGGTAAATGAAATTCCTTTTAGATATCATTTGTTTCAACCCTTTAAAAGAGAAGGATTGCTCAGCACTTTCAGCTTCTACTAATTGATTTTTCGGTCGTTCCTTTGCAAGGATAAGAAATAGAACAGCAGATATAAGGGCTATCATTCCATAAATATTTAACATTTGTGTAAATCCATATTGTTCTACGAAAATAGGTGTTAAAACTAGTGCCAATATCATGCCTACAGATCCTGCCATCATGGCAATACCAGAAGCTGTTGCTCTTTCATCTATTGGAAACCATCTAGCTGCAACTTTCGTTATAGAATTCATTAAAAAAGGTTGACCGACGGCCACACCCATTTGGGCAATAACTACAATTGTAAAATGATCCCCCCAAATTCCTCTCATTAAGCCAAATCCAGCAGTAATGATTGCGCCAAAACCTACGGCAACTTTAATCCATACGTATCAATCAACCAAGATGCGGGCAATACCATCAAAATGTATACCAACATAAAACTCATAGAAAGAAAAGCGATACTAAGGCTTGAAACATCATAGAACTTTTCTGCTATACCAGTGATAGGTGCAAATGTTAGCCAAAATAAATTTGTTGTAGCGAGAATAGGTAATATTGAGAGAAGCACGATCCACCGATATTTAGAAACATTTGATTTTTTCATATAATACCTCCTATTTTTAAAAACGGGATGCATTGATTTGGGCGTAGGATTTATTTAATGAGTAATAGATTGATTTATAAGATGAGAGCAATTCGTTATAAATCTTTGCATTTTTTAAATTTGGTTCATAATGTTTATCGATTTGAATTAAATCTTTTGTACAGCTAAAATCTTTATAAATCCCCAAGCCAATTGCTGCACAGATCGCTCCACCTATGGCTCCTGCCATTTGTGGGTTTGCAACAGTATTCACTGGTTTTTGTGTGACATCTGCTAAAATTTGCATCCATTGATGATCCAAAGATCCACCACCAATTAATTTAAGAGTAGAAACTTCAAAGCCATAGTCTTTTTTAAAATTTTCCAAAATCCAACTGATATTATAGGAAACACCTTCATAAACTGCACGCATCATATGCTCCCTCGTATGTTCAAGACTGATATTAAATAACGTAGCTCTTGTAGTGGTGGTGCTTACAGGACATCGTTCCCCTAACATCCAAGGAGTACAAATAAGGTAGTCAGATCCTGGAGGAATATCCTTAACTTGTGCATCCATCAATGCATACACATTATCGATGGTTTCATCTGCTTTTTCATGTTTATAAAACTGATCTGCGATCCATTGAATGCAAGACCCTGCTGCTTCTGTAATTCCTACAACTTGATTCATGTTTGGATCAGCACTTTGAATCACAGCTGCACCATTTTTGAATTTTAAATTTTTTTCTGTCGATACACATACCCAAGCTGAAGTTCCTAAATAAATATGAGCCTCTCCTTCACCAATTGCATCAGCACCTACTGCAGCACTCTGAACATCATCACATCCACCAAAAACAGGAGTGCCTTCAAGTAAATTCATTTCTTGTGCTGTTTCTTTGGTTAATCCACCTACTTGATCAATTGAACGTACAAGTGGAGCCAATTTTTTAGTGTCTATACCACAAATTTGAAAGAATGTTTTTAACCAATCTTTTTTCTTTAAATTAAAACCATAGGAGGAAGCTCCAGACCATTCCATAATCGGAATTCCTGTGGATTTAAATTTTAAGTAACCGTTTACATCTAAGAAAAATTTTGTTTTGTTATAAATTTCAGGCTCCATCTCCTTTATCCAAAGAAGCTTAGGTATAACATCTTTTCCCATGAGCGTAGTACCAACGATGCCTTTAAACAAGCGTTCTCCCCAAAATTTATTCATTATCTTTTGAGCTTGTTTTTCAGCTCGGCCGTCTACCCACGAAATATTGGATCGTAATACATGCCCTTGATGATCAATGGGGATGATTCCCATCGCTTGAGTAGTATAAATGATTCCTAGGATATCTTTAGGTGAGATTTGTGATATTTCTAAAACCTCTTTTGTAGTTTTAGTAATTGCATGCCAATAATCTTCGGGATTCTGCTCAACCCAGTTTGGATGAGGGGTGAGTAAAGGATAGGGAACTGAAGCTGTAGCTACTATGTTTCCCTTCGTATCTACTAAAACGGTTTTGTTAGAACTTGTACCTACATCATGAGAAATGATATATTCTCCCATATTTAACCTCCATATAAATTGCCTTTACTTTTTGTATTTGCACATAATTGTAGTTTTCTTATGTCATGTGGAACTTAGTTTACTAATGGACTTAATGATTGAGTTTGTTTTCTAATTTTTGATGAGATGATGTCGTTAAACCAAGATATGAAGTAGGTTGCAATGATAAATGTGTTGTGGATTTTTAGGTGTCACGATGAAAAGTATATTGTGATATTTATCTGTATATTCAATAGTTATAATACTAAAAGTGTACTTAAGTATATTTATATATTTAGATATAAAATAATGATGGATTATAAAAAAATACTGGTGTATAATGGTTATATCTTACAGTATAATACACGATCTATTCATTGTATAGAGGAAAATGGTCATCTTAACATAATTTTTTCACAGTTTGTTCACAAAATGAAATTAATTCAATTTCATTATGAAGGGATATTAGAAGCCCTTTAAATTAATTTTATAAGTATTGGGAAAAGAGGAGGAAATATGGAACTATCACGCAGAGAACGTAAAAAGATGGAAACTACAGCAAACATTCTTAAATCAGCACGACATTTATTTCGTGATCAAGGTTATGAGCACACATCGATTGAAGAAATCACTGAAATGACGGATATTGCTAAGAGTACATTTTTTAAACATTTTCCAAATAAAGAAAGTTTGTTAATTGGTATTGCTGAGGAAGAAGTAGCGGATGTACTAGAGTTATTGCAGGATGAAGAGTTTCAAACCTCCAATATATTTGAAAAAATAAGTCAAATAATGATTCGGCTTTTAGAAGATTCCATTCCATATTTAGAGCTTACTGGGCGAGTTCTTTTTACGGCGATGATTAACGAAGGAACGGTAGAATCTCCATTTTCAAAAATAAGAAAGTCATTAGAGGATTTAGTACAGAAAGGTCAAGAGCAAAAAGAAATTTCGGAAGATAACTCCTATACTGATATCGTAACTTTACTGATGGGCAGTTATTATGGTGTTTTGTTTAAATGGTTAGAGCAAGAGGGCAGTAGGGGTTCAGTAGCTGAATTAGAAAGAAGTTTACAGTTGGTTTTTCATGGAATTAAAGTATATAAAATAAATTGATTGAATGAGGTGTGTTTTTAATGGAGAAAAAAGGATATGCAATCTCAAGCTGGCATAATACTGAAAAAATATATGCTGGACTAGATCACCTGATGAAACAGCCTACAAGACCAGTTAAAAGAGAAGCAATGGAGAAGGTGATGGATTATTTTGACACAAAGTGTGTGAAATCAAAAGAGATGGTTACAGAAGAGGATTTAGTACAGAAAGGTCAAGAGCAAAAAGAAATTTCGGAAGATAACTCCTATACTGATATCGTAACTTTACTGATGGGCAGTTATTATGGTGTTTTGTTTAAATGGTTAGAGCAAGAGGGCAGTAGGGGTTCAGTAGCTGAATTAGAAAGAAGTTTACAGTTGGTTTTTCATGGAATTAAAGTATATAAAATAAATTGATTGAATGAGGTGTGTTTTTAATGGAGAAAAAAGGATATGCAATCTCAAGCTGGCATAATACTGAAAAAATATATGCTGGACTAGATCACCTGATGAAACAGCCTACAAGACCAGTTAAAAGAGAAGCAATGGAGAAGGTGATGGATTATTTTGACACAAAGTGTGTGAAATCAAAAGAGATGGTTACAGAAGCTAAAAACTTTATTCCTGGTGGTGTACAGCATAATTTAGCTTTTAACTATCCATTTCCTATCGTTATTAATAAAGCAGAAGGAGCTTACCTGTGGGATATTGATGGCAATCAATACATTGATTTTCTTCAATCAGGCGGACCTATTATTTTAGGAAATAATTATAAACCAGTGAGAGAGAAAGTAATAGAGTTAATTAATGATTGCGGACCTGTAACAGGTTTGTTTCATGAGTATGAATATAAGTTAGCCAAATTAATCAATCACCATATGCCATCAATAGAGATGTATCGTATGTTAGGTAGTGGAACGGAATCTGTGATGGCTGCCATTCGTATTTCAAGATTAGTCACTGGTAAAAAGAAAGTAATCAAGATCGGTGGGGCTTATCACGGGTGGAGTGATCAGGTAGTATATGGTTTGAAGATACCGGGAACTCGTAGGTTTGAAGCACATGGTATTCCAAGAACGAGCACACGACACACACAAGAAGTAAAACCAAATGATTTATCCGCTTTAAGAAGGCAGTTAAAGTTGAACAAGCTTAGAGGTGGTACTGCTTGTGTCATTGTAGAACCTGTTGGTCCTGAGAGTGGAACTAGACCAGTAAATAAGGAATATAATCAGCAAGTTCGTAAATTGTGTGACGAATTTGATACTTTACTTATTTTTGATGAAGTTGTTACTGGATTTAGAATGGGTTTAGGTGGAGCACAAGGATATTTTGATGTGAAACCGGATTTAACGATTTTTGGCAAAGTCATTGCAGGTGGGTATCCTTCAGCAGGAGGAATTGGAGGAAGAAAAGATTTGATGTCTCGTTTAGCAGCAGGTCTTGAAAGCGGCAAAAAAAGAGCGTATGTAGGAGGGACATTAGCTGCAAATCCTTTAAGTGCACTTGCAGGATACTATACAATTAAAGAGATTGAAAAAACAAACGCTTGTGAAGTAGCAGGCAGAGCGGGGGATCGTTTAACAGAAGGGCTAAATGAAATCATAGATAGATATAACTTACCTTTCGTAGCTTATAATCAGGGATCGATTTGTCATCTTGAAACGGCTGCAGCGATGTTTGTGAAACTAGGTATTAATATCATCAGTGCTTTAGGAGAGATAAAAAAACGCAAACATATGATGGAGGAAATGGGTGCTGCTTATTTAGCCGAGGGAATCATTACATTGGCAGGAAGCAGATTATATACTAGTTTGGCAGATACGGATGATGTGATCGATGATGCATTAGAGCGCTTTGATCGTGTTTTTCAAAATATAGAAGGAGTATAACAGTGAGTGAACTCGTTTAAGCTTTGCTTAAACATCGAGAAATCAGATGGAGACCCTACTCCACATGATTTGAAGATCCCACCTATAGAGGTGGGCGTCTGTACGCAAAATATTTTTGGATAAATGACTTCGGTTTTTATTGCCGGGGTCATTTATTTTACTCATATTTCACTAAATCGTAAATTGTTGATATTTACTATGTGAATAATATCACAGCTCATTGAACCTACTGTTTATATAATAAAAACATATAGTACATTCATTATGTTTAATTTATATACTAAAATCACTAGGAGATGAGCTATTATGAATATCGATATCTGGCCTCATATCATTTCCATGCCTGTCTATTTCATTATTTTATTATTTATCATTGCATTTTTTAGAAAGTATTATAAATTTTCAGCTTATTTTTGGACAGCATCTTTATTGACTTTTCCCCTTTGGATGATGGGTGGTGTTGAGGGTTGGTTCAGATGGGTAAAGATTTTAAGTGTTATTTTACCAACCATTATCGTTTGTTTCTCCCGCATTGCTGTCTATGAAGATAGGCAGGGGAAAGTTTGGAACGTTTTGAAACATAAAGAGTTTCTTTGGTTTTTCTATGCTATTTTATTTTTGAATATTTTAGAAGCAACAATTAAAGATGCAACCATGGGCAACTATTACAACGCCCTTACGGGTTTCTTGCTTTGTGTAACGATTCCTTTCGCTCCAAAGTTTTGGGAAATCACAAATAAAAAAATAGCTGCTTCCAAATCATATGGTGATCTAGTTGCTTATACGACAGCACCCTGGAACTTCCTGTATACAACATGGAATGCTTGTTTTGTTTATGCTGAAAGCCCGATATACTTTGGTGCTTCTTTATGTATTTTGCTTGCAGCAGAAATTTATCCGATCTTAAAGAAACGTCCAGAACTGTATATTATAGCTCGAGTGTATACACTAGCTGCACATTTATTGTTAAGAGCCAGTTTTGATATATTCCCGCAAGTCATGGATACTTCTTCTTGGCAAAATGCAGAAGTATTAAAAATGTGGGGTATCATTAATTTCGCCTTAATGGTTCCATATTTATTCTGGCATATGTGGCAACTGCACACAGGTAAAGCTGAAAAAAGTTTTAGACGCCAGAAAGCAACAGCTTAGAAAAAATTTGATAAAATGATACAGAAAAGGACATTCGTTTTTTGCAGAGATGAATGTTCTTTTTTTCTTATAAAATAACTTGTCATTATCATATTAAGTAATAATGAAGCTATATCAAATAAATCAATATCTTTTAAAATTTTACATATACATACTATTATTTGTATTTTATATGAGTCCAATGGTCTAAGGAAAGTCCCATTTTCAGCTTACAAATAGTACTAAATGACTTCTAGACTTCCCCACTATATTCCAATAGTATTTTAAGTATAGGAAAAAAGTCAAAACCCTCGGCAAGTTTTGTAGGTCGAGGATTTTTGACATCCCAAAATACACTACAATTTAATGGAAGAAAAGGGGAGTATTAGGTGAAAAGGATTTTTAACAACAGTTTACGTATCATTTTTATTTTCATTTTTTTAAGCAGCTCGATCTTTCCAACTTATGCTGGTGAGGATTTTTTACCACTTAAAAGTGAAGTGCCACAAGTTACTGAGGAAACTCCAGTGATCGAAGAAGCACAAGTTGAAGAAGCAGTTACTGAAGAGATACCAGTAGGTGAAGAAGTACCGAAAGAATCACCAGTCATAGAAGATGTGCCAGTGACTGGAGAAGAGCCCGCTGTGGCTGAAGATGCAACAGCAACTGAAGAATCTGACATTGAAGAGACACCAGTAACTGAAGAACTGCTCCAAGAGGAACCTGTGATTGAAGAAGTACCAGATGGTTTGAGTAGAGAAAAGGCGATTCCTATAAATTTAAATGAAGGTTTTGATGGAACGATAACAGAGTCTGGTTATACTTGGTATGTTACAGAATTGGATGCAAATCAAACTTATAGTTGGCATAAAGTAGGTGGATATTACCTATACTTCTATTCAGAAGGTAATACAACGTATGATTATAGAACGGCATATTCAAAAGATATGGCATTTGATTATACACCAAGTTCAACAGGGACTTATTATTTAAAAATTGAAGGAATAAGTGGTAGAGAGAATTGGAGTCTGAACCCCGCTGAGGCAGGAATGACCCGAAAAACAGTAATTCCCATTGATTTAAGTAATGGTTTTGAGGGGAAAGTAACAAACGCTAAAAAAACATGGTATATAACCGAGCTGGATGCCAATCAAACGTATAGTTGGCATAAATTGGGTGGAAACTATTTATCTTTTTATCCAGAAAGTAGTACATCATATGATTATAGATCTCCTTATTCTAATAATACGGCATTTGATTTTACACCAAGTACAACAGGAACTTATTATTTGAAAATTGAAGGATCCAGTGGAGCGAGTTGGAGTCTGAAGTCTGCTGAGGCAGGAATGACATATAAAACGGCGATTCCTATTGATTTAAGTGGAAGTTTTGAAGGAACAATAACGGACTCTGGTTATGCGAGGTATATTACAGAGCTGGATTCCAATCAAACGTATAGCTGGCATAAACAAGGTGGAGGATATTTATATTTTTATCCAGTAGGTAGTTCAACATATGATTATAGATCAGCAGATTCTAGTAACACGGCATTTGATTTTACTCCCAGTACCACAGGTGAGTATTACGTAGTCATTAAAGGGTCAAGTGGAAAGAGCTGGAGTTTAAATCCTGCTGAGGCAGGAATGACATATAAAACGGCAATTCCTATTGATTTAAGTGGTGGTTTTGAAGGGACAATAACGGATACAGGTTATTCAAGATATATTACAGAGCTGGATGCCAATCAAACGTATAGTTTGCATAAACAAGGTGGACGATATTTATATTTTTATCCAGCAGGCAGTTCAACATATGATTATAGATCAGCAGATTCTAGTAACACGGCATTTGATTTTACACCCAGTACCACAGGTGAGTATTATATAGTCATTAAAGGATCAAGTGGAAACAGCTGGAGTCTAAATCCTGCTGTTGAGGCGGGAAAGACAAAAGAATTAGCCATTCTCGTTGATTTAAACCGTGGTTTTGAAGGAGAAATTACGGATGCAGCTCAAACATGGTATATTACAGAACTAGATGAAAATCAAACCTACCATTTACAGAGGGTAGGAGGAGACTACTTATATTTTTATCCAGAAGGTAGTACATCTTACGAGTATAGATCAGCAAGGACTAATCCAAGTTTTGATTTTACACCAAGTGCTACAGGGACTTATTACTTACAGATAACTGGATCAGTTGGAGGGACTTGGAGTTTAAATTCAGCAGAACAAGGGATGACAAAAGAAACAGCTATTGCGTTAGATATAAATGAAGGTATAGAGGGGACAATTAAAGGAGCAGGTTATACGTGGTATGTTACAGAGTTGGATACGAATCAGTCGTATAGTTTGCATAAACTGGGTGGAAACTATTTATCTTTTTATCCAGAAAGTAGTACATCATATGATTATAGATCTCCTTATTCTAATAATACGGCATTTGATTTTACACCAAGTACAACAGGAACTTATTATTTAAAAATTGAAGGTTCCAGTGGAGCGAGTTGGAGTCTGAAGTCTGCTGAGGCAGGAATGACATATAAAACGGCGATTCCTATTGATTTAAGTGGAAGTTTTGAAGGAACAATAACGGACTCTGGTTATGCGAGGTATATTACAGAGCTGGATTCCAATCAAACGTATAGCTGGCATAAACAAGGTGGAGGATATTTATATTTTTATCCAGTAGGTAGTTCAACATATGATTATAGATCAGCAGATTCTAGTAACACGGCATTTGATTTTACTCCCAGTACTACAGGTGAGTATTACGTAGTCATTAAAGGGTCAAGTGGAAACAGCTGGAGTTTAAATCCTGCTGAGGCAGGAATGACATATAAAACGGCGATTCCTATTGATTTAAGTGGAAGTTTTGAAGGGACAATAACGGATACAGGTTATTCAAGATATATTACAGAGCTGGATGCCAATCAAACGTATAGTTTGCATAAACAAGGTGGACGATATTTATATTTTTATCCAGCAGTTAGCTCAACATATGATTATAGATCAGCAGATTCTAGTAACACGGCATTTGATTATACTCCCAGTACCACAGGTGAGTATTATATAGTCATTAAAGGATCAAGTGGAAACAGCTGGAGTCTAAATCCTGCTGTTGAGGCGGGAAAGACAAAAGAATTAGCCATTCTCGTTGATTTAAACCGTGGTTTTGAAGGAGTAATTACGGATGCAGCTCAAACATGGTATATTACAGAACTAGATGAAAATCAAACCTACCATTTACAGAGGGTAGGAGGAGACTACTTATATTTTTATCCAGAAGGTAGTACATCTTACGAGTATAGATCAGCAAGGACTAATCCAAGTTTTGATTTTACACCAAGTGCTACAGGGACTTATTACTTACAGATAACTGGATCAGTTGGAGGGACTTGGAGTTTAAATCCAGCAGAACAAGGGATGACAAAAGAAACAGCTATTGCGTTAGATATAAATGAAGGTATAGAGGGGACAATTAAAGGAGCAGGTTATACGTGGTACGTTACAGAGTTGGATACGAATCAAACGTATAGTTTGCATAAACTGGGTGGAAACTATTTATCTTTTTATCCAGAAAGTAGTACATCATATGATTATAGATCTCCTTATTCTAATAATACGGCATTTGATTTTACACCAAGTACAACAGGAACTTATTATTTAAAAATTGAAGGTTCCAGTGGAGCGAGTTGGAGTCTGAAGTCTGCTGAGGCAGGAATGACATATAAAACGGCGATTCCTATTGATTTAAGTGGAAGTTTTGAAGGAACAATAACGGACTCTGGTTATGCTAGGTATATTACAGAGTTGGATGCCAATCAAACGTATAGCTGGCATAAACAAGGTGGAGGATATTTATATTTTTATCCAGTAGGTAGTTCAACATATGATTATAGATCAGCAGATTCTAGTAACACGGCATTTGATTATACTCCCAGTACTACAGGTGAGTATTACGTAGTCATTAAAGGGTCAAGTGGAAACAGCTGGAGTCTAAATCCTGTTGAACCAGGTACAACAAGAGGAACGGCTTTTACAGCTAATTTGAATCATGAATTTGAAGGAACGATTACAAATCAAGGTTATACATGGTATAAAACAGAGTTGGGTTCAAGTCAAACGTATTCACTTCAAAACGTAGGTGGGGAAAGTGTATCGATTTATCCTGAAAATGAAACAACATCCATTTATACATCGGACTCAAGCGTTGAATTCACTCCTCCTCATTCAGGTGTATATTATATCAAAGTAACAGGAGAGAAAGGTTCAACATGGTCTCTTTTATCTGCAGCATTTGGCTCTAAACTATTAAATCAATACTACAGTGGGGTAAATCTTGAGTATGAAGATTTTTATGGTTTAAACTTTGGTGATTCTACTACAAGTACAGATTATATTTATGTTTCACCGACAGTTGCTCTTGGTGGGGATACTGAAGGTTTTGTTGCTTTACCTTCAAGTAGTTATTTAACCATAGGATATGATTATGAAATTATAGATAAACCGGGTGTTCCAGATATTTTTATCACAGAACAAGGAGCTGCTGGTGATCAAGCTGAGATTTATGTGAGCTCTTATGATAATGAGTTTGTATTTCTCGGTATGGCGAGTGGAGGGACGACGACCAGCTTTGACTTGGCTGATATCGGATTTGATCAACCGGTCGTTGCAGTGGCTGTCGTTGGCATTGATATGGCAGGGAATTCTCCAGGATTCGATCTCGTTCACGTTTCGGGGATTACGAATGGGAAGATAGCTTATATTCCCTCTGGACTGGGTTTTTATTTACCTGTCCCCCTCAATCCAACCCCGATTTCGGGTTCTGAGGCTAAAAAACAAATTGAAAGAATCGATTATTATGCTTTCGCGGATATGAGATCTTACCATGCAGACCCAGTAGATACTTCTTCTGGAGCGATGGTCATCAACAAAAATTTGCTGCAACTGCATGGTCCGCAGAAGCTGAACTTTAAACTAGACTATCACTCACTTCTATTAAATGAGGGAGCAGTGGGTGTCGGTTGGAGTCACAATTATGATGCCTATTTAGAACAAGAATCAGAGTATTCTGTCATGATTCACTGGTCCAATCACCAGAAGAATCGATTTATTAAAAATGAGGACGGCACGTATGATTCCTATGACAAAGCCACGCAGTTTGATCAACTGACTCAACATGAAGATGGAAGTTATACGTTAAAAAGAAAAGATCAACGAATCTATCAATTTGATGCTGCTGGAAAACTAGTAGAACAGATTAATAAACACGGAAAAAGCATTACATTCCAATATGATGACAGTACCAATCAATTGATCAAAGTGATCGAAGAAGATACGGGAACCTATTTTGGATTTGAATATACGGACAATCGATTAACCAAAGTCACAGATAATCTAGCAAGAACGATGCTTTTTCAATATGATGAAAATAACCATCTCACCCAAATTACAAATACGAGAAATGAGGTCATCACGTATACGTATGATGAACTAGGAAGAGTCCTAACTTCAACCGAACAAGGCGTACAAACCTTTGTCAATACGTATGATGAGTCCGGTCGTGTCGTTACACAAGACGATGGTGTCGAAGGAAATGCCATTACGACTTTCCAATATGACGAAGAGATTGAACCGGGTTACTTAACCACGATCGTAACCAAAAGAGATGGTCAAACAAAGAAACTCATTCATGATTATCAGTATCGATTAGTAAAAATCGAAGATGAACTAGGTCACATCACCACCATGGCGTATGACGGTCTAGGGAATTTGATTCAAGAAACCGATGCCTTGAATCAAACGAAGCAATTTAAATATGATGAGATGGGCAACACGATTGAAATCATCGATCCAGCTGAGAATAAAACGATCATGACTTATGATGAGCGTAACAATCTATTAACGAGAACGAACGTTACTGGACATAAAACAGAATTTACCTATGATGAGTCCAATCGTTTAATTCAAGTGACCAATCCAGAAGGATTTCAGCAGTCCTTGACGTATGATGAACTCGGTTATGTGCAACGTCAAGTAGATTTTAATGGTGCTGAGACCTTATTTACAAATATCAATGGCATGTTGCAAGAGAAACAAGATCCAAACGGAAATATCGTCAAGTACGAATATGATGAGGTGGGTAGATTAATCAAAGAAAGTTTCTCAGAAACGGAAGCCATCACCTATGCATACGATGCGTTGGATCATCTTATTCAACAAACGGATCAGTTAGGAAACACGACTCAATTTACCTATGACATGCAAGGCAATCTCTTAAGTGAAACCAATGCTTTAGGAGAGAGTACAACCTATACGTATAATGCAAACGGAAAGCTCATTTCAGTGGAAGATCGATTAGGACATACGATACTATATGCATACGATCCAGAAGATCGTTTACAAAAAATCACCGATCCTCTTGGTCATGAAACAGTTCAAACGTATGATGCCAAAGGCAGAGTCATTCAAATCACTGATCCAATGAGGTATGTCACAACCAAAGAATACAATGCGATTGATCAGTTGATCAGTGAGACAGATGCTGAAGGCAACCGTGAGTCATTCACTTATGACACACTAGGCTATTTAAGCACTAAAACAGATAAAAATGGAAATACCACCTCCATGACGCATAATGCGATCGGACAACTGATTCAAGTCACCGATGCACTGGAAGGGACAAGCACATTTACCGTAGACTCCAGAGGCAACATCACCAAAGAAGTGGATGCGTTAGGGAAGGAAACTTTATTTACCTATGATGGCATGGGGAATGTATTAACGAAAACCGATGCCTTAGGATATGTCACGAGTTTTACGTATGATGGAAATGGTAACTTGATATCTGAAACCGATGCAGAAAATCAAACTACACAGTATTCGTTTAATCACTTGAATCAATTAACTAAAACAACCGATGCGAAAGGAAATATCATAGAAAACACTTACGATGTCAAGGGGAGAATCCTAAGTACAACTGATCCACTCGGTCATACCGTGGCCTTTAGTTATGATGCGTTAGATCGTCTTGTTTCAACAACCGATGAGGTTGGAAACAGTGAAACGAATACGTATGATAACATGGATCGTTTAATCAGTACGACCGATCCAGAAGGAAATACAAATACCTTTAGTTATGATGCATTAGGAAATCTGTTAAGTGAAACGAATGCGTTACATGGAGTGACTCAGTTTACGTATGATCTAAACAATAATGTGATCACTAAAACCGATGCTTTAGGAAATGTCATGACCAATACGTACAATAAAATGAATGACCTAATTCAAGAAGCGGATGCGTTAGGTCAGTTGACTCAGTATGCTTATGACAAGGAAGGTCGACTCACGCAGGTTACGGATGCTTTAGGAAATACAACGACAACGACTTATGATGAAATTGGAAGACAGACAGGTATCACCGATGCCTTAGGTCATACGTTAACAACGCAATATGATGCCGTCGGAAACTTGATTTCTCAAAAGGATGCAAAAGAAAATCAGATCACCTTGATTGTATATAACGATGGTGATCAACCGATTCAAATGACCGATGCACTAGGCAATACAACGACACAAGCCTATGGCAAAAACGGAAGGTTAACCACACTGACCGATCCGTTAGGAAATAATCAAACGTATCAATATGATGTGGTGAATCAACTGACTCAAGTGGTAGACGCTATGGGTGGTATAAGCCAGCAATCCTTTGATTCTAAAGGCCAGTTACTAGCATTCACCGATGCCAATGGTGTGCAAACTTCTTTTGAATATGATGAAGCAGGTAGATTAATTAAAGAAACATTCGACAGTGGTGGGGGGATCTCGTATCAATATGATGGCCGTGATTTAGTCACCGAGAAGAAAAATGCCAGAGAACAAGTGATCACTTATGCATACGATGAAGTCGAACGTTTAATCCAAACGAACACACCGGAATCCGAAGTCAGTCGAACGTATGATGAGAATCATAATCTGCTTACAGTGACAGATCAAGAGGGCAAAACCATCACGAGAACGTATGATGCACTCGATCGTATTGTCTCGTATGTCGATGAGAATGGAAATAGAATCGAATATCGCTATGATGAAGTGGGGAATCTATCTCAACTGATTTATCCGGATGGAAAAACGGTTATCTATACGTATGATGAAGCTCAGAATTTTAAAAGTGTGACAGACTGGGCAGGAAGAGTGACAAGTTATACTTATGATGAAAATAACAGACCCATTTCTACCGTTCGTCCAGATGGTTCAAAGGAAACGAGAACGTATGATGTAGCAGGGCAACTCATTGAGTTAATAGATGAAACGAAAGATGGAGACATCATTCATCAAGAAACCTTTACGTATGATGCATCCAGTAATGTGAAGACGGAAGGGGATAAAAACTATCTTTATGATGAATTAAACCGATTAACCCAAGCGGACAATTTCATAAATCCGTTCCACCCATCAAGTGTGAACTACCAATATGGGTATGACATCGGTGGAAACATCCAAACGATTCAAGAAAGTACGGATGGATCTACAGAAGAAACCAACATGACCTATACGTCAGATAATCGAATAGAAACCTATAACGGCGAGAGTGTACTCTACGATGCAGACGGCAATATGATTCAAGGCCCATTACAAGGTACGATGCAGCAAATGGAATATGACTCCCAAAACCGTTTGATCCGTGCAGGAGATTTCACCTATACGTATAATGCAGAAGATATCCGGACTTCAATGACCCATACATCAACAAATGAGACCATCTATCAAGTGGTAAATCCTCATGCTGTTTATAGTCAATTGTTAATGGAAGTAGACGAAGAGGGGAATCCATTAACGTATTATGTATATGGATTAGGGGTAGTATCCCAAGAAGATGCTAATGGAAATTATAGTGTATATCATTATGACCGTAGAGGAAGTACCGTTGCTTTAACGAATATAGAAGGGATCATTACAGATCAATATGCCTATTCACCTTACGGTGAACTCATCTATTCAGAGGGGACAACCAACCATCCATTCTTGTATAATGGAAGATATGGTGTGATGACAGACGAAAACGATCTGTATTACATGCGAGCTCGCTACTATAATCCAGAGATCAAACGATTCATCAATCGGGATGTCGTTCAAGGTAGTATCAGCAGCAGCTTATCCTTGAATAAATATGCTTATGTGAATGGGAATCCCATAAGCTATATTGATCCGTTTGGTTTAAGTCGAGAGAGTGATGATGTTGGATTTTTGGGAAAAGCTTGGGATGTTACGAAAACAGCCGGGGTAGCTACAGCTAATTTCCTTGTAATGGATGATGCTAGAACTTTAATGGATTCGGATGCTTCTTTCACTGCCAAGGTAGTTGCAGGAGCAAGTCTCTTTCCTGCAGGTAAAGTATTAAAATTAGGAAAGTTAGTCGGAAAGGCAACGAATGAGACTAATGATCTTTCTAAAGTTGTTAAACATAATGATCCTCCTAGTCTATCTTATCCTATGTCAGGAGATAATATTGGTATTCAATTACGCAAGGATACGGTTAAATCTACTTTAAGTGTAGATAAAATTGATTACGGAGCTTATTTGAAGAAGAATATAGGAGATCCGCCGAATGATATGTATGATCCCCATGCACATCATATTGTATTCAAGAAAGGAAATGGGAAATCTCAAAAAGAACTAGTGAAAGTAGGTCAAGAAATATTAAGAGAATATGACATTGACCCGATTTTAGGACTTGAAAACTTAGTTTGGGCTCCAAATAGAGTTAAAGGTCAACATGGAATTGAAGCACTTAGGAATGTTGTTGATAATATTAAAAAAGTAAGAGATGCTGGTGGAGATAGAGATGATATGGTGGAAATGCTTGATAAACTTGGTGATATTGCAAAAAGGAGGAGATAGTTAAGAGATGGATAGCAATCAAATAGCAAAAGAAATTCGTTCGGCTATAAAAAAAGGAAATCTTGAAAAAGTTGTTGAATTAATCGACTCTAACGTTGAACTTTTAAATATGATGACCCCTTTTGGAACGTGGCTTCATGTCGCAGCTTCTAGAGGGGAGTTAGATATAGTTAAGAAACTTATAGAACTGGGTTTAAATATTAATATGCTAGGTGGAGTATACGGTGGTGGAGCATTGAACGAAGCTGCTTCTGCAGGACATATTGATGTAGTAAGATATTTATTATCTTGTGGAGCTGAGATGGAGGTAGGCGAACCAGAAAGAAATCCATTGTTTGGTGCAATTAGTAATGGGCATGTTGATATTGCAAAACTATTAATTGAAAGTGGTATAGATACGGATGTTAAATATAGTGGTGAATCTAAAAAAGATAGGGACGCATTAACTTTTGCAAAGGAACTAGGAGAAAAAGAAATCATTAAGTTGTTAGAAAGTCAAAAAGGATGGTCTACTACTGTAACTAAAACAAACGAAAATATTCAAGACCATCATGATGAGATTTTAGAGCATGTGGCTAAATACTTTGGCTCTATCAAAAATACTATTAGTGAAACTGTTCCTGGTAGTAGAGTATCGGTCCATATTCAAATAATTCCTCCAACATTGAATAAAGATTTCATAACTCTTGTAACTACAGGTATGAGCGATGAACCTATGGACTATTCAGACAAAGAAAGTGTGTTTAAATATGCAGAGTTGTTACTAAAATTGCCTTCAAGTTGGATAGTTGAGGAAGATATTATGAAAGATCAAAACAATTATTGGCCTCTTGGGTGGTTAAGGAAAGTAGCTCATATTCCACATATTTATGATGGATGGCTAGAAGAAGGGGTTATTCTTCCAAATGGGGAACCCCCTCAGCCATTTGCACCAAATACAAAATTATCATGCATATTGGTATGTCGTCCTAAAGAATCTGGGCTAGATAACGTTCATACTAAAAAAGGGAACATACACATTTATACGCTCCTTCCTATTTATGAAGAAGAAAGAAATTTTGCATTGGAAAAAGGCCATGAGTATCTACTTAAAAGAATGAGTGAGAAAGGAATATCAGATGTATTGGACATACATAGGGTAAATGTTGGTATGTAGTAATAATTAGGCAAGATGATATTAAGAAGAATTGTAAGATTCCTTAAAAGCGATATTCTCAATAGCAAGCAATGTAATGAAGGAATTTCCTTATGGTAAGGCAATAACCTACTAACAAAAATGATTAAAAAGTAACAACTCCTTGATTGGCTATGATATACTCCCTAACAGGTAGACAGATAAGATAAAAAAATCTGTGCCTGAAGGGGAGTATTTTTAATGTCTAAAAAAAAAGGTTTTCTAAAGAAGAAAAATATGAAATGATAATGATTTATTATAATTGTCAATTTAGCATTCACCGATGCCAATGGTGTCCAAACCTCCTTCCATCCATTCCTGTATAATGGAAGATAGGGGAGTGATGACAGACGAGAATGGTCTGTATTACATGAGAGCTCGTTACTATAACCTTAATGGATTTGGATACTTCTTTCACTGCTAAGGTAGTTGCAGAAGCAAGTCTTTTTCCAGCAGGTAAAGTATTAAAATTAGGAAAGTTAGGAAAGGCAGCACCAGGGGTAAAATCAACGAATAAGTCTAGTGATCTTTCTATAGTTATAAAACATAATGAGGCTCCTACTAGTCTACCTTATCCTATGGCAGGAGATAATATTGGTATACAACTAGGTAAGGGTACGGATGAAGCTAACTATGTACTATTTAATAAAACACATAAAAATGCACAACCAAAACCAAGAGTGCTTGGTCCAATTGGAGGTAGATTGCAGTCCCACCATGGATTACAGCAAGAATGGGCAAAGAACAATCTTGGTCAAAATGGTTATAACCCTGCTCTTGCTCCAACAATGACTCTTGAAACAGGTAAAGGATTACCGCACACTATAATAAGCACTGCTCAAAATACCAGAAGAAATAAACGGGTTTCATCTGGACAGGGGAAGTGGAGGTCTTCTTTACAAGATGAATTACAGTATATAGTTGACGATTTTACAAAAGCAGGCTTTAATCGCTCAACTATCGAAGAAACGTTAGAACAACAATATAAAATGCTAGATAAACTAAAAGTACCTTATAAAAGGATTGATTATTAAATGAGTATTCTAAATAGGTTAAGTGAAATTTATACAATAGAGGCAAAAGATAGACCAGCAACAGCAGAAGAAATAGAGCAACTTAAAAAAAATTCTCCAGTAAGTTTACCATCAGATTATATAAAATTACTGAAAGAAGCAACTGATGTTGAAATGACTATTCAAAACGGAAAATTAATTAGAATTTGGGGAATAACTGGAATGAATGGTGTTATTGAACTTAATGCAGCATATGAAGTTCAACAAAATATTCCAGATTCTTTGGTAATCGGTGATGACGGTGGTGATATGGCATTACTATTTTTTAATGGTAGTGATGGCTTTGGTTTATATTTAACTGGCTTTGGTGATCTAGATGAAGAAACTGCAATAAAGATATCTCCAACGTTGAGTGACTTTTTTATTAATAAAGTAGGTGTAGAAAATTTTCTATGGTAAAATGCAATCTTTTAAATTCATAAATATAAATTCATAACATAAAAATTGAAAACCATCCCGAAGGTGGTTTTCTGCTTTGGTTTAAGTTGAGACAGTGATGATGTTGGATTATTCGGAAAAGCTTGGAATCTGACAAAAAAAACCGGGGTAGCTACAGCCGATTTTCTTGTAATGGATGATGCTAGAACTTTAATGGATTCGGATGCTTCCTTCACTGTTAAGGTCGTTGCAGGCTATGACAAAAACGGACGGTTAACTACACTGACGGATCCGTTAGAAAATAGTCAGACGTATCAATACGATGCGGTGAATCAACTGGTTCAAGTTATAGACGCTATGGGTGGTATAAGTCAGCAATCTTTTGACTCTAAAGGTCAGTTACTATCATTCACGGATGCCAATGGTGTGCAAACTTCCTTTGAATATGATGCAGCAGGCAGAGTAGTGAAAGAAACATTCGACAGTGGTGGAGGAATCACGTATCAATATGATGGTCGTGATCTATTAACCGAAAAGAAAAATGCCAGAGAACAAATGATCACTTATGCATACGATGAAGTCGGACGTTTAATTAAAACGAATACACCGGAATACGAGGTCAGTCGAACGTATGATGACAATCATAATCTGCTTACAGTCACAGATCAAGAGGACAAAACCATCACGAGAACGTATGATACACTCGATCGCATTGTCTCGTATGTCGATGAGAATGGCAATAAAATTGAATATCGATATGACGAAGTGGGGGAATCTATCTCAACTGATTTATCCTGATGGAAAAATCGTTACTTATACGTATGATGTAGCTCGGAATTTAAAAAGTGTGACAGATGGGCAGGAAGAGTGACGAGTTATACTTATGATGAAAATAACAGGCTCATTTCTACCGTTCGTCCAGATGGTTCAAAGGAAACGAGAACGTATGATGTAGCAGGGCAACTCATTGAGTTAATAGATGAAACGAAAGATGGAGACATCATTCATCAAGAAACCTTTACGTATGATGCATCGAACAATGTAAAGACCGAAGGGGATAAAAACTATCTTTATGATGAATTAAACCGATTAACCCAAGCAGACAATTTCTTAAATTCGTTCAATCCATCGAGTGTGAACTATCAATATGGGTATGATCTCGGTGGAAACATCCAATCGATTCAAGAAAGTACGGATGGATCAACAGAAGAAACAAACATCACCTATACGTCAGATAATCGAATAGAAACGTATAAGGGTGAGAGTGTACTCTACGATGCAGACGGCAATATGATCCAAGTTCCATTACAAGGTACCATGCAGCAAATGGAGTATGACTCCCAAAACCGTTTGATTCGTGTAGGAGATTATACGTATACGTATAACGCAGAAGATATCCGGACTTCCATTACAAATACATTAACCAATGAGACAACCTATCAAGTTGTGAATCCTCATGCCGTTTATAGTCAATTGTTAATGGAAGTAGACGAAGAAGGAAATCCATTAACGTATTATGTATATGGATTAGGGTTAGTATCACAAGAAGATGCAAATAGAAATCATAGTGTATATCACTATGATCGCAGAGGAAGTACCGTTAACGAATATAGATGGGGTCATTACAGACCAATATGCCTACTCACCATATGGTGAACTAATCTATTCAGAGGGGACAACCAACCATCCATTCTTGTATAATGGAAGATATGGTGTGATGACAGACGAGAATGGTCTCTACTACATGAGAGCCCGTTACTATAACCCAGAGATCAAACGATTCATCAATCGAGACGTGGTTCAAGGCAGTATCAGCAGCAGCAGTTTATCCCTGAATAAATATGCTTATGTCAATGGAAATCCGATAAGTTATATTGATCCGTTTGGTTTAAGTCGAGATAGTGATGATGTTGGATTTTTCTCAATGGCCGGAAATACAATTGTGGGTGTAGGAGAAGGGATTTGGTCTACAGCTGAAGGACTTTGGGATTCAGCATCACATCCGATAGAGACAGGTAAGAATATAGGATATGCAGTGATGCACCCGATTCAAACCGGTAAAGCTGTTTACCATAGTGGTGAACAGGCTTACTACGCTTTTATGGAAGCTGATGGGAACCAGAGAGCAAATATGATCGGGTCGCTAATAGGTGAAAATGTTTTCCCTGTTGGTAAGGCGAAACAAATATCGAACGTTGGTGAGATTTCAAATAAAGCTCAGATTACCAAAGGGACGGGTGCTCAGTTAGCTTTACCTGCACCTCAAGGCAGTAATCCGTGGGTAGATGGTGGAGAGATAGTATCCATGGTAGCCCCAAAAGATTTCAAAATTAATATGGCTATGGCTCCAAATCAAACTAGACCAGGTGGGTGGGGGACGTTAGATGATATTTTAGATGTAAATTACGTTAGAAATAATCTCGCAGTAACACCTGAGTTTAAACCAGAAGTATCAAAAGTTCAACAATATTTAGTCCCAGAAGGAACAAGAATTCAAGTTGGTGAAGTTGGACCACAAATTTATAATGATGAAAGATATCCTGGTGGAGGGAATCAAGTTCAAATCTTGAATTATTCTGATAGAGCAAATTTAATTCCTATAGGTGAACCTAAAATTATAAAGTAGGTGATTAATTGAGAACAAAAATAAGTAACCTCAAATGGAGTATAAATGATAAGAACATTATTTGGAAATACAATAATAAACCGCTTATAAGAAAAACAACTTATCCACCAAAAAGTGTTGTAGAGTTAGCTGATAGAAGTGGTTTAGCCATCGTTTTTTCAACTGAAGAATATGGTGTTAACAATGCTTTCATTATAAATGCTAATGGAAGTGAAAGACTTAGGCTCAAAGTACCAAGCGATATTAGAGGTGTTATCTGTTTTCACGAGATATATTATATTGGGGATGATTTAACAGCAATAATAGTAGCAAATGGATGTGATTTTGCATGTGTTTATGATGTGAATTCAGGAAATATTAAAAAGAAATATGAGACAAGGTAAAGGTATTAAAAAGTATTTTCTTATTTTTATAAGAGTGAATTCGTTCCATAATACGTGCTACTAAAGAGTAGATCATTGCTGCATAATTTAAATTTACGGGCTTACCATAAAAAGATTTTTTGGATACAGCAAACAAGATTCGATCCATATCTATGGTAGAGAAAATAGCGTCAAAACGATCACGAGGCATCAGCCCGTTAACTTCAATATATGAAAATGGGCTGTTCAATAGTAAGTTAATTAACTATGAAAAAATTAATATTGGAAATATTAATGCAAATAATATAAAAAGAGGTATAAATATTACTAAGAAACTTATTATTATTGCACCTAATGATCTCCAAGATGAAAATTGATGAGCTTCAGCCAAACATTTTATAGTCGTGAAAATAGCCCATATCGCTATAATTAAATCAAGTAAATTGAAAATAAACATTAAATTTGTAAGCGTTGAACTGCTATAAATGCTATATGCATATTCAGTAGTAAAATTATTAATTCCAAATAATAATAATGAAGGTATCCAAATAAATATCAATGAGTAGGCATATGGAATATAAGAATAGGCATAGGCATAACGGACTTCTTCAGTGGTTCCTCTACCTCCTAATAAACTTCCTGTCCATCGCAATAATAATGGAGCTATGTAATAAGCAATAGCAGTAAAAAAAAGTGAACCTATAATAGAAGTAAATAAAATTGAAAATAGATTCATTGTATCACCTGGTTCATTTGAAGCCCCACGATCTAAACTTGTGACGAGTATTCCTAAATAAATCAACAAAAATAATTTGCCTGGCTTAGTATCTAATACATATCTCATTGTTTTTCTCGGTTTTAACCAAATCGAAAACCAGGGATTTAATACTATGTCCTCTTTAATATCATTTGTTTCTTTTTCATCTCTTTCATTAATATCTTTGAACTCATTGTTTTGTGTGTCCAACTATTATTTCCCCCCAATTAAAAAATAAAAAACACCTCTTATCCTAAAATTCTAAATATACCTATTAAGTGGATTTAGAATTTTAGGATAAAATCATAACACATTTCAAAAGTATCGTCGACAAATTTCAATACTTTTTTTGTTGTGTGAAAAAGGAGTGGTGAATTGGCTGATAATATAAGAATTCTCATCGAGGCTGCATTGTAAGAAAAGTCGATGGAGTCTATTGAGAAGAAGTTACAAAGTTTAAGAAAAAAGTTTGATACTCTTAACATTAAAGTTAACCTGGATGGTATATCAGGAGAACAGCTTAAGCAGTTAGCTAGCATTGCAGATAAGTTTAATTGTTGGATTGAAATATAGTTTGATCAAAATAATCTAGTAAACACTCAATCTATCGTTAATGGAAATAATATTTTTTTTTAAAAAGATCGATCAAAACATGTTTCTCTCTTTGTAGAACCTGGCATGTTTTTATAAAAAAGTTTGATCATTTCCAACTCGAAACCGTATAAGATCAAGGAATTGTGAATATTATCCTGCTATTTTTGATCAAACTTTCTTTTAAACAGTGCAACTTTCTTTTAAATAATCAATATTTCTTTTAAATTCACACCAGAGAACAAGTGATCACTTATGCGTATGATGAAGTCGGCAACGAAAAGAAAGCTCCTGCAATACTTCTACCATCAAGCTCTGGTCAACCACATGCAAAAATTTCTTCTATGCAGAGACAAAGAAGAAAAGCTGAAGGCTATAATACTGATATTCGCTATGAATTTAATGAGAGCTATAGGGAAATGATTGAAGCAGGAGTTGATCGTAAAAATGTACGGAAGGCAATAGGAGATGCATATAAATATTTTGATGATTTAGGAGGTTTCATAGAATGATTGACTTATCTAAGGCTCCAGATTTAATAAAAAAACAATCTGCCAGTGATTTTGAAATACAGGAAGTAGAAGACCTTATGAAAGTTGAATTACCTAATGTGTATCAGAACTTATTAAAATATACAAATGGTCTATCAATTGGTGGTGGGATAGTAATTTATGGTACTGAGGATATTGTGGAACGAAATAAGACTTGGGAAGTAAATGAATATGCAAGTGGATATGTTTCTATTGGTGATGATGGTGGGGGTAATGTTTTCTTAATGTTTCAAGGTTCAAATGAAAAAAGGGTAGTAATTGTTGATTCTGGTGATATGAACCCCAATCATGCTACTTTAGTTACCTCGGATTTTAGTAAATGGATTAGTAGTGGTTGCTTAAATGAAACAGAACAAAAAACAATACTTGTTCCACCTGATACTTGTAATATAGTTTTAGTAAAAACTCCTAGTGGAGGCTTGAAATATTTGGTAAGAATAAAAAAATATTAGGTCTTAATATTTCAATGGAACATTTACTTAAGGGTTCAAAAAATCCCCCTTTGATATTAGTAGAGGAATTTCCTTATGGTAAGGCAAATAAATTAATTGAAAAATTAGGGTCAATTGGAATGGCGCTTAATATAATACCTACTAACAAAAATGATTAATGTTAGGAATTAATTTTTAAAAAAAGTAACAACTCCTTGATTGGCTATATGCCTTTCAAGGTTTTTTTATGAATATCAAATCCGATAAATAACATAAGTTATTTATTTTTTTAGCATTTTGGTCTTATTTTTCTAAATACCTATAAACAGTTGTCCGAGAAATTCCCCTTTATACATTGTTATATTTTCTAAAAACTATGAAAACTAATCCCTTGCACAAAATACTAGTACAAAATGAAAAATCAAAAACTTTTATTTAGGTGATTTTTTACTGTAGGATTTCAAAAAAATAATTCGCTATATTAATTATAATCAATAGAATAACTGCAAAAAAACTAGAATAACTGTGGAAAATTATAGTTATTGTACTATTTTTAAGAAAAAAGGCTGATTATTAGGTTTTATAGGTTTATTTTTAATATGTTAAAATAGATTCAAAACTTGGTATAAAATTACATATGTTCATGTGAATCAAAAATAAGTGATTAGTTTGTTATTTCTGATTAGAGTAATTCTAATGAATGACATAAATACATCTTGTTTTACTCCAAAATTTTATTAAAAGAACGTAGGAGATGATTTTATGAAAAAAATATATACCCTAGTAATAATGTTTTTTATTGTTAGTAGTTTGATTCTATCAAATCAATTTACATCCCCAGTTCAAGCACATAAGGCAGAAGGAGAGTTTTCATTATTAACCTATAATGTAGCAGGGTTGTGGGATCCTGTTTCTCAATCAAGTCCAGCAACAAATACTATTCTTATAAGTCCTAAATTAAACAATTATGATATTGTACTTGCTCAAGAGGATTTTAATTATCATAGTGATTTAATTGAAAAAGTAAATCATCCTTATTTATCATCACATTCTGGTATTATGGGTTTTGGTGATGGATTAAGTCGGGTTTCAATGTTTCCTTTTACTCATTTTACTCGTAAAGAATGGAATGATTGTTACGGTGTTTTTGATTCTGGAACTGATTGCTTAACCCCTAAAGGCTTTTCATTTGCTCGTCATGAAGTAAGCGATGGTGTTTTCGTAGATATTTATAATCTTCATGCTGATGCAGGTGGGAGTCAAAATGATAAAGATGTAAGAAAGAAAAACTTTCAACAATTGTTATCCAAATTGAATGAATGGTCAACAGGGAATGCTATTATAGTTGCGGGGGATTTTAATAGTAAATATAAATATGAAGGGGAAGTAAGGCAATTTGTAGATGCTGGATTTTCCGATGCATGGGCAGACATTGAGAATGGAGGAATTATTCCTGGGATAGGGGAGTCCGGCGATCGAATTGATAAAATCTTATATCGCAGTGGAGATTTTATACAATTAAGTGTCAAAGATTATGCTGTTCCAAATGATGATTTTCTAGACAGTGCTGGAAAACAATTGTCTGATCATCAACCTGTCTCTGCAATATTTGAATACCATGCTGAAGAAGCTGTAGAAGAACTTACCCTTATTGCTTCAACTACATCAAATGGTGGACCTCAGCCAGGTCAGAAACATCGTTCAAGCAATAATTTTTCTACAGTAAACATTCCTCCAGGTACTGAAAAGTTATATTGGGAAATAGTTAATAACTCCAATGCAGATTCAATAAGTTTTAGAGTGAAAGAGGATGTTCCAGTATGGACTGATCCTATTATTTTTAATTCTTTAAAAAATGGTTCTTACACCGGTGTTGTAAAGAATGATTCATTATATATAGCAGACCCATCAAGTACAGGTGGAAATTCATTTACCGTTAATGTATATGCTGTTAAGTAGTTCTTGTTCACCCAGATTTCACTTTCAAAGGTTGTTTAAATAAGTTTAATATAATACATTTAAAATGGTCTCAAAAGAAGTTGAAAACTTCTTTGAGACTTTTTTTTGAAAGAAAGTATCATTACTAAATAAATACTAGTTTGAAAATAAAATTTTATAGGAATTAGCGGAACTTTTGAAGGGCATTACAAAACGTCCAATCAAAGGATTATTATAGCTCATATTATATTTAAAAATTAAAAACTAATGAAGGATGGTTGATAATATGAGCTTTTTGGATGATTCGATATGTAAATGTTGTGTATGTCCAATGCAATGTGTATTAGATCAATTAAAAGGTGAAATAGTTACTATAAGCACAACGACAGGTGATGAACTTGATTTAACAATAATAGATGCGAAAGATTTTATTTTATCTACTTTTGATAGTAATTTTCAAATTAATAGGTATTTTTAGCCTAAATTATAAAGAAAGGCACTTCTCTTAAAGAAAAATGCCATTTTGTGGAATGTAAATATACTACTCTACTAAATAAAGTTTAAACTTCACCCAGTCCCAGAACCAACAGAAGGAATAGCGTAACTATTATTATGCCTTCCGTTGTTCTATAAGGTAATGGATCTCTACTAAATATGCTTCTAAATCCACTTATAATGCCAGAAAAAAACATAAAATTCACCTCCCTTTCTATTAGAATATGTCAGATTTACTATATTTGCTTGTGCTTCAATCTATTTATAATGTTAGTATTTTGACACTTACATAAAATAAAAAGAAAAAGAGTTATGGTATTGTTGATTGATATAATTTCTAATTAAATTCATAAAAAATTAAACAATATACTTAAATAATTTAAAACAAATATTCAGTATACTTTACTTTCTACTAGAAACGAATACACTAATGATATAGGCTTGCTTTTCACTCTATCATTATTGTGATAAGGTCACTCGGAAAGGGGACTTCATTCATGTATACTGTAATGATCGTTGATGATGAGATTTATGTGCGTAAAGGATTGAGGAATTTAATCGACTGGAATAGCTGTGGGTATAGTGTAATTGATGAGGCAGAGGATGGTGAGGATGCACTCTCGTTAATTCAGGAAATTAACCCAGATGTAGTGATTACAGATATTCGAATGCCAGTCATAGACGGATTGCAGTTGATACATAAAGTAAAGGAACTGCAAATGGAAACTAGTTTTATCATCATTAGTGGGTATAATGATTTTGATTATGCCAAACAAGCAGTACGTTATGGCGTACACGATTATATCTTAAAACCGATTGATCAAGAAGAGATGACTAGAGCACTATTAAGACTAGGGGATAAAATCAATCAAAGAATAACTTATTTAAATAAAAATAATCATTTGCTTTATAATCAAATGATCAATGGTTTGTTTCGACGTGAATTTACTGAAGATGAATTATTGCATTGGTGCAACAAACTACAGATACCCCCCTCCACAATTTATTATTATGCCTTCATTGAATTAAACGACACCCATCTTTGCAAAGATGATGTGACAACCCAAGTTAAGCAGATGAAAGAAAATATTCAAGTTTTTGTTACCTCCTCAAGAGCAACAACAAATCATTCTAATCCTATTTATTTGTATGAACATCATGGCAAACTAGGTATGATTATTACCGATAATGAACTAGGTCATTATCAAGGTGATGTGAATCTTTTTACAGATAAATTGAAACAAGTTTTGATGAAGGAACAAAATAGCAACGTGTATATATACATTGGTAAACCTACAAACCTACTATATGAATTATCCATATCTTACCAGAGTGCAAAAGAAGTTTTGCAATATAAATATTTAAATGATGAAACGCAAATCGTCACATTTAACGATGTAAAACATTCATTAAAGTATACTTTGCTAGATCTACCGTTATATCAATCATTGTTAATGAAGGTTGAAGAGAAACATGAAATTGATCTCAGAGTCATTATAAATCAAATTTTTGAGGATTTTCGTATGAAATTTTATGCAGTGGAGGCAGTGAAAGCGTCTATACAACAGTGTGTCCATGGTTTGTTAGAAATAATACATAATATGAGTGGAGATGCAAAGGAAATTCAAACGATTGAACCTATTAATAGTTGGAATGACAATCCTCTTACATTAAATGAACTTCATCGTTTATTTAGTGATTTTGTTATGGAGTGTAGAGCTGTAATTCATCAATTGAGAAGAGGGAATGTAAGAGGACAGATTGAAAAAGTTAAACAATACGTAGAGCAGAATTATCATGAGAATCTAAAATTAAAGAAGATTGCAGAACGATTTTATATGAATCCAGTCTACCTTGGGCAACTCTTCAAAAAAACATATGGAATATATTTTAATGAGTATTTATTAGAGTTGAGAATTAGAGAAGCAAAAAAGTTGTTACGTCAAACCGATTATAGAATCTATGAAATTGCTGAAAAAATCGGTTTTAATAATCCTGATTATTTCGTTACTCAATTTGAAAAGCTTGAGCATATCACACCGTCAGAATATCGAAGTAATCTAATAAAGTAAAAACGATTTATTTTTATAAAGAGGGGACCGCAAGTATGAATCTAGGCTTAGATCATATTCGTTTAAGAAATAAAATGTTAATCATTTTTTTCGTATCGGTGTTTACCCCTATCTTACTCACTAATATCATTTTTTATATTGTAACAACAAATCATGTAGAGAATTTAAGAATGAAAGATATTAATAAAAACATAGAACAAATGAAAAGTGAATTTCAGATAGAAGTAGAACATGCGATATCGCTATCTTCATTATTTTATACGGATTTTTGGATTAATAAAACTTTATCGTATTCTTATACGAACAATGAAGCGGAATATGTTGAAGCGTATAATTCCTATTTACGCAGAGTATTAAACAGCAGTTACACCCCAATTTATACATTAGTGAAGGAAATTACAATTTATGTAGACAATCCAACACTGCTTTATTCAGGAGGTGTGGAATTTATTTCTCCTGAAGTGGAGAAAACAGAGTGGTATAAAAGAATAAAGAAAAGTAATTATTCTACCCCGATTCTAATTCGAACTGAATCATCCTTTGGAGAAAAAGACATCTTCAGCATTGTTCGTAGAATGGATTATTATAGGGATCAAAATCATGTTGAGAAAGTACTAAAAATTGATTTGCGTCCAAAAGCTATTGAGCAAATATTCTCAAATTTAAATGTAGATGGCGATTTGTATTTAATAGAGAAGAGTAAGAGGAGCGTTGAATATACAACCAATTCAAATATGGAATGGCGAAATACAGAAATTATATATGATCAAATTGATTTGCCTAAAGGAACGATCGTCATAGAAAAGGATTTTTCAGATGATATTCTTCTTGGACAATGGAATGTCATTGCAGAGATTCCAGATATAGAAGTGTTTCAGGAAGTGAAAGAATCTTCTAATTTTGTCATTTTATTAGCTTGTTTGATTATTATTTTACCAACACTAGTTATTGTATGGATTACTAGATCTTTTACGGTTAGACTCATGTTAATTTTAAAACATATCAATAAAGTGACAACACAGAACTTTGAAATCATTCCTGATATTAAAGCACGTGATGAAATTGGTCAACTCTCAATTCAATTTAACCGAATGACATTAACTATAAAAAGTTTAATTGATGATGTGTATAAAGCTGACATTCAAAAGAAAAATTTAGAACTACAGCAAAGACAAGCGCAATTAAATGCGCTTCATAGTCAAATTAATCCACACTTTTTATTTAATGCATTGGAAACGATTCGTATGCGAAGTCTGATGAAAGGCGAGAACGAAACAGCCAATATTATTCAGAGCATGGCCAAGATGTTAAGAACATCGTTAGTGTGGAAGATGGATAAGGTGACAGTAAAACAAGAATTAGAATTAATTTATTGTTTTTTAGAAATACAGAAATATAGATTCGAACAAAAACTAGATTATCATATTCAAATAGATAGTGCCGCTTATGATTGTACAATTCCCAAAATGACTTATCTAACGTTCATAGAAAATGCTAGTATTCATGGAATAGAGCCGCTTAAACATGGGGGTAGGATCGATTTAAAAATCTCTATCGAAGAGAATGTATTAGTGTACTATTTACAAGATAATGGGGTGGGTATGAAAGAAGAAAAGCTTTCTCAATTAAATCAATATATGCATTCCAAAAAGGACATGGGGGATCGGGTAGGTATTCAGAATGTGATCTATCGACTAAAGTTATATTACGAAGAACAATTTGAAATGCTCATTGATAGTGAAGAAGGAAATGGAACAACAATTCAAATTCGATTGCCCATTGAAAAAGAAATGAAAACTTAAATGAACATTATTGAATTACTACATATACTTTTTAATGTTTTTACAATGAGGTTGTAAACATTATGAACGAAAGGGGACTAGGTATTATGAAGGTGAAAGTGCCTTATTTGTTTTTGATCCTGATGTTGTTTATGGTTTTCGTAGCTGCATGCTCAGAAAGTAGTAGTAATGAACAAGTAAATAAAGCAACATCAAACAATCAAGATGGTAAAGAAACTTCAGTAGAGAATGTGACTTTTACATTATTTAATGCAGGGGCTGGATTTAGAGATTTGAACACCAATGAAACGATGATAGGGAAAGTACTAGAGGATCAAACTGGTGTTAACTTTGAAATGGAATTTTTGGTTGGAGACATCAATACAAAAGTTGGTACAATGATTGCGGCTAACGAATTTCCTGATGTTGTGATACCAGATAGTGCCATTGATAAATTTTTAGATGCAGGGACCTTTATTCCTTTAAATGATTTAATAGATGAGCATGGACCGAACATACAAAGAGTTTATGGATCCTATTACGAGCTAATGAAGCAGGAAGATGGAAATATTTATTTCTTACCCTTTGATGCTATAGTGGGTGAGCGTGTTCCAAGTCCTAATGTTGATCAAAGTGCGTTCTGGATACAACGTCGTGTTCTAAAGGAATTTGGCTATCCTAAAATTAAAACATTAGATCAGTATTTTCAATTAATTGAAGAATATGTAGCGAAACATAAAGATGAAGATGTAACGGGATTTATTAGTTTAACTCATGATTGGAGGTTTTTTGTTTTAATAAACCCAGCAAATCATTTGGCTGGATTTCCAAATGATGGTGGGGTAATGGTTGACATGGAAACGTATGAAGCCACAGTTTATGCAGATAAGGAAGATTCTACTAAGCGTTGGCTTCAAAAATTAAATGAAATGAATGCCAAAGGGCTGTATGATAAATCTTCATTCGTTGACAACTATGATCAGTACCTAGCGAAAATATCATCTGGAAAAATATTAGGATTTTTTGATTATGGTTGGCAGGTAAGACCAGCACTTCAACTTTTAGAGGAATTTGGTAATGATGATCTCCTTTATATGCCTATGCCTATAGTATTTGACGAGGATATTAAAGACCAATACGGTGACTCTCCAGGTTTCGTAGATAATCGTGGAATAGCCATTACTGTCAGTGCGGAAGACCCTGCTAAGATCATTCAGTATTTCGATAACCTTTTAACAGATGAAAATCAAATTTTGTCCAACTGGGGTATTGAAGGCGAAACATTTGAAATCGATGAGAATGGAAGATTTTATAAAACCAAGGAACAAATCGATCAAGAAACAGAAGAATTTAGGGAATCATTTGGTCTTAAATATTTTGAATACTTTTGGCCTCGTTACGGAACAGGTTCTTCTTTAGCAGATGGAAATTCGGTTGCTCCTGGGTCTCAGGCGGAAGTCGTGCAATTAGGATATACAGAAGGTGATTTAAATTTACTCAAGCAATATGGTGTGAGAACCTTTGCAGAGTTGTTCTCACTAACAGATGAGAGACCTTGGTTCCCAGCATGGAGTGTTCAGGTGGAACAAGGTTCACCAGTGCAAATTTTTGATACAAGATCGGATGAACTTCAGAGGAAATATTTCCCTAAGCTTGTGCTTTCTAACCCAGGTGAATTTGATCATGTTTGGAATGAATATGTAACAGAATTTAGAAAGCTTGATGTTAAAGGTTATGAGAAATTTATGACAGAACAAATAAAAAAGAAGGTTGATCGTGCATATGGAAAGTAATAAAGTTTATGAAGAGCCTACCACTAAAATATTATATCAAGGATGTGCACCAAAAAAACTCTTATTGAAAGGGGTGTTAAATTCAGCGTCTGATTATTATAAGACTTTATGGGAATTGAAAAAAATGGACGACCATGTATATGAAGAATTGATGAATAGGATTAATGAATATAGGAAGTTATACATGGAGAATTGATTTAAAATGTAAAACTTATAAGTGAACTTTCCCACAGATTTCTTTGAATACAATTATATAAGCTGGAAATCTTTTTCCTTGTTAAAATAAAAAAACTATAGTAATGTTGTATTTGAATTTAAAACCGAAACCACTAGGGGTGCAAATGATATTTGCTGAGAGGGGCATTAGCTCTAACCCTTGTACCTGATCTAGTTAATACTAGCGTAGGGAAGTGGATGGATGATTTGCAATACTTAGGTGCAAATTTGTCTTAATCCCACTCTACTGTTAGAGTGGTTTTTTTATACCTGTTTCAACAAAAATTATGAAGGATTCGGTAGCCCGAGAAGTATTCGAATTATGCTGAAAAGCACTTTTTCACTTTTTGGGATCTTATAGAAAGGTGGAGAAAGAGATGAAATTTACTGAACAGATAAGAAAAGAAGCAGATGCCATTTGGCAGGCGAGTTTTGATCATCCATTTGTTAAAGGGATTGCTGACGGAACATTATCATTGGATCGTTTTCGTTATTATGTCTTACAAGACTCATATTATTTAAGTCATTTTGCTAGAGTTCAATCCATAGCTGCTGCACAAGCCGATGACTTACATACTGTTAGTCGTATGGCATCCCATGCAATTGGAACGAATGAAGCGGAGTTATCACTTCATAAAGCGTTTTATGTTCAGTTAGGCATAACTGAACAAGAAAAAGAAAATTTCAAACCAGCACCAACAGCTTATGCATATATATCACATATGTACCGTGCAGCTCATACTGGTCGTATAGGAGATACGATAGCTGCTTTGCTGCCATGTTATTGGTTGTATTATGAAATTGGTGAGAAGCTTAAAGGTTCAGCACCTAAAGAGCCGATTTATCAGGAATGGATTGCAACCTATGGTGGAGACTGGTTTCGTGAGTTAGTTGAAGAAGTCATTCAATTAGTGGATAATATCGCTGAAAAAGTGACAGAGTCAGATCGTGAACGAATGAAAGATCATTTTATATTAAGCAGTCAATATGAGCTGATGTTTTGGGAAATGGCATATCAAAAAGAAACATGGCCAGTAGACTTATTAACTTTACCGTCAAAGTATTAACTTTGAAAATAAAATATGATGGTTATTTTTAGGGTAGAATAACAGAAATAGGAGGTTCATGAAATGAATAATAAAGGATTAAAATTAACAGATATATTGGTTACGATTGTTATTGCTATCGTATTTGGGATTGTTTATAAACTATGGACACCCGTTTATTATGCGGTAAAGCCGTTCGGTTTGCATTTTGATCAATTAATCTATGGAATGTGGTTTATAGCTGCAACGGTTGCATTTTTAATTATCCGTAAACCTGGGGTAGCTTTAATTGCAGAAATTGCTGCTGCATCTGGTGAATTTATTGTAGGTTCAGAATGGGGATTAGAAGTATTAATTTATGGTATACTGCAAGGTTTGTTTGCGGAATTAGTATTTGCAGCAGTTCGTTATAAACGCTATGATATCTTAATTGTTTCACTTGCTGCAATTGGATCAGCATTTGCATCTTTATTATTTGATTATTATAAAGGGTATCTTGATGATTTGGTAGCTTGGAATTTAGTATTATATATTGTGGCAAGAGTTATTGGATCCATTGCTATTGCTGGGGTGTTTGCCTATTATCTTGTAAAAGCTTTGGAAGCAACGGGTGTTACAAACTTAGTCCGTCCGGCATCAAAAGAAGATTATGATGCACTAGATAAATAATAGAGGTGTCTTAAATGTCACAAATAGCTAGTGTTAAAAACTTACGATTAAAATTTGCAGGGAGTTCATCTTTATTGTTTAAAGATGTCTCCTCTTCTTTTTTTGAAGGTGAAAAAGTCTTAATATTAGGTCCTTCTGGGTGTGGAAAATCGACACTTTTACAAGTATTATCTGGTCTCATTCCAAATTCTATTGAAGTACCGATAAAAGCAGATCATATTACTATACCTGATTCATGGGGATATGTGTTTCAAGATCCAGATACTCAATTTTGTATGCCCTATGTGGATGAAGAAATTGCTTTTGTATTAGAAAATTTACAAGTGTCTCGAAATGAAATGCCTGAAGAAATACGGAAATATGTGGACATGGTAGGACTTAATTTGGACAATCTCCATACTCCGGTACAAACGTTATCTGGAGGGATGAAACAACGGTTAGCAATCGCTTCAGTCATGGCACTGCAACCTGAAGTTTTATTTCTAGATGAACCAACAGCAATGCTTGATCCTGAAGGTACGGAGCAAATCTGGGATACCATTAAAAGTGTTGCTAGTCATAAAACTGTATTTATAGTAGAGCATAAAATTGATCATGTATTAGATTTTATTGAACGAATTATTTTATTTAATGAGCAAGGTGAAATCATTGCTGATGGATTGAAAGACGACATTATTTATACGTATAAACAGCAGTTAATTGACCAAGGTATTTGGTATCCAGGAGTTTGGGAGGATTATATAAAAAGAGAGAAAAAACAAAAACCAGATGTCCCTGATCAAGACCATGAATTAATATCTGTATCACAATTTAAAGGTCTTCGGGGAAAATCAGTAAAATTAAAGATTGAGAATGTGGATGTTTTCCCAGGAGAATGGATTACTATCGTGGGAGAGAATGGGGCAGGGAAAAGTACTTTACTCCATTCATTTATGCAACTTATTAAAACAACAGGGAAATATATGATAGAAGGGCAATCAATTGAAAACATAAAGAAATTAACGGATCATATGACGTTCGTTTTTCAAAACCCAGAATTTCAATTTGTAACAAACTCAGTACACGAGGAAATCGCATACTCTCTTCATTTAGATAAGTTGGATGAAAAAATAATAGAGGAAAAAGTAACGGATTTATTAGATGAGTTCCGCTTACATGAACAGAGAAATCAACACCCTTATCAATTATCCATGGGCCAAAAACGTAGGTTAAGTGTAGCAGCAGCTATTGTGAAAGAGCAAAAGATTGTATTGTTGGATGAACCGACATTTGGTCAAGATGCAAAAAACACGTTTACTATTTTAGAGTTAATTGAACATTGGCGTCAGCAGGGAACAACGGTATTGATGGTCACACATAGTATGGAAGTTGTACAGTATTTTTCAACGAGGGTATGGAAGATTGAAGAGGGCAAACTTGTGTATGACGGCACTCCAGAAGTATTTTTTCAGGAAGAAATTAAAGAGTTATCACTTAATTAGTAAGGGGGGAGAAAATGCAGCTTGATTTTAAGTATAATGAAACTTGGCTTCATAAAATAAATCCTAGCTTTAAACTCATGACCATGGTTGTGCTATTTCTATCTGTGTTGTTTATTCACAATATTAATTTCATGTTGAACTATACGATTGTGACGTTGTTGTTGTTTTTATTCTTTTCTGGTCATCCCTTTAAACGATTATTGCTGATATTACTTCCCTTCCTATTCATATTTATCTCTACTGCTACATCTATGGTTTTTTTTGGTAAGGGAGATACAACATGGTTTAAATGGGGACTCGTTCATATTACTGAAGAGAGTTTTTTTAGAGGTATTCACCTTGGACTCCGAGCTTTAACATTTGCTAGTCTGGGTATTACTTTTGCTTTAACTACTCGTCCAGTATATCTATTTTATTCTTTAATGCAGCAAATGAAACTTCCACCCAAATATGCATACAGCTTTATGGCAGGTTTACGCCTTATTCCTATTATGTTTGAGGAATTTCAAACCATTCGTTATGCCATGAAGGTTCGTGGCGTGCAGCATAAACGTGGATTTAGAGGTTTCTATGAAAAACTTCGTGTTTATTCTATCCCTATGTTATCTCAAAGCATTCGGCGTGCACACCGAGTTGCGGTAGCCATGGAAGCAAAACGTTTTTCACAAGTAAAAAACCGTACGTTTTATTATAAAATTACTTTCTCAAAGTTAGACATTTTATTTTTACTTTATTTTATTGTTATGCTTTCCGCTGCATATTTCTTGAGTGTACAATTACCCTATTTTCCGATTACAGATGTGAGGTATGAGTAAGTACAAAATTAATTTTTCATACCTCTATTTCGAGTAAAGCTTTTTTCTGAATTTCCGGTGTGTAGTTGCCACATATGCCAGAATACATACGGGACAATTAATATGAAGTTAATTAGCCCCCAAGTATGTAACACATCTGAATTAAACCAAGAAGATGCATCCATTGTCATTGGGAATACGTCAAAAGTAGCTCGTAAAACTAGATGGGCAGCTAATGTATATATCCGTGCTGTGATGTACAATTCTGGACGTTTTTTTATAATAGGGTATATTTCAGCTGCTAATAAAATGGTTAGTGAACTTGCAAAATAAACTGGACTTTCTGCATAAACAAAACAGGCATTCCATGACGTATAAAGAAAGTTCCAAGAAGCCGTTGTATAAGCTATTAGATCACCATATTTTGCTTTAGTAATTTTCCAAAATTTTGGGGCAAATGGTATGGTAACACAAAGAAGTAATCCTGTTAAAGCATTAAAATTATTTCCCATCGTTGCATCTTTTAGAGTGGCTTCTAGGATATTAAGAAATAAAATAGCGTAGAAGAACCATAGAAAATTCTCAGATTTTAGAAAATTCCATATTCTTCCCTTCTTGTCTTCATAAACAGCGATACGAGAAAAACCTACGATAATGGTAGGTATTAAAACACTTAAGATTTTAGCCCATCTGAACCATCCCTCTACACCACCTATCCAAAGAGGAAAAGTAAACAACATAGCAATCCAGAAATACGCTGACAGTTTATAATGTCTTCGAAAAAAAGAGATGATAAACATTAGAATTCCAAAGTAGATTGGCATTGATATAACGTGCGGCCAAATTGCAATATTCATATACATTACCTCAATGTTTCATAATAATAAAAACTAAGTAGTTGTAGTATCTTTAAGTTCTTGTGGGTTTATTCATTTTAATGTAAAAACATGCAATGAAATTTATTTCATTTTTATGTTAAAATAAAAAAAGTGAAATTTGTTAGTAAATTGGGTGATGTGATGGATAAAGAAAAACTAATAAAAATGATTGAAGTTTCAAAATTATATTATTTATTTGATTATAATCAAAACGATATTGCGAAGAAATTAGGTATTTCTAGGCCTACAGTATCAAGGCTTCTCCAGCAAGCTAAACAAGAAGGTATTGTTGAAATAAAAATAAAAGACCCAACGGAAAATGTTGAAAGTTTGTCACAAAAAATTGAACAAAAGTTCAATCTTAAAAAAGCAATTGTGACTCACGTTCCGCAATATGAAGATGGGATTATTAAAACGTATTTAGGTGAAAAAACGGCGTCTTATTTGCACGAAATCGTTAAAGATGATGATATCGTTGGTGTGACATGGGGCACTACAATGCATCATGTGGCTGTTGAATTAAAGCAAAAAGCATTAAAAAATGTAAAGGTTGTCCAATTAAAGGGCAGTGTCAGCCACTCAGAAACGAACACTTATGCAAACGAAATTTTATATCTTTTTGGGAAGGCGCTTGAAACTTCTCCTATCCACTTGCCGTTACCAGCTATTGTAGATCATATCGTTGTAAAACAAGCAATGGAAGCAGATCGACATATTAATAAAATATTAGAGCTAGGTAAACAAGCCAATATAGCACTATATACAATTGGACCGATTAAGTCTGAGTCTTTATTATTTAAACTCGGTTACTTCACAGATGAAGACCTGGAAATGATATATTCTAAAGCAGTGGGGGATATTTGTTCTAAGTTTTTTGATAAGGATGGAGAGATTTGCAGTAAAGAATTAAACGCTAGAACACTAGGTATTGAGCTGGAGGAATTAAAAAAGAAAGAATATTCTATATTAGTTGCGGGTGGGGCTCAAAAAGTGGAAGGGATTTATGGAGCACTCAAAGGCGGCTTTACAAATGTTCTAGTTACAGATCAATTTACAGCTCAATTCCTGATTGATAAACATTAATCATAAACCATAACCTTACAGATGAATAGCTGTAAGGCTATTTTTGTTATTTATTTTTTAATAATAAATACATCTCTTTACAAATGTTCATTTATATATTTACAAAATTTCATATTCTGTTATAATTTTTTGCAGGAGAGGGCTGAACATCTAATTTATAGATAAACATAGGGAAGGAGAGTTAGGACATGAGAATGGTCGATTTAATTGCAAAGAAACGGGATGGACACGATTTAAATAAACAGGAAATTAATTTTATTATTGAAGGTTATACTTCTAAAGAAATTCCTGAATACCAGATGTCAGCATTCAGTATGGCGATATTTTTTCAAGGTATGACAAAGAACGAGAGAGTATATTTAACCGATGCCATGGTTAAATCAGGCGATGTGATTGATTTATCAGAAATAGATGGAATTAAAGTGGACAAACACAGTACGGGTGGAGTAGGAGATACGACCACACTAGTGCTTGCCCCTCTTGTTGCTGCAGTTGGTGTACCGGTTGCAAAGATGTCAGGTCGCGGTTTAGGACATACTGGAGGAACGATTGATAAACTTGAATCCGTACCTGGCTTTCACGTTGAATTAAATAGCGAAGAGTTTGTTAGACTAGTAAATGAAAATAAAATTGCTGTCATTGGTCAAAGTGCAAATTTAACACCAGCTGACAAAAGCTTATATGGTTTGCGTGATGTAACGGCGACGGTGGATTCCATCCCTTTAATAGCAAGCTCCATTATGAGTAAAAAAATTGCTGCGGGTGCAGATGCAATTGTGTTAGATGTTAAAACAGGTGATGGTGCCTTCATGAAAAATTTAGATGATGCTTCTGATTTAGCTGAAGCTATGGTTGATATCGGCAATGGTGTAGGTCGGAAAACAATGGCGATTATTTCAGATATGAGCCAACCGTTAGGTTTTGCAATTGGGAATGCATTAGAGGTGAAGGAAGCCATTGATACATTAGGAGGAAAAGGTCCGGCTGATTTACACGAGCTTTGTCTGACGTTGGGGAGTTATATGGTAGCGCTGGCTGGAAAAGCTAATGATATTAATGAAGCACGTAAAATGTTAGAAGATGTGATGGAATCAGGAAAAGCACTAGAAATCTTTAAAACATTTTTGTCTTCACAAGGTGGAGATGCTTCAGTGATAGATGATCCAACACAATTGCCTACTGCAAAATATAAAATTGATGTACTGGCAAAAAAAGCAGGATATATTTCAAAAATTACTGCAAGTCAAATCGGTACAGCAGCTATGTTGCTTGGAGCAGGCAGAAAAACAAAAGAATCTACAATTGACCTAGCAGTAGGACTAGTTTTAAAGAAAAAAATCGGTGATCATGTTGACAGCAATGAACCTTTAGTGACCATTCATTCTAACTCTGAAGATGTAAATGAAGTGATTAACCTAATACATGATGCTTATTCCATTGTAGATGAACAAGTGGAGGTACCAACTTTAATATATAAAGAGGTTGTCAATTGAATGGTAAAATAAATTTAAAATAATAGAAAAAGAGGGATGAAAATGAATAAAAAATTAGCAAAAATGATTGATCATACCGCTTTACACCCGACAACGACTAAATCACAAATCGAAAAGTTATGTCATGAAGCGAAAGAATACCAATTTGCTTCCGTTTGTGTAAATCCAACTTGGGTTGAAACGGCAAGTCAATTATTGAAAGATACGGGTGTTGATATTTGTACAGTAATAGGGTTTCCATTAGGAGCAAATACACCAAAAACAAAAGCATTCGAAACAACTAATGCCATTGATAATGGTGCTACAGAAGTAGATATGGTCATTAATATTGGAGCGCTAAAGGATAAAAATGATTCATTAGTAGAAGAGGACATTCGTGCTGTAGTTGAAGCAGCTAAAGGAAAAGCATTAACAAAAGTGATTATTGAAACATGTTTATTAACTGATGAAGAAAAAGAACGTGCTTGCCAACTATCTGTAAAAGCAGGTGCAGATTTTGTGAAAACTTCAACAGGGTTTTCAACAGGTGGGGCAACAGTAGAGGATATTTCGTTAATGAGAAAAACAGTTGGACCTGACGTAGGGGTTAAAGCTTCAGGTGGGGTTCGAAGCTTGCAAGATGCTGAAGCGATGATTAATGCGGGTGCAACTCGAATTGGAGCAAGCTCTGGGGTAGCAATTGTACAAGGTGAAATTTCAAATAGTTCATATTAATTTTGAAAAGGGTGACAATAATGAAAGAACTTATACTAAGTTTATTAGCAGGTATGATTATTGGAATTGTGTTTAAAGCCATAAAACTTCCATTGCCAGCACCACCTGTTTTAGCAGGGGTAGTTGGTGTTGCAGGAGTATATTTAGGTGGGGTAGTAGCTACACACATATTTAAGTTTTTTTCAGCGGCGTAGGAACCAAAATCCAAGTGACATAAGTATAGTGTTTAAATAAGACTGCCAATGGTGGTCTTATTTTGTATATACTTGAAGTAGGAGCTGGTTGTATGAAAAAATACTCTGTGCCATTTCCACATCTTTCGCCTGATGTGGAAGCACTTATATCATTATTAAAAACTTCTGAAGGTGGTAGAACAAGGGGAACTATGTCAGGATATAGACCTGCACATTTAGTTAATGAGCATTATTTAACAACTGGCGAGCATCAATACTATAGTGATGATAACATTTTAAATTTAGGTGAGGAGGTCTTAGGTACAATTACATTTATTTCTCCTGAGCATTATCCTAATTGTTTATGGGTGGGAAAGATTATTCCTTTTCAAGAAGGTAGAAGGGTTATTGGTTATGCAAAAATTATGAAAATTTATAATAATATATTGAAACGTCAAGAATACAAAAAATAGCTTTTTTTAGATTAGAACAAACAAAGTTTATATATATCTAAAAATATTGTATACATTTTATGTAGTTAAAATGAGATTTCTATAAGGAGAATTGTCATGTTGTCTTTTTACTTTATCATCTTACTAGTGGTTCTGATCGTTATCTTCTTTTTCTTATTTTATCCACCTTTTGGTAGAAAGCCGTCAAGAGTAGAAGTAAACAAATATACTGCATCAAAAAACTACAAAAACAAAAAGTTTCTAAATCCAACATCTACATCAATGAAAATGAGTGTAGAGGAGTCCATGTCTTTAATAAAAGATTATTTTTCAAAAAAAAAGAACCGTAAACCTTTAACTCCTTTACCTGTTGTAGCCGGCCCACTGATTAACAATTCAAAAGCTAAAGTCATTTAGTTTGGTCATTCTGCTGTTTTAATAGAAATTGAAGGAAAAACGTTGTTTTTAGATCCTATGTTAGGGAAAGCACCTACGCCATTCCCTGTGTTTGCAGGAAATCGTTACAGTGAAAAAATACCAATAGAAATACATAATTTCCCTTTTATTGATGCTGTTCTTTTATCACATGATCATTATGACCACTTAGATTATGGATCAATAAGAAAACTTAAGAATAAGGTAGGAATGTTTTATGTTCCACTTGGAGTTGGGAGTCATTTAGTACGCTGGGGAGTAGCTAAAGAAAAAATCCATGAAATGGATTGGTGGGAAGAAATACAATATGATAGTCTTACTTTTGCTTGTACACCATCTATTCACTTCTCTGGTAGAAGTTTAAATGATCGTAATAAATCTTTATGGTGTTCATGGGTTATAAGTGGAGAAACAACAAATTTATTTTTTAGTGGAGATAGCGGTTATGGACCTCATTTTGCTCAAATTGGTAAAAAGTATGGACCATTTGACCTGACTATGATGGAATGTGGACAATATGATAAACGATGGTCGGCTATTCATATGACACCAGAAGAAACAGTTCAGGCTCAAATAGATGTAAATGGGAAACTGTTAATTCCGATTCACTGGGCAGCCTTTACATTATCATTACATGAATGGACGGATCCAATTGAGCGGGTGACAAAAGAAGCCGAAAAGAGAAAAGTGAGAATTTCGACTCCAAAAATTGGAGAAGCCGTATACTTTCATTCTGATGAATATCCTAACTCTAAGTGGTGGATTTAAAAACAATTTCATATAATCCGATATATAAATAGTGGCATATATATTTTTATTAAAGGAGTTTATAGATGAATAAAATAAATAAAATGATTTCAATCCTTATTGTTTTTGTTGTTGTTGTTCTTTTAACTTATATAATAACGAATTCAATAATGAGCTCGGATGTAAATAGTCAAGTTGGTGGTCCTCAAATTGAACTACTAGATTTAAATGAATCTCCTTTTACGGTTCATTTTAATGAGAAGCCAACCGTTTTATTATTTTTCACATCATGGTGTCCGTATTGTAATGAAGATGCTCCAAAAATGGTAGAGCTTTATGAAAAGTACAAAGAAGAAGTTAACGTATATGGTATAAATCTAATCTATCAGGATGATATAGTAGATGTGAAGAAATATATAGAAGAGCATCAAATTCAGTATCCAATTCTTCTTGATAAAACAGGTGAGCATTATAAGAATTATGGTGATTTCGGATTTCCTGTTCTACATTTTATTGATCAAGAAGGAAACACCATTGATTCTATTATAGGTGCAACAGAGATTGAATTTATAGAGGAATCTTTTAAATTCTTAATCGAAAATTCATAGAAATTCACATCTGTATTATATTTAAGGAGAAGCTGAGAATGAAGGTGAGAAATATCTTCGCCTAGTTTCTCATTTTCTCCTTACATTTTTCAATTGCTTTTTCAATTGACTGTATTATGCCTCATTAATTAAATAATATTTTTATATTCTCAAAGGATTTTTAACAATTACATAGAATATGTATCATAATACCCTAATAATTTAGTAACCGTTCCATCATAATACTAAAGCGCTTACTTAACCAATCACATTTGAGTAAATTCATTACGTATTTAGAAGTTTAATTATCTGAATATTCGCAATATAAAAAACAAACATACTTTATTCTGTAGTGGGAAGGTGAGGTAATTATGTCCGCTTTGTTGGAAGTAAAAAATTTAAAAACACATTTTTTTAGAAAAAAACAAACAATTCCTGCTGTGGATGGTGTTGATCTAACCATCAAAAAAGGGGAGACAGTTGCATTAGTTGGTGAATCCGGTTCAGGAAAAAGTATAACATCCCTTTCAATTATGAGGCTTGTTCCAAGCCCTGGTGGGGAAATAGTAGACGGGCAAGTACTCTATAATGGTAAGGATCTAATTGGATTGTCAGAAAATGAAATGTTGGAAATTCGTGGGAATGAAATTTCAATGATATTTCAAGAGCCGATGACATCATTAAACCCCGTTTTAACCATTGGGCAACAAATAACAGAGGTATTAATTTATCATCAAAGGATGTCGAAAAAAAATGCAAAACAAAAGGCAATAGAGTTGCTGGAGATGGTTGGTTTTTCTCGGGCTTCAGAAATGATTAATGATTATCCTCATAGATTATCTGGTGGCATGAGGCAAAGAGTAATGATTGCAATGGCAATGAGTTGCAGTCCTAAGTTGTTAATAGCTGACGAACCAACAACAGCTCTGGATGTTACAATTCAAGCCCAAATATTAGAGATTATGAAACAATTAAGTAATAAATTTGGAACTTCAATTTTACTGATTACACATGACTTAGGTGTTGTCTCAGATATAGCAGATAGAGTCGTAGTCATGTATTGTGGTCAAGTTGTTGAAGAGGCATCAGTAGAAGATTTGTTTGAAGATCCTCTTCATCCATACTCAGAGGGACTTATTGAATCTGTGCCATCTATTGATGGAGAAATTTCTAGACTACAATCGATTGAAGGGAACGTTCCTCCTCCCGAAAATTTACCTCAAGGTTGTCGTTTTGCTCCTCGGTGCACAAAGGCATTTGATCGTTGCTTTCAAGAAATACCTGCTCTCTCAAAAAAAGTCTCTCGCTCTGTGCGCTGTTTTTTATATGAAGAAGAGGGGGAAAGAGAATGATTACACAAGCAGAAAAAAGACCAACAACTCAAGCTTCAGATACAACTACAATACTTGAAGTAAAAAATCTAAAAAAACATTTTCCAATTAAAAGTGGAATATTACAAAAAACAACAGGTCATATAAAAGCAGTAGATGGCATAAGTTTTTCTATTAAAAAGGGAGAAACAGTTGGTTTAGTAGGCGAGTCTGGGTGTGGGAAATCAACAGTTGGCCGGACAATTATCAGATTATATGAGCCTACAGATGGTCAAGTGATTTTTAAAAATCAAGATATCACGCATATGAAGGAAGCAGAATTGAGGCAAAATGCTCGTAAAAATATCCAAATGATTTTTCAAGATCCATTTGCATCATTAAATCCAAGGAAAACACTTCGTTCAATATTAAGAGAACCTTTAAACGTTCATCAAGAATTTCGTGGCAAAGAGCGAGATGGATATGTTCGTCAGTTATTAGAAAGAGTAGGCTTAAATGCATCCTTTATTAATCGTTATCCACATGAATTTTCGGGAGGACAACGTCAACGCATTGGTATTGCTCGTGCTTTGGCACTAAATCCGGATTTAATTATCGCTGATGAAGCAGTCTCAGCCCTTGATGTATCCATTCAGGCCCAAATTATTAATTTAATGGAAGACCTCCAACAAGAATTCTCATTAACCTATATATTTATTTCTCATGACTTAAGTGTCGTTAGGCATATAAGTGACAGAGTTGGTGTAATGTATTTAGGAAATTTAATGGAATTAGCCCCTAAGCAAGATTTATATACAGATCCGCTTCATCCTTATACACAAGCGTTACTTTCAGCAGTTCCAGTTCCAAGAAAGAAAGGAGCTGTGCAACGAGAACGTATCGTTTTACAAGGAGATTTACCAAGTCCAGCAAATCCACCGAGTGGTTGTGTATTCCATACGAGATGTCCCGCAGTAAAGGATAAATGCAAGGAAATAATCCCAAAATTTAAAAAAATAAAAAATGACCACTTTGTCTCTTGTCATCTGTATCAATGAGTGTTTATAGAGGAAGACAAAATTCACGGGTAAGTTATTCCCTAACATTTTGAATACCTCTTATAAATAAATTTAATTTTATAGAAAGGGGGATGAAAAGTAAAAAGGTCATGTTTATGAAGCTTTAATATTTAAATTAAATTAAGGGGGATTCATATCGTGAATTTTAAAAAAGCATCATGGCTTTTATTAAGCCTAACTTTAGTTTTTTCATTATTTTTATCGGCGTGTGGCAGTGAACCAACTACGGGGGATGATTCAGCAACAAGTGAGGAATCAGAAGCAACGACAGAAGGGCAAGCAAGTAGTGATTCCAAATATGGTGGAACATTGGTTATGGGATCAACGGGTGCCCCTACTTTATTTAATCCACTATATTCTACAGATACTTCCAGTACAGATATTGAAAGATTAATTTTTTCAGCACCTGTTAGTTCAGATACAAGCTTTGAAGTTGAATATGATTTAGCAAAAGATATTCAATCTTCGGAGGATGGATTAACGTTTACAGTTACTCTTCGAGACGATGTTACATTTCATGATGGTGAGCCTCTCACAGCCGATGACCTTATATTTACGTACAGCATCCCTTTAAGTGATGATTACGTTGGAGAACGCGGTTCTAATTTTGAAATGATAGACACGATTACAAAAATTGATGAATATACCGTTGAATTTAAGTTGAAACAAAAGGATGTAACGTTTTTACCTACGACGTTAACCTATTATGTTTTACCTGAACATATTTTAAAAGATGTGCCAATTGCTGATTTAGGTGAACATGAGTTTAATACGAAAAATCCAATTGGTTCTGGTCCTTTTAAATTTGAAGAATGGAAAGATGGAGAATATGTAAAAGTCGTTCGTAACGATGATTACTTCAATGGGAAACCTTATCTAGATGCGATTATTTACAAAATTGTGCCAGATGCAAATGTGTTGATAGCCCAATTACAAGCAGGAGACGTTGATTACTTCCCAAGTGTTCCTGGAAGTGATATTGCTACCGTTAAAGAATGGGCACCTGAATCAGGAGTGAAAATCGAATCAGGTCTTGCTTTATCTTATACGTATTTAGGTTATAACCAACAAAATGAGCTGTTTCAAGATAAAAAAGTCCGTCAAGCTCTAACGCATGCCATTGATCGTGAAGCCATTATTGAAGGAGTTTTGAATGGAGATGGCGAGGTAGCGAATGTTCCAGAAAGTCCGCTTTCATGGGCATATAATAATGAAGTTCCTGTATTTAAGTATGATGTAGATAAAGCAAAGAAATTATTAGAACAAGCTGGATGGAAAGATACTGATAATGATGGAATATTAGACAAAGACGGCAAAAAATTTGCTTTTGAGCTTAAAACAAATCAAGGAAATACAATCCGTGAAGATATCGTTGTAGTTCTACAACAACAATTTAAAGAAATTGGTATTGAAGCAACTCCAAATATTATGGAGTGGAGTGCATATATAGAAGCTATATCTGCACCAAACTGGGATTATGATGCCCTTGTTTTAGGATGGAGTTTATCTACTTTCCCAGATCAATATGATATTTTCCATTCAAGTCAAAGTGAAGAAGGACTTAACTTTGTATGGTATTCAAATCCAGAAGCTGATGCATTAATAGAGGAAGCTAGGCAGATTATTGATAGAAAAGAATATAAGAAAGCTTACGGTGAAATTTATAAAATTATTGCAGAAGACCAACCTTATACATTTTTATATTATCCTAATAAACATCAGGCCATTCCTGAAAATCTAAAAGGATATACATTCCACGGAAAGAATGATTTATACCATCCACATGAATGGTGGCTAAAAAAGGAGTAACTATGTAATTCAGAAGGGGTGGGTTTCCCCCTCCCTTCTTTTTATGATGATATTTATATGAAGTAACAAAAGAAGGGGGTTGAAAGATGACAACGTATATTATTCGTAGACTCGTAATGGCTGTTCCCTTGTTGTTAGGCATAACAATTATCTCCTTTGGAATCATACAGATGGCTCCAGGAGATCCTACAAGCTTATTGATGGACCCAAATATAAGCCCTGCTGATAGAGCAAAGTTTATGGAAAAGTACGGATTGAATGATCCTGTTTATATTCAATATTTTAAGTGGGTGGGAAATATGTTGCAAGGGGATTTTGGAACCTCATTATTGCAAAAAGGCACCCCAGTTACTGAGTTGATCACAAATAGACTACCCAATACCTTGTTGTTGATGCTCGTTTCTACGATTTTAGCATTTTTAATTTCTATTCCTTTTGGTATATATTCTGCTACTAGACCTTATTCAAAAACAGATTATAGTGTTTCAGTAATATCTTTTTTGGGACTAGCAACTCCCAACTTTTGGTTAGGTTTAATATTAATCATGTTTTTCTCGGTCAAACTTGGCTGGTTTCCTACCGGTGGTGTTTCTACTTTAGGTGCTTCATTTAATATATGGGATCGCATTCATCACTTAATATTACCTGCCTTTGTATTAGCATCTGCTGATATGGCTACATTAACACGTCATACACGATCAAGTATGCTTGATGTAACGAAACAAGATTATATGAGAACAGCTAGGGCAAAAGGTTTCAAGGAACGAACAGTGATTTACAAACATGGTCTTCGAAATGGATTGACACCAGTAATAACGATCTTCGGGATATTGCTTCCTACATTTATTGGTGGATCTGTAATTGTTGAAACTGTATTTTCATGGCCAGGTATTGGAAGGCTTTTCTTTGAATCTGCATATTCTAGGGATTATCCAGTTATTATGGGATTAACTGTATTGTCATCAGTGTTCGTTGTATTAGGAAACATTATTGCCGATATATTATATGCAGTCGCTGATCCGCGGGTTGAATATTAAAGGGGGGTATGAACATGTCACAAATCAATACAGTACCTGAAACTACAAAACAACAACTAATAAACCCCGATTTTAAACATAAACCAGATACCTTGTTGAAAATTATCTTGAGAAAATTTTTCAAAAATAAACTCGCAGTTTTTGGGGCTGTTATATTATGTCTGATCATTTCAGCATCTATATGTGCTCCATGGTTAACACCATACACGTTTGAAGAGCAGAACATTTTAAATAAGCTTCAACCTCCAAGTGGGGAACATTTATTAGGGACAGATAAGTTTGGAAGAGATTTATTAACGAGGATATTATATGGGGCAAGGATATCCTTATTCGTTGGTTTTGCATCTATTGCCGGTGCAATAACGATTGGAACCGTTGTAGGGGCAATTGCAGGTTATTTTGGAGGGTTAATTGACTCTATTTTAATGAGGTTTGTAGATACGCTTTATGCTATTCCTACTCTATTTTTATTAATAACGTTAGTCACTATCTTTCAACCAGGTGTGGATAAATTAATTCTTATTTTTATTTCGACAAGTTGGATGACCACGGCTCGTTTAGTACGAGCAGAGTTCCTATCATTAAGAACCCGAGAGTTTGTATTATCCGCTAAAACAATAGGAACAAAAAGTGGAACCATTATTTTTTCTCATATTTTACCTAATGCAATCGGACCAATTATTGTTGCTGCAACTATAGGTGTTGGTGCCATCATATTATCTGAAGCTGCACTTAGCTATTTAGGGTTAGGAATTCAACCACCAACTCCAAGCTGGGGTAATATGTTACAAGATGCTCAAAACTACACGATCATGTTAAAAGCATGGTGGTACCCGACATTCCCAGGACTAATGATATTAATTACGGTTTTATGCTTTAACTTTGTAGGTGATGGCTTGCGTGATGCCTTTGATCCAAAAGTGAATGAGTAAAAAAGTAAGTTTCTCGAATCTGGGAGTATGAGTTTCATAATTTAACTGAGAGAACAAATTTTAGGTAACCTTGATTTTATATATGGATGATTTAACTTAGTATATAGACAGTTGACACTGTGAGCGGTGTTAGCTGTCTTTTAAGGTAAAAAACATAATAATGATATATTCTTTTACAGCATATTGTTAATTGTGGTTGATTTTAGTATTACAAAAAGTAGGGTTGTTCACTTTTAAAGAATATAGTACAATCAATCTAGTTTGATTGTTAACTTGAAATTTAAAATCTAGGTTAACAATTTAATACATATTAAATTAAAAGGTGTATATAGGATGAAAAGTAAGGGTTTATTTATTACTGCAACGGATACAGGAGTGGGGAAAACGGAAGTTGCAGCAGCGCTAGCAGCTTTTATAAAGAACAAAAGAAAAATTGAAAATGTCCAATTATGGAAACCCGTGCAATCAGGAGTGGTAATGGGTGATCCAGAAGCAGACAGTTATCGATTATTAAATGGAAGTGGATTGAATCAAAAGGAAGAAGATATCGCAACCTATACATTTTCCCAACCTCTAGCACCATGGATCGCAGCAGAGAGAGAAGGCAAAAAGGTTGACTTTTTAAAGTTGGTAGAAGAGGGACGTAACCGCTTACATCATAGCGATTTTCTCATTACTGAAGGAGCAGGCGGACTCATTGTACCCATTACTCAAGATAAAACGATAGCTAATTTAGCAAGTGAATTAAACCTTCCAATGATTCTCGTGGCTAGAGCTGGCTTAGGTACAGTAAACCATACTTGTCTATCTATTTCCTATGCTCATAAGATGGGGCTTGAGGTCAAAGGAGTTATTTTAAATGGTTATCAAGATGAAACTGATCCTTCTCTTGAAGAGAATATCACAATGATTGAAAAGTTTGGAGGAGTTTCAGTCATAGGTAAACTACCGTGGATGAACTATCAAAATGAACAAAAAATGAATTGGCCATTAAGAAGGAAAAAATGGATTGAAATCATAGATAAACATTTGGATTTAAAATCTATTTTTGAATATATTCTTATTAATGAATAGGTTTAAAAAATATGTACACTCATTACAAGGGAGGAATTATAAATGATTACTACAAAACCAAATTGGAATGAATATGCTGAAAAAGCAATAAATGGTGAGTTGCTAACGTTAGAAGAAGGGTTATCTGTGTTAGAAGCGGATGATGATGAGTTATTATCCATTATGAACGCTGCATTCCAAGTCAGAAAACATTATTACGGGAAAAAAGTAAAGTTAAATTTAATTATAAATGCCAAAAGCGGACTATGCCCTGAAGATTGCGGTTATTGCTCTCAGTCCATTGTTTCTGATGCACCTATTGAAAAATATTCGTTGTTAGAAAAAGATACGTTAATAGATGGAGCTAAAAAAGCGCAAGAAATGAAAGTAGGTACATATTGTATTGTAGCTAGTGGAAGAGGTCCGTCAAATAAAGAGTTAGATGAAGTGATTGATGCTGTTAAAGAAATCAAAGATACTATGCCTATGAAAATTTGTGCTTGTTTAGGAATCTTATCTGATGAGCAAGCAGCACGTCTGAAAGATGCGGGTGTAGATCGCTATAATCATAACTTAAACACTAGTAAATCCAATTATGCCAACATTACCTCAACTCATACTTATGATGATCGTGTAGACACAGTTGAACAAGTGAAAAAATCTGGCATGTCTCCTTGTTCAGGTTGTATTGTTGGAATGGGAGAATCCAATCAGGAGATCGTTGAAACAGCTTATGCATTACGTGAATTAGATGCAGATTCTATTCCTGTAAACTTTTTAAATGCGATTAAAGGAACCCCTCTAGAAAACATGGATGAGTTAAATCCGCGAAAATGTTTGAAAGTACTAGCCTTGTTCCGTTTCATTAATCCGACAAAAGAAATTCGTGTTTCTGGTGGCCGTGAAGTGAATTTAAAATCATTACAGGCACTTGGTTTATATGCGGCAAACTCCATTTTTGTAGGGGATTATTTAACGACAGAAGGGCAAGAAGCTACAGCAGATCACAAAATGGTAGAAGATCTTGGATTTGAAATTGAGGAATGTGCTTTATAATGAGTTCTCATCAAAAATGGAATTGGATGCAAGAAGAATTAAAACAATTAGAACAAAAATCCCAACTAAGATCATTGCATGAAACAACAATATTGGAAAATGGATGGATCTTACGTGACGGTAAAAAAATGTTGAACTTAGCTTCAAACGACTATTTAGGTTTAAGTGAGAGGTTGAACAGATCCAATCTAACTGCATTAATAGAGGAAGAAGAGAGAATCTCTTCTTCTCTTCGTTTTGGTTCAACAGCATCCAGATTGATTGTTGGAAATGATCCTATTTATAGAGAGTTAGAAACGGAGTTTGCTTCTTTTAAGGGGACAGAGGATAGTTTAGTGTTCAGTAGTGGATATATGGCAAACATTGGAGTCATGTCAACGGTAGTTGGAAGAAAGGATGTAGTATTTAGCGATCGTTTAAATCATGCGAGTATTGTAGATGGGATTATTTTAAGCAGGGCGGAGCATAAACGTTTTAGACATAGAGATGTAGAGCATTTAGAACATCTGTTAAAAAAAGCAGATCCCAATCGGAAAAAACTGATTGTCACGGATTCCATTTTTAGCATGGATGGTAGTGTAGCGCCTTTAAAGCAGTTAGTTGAATTGAAAAATAAATACGGTGCTATGCTTATGGTGGATGAAGCACATAGCGGTGGTATTTATGGAGAGAAAGGTCAGGGATTAGTACATGCTTTAGGATTAACTGATGAAGTGGATATTTTAATGGGTACTTTTAGTAAAGCATACGGTTGTTACGGGGCATATATTGCAGGCGACTCCGTTCTAATACAATACTTAATGAACAAAGCAAGGAGTTTTATATTTACTACAGCATTGCCTCCTGTTAATATTGCTGCAATTCAGCGAAATTGGTCACGTATTCAGGCTGAGGGTTGGAGACAAAAATCGTTATTAGAAAAATCAGACTGGTTTAAACAACAACTTCAATCGAGAGGTTTTAATACAGGAGAAAGTGAATCGCAAATTATTCCACTAATTGTTGGAGATAACAAAAAAACGATGGAATTTAGTGCTCTTTTACAAGAAAAAGGAGTAGCTGCAGTAGCAGTGAGACCTCCGACGGTACCAGAGGGTACAGCAAGAATTCGTTTTACGATAATGAGTTTACATCAAGACTATGATTTGGAAAGGGCATTAGTGCTTATAGATGAGATTGGTGAATGTTTAAAGGTCAAAAAATAATGTAACCAAGTCATACAATTTATCTAACTTATTTTGTTAAGAAAGTGAGAAATGTTATGTCAAAAAAGTGTATGTGGATTTATGGTTGGGCAATGTCCACGCAAATTTGGTCTGAAGTAATTGAGAGCTTACCGGATTTTGAACATTATTTAGTTAATTTTAGTGAATGTAATGAAATTAACGATTTTTATAAAGTAATTGAAAACAAATTGAAGGCTTCTCCAGGTGAATGGACATTAATAGGTTGGTCATTAGGGGGCATGCTTGCATTAGAAACGATTTTTAATCAAAAGAAGAGAGAACAATTTGGCATAGATTCTATAGTCATCATTTCATCAACTTTAAAATTTGTGAGTCAGGACCGTTCAGAAGGATGGCCTCAAAGAATTGTTCAACGCATGAAAACCCAGCTGTTAGCTCAACCTGAAGAGACAATAAAACAATTTAAAAAGTTTGTTTTTCAATCCACAGATCATACGAAATTGAGAGGAGTTTTTACTCAAGCTGCAGAGACGGATTTTAATTTGAATGGTTTAGAAGCAGGGTTGAATTATTTAATGAAAACAGACCTTACATCAAGTTGGAACCATTTTTCTGAAGAGGAAAATACCATTCCTATTCTATGGATACATGGAGAAAATGATGAGGTGTGTCCATTGCCTAGCTCCCCATCTAGTATAACGAATGGTGAGAAAATCATAGTAGGAGAGGGACATGCTCCGTTTTTATTTGATAGAGAAAAATTTATCAACTTGACCAAGCAATTTTTGAATTAAGGACAATAATCGACAAGTTTCTACAGTTATATCAAATTTCCTATTTACAAATTGAATGACTTTAGTATACACTTATGTTAGTACAAAGTAACTATAGAACAACAATAACAATTGAAAAGGAGGAGTATTATGGCATTAAAAATTTGAAATCGATTTCAAATAATTTAATTTCTTTCATTTTGTAATCGGTTTCAATTCATTGAACAAGCTGAAAATATACAACTAAAAGGAGTGTTTTTATTTGCATAAAATTAAATTTTTGTCATTAATGACAACGCTTACACTACTTATAACTACTTTAATTCCCGCTAATCTAGCAATAGCTGACATTACTGAAAATGATGTTGCTGTAGGTGCAGGTGGGTATTCTACAGTTCAGAAAGGAACACAACTATATAATTGGGTGTTGGGACCAAGAAAATCACCACCTGCGGAAGATTTTACAACAAGCAATTTTGATGGAAAACCTTTACCAACTAATGATTGGTTAACTTCAGTATTATGGCACCAATATTCAGGTGCTTTATATGCACATCCATTATCTTTTCAAGCAACACCAACTGGTTTTGAAATTAGTAACCCTCCAAAAACAGTCAACACATTATTAGACGGTGAAAATGAATTAGAAAGAGAGCACCGTCCAGGTCAAATTGATTTAGAGGTTCAAGCGACTACATTTTCACCTTCAGATGCAAAAGCAGACAAGCTTGACGATTGGTCTGCAGATATCTTAATGGCAAGTAGTGATGGAAGTAAAAAGATGAAAGCAACGATTGCACATGGTAGTCCTTATGCATATTTTACGTTTGACGGTGCAGAGCCAAAGGTTAAGTTTAATCTAGCTACAACGATATTGCATGAAGATGCTTCTTCAATTCAAATTTCAGTAAACAACAACGGTCAAACTAACTTTTACGGTTTATATGCTCCAATAGGTACAACTTGGACAAATAATGGAAATGAAGTGATTGCGGATTTACCTGTAGGTAAGGACTTCTTTACTGTTGCTGGTTTACCTGACGGTGATGTGAATACGTTTAACTTCTATAAAGATCGTGCTTTTGCTTTTGTTACAGATACTAGAGTAGATTGGAACTATGATGAAGCAAGCAGTACTTTAACTACGGATTACATTATTACAACAACAGCAATGGAAGGTGCAAACACTGAAACGATCACAGCACTTTATCCACATCAGTGGAGAAATAATCCATTGATATCTGACTCATCTTATTTATCTACGTATGATACGATTCGCGGCACAATGAAAACGATTGCAGGAACTGATTTCAGCACACAGTATGTATTTAATGGTATTTTGCCTTGGATGCCTGAACTAACAGATCCTACAGATATTGCTAAACTTGAAGATTATGTTACTCAATATTTTGATTATGGTATGGGACTTAATCCTCCGTTCATAAATGCAGGTGCTGATGGAGGTAATGGTGGATACGATACGTATTGGATGGGTAAAAACCTCGGACGAATATCTAATCTTGCTCCAATTACGGCTCAATTAAACGATGATGTAAAAACAGATGCTTTTGTTCAATCTATGAAAAACACAATGGAATGGTGGTTCACACCTACCAAATTTAATGAAGCCGGACAACCTGTAGAAGATAACTATTTCTATTATGATGATCATTGGAAAACATTAATAGGTTATAGTGCTAGTTATTTTTCAGATACAGAACTAAATGATCATCATTTCCATTGGGGGTATTGGATTTATGCGGCTGCACAAGTTGCACTTCAAGAAGCAAATACAGTTGATGCATGGGATCAACAAGACCAATGGGGCGGTATGGTAAATGAATTAATTGGTGATATTGCAACAACAGATCGAAATTCAAGCAAATACCCATTTTTGAGAAATTTTGACCCGTATGCAGGTCATTCATGGGCAAATGGACCCGGATTTATTGATGCAAATGAATGGAGATATGGTGGAAACAACCATGAATCTTCATCTGAAGCGATGAATGCTTGGGCTTCATTAATCCTTTGGGGTGAAGCTACCGGAAACGACGAAATAAGAGATGCCGGTATATATATGTATACTACTGAAAGAGAAGCGATTAATAACTATTGGTTCGATATCTATGGTGATGTATTTGAACCTGAATTTTCAAATGACGATGCAGTTATGGTATGGGGAGGCAAATACAATCATACAACATGGTGGACTGAAAACCCAGTAGAAGCACACGGAATTCAAATGTTACCGATTACACCAGCTTCACTTTATCTTGGAACTGATCCGAATTATGTTGCGCAAAACTACAACAATACGTATGCTGAATTTCCAAATTATTTGCAAAAGAAACAACAGTTCGGATGGGAAGGAATAGATAATGTAGATGTTTGGCAGGACATATTGGTTTCTTATTATGCACTTAGTAATCCAGCAGAGGCTTTAACATTATGGAAGGATGAAGACACGGAGGTTGATCCAGCTGTTGGTGTGGAATTTGGTGAATCTAGAGCGCACACGTTCCAATGGATTAGATCTTTAGATGTGTATGGATTACCAAACTTTGAAATTACAGCAAACACACCGCTTTACTCTGTATTTACTAAGGATGGACTGAATACGTATGTAGCTTACAACGCATCAGATACAGATATAACAGTTACTTTCTCTGACTGCTATGAATTAATGGTTCCGGCTAATGCGATGGCTCAAGAAACAGCAGTTAGTCCAGGTGGCAATTGTTCTGGAACACCTCCATCAGGAGGAGAACCTCAAGTGCCTGATGCTGAAATTCCAACAGCGCCATCGAACTTAACACCAGCTAATGTAACTGGTACAACTGTAGATTTATCTTGGACAGCCTCTACAGATAACGTAGGAGTAACAGGATATGATATCTATCAGGATGGGTTACTTGTAGCTCATACAACGACAACAGCATATCAGGTCTCAGAATTAACAGAAAATACAACTTATTTATTTGAAGTTATAGCGAAGGATGCAGCCGGAAATAGCTCAACAGCTAGCAACTCTGTATCTGTTACAACGGATGCAGCACCTTCATCGGGTGGAAATGTTTTTGTAGGTCCTGATTTTACCATTGAGGTTGTAGATAGCGGAAGTAGTGTGACATTTAAATTCACGCCAGATGGCATAGCTAGTTTTGCAGACTTACATTATATAGTGAATAATGGCGTACAACAAAATGTTGGAAGTGTGGAGCAGAACGGAGTTTGGGAGTTTACCATTCAAGGATTGAATATAGGAGATATTATAGATTTCCAATATACTTATTTCATCACCTTCGGACAAGATTCAGCTTGGTTCCAATATGTTGTAGGTTCAGGAGGAGCTACCAATCCAGATTCGCCAGTAGAACCAGTAGTAGACACGGAAGCACCGACAGCACCAACAAACCTAAACTTTACAGCAAAAGGTGAAACTACAGTTGACTTAGCATGGACAGCAGCAACAGATAACGTAGGAGTAGCTAGTTATGATATTTATAAAGATGGAATACTTGAGGGCAATACAACAAGCACATCTCATACAGTAACAGGATTAACAGAAAATACTGCATATACGTTTACTGTAGTGGCTAAAGACGCAGCAGGGAACGAATCTGCAGCAAGTAATGGTTTACAAGTGACTACAGATGCAGTACCAGGAACTCCAACAGATCCATCATTGCAGCACGGGGCAACTTATTTAAACTTTACAGAAGCTACCATTTGGTTTATACCAGAAGCTAATGCAACTTACGATTATATCATTTTACATTATAAGATTAACGATGGACCACAAGAAAATCCAATGTTAATTTACAACGATACTACTGGAAGATATGAATTTACTGTAACTAATGGACAAGTGATTCAAAATTTACAATATGGTTTTACGTACAAAAAAGCAGGGGAATTCCAACAGGAGATTCCTATGGTGAATAGCACACCATAAATTGAATTCAGATTTCAGAACAAAAACTCCTATCGGAGTCTCTCGAGGAGGTAGCCGAATACTTCTTTACACTATCAGAAATTAAATAATTAAAATGTAGATAGTATAAGGGCAACTAACGATTCTGCCTTCGTCTAGACTTGCCAATCATCGAGTTTTCTTTAGAGGTAGTTTTTGTTGAAACTTAGAATTTGAAATTTTATAAATTCTTAAGTTATAAAAAAGCCTGCAATGGAGGGATATTCCCTCATTGCAGGCTTTTATCCTATCACTTACAATGATGCATTCAAAATAGACATAACATCCTCTTTATTCAATTTGTTAAAGTTGCCAAATTCTCCATAAACTAATGTTTTATCTGCGATAATTTCTAAGTTTTTATCATCAATATCATAGTCAGCGAGTGTAGAAGGAGCACCTAGGCCAGACCAGAAAGAACTTAGTTTTTCAATACCTTCTAGAGCAACTTCTATATCAGTTTTTCCTTCAGTTTCTACATTAAATACTCTTGTAGCTAATTGTTTGAAGCGTCCAACATTGGATTCTAAATTGTGTTTCATCCAGTTCGGGAACAAGATCGCTAGTCCTCCAGCATGTGGAATATCATATACAGCAGATACTGCATGTTCGATAGTGTGAGTAGCCCAATCTCCACGATATCCCATAGATAACATGCCATTCAAAGCGATAGTACCGTTGAAAAGGATCGTTTCACGATGGTCATAGTTTTCTAAGTCATTTAGTAATAGAGGTGCAGTTTCAATTACAGTTTGCAGTACAGATTCACACATCCGATCTTGAAGAGGTGTGTTTTCTGTGTGATGAAAATACTGCTCAAGCACATGGGCCATCATGTCTACGATTCCATATATCGTTTGATCCCGCGGTACAGTGAACGTGTTTTCAGGGTCTAGAATAGAGAATTTGGGGAATACTGCTGGGCTTCCCCAGCCATATTTTTCATTGGTCTCCCAGTTTGTAATCACAGAACCTGCATTCATTTCTGAACCAGTAGCAGCAAGCGTTAATACAGTACCGAACGGCAAAGCATCTACAGCTGCTTTTTTGCGTGTAATCACTTCCCAAATGTCACCATCTAATTTGGCACCCGCAGCAATTGCTTTAGTACAGTCAATAACACTTCCACCACCAACTGCAAGCAGGAACTCGATACCTTCATTTTTACAGATGTCTACTCCTTTATGCACTGTAGTTAAACGAGGGTTCGGTTCAACTCCAGACAACTCAAATATTTCAGCATCTATATCTTTTAAATAACGAATTACGTTATCATAAATACCATTTCTTTTAATACTTCCTCCACCATAAACAACTAATACTTTTTTTCCGTATTTAGGAACTTCCTTTGTAATTTGTTGCATCTGACCTTTTCCAAATATTAATTGAGTTGGATTATAGAATGTGAAGTTTTCCATAAATTTTACCTGCTTTCTTTTCGAAATAAAATAACTTATTTACAACGTTTATTATTATATAATTATTTAGAGCACATAATCAAATCAAATCACATTCATAAAATTTCCATTTTTTCTCTATGGGAAACTTCTGCACCTGTTCCTCCATTTACGAATACATTCTTCACTATTTATCCACGTTCTGGATATTCAGATACTTCATATGATTTGTATCCACCTGTTAAATTTTTCACTTTAAAACCTTCTTGTATTAATATTCTAGAAGCAATATGACCTCTAACACCAACTTGGCAATATACCCAAAGTTCCTTGTTAGGTGATAGTTCTTTTTTTCTTTCACGTATTTCATCAACGGGAATGTGAATTGCTCCCTCAATGGACCCTTGCTCAAACTCTTGTTCCGTTCTCACATCAATTAGTATTATATCGTTCGGGTCAAAATGATTCATAAGATCATCTATGACATATACATCACTTTTTTTAGTAAGTATGTTTTCAGCAACATAACCTGCCATATTTACAGGATCTTTTGCAGATGAAAATGGAGGGGCATAACATAATTCGAGCTCTGTTAAATCATAAATTGTACCCCCAAGACGAATGGTGGTTGCCAATACATCTATTCTTTTATCGACTCCTTCTTCACCAAATGCCTGAGCCCCTAGTATTTTACCATCATCTTTAAAAATTAATTTTAATGAGATAGGTTTGGCTCCTGGATAATAACCAGCATGAGATAGTGGGTGAACATGAACAACATGGTAAGGTATGTTTAATTGTTTTAAATTTCGTTCGTTTAATCCTGTGCTTGCTCCAGTCAAATTAAAGATTTTAATAACAGAAGTGCCCTGTGTCCCTTTATAAGTGGAAGGAATGCCACAAATTTGATCAGCAACAATTCTACCTTGTTTATTTGCTGGTCCAGCTAATGGTATGGCCGTTTTTTGTTGATGAACAAAATGTTTAACTTCCACTGCATCACCAACAGCATATACTCCCTTGATGTTTGTTTGCATTTCATCGTTTACAATAATATGACCATTTTCACTTAAATTGATGTCTGTATTTTGTAAGAAAGCTGTATCAGGAGTAACACCTATAGCCATGATCACAATATCTACCGTTAATTTTTTACCGTTTTGCATGATGGCTGTGATTTCCTCTTGCTGATCTTCAAAGGCTTCAATCCGATCATTAAATATGAATTGAATACCGTGCTCTGTCATTTCTTTCTCAGCATGAGTCACTATATCTGAATCAAAAGGTGCCAGAATATGTGGTGCACTTTCAATTAAAGTGACTTGAAGTTCACGTTGAATTAAACTTTCTGCCATTTCAACACCAATGTACCCTCCGCCCACAATAATAGCTTTTTGTACATTGTTTTGATCCACAACATTTTTAATGCGATCGGTATCTGGAATATTCCTAAGTGTAAATATTTTATTGCTTTCAATTCCTGACAGATTAGGCACAATGGGTTTAGCACCAGGAGATAAAATGAGATCATCAAAAGTTTCTTCGTATTCACCTGTTTGTTCACTTTTTACTATTACTTTTTTATTTTCCGTATCCACATGAATGACTTCACTAAATATTCTTACGTCTATATTAAATCTGTTTTTCATCATATCAGGAGAAGTGACTAACAACTTAGAACGTTCTTGTATAGTTTCACCTATGAAATAAGGCAAACCACAGTTTGCAAACGAAATGAATTCACCTTTTTCAAATAAAATAATTTCAGCTGTTTCATCCAACCTTCTAAGTCTTGCCGCTGCTGAAGCACCACCTGCTACACCACCTACGATAACTACTTTTTTACCCATTATGAATCTCCTCTCTATTGTTTGAATTACTGAAAGTAAGATTTTACTTTATAATAACCTTAATAGCACATTAAAATTAATATATTGATATATCTTAATTTTACGATATGAACAATGAATTATACAATTCATTTCGTATGAAAGCTTTGTGACAATCTAGATTTTGTCCACATATTGATCCAAAAATATTTTGTGTACAGACGCCCACCTCTATAGGTGGTATCTTCAAATCAGGTGGAGTAGAGTCTCCATCTGATTTTCTCGATGTTTAAGCTTTACTTAAACGAATTCACTACTAGGGAGAATAAGCTTATTCCCAAGTCATGTCCCTATTAGATTTTGGTATAATAATAGAAAAAGGATAAGGAGAAAAACTGTAATGATATTAAGACGTAGTAATTTTTTAATTTTATTTATTGTAATTGTTTTTTTGGGTTATTCAATTGTTGTTCCACAATCTATCAGTTATGCAAAATATGAAGAGTGGACAGAATTACCAGAGATGAAAGAAGTCCCTCTTGTTAAAACGTTTACAATTCAATTTAATAAACAAATTCTAGTTGAAGATATTGATGGTATTGTCATTGAAAGCGAGGATATGTTTATTCCTGTAACTATTGCTTTAAAAGGGGATGAAGCCACTGTTACTCCTGTTGAATATCTACGAGCTAGTACGGATTATACACTTCGCATATTTTTAGATAATTCCCGTTATTATATGAATTTTTCAACTGAAAAAACGGATGAGAATTTTATTTATATGGGGAAAAAGGATGTAGTAAGTGATTATGCTCCAGATGAAATCATAACAGGACTCAACTACCATCGATTAGATATGGGAAAAGGAAATCCAATACATATATATGTGACAGACGATTATGAAGAAGAGTTCGGAAAAGGTTTTGCTTATACCGAAGTTGAGGATATGATAAAATCCATTGAAAAAATGAAAGATCTTCAACCCTACGAGAATGTAAAATCTTCGTTAGATATTTACTTTTACACTGATGATTCTGACACACCATTTCCAGAGAATACGCAAGGTAAAGCAGCATCTTGGGGAAATCATACGGAAATTTTAATTAACGGCTCTACTCTTCCATTTGATTTTCGCCCAGTATTGTCACATGAAATTGTACATTATTTTGATCAGCAATCTTCCTTAGATGATAAAGATAAGCAGAAGATCTATGAAGAATATTGGGGCGAGGACTACCGTTTCTGGTTGTTGGAAGGTGGAGCAGAGTACATTGCATATTTCCATCAAAAATATCCTACAAATTCATTCAATGATTTAGATTTAATTTCAGTTAAAAATTCAAAGAGCTCTATTGTAAAATACGTCAAAAAACTGAAAAGTAATAAAGCAGTTCTAGATAAGGATATTCAATTAAATTCATTCGATGATATTAAACGAGCAAGTGATGAAAACTACGGTGTTACTTTAGCATTATTTTGGTATTTAGCTGAGGAATATGGTTATGAAGAAGTATATGAATATGTAGAATATATTGGTGATCATTTCGAACCCGAGCAATCTATCAGTGGAAGTGAAAAAGATGAAATCGCAAAACAGTTTTTTGATAAAACAGAAGAAGAGATCCTGGAAGATTGGTTAAAATATTTTGATGATTTTGAATGAACCTCATTTTGAATCTTGTGTTTCTTAAATAGAGGGAATTAGTGGTCTAAACTGTATATTTGTAAGGTATTGGGTTGAATAGCGGTATTTTATGGTCTTAAATTAGCTGAAATCCTATGAAAGAGATCAAAATTGACGAAAATGACAAAAATAAGACCGCGAAATACCTTTATTTTAAATTTAGTTAATAATTTGATCCAAAAATATTTTGTGTACAGACGCCCACCTCTGTAGGTGGTATCTTCAAATCAGGTGGAGCAGAGTCTCCATCTGATTTCTCGATGTTTAAGCTTTATTTAAACGAGTTCACTAGATTGAAAGGTGTATTTCACAGCCTATTTTAAATATCCACAAATGAGCAGAAAATCATGAATAGCGAAAAAATAACACTTATAGAATTAAATGCTAATAATTGATATAAATGTTGTACTTTAGATATTTCAGATGAACAAACAAAGTTATAGAATCTAACGCTATGTCCATAGCTCAATCTAAATTTGAACCTACATTAAAACCTTACGCTATTCAAATGGTAAATAAGAATTCAAGGAAAAGGAATTGGCAAAAAAGCTACAAAGTTAACGATAGATGAATCAAAATTACCGAATGCAAATAAAATCATTGTAGGTTAACATCCAGAAAATTTAGGGGACATCAACTTTATGCCAGTTTAGGTTTTGTTGACAAATGTATCGATTTGGAAAGCAAATGGCTGTGGTGAAAGAGTTATAGTTATAGGGTATCAAATGTTAAATGTACATAGGGGATAACGGAGCTTCAGATATTCACAAAGTTCATTTATACGAATAGCTGATTTTAAGGAGAGGATATAAATATGATTTTTAGAAGGAAAACTTACAAGATTAAACCTGAACTTTTAGCGATATTTAATGATTTTTTCCATACCTATTTATATTCTAACCAAATGAACCATGGAGCAAAATTAGTAGGGCGTTGGGTGAATGAAACGGAAGATGAAGTTGTGGCAATTTGGGAATATAGAAATATGGCACATTATGAAAGTATAGAAGAAAAAATCAGAAATAGTGAGCTTCATCAAAAAGCACGAAAAAGAAGACAGGAGCTAGGTGATATTTACATAGAAAGTAAACAAGACTTTTTAACATCAACTGCATACCCATATTCATATCAACCTCCAAAGCAGATCGTTGCTGTTAGTGCATATATTACAAATGAAGATGGGGATTTGTTGCTTGTTCGAAATAAAGATCGTTCTGATACAATGGAAATACCAGGGGGTCAAGTTGAAGAAGGGGAAACATTAGATCAAGCAGTACTTAGAGAAGTGTTAGAAGAAACAGGAATCAAAGCCAAATTATTTGGAATTACAGGGATATATCAAAATATTACAAATGGTATTATTTGTGTAGTTTTTAGAGGAGAGTATGTCTCAGGTAACCCTACTATATCTGAAGATGAGACGACAGAAGTAGCCTTTAAGAAAATAACAAAGGAAAATGCTGCACAATACATTACAAGAGAGCACTTTAGAGTTAGGGTACTTGATGCGATGGAACCAAGCTATCTACCTTATGAAGCATACGTTAAACCATTCGAAATTATTCAAAGGTTTGAGGTGAAAGAGGAAAGGTAAGTGTTGTAGCAAGATAAAAAAGAGACTATTATATTAAAAAACAAAATAATGATAGATGATTACTTACAATGTATATTAGATTGTGAAATCTTTTAGTGGTTTGTAAACTATATATAGTTCATTGGGGATGAATAATGAATACAAAAAAATTCCATCGTGCTTTTGGTGTTTATGGCATATGTGTTAAAGAGGACAAGCTGTTGGTCATCAATAAAATTGGTGGTCCTTATACTAATCGTTTCGATCTTCCAGGAGGAAGTTTAGAAGAGGGGGAAAGTTTAGTATCAGCTATGAAAAGAGAGTTTTTAGAGGAAACTGGACTTTCTATTGATATCAAACAAAATATAGGAACGTGTGACTTTGTATTGCCCTGGGTATGGAAAGAGTTCAATCATGTACATCATATCACTGTTTTTTATGAAGTTGAAAACATGGATAACATATTAAGCAAGCCAATTCTATTTGAAGGACAGGATTCACTAGGTGCACAATGGATAAGAAAAGAAGAGGTTTCAGTGAAAAATGCTTCTCCATTGGTTTTGAAGGCCTTTGAATGGTTAAGCAATAAAAAGCTAGATATTAATGTACAACATTATGAAGAGTGGACAGTGAATACGTAATAGTTTTACTGTTCTTAACGAAGTAGATTGGAATCCAGTAGTTTATGGAGCAGTATTTGGTAGATTGTTGCCTTTAGAAAAAGAATCAGAAGATCGCATCATAGCTTATTTTGAAACAGATTTTTCGAAGGAGATGTTTAAGTGGTAAGGATTTTTAGAATATTATTGTTTTATTTGATCACTGCTAATTTTTTAGCGCTTTATTGGAATATTTTACGACAGATTCTTAATTCTTTTATACCCTATTTTGAAAATTATGTATCTATTAATTCTACAACGCCGTGGTTGCTCCCACTGCTCATTCTGCTTTTGATCCCGATTTCTGTTATATCTACAAGTGTATTTATTAAAGTGATTAAAAAAATATTTTAGTAAGTTCCCTATTAAAACTGATCTTATCCCATTTAATTCTCAACAACTTGATAGACTAATAGGAGACAAACAACAACAGGTAATCATATTTACTAATCATTACTAATGTATCAAATGCTAAGAAAAATGAAGAATGAATTGAAGTTGTCTATCCTTTAAGATAAAAGAAACAGCCATCAGAATTAAATTTCCGATGGCTGTGTTAAATTACGTATCCAATAAAGTGGTTTATTTCCTTTAAAAACAATTCCTTCTCTTCTAAAAACGGATAGTGATTACTATGTTCAAATATAATTAGCTTTGAATCTGATATCAATTGATTCATTTCAATAGAATATTCTATCGGACATTGTACATCATATTTCCCACACATAATTAATGTTGAAACGGTGATAAGCTTAATTTTCTTAGTTACATCCAATAATTGCATTTCTCTCGCAAAATAGTCCATACGAACTCTAGACATTTTTTTATTTATATTTTTATTGAAATATTCTTCATATTTTTCAGGTTTAACTAGAGATAATTTTGTTCTTTCTTTTGAAATTTCCTTTCTAGCTTCTGGTGTAAGATTGGGTTTCTTTAATGATTCAATCAACCCTTGCATTTTATGAAATTGAGGATGTTCAGCATGATAAATACAATCCTTTGAAAAAGTCATATAATCCCTTGCTGCTGCTCCAACAGTGACAAGATATTTGAGGCTGGTAGAAAAATAAATTCCATAAACTAAAGCAAGAATACCTCCTGTTGAATGACCTGCAAAGCCCCATTTCTTTATATTTAAACACTTTCTAATAGCCTCTAAGTCAAATACAGTTTCTAACATGCTTAATTCATGCGCATGTTTAGATTTTTCTGAGTCTCCTGCTTCTCTTAAATTTACTAAAATCACTCTGTTTGTTTCTGTAAACGTATTGGCAAAATAATCACCTGTTTCATTAAATTCTGAGTATAAATGAGTGATACAAAGCGGCTCTCCGTTTCCTTTTTCAAAGATCTCAAATATTCCTCGAGAGGTGTTTACTAGTTTTTTATTCCATGTTTCCATTTATTTAACTCCAATTCTGTTTATTGATTGAAAAGAGAGGAACCCTTCAAATTTTCAAATTTTCAGTATATGACCTTCAAATAGAAGATAGTGAAATTATAGAGATAATACATTAGTTGGGGAAACCTCATTTTTAAAGATAGGCGGTGATGTTTGATATTATTTGAGTTCATGATATTGATGCAATGAAATGTAAAAGTGTCACTATGAATAAAAGAAATAGTATGGAAATTTGAACAAATAGCAGACCTTGCTCCTTTTCTATATCTTTCTCATTTGATTTAGGGAGTGGATTAAATGCCCTGTATGTTAAAACAATAATACCAAATAGAAAAATTAAAGGGAAAATCAGATCAATCATTTTCATATTATCCTCCTATAGTTTTTTAAATTTTTGTGTTTACCACTAATTATAAACTATAAAGAAAAAAATAAAGTTAGAACATATTCAGATTAATACCTAAATAAAATGTGTTGAAAATAAATTGAAACTTAAATTTAGTTGTGATATATTAGATGAAAATTTGAGGTGAGTATTTTGCTAATGAATAAACAGCTTAATTTTCTTTCACAACTACATCATCATATAAACTAGCTTTGCTATTCGATTTTAAAATAATCGCAAATAGGAAAGCTATTTCTCATTAAACCGCATGGATTAAAATTCTACTTTAATCTAAAGCGGTTTTTTTATATCAAAAAAACGGAGGACAGCAAAATGAAAAAAATGAATTATCAAAATGTTAAAGGAACACAAGATTTTTTACCAGAAGCACAAGTGATTAGAAGGAATATCAGAAGGACATTAGAAGATGTGTTCATTCAGTATGGTTGCAAACCCATAGAAACCCCCATTATCAATTATACAGAGTTACTTGCTTCAAAATATATGTGATACCGATCAATACTCAAAAAGAGTCACTATTGGTGGCAACAAGTTTAAGAAAACAGGGATTTAAAGTGGAGTTTGAAATGGGGAACAAAAAAATTGGTAAAGCTCTAGATAAAGCTAATAAAGGAAAAGTTCATAATGTCATCATCATTGGTGAAGATGAAGTGAGAAATAATGAATTTATTATTAAAGATATGATTACTGGAGAAGAGAATAGGCAATCTTTTGTATACAATAAGTTGTAAAAGAAAATACAAAAGTACAAAAGGATATTTTCCTCTTTTGTACTTTTGTGCGTTTATCACTAAATTTATCAACATTTTTCATTTTTTTATCACATATGTTATCTAACAATATTTCTAAATTGCTATTTTAAAGAACCAAGTAAGTCTGCTATATAACGATACCAATCACGAACTTCATAAAAACCAATTCCAATAACATCTATATGGTCTGCTGAAGTGAATTCTCCTAAATAATTCCATATACCTTTTTCAGGTACCCCATTATAGTTTATAATTCCGTCTGAGGAATCTAACGTAGGACCATCCATGGAATTTGTATTAACAACACCGTCATTCTCCCACCAGTCACTATCAATATCAATTTCTCCACTTTCTGTATATTTTCCAAGAAAACCACCAGTTAAATAAAATATTGGATTCATAAATAATTCAGGTTTATGGTATCCTGTCCAAATTGAAGGATAAGTCTGCTCAGACGATACTGAAAAATAATACGTATCAGGATGAGCTAAAACCCAGCTATTTAATTCACTTGCACCCTCTGGACTAACATCCCATTCCGCAGTATCTTTTGTATCCTCCCAAATGGAGCTGTTGTACACTCGTTCAGCATAACTTTCCCAAGATTCTCCGGGAGCTCTCTTTAATCCCCATTGATCGAGCTTAAAATCATAAAAAATATTGTCTTTTTTTCCTGATAGACTAGCAGCTAAGGCAATGAAATCTTTTGTCATTGGAAAAAATCCATCAATAAATCTTGTAGTTGTTGTTCCGTCATGAGGAGAAGAGATCGTTAATACGCTACTTACCCAGGAAGTTTGTTCGTTATTAAATAGTGGAGATAATTGGTTAGGATCGGTTGACTCTTGCTCTTGCTCGTCTCCCTGTTCCAGAAGATGAGTTAACACACGAATGGTTTGTCCACCTAAACTATGTCCTACTAAATGAACTTTGTTTTGTTTACCTGTATCAGAATTGATTTCTCCCCATTCTGGTAGAAAACCTGAATATGTATTTCCGAATCTTTCATGACCATGTTCAATAGAATGAGCCTCACCGTAATCAACGGTACCTCCTTTTATTTGAGCATACAATTCACATGCTCTATCCCAGTTGCTAGAAAACGGTCCAACAGCAGCAGTATAAGTTTCGTAACCATAGTTTTTCAAATCTTTTTCAATATCAACAAGACCACCCCAATATCGAAAACCTAAAAACTCGTCACGTCCCCAACCTACTAATCCATGCACTAATACTATAGGATAATGATTTCCACGTTCAACACTGGAATTTTCAGCAAGTAGATTTTGAGATAATGGAGATTGATCACTTAATTGATCCATCAAATTTAAATTTTTATTTGAGTTACTATTATATAATGATAGACTTTCTTGTGCAGATACATTGTAAGGGCCTACAAAAAAATTGAAAGGGCTTACAAAACAAATGATCATAATCAAACCTAAATAAAACGTCTTAGAAAATTTCATAGACACACCTCTATCATTTTATTTTCTTAAATCTATCATTTATGTTAAATCTATCATTTATGTTAAATTTAGTCAATTATTTTTTGAGGATTTATTTTTTACTTTACACAATAAAAACTTTTGTTAAACTAAGATACAATTCTAGTTATTGATGTGAAAGAAGGGATTAATTAATGAATCCATTACTGGTCAATTTGTTGCCTCCTCAGGATTGCATAGAATAAATTGGTCCATACCAAGCTTTGAAATAGGTTATTGGATAGATACCCGTTATAGTGGAAAAGGATATATGACTGAAGCTGTGCAAAGAATCACAGAGTTTGCATCCCAAGATTTAAAAGCAAAGAGAATAGAAATTTGCTGTGATTCGAGAAATTTAAAGAGTCGTGCTATTCCAGAGAAACTAGGATATATATTAGAAGGCACTCTAAAAAATGAAGGGTTATCAGCTGATGGAAATGGATTAAGGGATACTTGTATATATGCTAAAATATTCTAATTATATAAACAAAATCCGTTAGAATTTAATCTAACGGATATATTCATTCAGGAATTAGACTTTTCAAGTTGAACAAGTAGACCATGATTAATTTTATTAAGCAATGGATTGGATAAGAAGTACACGGTAAAAAGTAAATAACCTGTACCAGCAATCAATAATATAGCATACTCTGAAGTTAGTTCTCCTAGTACTCCTCCTAGTAAGTATCCAATTGGACTTAGTGATCCTAATAAGGACGTTAAGAAAGCAAACCCAGAACCGATGTAATCTTTAGGTAAGTTAACTTGAATAAGTGTATAAATAAAAACACTTAACACACCTATACCTGCCCAGGCTAAACCGAACAAAACATAAGAAATAAGGAACTGTTCATTGAAGATGGTAGAAAATATCCAAGAAGCTCCAGATAATAAAGAAATCATTGGGATTAATCTGTTTAAAGGTATATTTTCAAGCTTGCTAGATAATGAAGTCCCAATTAAAGTACCGGCTGACATTGCTGTTAACCAAAATCCATATTCAGCAGCATTGTTAGATATGATGGGTAACATGGCAATGCCCATAGTTGCCATAAAATTAATGCCAATAATCCCAAAAAGGATATTTAGAAGTATTTTTTGTTTACGTACGATCCGATATCCTTCAATGAAATCTTTTTTATACTGTTCGAAAAAACCGCTGGATACAGGTTCAGATTCTTTATCTGATCGAGGTACCTTTAAATAAAAGAGAAATATAAGCCCAGTTAAAAAAAGCATCATACTATTGGAAAGATAAATAAAACCAAGTCCAATAAAAGTGATTAGGAGCCCTGATATAGCATTACAAATCAAATCTAACGATTGATATGAGAAAGCAAAAATAGAATTTACTTTCGTTAAATTTTCACGTTTAGTTAAACGTTCTATTAAAGCACTTTCTGTAGGATAAGTTATCTCAGAAAAGGAAAGTGCTACATACATGAGGAAGAGCAACAGTGGTATCCATATTGCATCAAAAAAATATAAAATTGAAATCATACCAACCAATAGAGCTTGTCCAATTACTGAAAAATATAATATTCTTTGTTTTGAAAATCTATCAATGATTGGTCCATATAAAAATTGCAATGTAACTGGTAAAATACCAATGGCACTTGTAATTCCTACTAACAAGGTGGAATCTGTAAAGTTTTTTACATACCATATAGTGGCAATCATATAAAAACTATCTGCGAAATTAGTAATGATTCTTCCAATCAATAAGATGGTTAGTTGTTTATTCAATTGTAATTCCTCCTATAAATTAAGGTGTGAAGTAACACTTTAATCATGGAGGACCTCTGGTATAATAGCGTTAATGATCAAACGGATTTAGAAATTCAATTTCAATCATTCTATTTTCTCCTTTTAAATTATATTCAATCATTATATCAATGATCATATAGAAAGAAAATAAAGATTTATTCTAATAATTTCACATACATATGGAGAGAGATAATAACATGAAAAAGATTATAAATAAAGAGTTAAAGTATTACATGATAGAAGCCGTTCATCTAAGAAAAAAAAGAATACAATTATTTTTTATCATGGATGGGGAAGTACAGTTGAAAGTAATATGGATCTTGCAGAAGAGTTGGCAAATGAGGGTTTGAAATAATACAAGCTACTTTTGGAAAACTATTATAGCAACGATTAAAGAGTGGGATAAGTTTATTCAAGTGATAGGAATTCCTGAACACGAAATCATCCTTGTCGGCAAAAAGATATGATCCAATACAGTTTGAAAACTGTTTTGCCCCAGTTTTACTAATGCATGGTGATTCTGATACAACCGTATCTATTAATGGCCAAAAAGATTATTATTTATATCTAACTGAAAATAGAAAAAGAGAGGATGTTAATTTTTTGATCTATCAAAATACCAACCATATTATTTCACCTGAGATGGTGAAGGATTTGCTAGATTGGTTAAATAAAAAATTAGAAGTATAGTGGGTATTCATCATTAGCAGGAAACAGAGTTAATTCCATCAATGTAAAAAAATATTTATAGCTTTAAAATAAAGTTCGATCTAAAATTCCAAGTAAATCCTAGGTAATCACTCCATTTTGTTAACAAGTATTTCTAAATTTAAAGGGTATTATTTTTAACTTTTTGCATGTATAGTTTTGGATCATTAATTTGTTTGAAACCGAATTTGTTATACAGTGTATGCGCATCTTTAGTAACTAACATGAACCTACGAATGTTTTGTAGTTCTGTTTGGTTTATAATAATCTCCATTAACCATTTTGATAATCCTAAGCTCCGATAGTTTGGAACAATAAACACATCACCTAAGTAAGCATATGTTGCTAAATCTGTTATTACTCTAGCAAAACCAACTTGTTCAAATTCTCCTTCATTAGCTACACCTTTATATACACCAAAACATAAGGCAGTATTTTCAATTGCTTTTATAACTGTTTCCTTCAAAATACCTTTAGACCAATATGCTTCTTGACTCAAATAATTATGGATTAAATCTATATCTAAATATTCTTTATTAGTAGAAATTGAAAATTCTTTATTTATCCATATATCCATTTAAATCCTCCGATTATACGTTTTTTTACGAGCAAATACATTATAAATGTCTATGTCTACTTTTTAATCTAGCATCATTGTATTCCTGTTTCAAAAATCCTACACGCTTTTTTATCTTCGATTATCAAATGTAATATGTTTTCGTCATTTAAAAAAATTTTAATTCTCTTAAAGTTTGTTCAAAATAATATTGAAACACCACGGGCAAAAATGAATTCCCATACTTTAGGAATCGCCATCATGAATTATTAACCTGTAGTCATTTACCTTCAGATTATTTCAGCTGGACAGAACCTACTTATTATCATACTACCTATAAAACAGCATAACCAGTTACTCTATGTACATTTCTCCCTAACATCTTCCTTATTCTAACAGAAAATTATAAATATAAAAATAGTTGTATAAATATATAATCTAAAATTATTACTTCTTCACCCCATATACAAGATGAATATACTCATTAATCTGCTGATAAATGGTGATGAATCCCATGTGATTTAAATGATTTATAACTTCAGAACGTTTGGTATAGTGTTTACTATTAGGAGGCGATACTTTATTTTCAGTCATAAAATCTACTATACATACACGCCCGTGAGGTTTTAATACACGATTTATTTCATCTAAGGCTAACAATTTCTGTTCATCCATAAGATGATTGTATGTAAAACTAGATATAACAAAATTAAATTCCCCATTAGAAAAGGGGATAGCAAGGAAATTTCCGAGTTTTGTTTCAATTTCAGGATATTTTATTTCACATTGTTTTAACATTTCCTTGGACTGATCTATCCCTTTCATTTGAATTCCTTTGGAGATAAATTTACTTGCAAAGTTACCTGTACCAACTCCGATATCTAATCCAATCTCTTCTTTTTTTGGTGAGATGCATTCAACTGCTGCATTTAAAGAAAGTTTATAATCTTCAATTTGTATCATTTCAGGGAATATATTTAACAACTGTTGATCAAAAGTAGGGGCTAATTTATCAAACCCCCATTGATCGCTCCATTGTTTACGAATTGTATTTAATCTTTTTGAACCATTAGCAAGTTCAAAAATGTCTTCTAAATTTAATGATTCTCTAACTTTCAATTTATCTACCATTTGATCAATTGTATCAAGTTGTTGTTTTAATTCTATCCACCTAGAATACATACTTGCACGTTGCAAATTTAAATAATACTCCACTTCTTTTTTATCTTTTTGTTCAATATTTATTAGTACTTTTTTTATTTCTTCTAATGGAATTCCTATTTCTCTCATTGAAATAATAGTTTGCAATCGCATTATATCTTTTTCATTAAAAATGCGATAGGAATTCTCTCTTTGTTTCTCAGGTGAGATAAGACCTTTTTCTTCATAGAAACGGATTGCTCGTGTGGAGATATTTAACTTCTTAGCAACTTCGTTTATCTTCATAGCTTTCATCCTTATAAATTTCCTTTTTTCATATTATATACGTTTACGTAACGAGAATGTAAAGTTATGAAAGGTTTTACTTTTGGACAAAAAATGAACATCACATAATAGTGATGTTCAAATCATGATCTAGGTTTTCTATGAATAAGTCCATTGTGTACATTTCTTTTTTAAATTAATTATTCTTTTACAATCCCTAAAACAAAACCATCATACCCTTTTGATCCCACAGTTTGAATAGCTGTTGAATCTATACGAGATTCTTTTGATAGTAAATCAAATAATTGACGAGTACCTTGTACACCTAAGTCTTCACTCTCACTATCTATGATTTTTCCACTACGTACTACATTATCCACTATGATAACCGCTCCAGGATTAGCCAGTTTTAATGCCCATTTTACATAGTTTGGATTGTTTGGTTTATCGGCATCAATAAAGATGAAGTCAAATTTAGAGACTGCTTTTTCTTCAAGCATGTGTAATGAATCAAGAGCTGCTCCTACAATAACTTCAATTTTATTCTCTAACCCTGCTTTTTTTATGTTTTCTCTTGCGACTTTTGCATGTTTAGGATCAAATTCAAGTGTTGTGAGATGCCCATCTTCTGGTAAAGCACGAGCAAGCCAAACACTACTATAACCGCCGAGGGTTCCAATTTCTAATATGTTTTTTACACCTTTAAGTTTAGCAAGCAAGTAAAGTAATTTTCCTTGATTTGCAGAGACATCAATAGCAGGTAAGTCTGCTTCTGTATTTGCTTTCAATATGGAATCCATGATTGGATCACTCGAACCAATTTTATTACTAAAATAAAAATCTACATCATTCCACTTTTCTGATATGTCCATAACAATCAATCACTCCTTAAATTATTTTTTTCTCTTCCTAGATTATATTATAACTTTGAAATTCCACTATGATCAAAATTTATTTTTAAATACAAATCAAATTCATAACTTACTATAAATCATTTTCATGTGAATAATGCAGTGCGAAGAAATGTTTGGATCCTAATCCAGAGATCTTTGGGAGTTATTAAAGTATGTGTTGAAATATGATATCTCAGCTTTTTTATAAAGATGAAGTGTTAAATACAAATAAGGGAAAATAGTCGAATTTCCCTTATTTTTTTGGAATGTCTTTGATTGAGAGACTTTTCATGTACAAGTCTGAATGAAAGGTTCATTTTCTACAAAAAAAATTCTTGTCAATCCCAGTATGTTTCTGGTAATATGTAATTCTCTGCGCATTTTCCGTTCAAAATCATTTTGAAGACGGAGGTGTATCATGTTATTTGCTGTATTAGCAAAAAAGAACTATGCGAGAAATATACAGTATCGGGGCTCGCATCTCGTACATAATGTCGCTAGTATTATTTTTGGCTTTGTGTACGTATCGATTTGGATTGGCATCGGTGAAAGCAACTCTTTAGGAGAATATGGTGTAAAGGGGATGGTATCTTATATTGCTTTTAATCAAGCGTGTTTGTGGATAACGGTATTTATTACAAACAGTTTAGGAATGGAGCAATCTGTTCGTACAGGTCAGATTTCACTAGACCTTATGCGTCCTGTTCATTTGTTTTATCATTTAATGAGCAAAGAATGGGGGCAGATCATTTATCAATTCATCTACAAGTTTCTCCCGATTTATTTCATTTATTATTTCTTACTTTCTCTTCAAGTTCCTCATCAGCTTTCTACTTATGTCTGGACAGCAATCGGCCTTATTTTAGCAGGATATATATGTATTTGCATCAACTACTTAATTGGTATTGTTTCATTATGGACAACAGAATCCAAATGGTTGTATTGGGTTAACTATGCCTTTAGCATGTTATTATCGGGATTTTTTATTCCTTTGGAGTGGTTGCCGAATGGATTATATCAATTAAGCATTTATTCACCGTACCCTTATATTCAATATCATATCACTAGAATTTATTTAGGATATGAAAGTTATCATGTACTGCTTGGCTCTTTCCTGTGGTGTGTATTTTTTACATGTTTATGTTTAGTCGCAACTTCTAACATGAGAAAAAAATTAGAAGTACAGGGAGGGTGAGCAGATGCAAATGTACCTTCTATTAATTAGAGCCAGTATTAAAAGTCGATTACAACACAAATTTAATTTTATCTTTTCTTCTATAATGGCAACGTTCATCAATATTGCTGAATTTATGATGATTGCGATTGTATTATTGAAGTTTGATTCTATTAAAGGCTGGAGTTTATATGAGGTTGGATATTTATATTCTATCATTTTATTGTCCAAAACAGTTTATCGTACATTTGCTTCAGACGTTCATCATTTAGAAAAATATCTTGTGAGTGGGGATTTGGATCAGTTTTTTATACGACCTATTCCAATCCTAGTTACTTTAATGTCACAAAATTTTACCATACTAATCGGAGAGTTCTTGCAAGGGCTCTTTATTGTAACGATTTGCATTCAATATTTTATAAGTATTGGACAAGTAGATTTGTGGGTGATCCCGATTACCATTGTGATTATTGGAGCGGGTGCTGTTATATTATTTTCCATCGGACTTGTTACGGCTACTTTTGGATTTTGGATCACTAGAATTGAGATGCTGCAAAATGTGACAGAAGATGCCGCCATGAATGCTGTAAGATATCCATTATCGTTATATCCTAATTGGTTAAAAAACATATTTCTAACGTTGTTGCCTCTAGGTTTTATTAACTATTTACCAGCTTTATATGTATTAAAACAAGATCTTGGTAGTTGGATCATAGGAGCTACAATACTGGTATCTTGTTTTTGCTTGTATATCAGCCTGCGATTTTGGAGAATAGGACTCACACGATATCAAAGTACGGGTAGCTAAGAGGAGGAGATTAGATGATTGAAGTCCAACATATTCAAAAACAATTTAAAATCCCTGTTGTAAAAAAAGGACGGTTTTCAGGGGTTCGGACATTGTTTTCAAGAGAGTATGTTACGAAAGAAGCTGTAAAAGATATTAGTTTTACAATTAAAGAAGGAGAGTTTGTAGGTTATATTGGTCCAAACGGAGCTGGGAAATCCACTACGATTAAAATGTTAACAGGTATCCTTCATCCAACACGAGGAGATGTACAGATTATGGGATATAACCCACATCAGAATAGAAGGAAGGTCGTTCGTCATTTAGGTGTTGTATTTGGTCAAAGAACTCAGCTATGGTGGGATTTACCTGTTATAGATTCCTTTGAGATTCTAACCGTAATGTACAAAGTGGATAAAAAAGAAGCGGAGCAAAGATTATCAAAGTTAACTGAACTCCTGGGGTTACATGAGTTCATTCAAACCCCGGTGCGTAAGCTTTCATTAGGGCAACGCATGAGGGCAGATATTGCGGCTTCACTTCTCCATGATCCAGAAATTTTGTTTTTTGATGAACCTACGGTTGGTTTGGACGTTGTAGCAAAAAGGAGCATTCGTGATCTTTTAAAAACATTGAACAAAGAATTGAATAAGACTGTGATGTTAACTACTCATGATATGGATGATATTGAGCAGTTATGTGAAAAAGTGATTGTTATTAATGATGGTCAGATTGTATATAACAATTCAATTCCGCAATTGAGAAACAAGATAGGATTGCCAACGGTTATGAAAGTATCTTTTGTAGGGAAGATCCTAGTTCCAAGTATTCACAATACCATGATTCAAATCATTGAAAAAACGTATTCAACCGTTACCATTCAATACAATCGCCAGCAACTGAAAGCGATGGATGTATTACAAATAGTTGAAGGTTGGGGAGAAATAGATGATATACATATGGACGAACCTCAATTAGAAGAAATCATTCAGAAAATATATCAAGTACCGGCAGTACCTCAAGATTCCTTGTCCGTTTTCTAACATTCATAATACTCCCACTTTACTTAAATGAGGTGGGAGTAATTTTTTTAAAATGATAAAATAGCTTTAGTGTATACATATCCGTATTTTAGAAGAAATAAGGAGGTGTTTTCATGACGATCAATAAAAAACTTGTTCGCAAAAATTTCAGTCGGCATGCGTTTGAGTATGATTTATACGCAAAAATTCAAAAAGTAATGGCTAATAAGCTGCTGCAATTAATACAGCACAAAACTTCAAAACCATACCTAAACATATTAGAAATTGGTTGTGGGACAGGAAACTTAACGAAATTACTCCTTGAACACTATCCAAATGCAAAATACACTGTGTTTGATTTGTCTGAATCAATGATTCAACAAACCAAACGTAAAATTGGAGGGATGCAAAAAAACATAGATTTCTTTGCAGTTGATGCTGAGGGTATTCTGAATCGTGACCTAACGAAGAAAGCATCAGAAGTTAGCGATCATATATTTGATCAAACCTACGATTTAATTATTTCAAATGCAACCTTTCAGTGGTTCAATACACCTGAACAAACGATTGAAGCTTACATGAATAGCTTAAATTCAAACGGAGTATTTGCTTTCTCTACTTTTGGTCCAGACACGTTTTATGAATTGCACACTTCTTTTTACGAGGTTGAAAAACAGTTGAATATAGCGCACCAACAACACGGGCAAAAATTTATAAGTATGAATGAGTGGCAGCAAGTATTTAAACAACAAATGAAAGAAATTTGTATAGTGGAAGAAAAGATTGCAGAACAGTACGATAGTGTTAGAGAATTCATGCACCATGTTAAAAGAGTAGGGGCCGGAAATGCTAATAAACATGACTCCTCTCAAGCAGGTATAGGTATAAATCGCAGATTGATTTTAAATATGGAGAAATATTATGCAAAGCATTTTGCCACGACTCAAGGAGTTCGAGCTACATATCATTTATGTTATGGTGTGTATGAGAAATAAGTAAATTTGTATCTTGTTCAATCAATTTGTCGAGAACCGTCATATTGTGTAATTTACATTTAAATTGATTTATATTAAGATTGTTATGTTATTATACATACTTTTACTTTGAAAGGCGGATCTTTAAATATGAAAAAGTCAAAGAAAAAACTAGTTCTTAATACAGCATTAGCGTTAGGTCTAGTCATTCCATCCGTATTACCTACTGTATCTTATGCAGAGGAAAATAAAGATATCGTAAATCTTAGAGTTTTGGAGACTACGGATATCCACGTAAACCTAGTAAACTATGATTACTACAAAGATTTAGAAGTTGATGGATTCGGACTTGCGAAAACGGCTTCATTAATTAAAAAAGCAAGAGAAGAAGCAACAAACAGTCTATTATTTGATAATGGAGACCTTATTCAAGGAAACCCATTAGGAGACTATGTAGCTAAAATCGATGAGTTGGAAGTAGGAGAAACTCATCCAGTATATAAAGCAATGAATTTATTAGATTACGATGCTGGAAACATCGGAAATCATGAATTTAACTATGGTTTAGATTTCCTTGAAAAGACTTTAGCAGGATCTAATTTTCCGTACGTAAATGCAAACGTATACATTGACGATCAAGATGATGATCCAACAAATGATGAAAACTATTTTACACCATACTTAATTTTAGATCGTGAAGTTGTGGATGAAGATGGAGAAACTCATACTTTAAAAGTAGGTGTGATTGGTTTTACTCCACCTCAAATCATGAAATGGGATAAGAAGAATTTAGAAGGTAAAGTGATTGCGAAAGATATTGTAGAAACAGCTGAAAAATTTGTTCCTGAAATGAAAGAAAAAGGCGCGGATATCATTATTACTATCCCACATTCAGGGTTAGGAGCTTCAAATAAGGATGGGTTGCAGGAAAACGCTATATTTGATTTAAGTAAAGTAGAGGGAATTGATGCGATTTTATTCGGACATTCCCATCAAGTTTTCCCAAGTGCTTCTTATGCAGATATTGAAGGCGTAGATGTAGAAGCTGGAACCATTAATGGTACATCTGCAGTGATGCCTGGTTTCTGGGGAGATCACTTAGGCGTTATTGATTTTGAATTAGAAAAGATAGATGGTAAATGGGTGGTAAATTCATCGCAATCATCTGTACAAAAAATATATGATAAAGATACAAAAACAGCTTTGGTTGATGCAGATGCTGAAATTGTTGAAGCAGTAAAAGAAGATCATGATGCAACAATTGAGTGGGTAAGAAGTGCTGTTGGAGAAACTACAGCGCCAATTAATAGTTATTTTGCATTAGTACAAGATGATCCATCTATTCAAATCGTTACAAATGCACAAAAGTGGTATGTAGAAAAATTTATTCAAGGTACGGAATATGACGGAATTCCAGTTGTATCCGCTGGAGCACCATTTAAAGCTGGTGGACGTGGAGGAGTAAGTTACTTTACAGATGTACCGACTGGTGAAATTGCAATTAAAAATGTTGCCGATTTATATTTATATCCAAATACATTGCAAGCTGTTCTTATTAATGGTGATGATTTAAAACAATGGTTGGAAATGTCTGCAGGACAATTCAATAAAATTGATACAACCGTTAAAGAAGAACAAACACTAATCAATACAAGTTTCCCTACTTACAATTTTGACGTTATTGATGGTGTGACTTATGAAATTGATGTAACACAACCAGCAAAATATGATTCAAAAGGAAACGTTGTTAATCCAGATAATAGTCGTATTGTGAATTTACAGTTTGAAGGTCAACCTGTTTCAGCAGAGCAGAAATTTATTGTAGCTACTAATAACTATCGTGCTAGTGGTGGTGGAAACTTCCCTGGTATTAATGGTGAGAAAATAATCATTGAATCTCCTGATGAAAATCGTCAAATTATTATCAACTACATATTAGAAAAACAAACGATTAACCCATCTGCGGATATGAACTGGACATTTGCGCCAATTGATGCCAATGTGAACGTAACGTTTGAAACTTCTCCAGAAGCTCAAAAATATGTAGAAGGTGAAAACTTCAAGTATATTGAAACTGGGGAAAATGGTTTTGCTAAATTTTCAATTGCTTTAGGTAATGGTGAAGCTTCAGAGAATGAAACAGGAGATGTTACTGAAGAAACACCTACTGAAGAAGGTACAGAGGAAAATAATGAAGAAGCAACTACTGATGCTTACGTTGTTCAATCAGGTGATAATTTATGGAAAATTGCTGCTGCTCAATTAGGGGATGGGGCCAAATGGGAATCTATTTACGAAATGAATAAAGATGTGATTGGAAACAACCCACATCTAATCGTACCTGGTCAAAAAATTTCACTACCTTAATGACAATAACTTTAAAGTCGATTCTTGTTTTAGCTGAGAATCGGCTTTTTTTAAGTTACAATTTCATATAAAATACTTACCTATATATTGACATCTATTTTTAGGATATGTTATATAAAAATAGAACATTAGCAATATGAAGTTTTTATTCATAGGTTTATGATTAAAAAGTTATTTGTATTGTTTTATATTTGAAAGGAGTAGTACTATTCATGGCAAAAAGACAGTTTAAAGCAGAATCCAAGAGACTGCTAGAAATGATGATTAATTCAATCTATACTCAGAAAGAGATATTTTTAAGGGAGCTCGTATCTAATGCAAGTGATGCAATGGATAAAATATACTACAAAGCACTAACAGATGAGGAATTAGTATTTAATAAAGAAGATTATTTTATTAAAGTAACTGCAGATAAAGAAAAGAGATTATTAACGATCACAGATACAGGGATTGGTATGACAAAAGAAGAATTGGAAAATAATCTTGGAGTCATTGCTAAAAGTGGTTCGTTAGCTTTTAAATCAGAAAATGAATCAAAAGATGGGCATGATATCATTGGTCAATTTGGTGTAGGATTCTACTCCGCTTTTATGGTTGCGGATGAAATTACAGTGATCAGTAAAGCATTAGGTAGTGATGAGGCATTTAAATGGAAGTCTAAAGGTGCGGATGGATATACGATTGTTTCAACAGAAAAAGATGCAGTAGGAACAGAAATCACTTTAAAAATAAAAGAAAATACAGAAGATGAGCAATATGATGAATTTCTTGAAGAACATCGCTTGAAAGCAATCATTAAAAAGTATTCCGATTTCATCAGATACCCAATTAAAATGGATGTGAAAGAGCAAAGACCTAAAGAAGGCAGCGAGGACGAGCTTGAAGAGGTTGTAGAAGAACAAACGATCAATAGCATGGTTCCAATTTGGAGAAAAAATAAAAATGAACTTACAACCGAAGATTATGAGAACTTCTATGCTGAAAAGCATTACGGTTACGATAAACCACTTAAACATATTCATATAAGTGCAGATGGAACTGTAGTTTATAAAGCGATATTATTCATTCCAGAAAGTACACCTTTCGATTATTATACGAAAGAATATGAAAAAGGACTAGAGTTGTATTCCAGTGGTGTATTGATTATGGATAAGTGTTCTGACTTACTGCCTGATTATTTTAGTTTTGTCAAAGGAATGGTAGATTCAGAAGATCTTTCACTTAACATTTCAAGAGAAATGTTACAGCATGATCGACAGTTAAAACTGATTGCCAAAAACATTAAAAACAAAATTAAAAGTCAACTGCAGAGCTTGTTAAAGGATGAAAGAGATAAGTATGAAAAGTTCTATGAATCCTTTGGCAGACAATTGAAACATGGAGTTTATAGTGACTATGGTGCAAACAAAGATGTACTGCAAGATTTAATAATGTTCTACTCATCTAAAGAGAAGAAATTAGTAAGCTTGAGTGAATACATTGATGGAATGCCTGAAGATCAGAAGTACATCTACTATGCTACAGGTGAGTCCATAGAACGTATTGAGAAGATGCCACAAACAGAATTGGTTTTAGATAAAGGTTATGAAATTCTTTATTTTACAGAAGATATTGATGAATTTGCTATTAAGATGCTCATGAACTACAAAGAAAAAGAGTTCAAATCCGTATCAAGTGGTGATCTCGGGATTGAACCTGAAGAAAATGAGAAAAAATCAGATGAAGAAGAAAATGAAAATAAAGAACTTTTTGAGCATATGAAAAACCTTCTGAGTAACAAAGTGAAAGATGTAAAAGCATCAAAAAGATTGAAAAACCATCCAGTTTGTTTATCTGCTGAAGGTGATTTATCCATTGAAATGGAAAAAATATTAGCACAGATGCCTGACAACCAAGGTGTAAAAGCAGAAAAAATATTGGAAATCAACGTTAATCATGAAGTATTCCAGTCCTTAAAAACAGCTTTCCAAAATGATAAAGATAAATTAAATCTATATACAAACCTACTGTACAATCAAGCGTTGTTGATTGAAGGGTTATCCATCGGTGATCCTGTAGAATTCACAAACGATATTTGTAAAATCATGGTTTAAGACAGTCAAAAATATTAAATATTAAAAATATTAAAGAACCCGTTTCTGAAATAATCAGAACGGGTTCTAGTTTTTTGTTACCGCTCCAGATGTATTTCGACTTCCTTTTGATGGTACGCCACTATTGAGATATCATCTTGGGGATTAGAGCAGCACCCTGTCTCTAGGCAATATGGGGTTACAAGCAAATTTTTATGAAGATAGACGTTTTAATTGGAAAAATCTATTGTAATGTAAAGCAAAATAATATATACTACATTACAACAGTAATGTACTGTGAGGGGGCGGAAACAATTCTAAACACGGATAGTACTAAGCCTATCTATATACAAATAGCTGAGTGGATTGAATCTGAGATTTTAAATGGACAATTTCAGATAGATGAAAAAGTGTACTCACAATATCAATTAGCTGAAATGTATACAATTAATCCTGCAACTGCAGCAAAGGGGCTTAACCTTCTAGTAGATGAGAAAATTTTATATAAAAAACGAGGACTCGGATTGTTTGTGTCTAGTGGTGGAAAAGAAATAATCATCAATAAACGAAAAAATTTTACATTGAAAGCACTTGTACGAGAATTGGTTGTTGAAGCTAAACAGTTGCATATAAGTGAACATGAGTTAATTAAGATGATAAAAGAGGCATATAGTGAGGAGGGTTAACAATGAGAGTCATAGAATGTTTTGATTTGAAGAAAACATTTTCAACGAAAAAAGTTTTAAATAAAATTAGTTTTTCTATTGAAGAGAATAAAATAACGGGATTAATTGGCCGGAATGGGGCAGGAAAAACAACATTGTTAAAAATTATTGCTGGTTTCATTAAAGAAACGTCAGGTGAAATTAAAGTTTTCTCAGAGAAGCCATTTAATAATCTTAACACCTCCGCTAATGTTATCTTTGTGGACGATCACATGAGTTTTCCATCAACTATTCCGCTTTTAGAACTATTAAAAGTAGCGGAAAGCTTTTATCCAAATTGGAACAGAGATCTAGCTATGCGTTTAATTGAATATTTTTCTTTTGATCCTAAGACTTATCACCATAGACTTTCAAAAGGAAAAACAAGCACGTTTAATATGATTATCGGCTTAGCATCCCGTTGTCCATTAACAATCTTTGATGAACCAACTACAGGAATGGATGAATCGGTAAGAAAAGATTTTTATAAAGCATTGCTGAAGGATTATATTGCCTATCCTCGTACGATCATTCTATCTAGTCATCACTTAAGTGAAATTGAGAATTTATTGGAAGATGTGTTACTCATTAAAGGTGGGAAAACATACTTACAAATGCCAATATCTGAGTTAAAGGAATATGCGGTTGGATTACAAGGAAATACCGAAGATGTTCTTAAATTGACTAGTAATAAAGAAGTTTTATTTGAAAATCACATAGGCACAAATGTTATTTATGTAGTTATTAAGAATGTTAGTTCTAAGAATTTACTTCAGCAAGCACGTCATGCTGGGGTGAAAATCTCTCCTGTCCGGTTAAGTGATTTATGTGTTTATTTAACAAATGAAACGAAAGGAGGCATTGAGGATGCCTTTAACGAGAATTAGTTTGGCTAAGACGATAAAAAAACAATATTTTTTTAAACTTAAAGCAAATATAACTTCTTTTACTTTACTTATAGGAATCCAGTTATTAGCCATTCTTTTTTCACTTGGCGGAGTTGCCTCATCTTCAACTGGAAGTACGAATATTAAGCTTAGTACCCAATACTATACTGCAGATATCGTTATTATTTTTACACTTATTTGGGCTTTCGTAATGGCGATTACAATTACAACGAAACCACATAGAGACCTTGATTTTACATTTGTGACAAATCGACTTAGTAGTAGCCTTACGAATATTCTCTATTTATTAACATTAAGCATTGTTGGGAGTATGATGGCTATTTTGAGCGATAACTTATTAAGAGTCATTATTTACACTTTCCTTGATAAGCAGTTTTACAGTTCGACTATGGGACTGCAAGAATATATAATGGGTATTTCTATAACGAGCTTTTATGTATTAATGGTATGTTCTATTGGTTACTTTGTCGGAACACTAGTTCAAATAAGTTCATTATTTACCATTCTTTTACCCGCATTGTTTTTTGGATCGTTATTTCTCAGGCCTTCTATGAATGAAAAGCCTATAATTACAAATGCTTTTGAATATTATCTATTGGAATCTAGTTTAACGTTATTTATTGTCAAGATTGTAATTACGACTGCTTTATTATTTACAATTTCAACAAGCATCTTGAATCGAATGGAGGTAAGACAATGAATACTGTTTTTATAGTTAGTATTTTTATACCTCTTTTAGTAGGAATAATTTTTATTATCTTTATTATAATGTCTAAATTATGGAGACGATTTACTAATGTCAAAGTAACATACTGGTTTCTTTTCATATATATTGGTGCATTGCTGTTTAGCTCAGCTTTTGTCCCTTTCATTAGTGATGATTCGCTCATTCAGAAGGAAAGAGCACAAGAAAATTTAGAAGTAAAAGATTTATTGAAGAAACTTAGTAAGACAGGAATTGCTCAGATTGATCAGATGTATCTACTGAAAGAAAGCAGCTTTGGCGAATATCAAAACCAAACATTGAATATTGAAACTAGTGGTGAGGATACGATGATTCGAGTTTTTGTAGAAAGAAAAACAAGTGACGATAACAAGGTTGAAGCTTTCAGTATTAGCACTGAATTAATAGATGGTTACGATATTTCTAACGTCTTAACTCCTTATAATGTCAAGTTAAAGGATAATACGCTTACTATTATCTCGCCTAAGAAACAATATATTAATATTAAAATAGCTAAAGCTATTTTTCCAATTAGGCAATTTACAGGTGAATCAATAGACGGACTTTCCATCAATTGGGATCAGGTCGTTTATTTACAAATACCTTATGATCTTGAATTAATAGTTGAAGATAATATTTTTCTTGAATTTATTAAATAGAAAATAAAAAATTGACTAATTTCTGAGCTGAATATTATGGAAAAAGAAAATCTCAAAAAAATGTAATGGGTGATATGATGATACGCACATTTAAACAAGATGACATAAATTATATTATTAACTCACACTATAAGCTGTATAATAGAGAATTCAATTATGATTTATCTTTCAGAGATTTTATTGAAAATAGCGTAAATGGTTTTATAAAAAGGAGTAATATTAAAGAAAACATTTGGATTCTAGAAATCCAAGGCAACAAAAGTGGATCTATAAGTATTAAGAAAGTTAATGAGGAGACTGCTCAGTTAGGTTTATTTCTTGTTGATCCCAACGCAAGAGGTGCTGGTTATGGACAACAATTAGTACAAACAGCTATTGATTTTTGTAAGGAATTTGGTTTCAAAAAGATCGTTCTATGGACAAATAGTGAACTCACTTCGGCAAGACGAATTTATGAGAGAAATGGATTTCAATTAAAGGAAATTCGTATTCAAACGCTGTCTAAAAAAGAACTTATAGAAGAGCGATGGGAATTATTTATTTAGTGTAGTTACCTTGACGAAATGTAAATTTAAACATATACTAATTTTATTATTATGGAAGGGAATGGTATTAAGTTAATGGTAAATTAATCTGTTTTTTAAAGTTCTAATTAAATCATTGCTTATTTTTCTAGAAGCAATAAAAGTTGAACTTAGAGAATAGGATTAATATGCTCATTTTTCTTATGCTATTTGGATAGTTTACAATATTCATTATTCTTTTTCATGTGGATTAATGAACCATTTTGCATATATGGCATTTAAAACCTCTCTAGTGCTAGCTTCTAGAGAGGTTTTTTTGTTTTTTAAGAAAGGAGAATATGATGAGAAAAATTGTATACGACATTGCAACCACATTGGATAATTTCGTTGCTAGAGAGGATCGAACAGTTGATGGATTTATTATGGAGGGAGAACATGCAGAAGAATATTTAGAAAGAATAAAAGGATATGACACAGTGTTAATGGGAAAGAACACTTATGAATTTGGTTTTTCCTATGGAATTGAACCTGGAAAACCTGCATATCCAAATATGATGAATTATGTGTTTTCTAGATCGACCCAATATCCTACTGAAATAGGGATTAAAGTGATTAATGAAAATCAGATTACTTTTATAGAAGAACTGAAACAGACAGTAGGCAGCGATATTTGGTTATGTGGTGCAGGAACATTTGCTGGCTTCTTACTGAATCATCAATTGATTGATCAACTGATTTTAAAAGTAAATCCAGTTATGTTTGGAAAAGGAATCCCATTGTTCGGAGATATAAGCAGAGAATTAAAATTAGATCTTGTAAATTCCAAAACTTATGATAATGGAGTTATCCTTCAAAACTATGATATCAATTACTTGTAAATTTACGCAGCCAATAACTACGATAAAAGAAAATGGTGTAGAGATTGCCATTGTAAATAGCAGTGAAATATTGATAACAGATGTTCAGTCAGCATTGGATTTTTTTATTTAATTAACAAAGAGACGATCAAATAATGGATCGTCTCTTTTCAATAAATCATACTTTGCTAATTTTATTCCGTTACAATGCCTTGTAACTCTTGTAAGTTTTCTGATGAGATCATAACAAAGTTGTCATCAAGGTTTTCTAATAAATTGCTAATTTTTTCAGCAGCCTCTGATTGTCCTGAGTTATTTAATTCTTCACGGTATATATTTAACAATTCATTTAAATCACTGTGGCTTTTATCTGTAAGTGAATTAATGAATACTTTGGCACCTGTTGCAATACGGTGTTGAATAGCTTCTTTATCTAAGCCCATTTCTGGATTTAATCGCTGATAAATTACACCGCCAGTCATACCTGCACAAATCCAAGCTCCCGGATCACCTAATACAACTGCACGACCGTTTGTCATATATTCAAAAGCAAAACCTTTTAAATTAGCACGTGTAGATATCGATCCTAAATGATCTTGAAGCGGTTGTTTAATTTCTCCCCCGAAAATAACATCTGCCCCAGACAAGCGAATACAAGCACGAGAGTCAGCATCTCCCTGAACAATGAACAATCCACCTTGAGCACCGTAACAGAATGATTTACCGACAGAACCGTTGATGAATTCTCCGTGTTTACCTGTGGATTTTAATATCGCTACTTTACCACCATAAGCCATTTTACCTACTCCATCTTCAGATCCGCCCTGTACTGTAATATTTACACCATCAGCATTAAAAGCTGCTAATCCGATACCTGGTACAGAACCATCGGTTATATTTAAGTTTACTTTTGGCAAGTCATTATAACTTCCGTTATAACGATCTCTAACGCGATGGCTAGAATAACGAGTTCCCAAAATTCTTGCATCCGCTACTATACCAGACCAGTTTTTTTCTATTGTTGCATTAAAGGATACTGCATCTGGGAAGTATTCTTGACCTTCAGCTCCAGCAGCAACAGCTAAGATATCAGAAGTAGAAATATTTGCTTCCATTGATGGTACTGTAAATTGGATTGGTGCAGGACGTAATAAGTCAGATAGATCCATTTTTTCAGCGTAGTTGATTTGTTTTAATAAATCAGAGCGTCCAACTAAATCCTGTGCATTATTAAACCCAAGCTTAGCAACAATGTCACGGATTTCTTCACCCATGCCACCAAAAAGTCGAACAAGTGAATCAACGGCCGTATCATAAACACGAGGCACAAAACGACGTAATCCTCTTTCTTCTGCTTCTTCAAGTGAATCGATTTGTGTTGAGATCCCAACATGACAAGTATCTAAATGACAGCCGCGGCATGTTGTACATCCGATAGATTGCATTGCAATACTACCAAATCCACAACGATTTGCACCAAGCATGATCATTTTTACAACATCTGCTCCTGATTTCATACCACCGTCAGACCATATTTCTACTTTATCTCGAAGGCCTGCTTCAATCAAAGCATTATGAGCTAATTTTGTACCAATTTCCGTAGGTAAACCAACGTTCTGCAAGGAGTGGACACGAGCAGCTCCTGTACCGCCATCAAAACCAGATAGAGTAATAATATTAGCTCCAGCTTTTGCAATCCCAACTGCAATTGTACCAATGTTAGGTACTACAGGAACTTTGATACTGATTTTGCATTTGCGTCCACTAGCTTCTTTCAACTCAGAAATAATTTGTGCTAAATCCTCAATTGAATAGATATCGTGATTGTTTGAAGGTGAAATTAGATCAGAACCAAATGTAGCATTACGTGCTTCTGCAATTTTATCGTTTACCTTCTGTCCTGGTAAATGCCCACCTTCACCTGGTTTTGCACCCTGACCAATTTTGACTTCTAATACAGCAACACCATTCACAAGTTCAACATTGACACCAAAGCGGCCAGATGCAATTTGTGCACCACGTGTTTTTTTGTATTTACCTAACATATCTTTAATTTCTCCGCCTTCTCCGTTCATCGTAATCATATTTAGGCGGTTACCAGCTTCAGCATAAGCGCGGAAGGCTGTTTCATTTTGCGAACCAAAAGACATGGAGGAGATTAACATTGGATAATCATGATCTCCAATTCCAATATTCACTTCAGATGGATCTAAGGGTTTATGTGTTTTATTTGCTTTTTCATAATCAAAATCAGCTAAGTGACGGATGGATATAGGATTTTTCTTTTCTTGCTCGCGAAGTTTTTCTTCATAATCACTATATGGTGCAGAGCCATCAGCAGCTTCGTTTAAAGATTTCCACATACGTTGGAAGAAGTGGAAGTTACGTGCTGGTTTTGCTTTTTCTTGATGATATGACTCATAACGTTCTTCGGCTTCTTTTTCAAGATCATCAAAACTTTTTCCAGCCTTTTCACTACCTAAGTAATTGACTATATCTAATACTTCTGCAATCTCTGGATGTAAACCAATGGATGAGAAGAAACGTGTGTATCCACGTAATTCATGCGTACCAATGGTAGAAATAACCTTTTCTAAACCTTTTTTGAGTGCAAGGTACACTTTTCTAGCGGCAGGAGCGTCCTCTTTATCAGCTGCCGTAGCAAAAATCATATAAGGTGAGATAAGATCAGCACCGAGTCCTACAGCAACCGCGATGTCATGTAAACTTCTTACTGCTCCTGAGCGTAATATGATGCTAGTTTGACGACGAAGATTTTCTCCATTATCTAATACATTTGCTTTTAGAGCTAGATCAATTTTAGATACAGATAAATGAGGATCTAACCATAATTGATCATTTTGATGTGCTTTAGCATCATCTAATAATAAAATAGAAGCACCGTTTTGAACTGCATTTTTTGCTTCCGCAGCTAACTTTTCTAAAGCGTCCTTTACTTTTGTATTTCGATTATAAGTAAGAGATAAAACTGCTACATTGTTCTGTCCTTGTGTATGGAACTCTGAAAGGATTTGTTCTAATGACAATTGATTTAATTGTTTTAAACTTTCTGAACCAAGAGATCCTTCCAATACCATTGGAGAAGGTAGTTCAATTCGTAAACGTTCATCGATTTCTCCGTATATCGAAGGGCGTGGTCCTATAACAACACGTGTAGAAAAGTGTTCTGTTTCACGATCACGATCAATTGCTGGGTTAGTTACGACTGCAACACTTTCTTTAATAAAATCTGGGATGTTTTGCCTTTCCCAGTGGATAGCAGCTAAAGGGCCATCATGACCTAATGAACGGATTGGCTCAGCACCTGTTTTAGACATGGATTCAATCATCTGAATGCCCTCGCGGTCCCAACCAAATGCACTATATAAATTTCCTGTTGCTTCTACATCTTGATTTAGTGTAATGTCTAGATCGCTTGAGGCAAAAGAAAGGTGTTTATTCAATCCGGAAAAATCAACACGTGATTTTGCTCGCTCTAATACAATGTTTTGAATTTCACTATAAGGAACAACTTCTACAGGAGCATTTTCTGTTAGTTTTACGCCTATTTTTTCACCTGGAGAAATCGGTTTTGGTTCCTTCACCATTTCGCCAACAGTAATGATTCCTTGCTCTGATGAGAAATATAAAGAAGTATCACTTTCTACCATCCATAGTGGACGAAGTCCTAAAGCATCAACGCTGAATACACATTCGTTTTCATAACGGGAAACGATCCCAGCTGGACCTTGTGCAAAGTGACCCCAAATCTGTCGGTAGTATACATATAAATCTTGCAGTTCTGCCCTGAACTGTTTCATTTCATTAATAATAGGTGGGAATACAAGCTCCATCGCTTCAAATAAGCTTAATCCAAAACGATGAATGAAAGTTTCAATTGTACGATTCATATCCTGTGAATCACTACCACCATCAAGTAAAGGTACATTAACCATTTCAGCTTCATGTCTCATCTTTTTTACTGTATTGATTTCACCATTATGCCCTAAGATGCTTGAAGGTTGAACACGGAAAAAGTTAGGTAATGTATTGGTAGAGTAACGATTATGTCCAATGGTTACTTGTGCAGCGAATAATTCATCTTGAGTATCGTTGAAATACTTAGGTAAGATGCTCGCAGCACCCATCACTTTATAAGCAGTTGTAGTTGAGCTTAGTGAAGCAACATGTACATTAAACCTTTCCTCAATATCAACATGAAGCTCAAATAAATGGTCATTGATATTGACTTCTTGTTTTTCACAAAGACCAGCTACTTGCCAAAAAGTTGGCTCATCATTAAGGGCATATTTGCCTAATACATTATTATTTACTTCGTTTTCTTGTTCTAAGACAATTCTTACTTCTGCATCTTTGAACATTTCACGGATCTGTGCTTGCATTTCTGCTACAGAAATATCTAATTTTCTAGGAAGGAAAATATGAGCGATCATAAAACGCTGATCATAAGCTAGTTTTCCATCTAAATTAGAAACTGTTAATCGTTTCTCCCACAGTGCTCTTGGAATATCTGTGAGGATCCCACATCCATCCCCTTCACCTTCTATAAAACCAGAACGATGTTCCATCATGACTAAGGCATCAATTGTTTTTTTTATATTATCACGAGAGGGCTTCCCATCCTTTTCAATAATACAGATGATTCCACAGCTGTCATGCTCTGATTGTAATAGGTTTTGAAACTTTCCCTCATTCATCATAAGTTTATTCATATAGTTTGGTCAGTTGTTTCATGAACTGACCTTCACCTCCTTAAAAAAATAATAAAGACAATGAAATAGTTTTAGGGGTCTTGTAACTAGTGAAAAACAGTTTTTTTACTTAACTAAATTGGTATTATAAATGCAAATTGAATTATAAATATTCAATTTGGGGTAACATTCATAAAATAGTGAAATCTAGTAATTAATTTTTATGAATTCTATTGTTTTCTTTATTGGAAACCGAAAAGACATGATATGATGTTCGTCTGCCAAAATAGATATGGTAGTTATTTGCTGAACCATAAGGATATGGCTGTTATTTCAGAACAGGACGTTCTGATCCATCAATGATCAAAACAGGACGTTTTGATGCAGACATCGTCTTCACAGGATCGTGACATGATGTAAGTTTGTCTGCAATAGATGGGAATTGAGGTGCATTAAAAACAAACCCGTATCTGAGATACAAAATTATTATATAGAATATCACGAATTTTCAAATGACACAATAGTAACTCTTGCTAAGAGTAAGTATTAAATGTGAACCCTTGTGGTTATTGGAGTCTGATATCGTATGTATTTCAAATTCCACCAATCTAAAAAACGAACTATTATAAGCGTTATTGCTTCAATAATTCGTTTTTTATAATTATATAATGAAATTGTTAAGAGAGGATTAATTTATTGTTTGCATAAAAATGTTTTATCGCTTCATCTTATTAAAGGTGTTTCGTACGGCATGTATCGTTTGATGAATATCTTCTAATGTATGAGCAATTGTGATGAACCATGCTTCATATTTAGAGGGTGCTAAATTAATCCCTTCATTTAACATGAAATTGAAAAACTGAGAAAATAATTCACTATTTGTGTTTTGAGCATCTTCATAATTTTTGATTTCATGATTGCAAAAATGAACTGAAAATGCACCACCAATTCGATTGATGGTCAGTTCTATGTTATAATGCTCGGCTGCTTCTAGAATCCCGTTCGTTAATATATCCGCCATTTTATATAAATGTGGGTAGGTTATGGGTTGCGCCAGCACTTCTAAACAAGCTATTCCTGCTGCAATGGAAGCTGGATTTCCCGCCATAGTTCCAGCCTGGTAAGCTGGCCCTAAAGGAGCGACCTGGTCCATAATTTCTTTTTTTCCACCATAAGCCCCAATGGGTAATCCCCCTCCAATAATTTTACCTAAGGCAGTTAAGTCAGGTTCGATTGCTTTCTTATCTGGAAAAAGTTTATAATTTTGCGCTGCTCCATAATGGAAACGAAAGGCACTTATGACTTCATCGTAAATAACGAGTGCACCAGCTTGTCTTGCACATAAACAAAGCTTCTCTAAATATCCCGCTTCAGGTTCAACCATTCCGAAGTTTCCTACAATGGGTTCAATCATGACTGCTGCTACATCTTCTCCCCAATGATCCAGAGCTTGTTTCAATGCTTCTATATCATTAAATGGTACTGTGATGACTTCGCTTGCAATGTTTGTCGTAATTCCAGCACTATCTGGAATGCCAAGTGTAGAAGGACCAGAACCAGCGGCAACAAGAACTAAATCTGAGTGTCCATGATAACAGCCTGCAAATTTGATGATTTTTCTTCTGCCTGTATAAGCTCTTGCTACACGAATCGTTGTCATAACGGCTTCAGTGCCTGAATTTACAAAACGAACTTTATCCATGGAAGGGATTGCTTTTTTTAACATTTTTGAAAATTTGTTTTCTAGTTGTGTAGGAGTACCATATAGCGTTCCATTTTGTGCAGCCTTGGTAATTGCTTTTGTTACATGAGGGTGTGCATGTCCTAAAATAATCGGACCATAAGCAGCTAAATAGTCTATGTATTTATTTCCGTCTACATCCCAGAAGTAAGCACCTTCCGCCTTTTCCATAAATACAGGAGCACCGCCGCCTACAGCTTTAAAAGAACGGGAGGGGCTGTTAACCCCTCCAACAATGTGTTCTAATGCTTCTATATAATGTTGTTCAGATCGTTGTCGGTTCATGATCCTTCACTTCCTGCTTCATCGGATTCTTGATTTGTTTCATTTTCTTGGGGAATCTCTTCTAATGCTGCCTGCTCAAATAAGTCCTGAATGTATTGTTGCATCTCAGCTTCATCCGTTACAAGGTACGATAATCCATCAATTCTTTCGTCTCTAACATTATCTGAAGGAGGTAATTGCTCCGTTTGAAATCCATTGTTTTTATGTTTGTAGGCTAATGATCCTAATTTTACCATTTCAGAGAAAGTTAAATTTGTTTCAATATAGGGCTCCACTTCCTCCAATGTTTTAGGTAAGTTGATCAAATTAGTGAAAGTTAACATTTCATCCGCAACGGCTTTTAACAAGTTTCTTTGTCTTTCTGTTCTTGAGAAATCTCCTTGTGCATCATGACGAAAACGAACATATTGCAATGCTTTCTTTCCATCTAAATGTTGTGTGCCTTCCTTGAGGTCGATATCAAATTCTGGTCCATCTGCTCTACTTGAATAATACATATCTTTTTCTACGTAAAACTCAACTCCGCCGATAGCATCGACCAATTCAGTAAATCCTTCAAAATCTACATAAACATAATATTGAATAGGTAAACCGGTAAAATTGCTCACCGTTTCCATCGCTAGATTTGGACCGCCAAAAACTAAAGCTGCATTAATTTTTGTACCCCAATGACCAGGTATATCTACGTATGTATCACGTAAAATTGAAAATAGAAAAGCCTGCTTTGATTCCGGATCAAGAGAAAGTACCATCATCGTATCGGAACGAGGCACTTCATTTTTACTAAGACCTCTAGTGTCTCCACCTAATAATAAAATATTTACTCGTTCGTTCCCTTCCCATTCAGGTGGTTCATAAAATGCATCGTCATCGAATTTATCAAATGGTGAATCCCCATCCGCCTGTAGATCATTTGCGGTACTTACAATAGAAATAATGTAATAAGTAAGGAAAATTACAATTGGAATGAAAATAATAAGTGATGTCCACAATAATTTTTTACTTTTTTTCTTTGGTTTTTTAGTAACCATCTTATAATTTGTCCTTTCGTGTTGAACTATTCTTTTTAGAATGCTTCATGTATGATATAAAGTGATCTAGCATTGACATCCTGTTTATCTTTTTTCTTTATATAGAAGTTCTAGGATGTTAAGACAAGATAAGTAATATCTAAAATTATGATGGAAAATGCTCAATATTTCAAGACGTATACTAGAAATACCAAAAATAGGAGTGTAGTTAATGTCAGCAATTCATGTGAATCAACTTCGAAAAGTATTCAAAGTTCAAAAAAATAGAGAGGGCTTAAAAGGAGCATTCCAAGATCTATTCAAAAGGCAATACAATCAAGTTGCGGCTGTAGACGATATTAGCTTTCAAATTCCAAGAGGAGAAATCTGTGGATACATTGGGGAAAATGGTGCGGGAAAATCAACTACGATAAAAATGTTAACAGGTATTCTTGTACCAAGTTCTGGACAAATTGAAGTGAATGGTATGATTCCATATAAAGAAAGAGAGAAATTTGTACGTGGTATCGGCGTAGTATTTGGACAAAGAAGTCAATTGTGGTGGGATATAGGTGTAATTGAATCTTTCCAGTTGTTGAAAAAAGTTTATCGTGTACCTGAAAATGACTTTAAAACTCGTTTGGATGAAATTGTAGAACGTTTGCAATTATCTGAAATATTAAATCGTCCAGTTCGAAAATTAAGCTTGGGTCAGCGTATGAGGTGTGAATTAGCGGCGTCTTTATTACATAATCCATCAATTTTATTCTTAGATGAACCTACTATTGGTTTAGACATTGTAGTGAAAACAGAAATACGAGAATTTTTAAAAGATATGAATCAAAAATATGAAACAACGATTTTATTAACGACCCATGATTTGCAGGATATTGAAGCATTATGTTCGCGTGTGATTATGCTCGATCAAGGTCATATTATATATGATGGTGGTCTACAAAATTTAAAGGATAAATGGGGTAAGGGAAAGGAAGTTCATTTTCAATTTCAAAAGAGTTATCCATTATCACAACTGCACGAGTTAACGAAAGGCTTAAATGTGAAATGGTTAAGAGAAAATGAGTTGGCAGCAAAAGTGTGGATTCCTCAAAATGAAGTGAATGTATCTGATGTGTTAAGTCGCATCGTAGGATTTATCAATATTAGTGATATTAAAATCTTTGAAACAAATACAGATGAAATCGTGAGAGAGATTTACAAATCTGGTTCTGCAGAAAAAGCAAAGGAAGTGGTTGCTTCCAATGGTTAGTGCTTATATAGATATGATTCGAATTCGTTTTTTAATGATGCTGGCTTACCGAGTGAACTATTACAGCGGCATTATCATATATGCAATTAATATCGGTGCTTATTATTTTTTATGGAAAGCTATATACGGGACAAATGAAACGTTAGGTGAATTTACAGTTTTACAAATGACAACGTATGTTGCAGTGTCCTGGATGGCAAGAGCATTTTATTTTAACAATTTAGATAGAGAAATTGCGAATGAGATTAAAGATGGAAGCGTTGCAGTCCAATTAACAAAACCTTACCCTTATTTGATTTTTAAAATGATGCAGGGTTTAGGAGAAGGATTATTTCGATTATTGTTGTTTTCGATTCCGGGTATGGTTATCGTAACCCTTATATTTCAAATTAAACTACCGACTCAATTTGATGTCTGGTTGATTTTTATGGTGATGATCTTTTTTAGCTTTTTAATTAACTCACAGATTAATTTATTAACAGGTATGTTTGCATTTTTTGTGGAAAACAATGAAGGTTTAATGAGATTTAAAAGAATTGCTGTGGATCTTTTTTCTGGACTAATTATCCCAATATCCTTTTTCCCAGGTTGGTCCCAGAAGGTTTTAGAGTGGCTTCCATTTCAAGCCATTACCTATTTGCCTGCTTCTGTTTTTACGGGCAGAGTCGTAGGGGATGCGATTTATAATGCATTTATTGTTCAGGTATTTTGGTTTGTATTTTTAAGTGTTCCAATTTATGTCATTTGGAAGTTAGCAAGACGTCGACTCGTTGTGCAGGGAGGGTGAGATGGATGTATTACGCCTCAATTTTTACAGATTATTTTAAAACCTATTTAAAGACGCGAATGACCTACCGAGCTGATTTTTTGATTGAAGTAGTGACGGATTTATTATTTCAACTGACAAATTTATTTTTTATATTAGTAGTATTTCTACACACAAGTTCTTTGGGTGGTTGGTCCATCTATGAAATGTTATTCATATACGGGTATTTTATGATTCCTTATGGTATATTCACTTGTTTTTTAAACCTATGGAGCTTTAATGAACGCTATATTGTAAAAGGAGAAATGGATCGGATTTTAACGAGACCAGCTCATAACTTAGTGCAGCTAGTTTTAGAAAATATGGATCCTGCATCTTTATTTGGTTCCCTCACAGGTTTCATTATTATGGGGTATGCTTGGGTTCATCTTGATGTATCTTTTGCTTGGTATGATCCATTTGTGCTCATATTGATGGTTGTAGGATCAGTTTTGATTTATGGCGGAGTATACATACTAATCACGTCGTTATCTTTTTTTTCGGATTCACCAACAGGAATCACACCCATGATTTGGAATATACAAAACTATGGGAGATATCCAGTAGATATTTATAATAAAGTGATTAAATTTACTTTGACGTGGTTATTGCCATTTGCGTTTGTAGGAGTGTATCCTGCTTCGTTTTTCTTGGATAAAGACATTTCACAAGGTTTTGCTTTGTTAACGCCAGTTGTAGGTATTGTGTTTTTCAGTATTGGTTTTATGGTTTGGAATATGGGAGTGAATAGATATAAGGGAGCTGGGTCTTAGAGACTTCTTGTTGGTAATCCAGTGAACTAACTGCCACTCCTTCCACTTGCAAAACCCGCAAAAGTCAGTCGCAGCAGTTAGTTCACTGGAAGTGATTAAGAAGTCTTAAGACCAATTAGGTGAGAGAAAGGATTGCTGTTACTCCTTCCACTTGCAAAGCCCGCAAAAGTCAGTCGCAGCAGTTAGTTCACTGGAAGTGATTAAGAAGTCTTAAGACCGATTAAGGTGAGAGAGAAAGGGTTCCTGTCACTCCTTCCACTTGCCAAAGCCCGCAAAAGTCAGTCGTAACAGGAATGTCTCTGCAAAATGTGTCTTAAGACCGATTAGGTGGTTTGTTCATATCTAGTTCATATTACACTGTTACAATAAAACAAGTAATCCATAGATATGTTAATTATGAAGAGTGAAAGGAGATCAAACATGGTTAAAATTTTGGTTGCAGACGATGATGAAAGCATTCGTCATCTTATTTCACTTTACTTAAATAATGAAGGCTATATGATACTTGAAGCCAGTGACGGTAGAGAAGCATTGAATATTTTGGAAAAAGAAAAGATTAATCTTGCGATTATTGATATTATGATGCCTCATATAAACGGGTGGGAACTCTGCAAGGAGATTCGAGATTTATACGAAATCCCTGTATTAATGGTGACTGCTAAAGGTACTACAGAAGATAAAGTAAAAGGATTCGAGTTAGGTACTGACGATTATTTAGTGAAACCTTTTGATCCTATGGAGTTAATTGTGCGAGTAAAAGCTTTGCTTAGAAGATATAAAGTGATGAACTCACAAATTATTAAAATAGGTGATATACAAATGGATGCAAAAACTAAAAAAGTGTCAATCAATGGAGATAGTTTAACGTTACCTTTAAAGGAGTTTGAGGTATTGTTTCAGTTAGCAAATTTCCCAAACCAGATATTCACTCGAGATCAGCTGATTGAAAAGATTTGGGGTCTTGATTATGAAGGAGATGACAGAACTGTAGATGTACACATCAAACGTCTACGGCAAAGAATTAAAGAAAAAACCGATATGATACAAATTTCTACGATTAGAGGTTTAGGATATCGTTTAGAGGTTATTTCATGAGAAAATCTATTTATATTAGATATGCCTATCTGTTCATTGCTGCTGTATTAATCAGTTTGATGATTGGTTTATTAGCCGCCTATTATATTTTTTACAGCGATTTCAAACAAAAATTAGATCAACGTTTAATAGATGTTGGGGAAGAGTTTATGGAGTTGTATCAATCAACACCAGAAGAGGACATGGAATCCTTTTTTAATAACTCAACCTTGTTTACTTATCGTCTGAATCTTTACCAAGGGCAAAATGAGATTATTTCGTATGGATCTAATTTTGATAACTATACCATTCTAAAGGACGATGTTGAACACGTGCTAAATGGAGAAATATTTAGTGCAGATACGGTTGCGTGGTCAGATGATCCAGCAGAACGTATTGTAGGTATACCATTTGAAATTGATAATACAAACTATGCCCTTTTTATTTCCCCTGATTTTCCTGAAGAATGGAATCAAGTTAAATACTTATTTCAAATTATTTTATTTACGATCCTTATTATAGGTAGTATTTTATTTAGTATTTCAGCTACTTACCTTGTTATACCGATACGACGTATAACAAAAGCAACAAAGGAATTAGCTAAGGGAAACTATGATGTGCAAATTAAACATCGTAGAAAGGATGAAATTGGCGATTTAACTGATAGCTTTAATCATATGACACAACAACTACAAAAACTTGAAACAATGAGACAAGAATTTGTTGGAAATGTATCTCATGAAATTCAATCTCCTTTAACTTCGATTCGCGGTTTTACAAAAGCAATAAAGGATAACCTGGTTAAAGAAGAAGATAGACATAAGTATCTACAAATCATTGAGGATGAAAGTAAGCGTCTTTCTAAATTGAGTGAGGATTTATTAAAATTGGCATCTCTAGATTCTGAACATCATCCTTTTCACCCCAAAACATATCAACTAGATGAACAAATTAGAAAAGTTGTAGTTAAAAGTGAACCTCTATGGTCTGAAAAGCAATTGAAAATTGATTTGAATTTACCTAAAGTTACAATTCATGCAGATGAGTTTCAATTGGAACAGGTATGGATAAACCTTTTCACAAACAGTATTAGATATACACCTGACAACAATTATATATATATATCTTTATATAAAAGTGAATCCATCATTAAAGTTACTTTTAAAGATACGGGCATTGGGATCAAAACCGAAGATTTACAACATATTTTTGAACGTTTTTATAAAGCGGATAAAGCTAGGACCAGATCTTTTGGTGGAAATGGATTAGGTCTTTCCATTGCACATAAAATTGTTTCCATCCATCAAGGTCATATTAAAGTAGACAGTGAATTTGAAAAAGGAACATCATTTACTGTGATATTACCTTTAAGACAATAATGTAATTGATAAGAATAATATAAAGAAATGTAGTTTTAAAAGAAAGATTGATCATACAGCTCATGAATTAGAATGTGATTCATGAGCTGTTTGGTCTATTTCCTGTTAGATTTTATAATTATTAAAAAATGTATTAAATAAAATGAACCTTCTTGAAGAATTTAACGACTAAGATTATGAAAGCATGAGATTGAAAGTAGGTGGTTGCATGGATTTTTACCAACCGGCGTTAAAAATGAGGAAAAACGCCGGAAACAGTTGGTGATAAAAGTTTCCGAAGGAGATATGGATTCGTTTCAAATCCTCTACAAAGAATTTGTGCAAAAAGTAACGGGATATCTCAGGTTAAGACTGAATGATTCGCATATGATTGAAGATATTTTACAGGAGGTTTTTCTAGCGGTTTGGAGAGGTGCTGGCAAATATAATGAAAAATCAACGGTATCCACTTGGATTATTAGTATCGCAAAACATAAACTAATGGATCGCTACAGAAGTAAATACAACAACGAAAAAAATACATGGCTAGAAAGTGTACAGCATTTTCCTGAAACTGAAGATTTTTCGAAGCAAATATTAGATGAAATTTCTATTCAAAAAGCGCTGGAATCTTTGCAACCTAATGAACAAGAGTTAACTTATTTGGTGTTTTACATGAAGATGTCCTACAAAGAAATATCAGAGCTTTTAAAAATACCAGAGGGAACTGTGAAAAGCCGAGTATACCAACTAAAGAAGCAGTTGCGAAAGAGTTTAGAGAAAGGGGTGTTGAGCAATGAGTGACGTGTGTGTTCAAATGCAGGAGCTCATCCCATGGTTAGTAAATGGAACATTAAACAGCAGTGAAAAAGTGTCTGCTTATCAGCATATTGCAACCTGTAATCATTGTAGGAATGAACTCGTTTATTTCGTAGAGTTGAATAAAAAAGTAGAGGAACTATCAATTAAAGAGGGAGTTAATGAACAGTTTACTGAAGATTTATTTTCAAGAATAAAAACCCAAATCTATACGGATCAGTTGGAAGAAACAGAAGCTTCTAACTTGCCATTGCAGTTGAAAAATAATAAGATACTCAATCCATTTGATGTAGTAAATCATATTTTTAATACTTTAACAACAACGTATAAAGGCGAGTTTTTACAATTAACAAAAAGTTTAAAGCCAGTTTTTAGAAGTAATGGTTAGTTATAAAAAATAAAGGAGTGTTATTCAAATGTCTAATCATCATAAATATAATGAGTATGAAAATCATGGTGGCCCCTCTGTAGAGGAAGTAGCAGAATTATTAGAGGTGGCTTCTAAAAAAGTACCTGAATTAATCACTAATCTATTAAATACCTTGTATTCTCAAAAATCAGCAAGTGATATGGGAAAAGCAGTAGGTTCTTTGTATAAGGAATTAGTGGATGCAGGAATTCCTCAGGAGGTAGCTGTGCAAATGGCTAAAGACTACATGTTTTCGCTTAAAGATGTAATGAAAAGTTTTAATGATACTCAACATCAAGGAGAGTAGAAACCAATGAAATGGATAAGGAAGACAGTTGGATTTGTACAGATTTTTTTGGGTTCTGTATTGTTTTTAAATAAACTATCTTTATTGTTTATGAAGTTAAAAAGAAGTAAAAGAAATGCTGTAAAGATATTTGATGAACAGCTCAAACAAGATGAAGTCCCATTAGAAGTTAGAGAAATACTGACAACATCATATAAACAGATGATTCCTTTAGAGCTAAAAGTTTGGAAACAATTTTTAAAAGGATAGTGAAAAGGAGAGTGGAAATCATGGGTGTGATTCAAATCAAAGATATACATTAACATTTAAACAGTACCATGAGGAGGAGTGAATTATGTATTCCAACAGAAAAACAGCGATAACATTTGGAATATTATTAATCTTAGGAATAGTTTTTGGTATATTGTCATCGGTTCCAGCGCTAGAGAGATCGGATTATCTTATTAAACTATCATCAATCAAAATGCAAGTATTGATGGCTGCTTTTTTTCAATTTACTATGGCTGCTGTATATGTGTGTATTGCGGTTTTATTATATCCAATAATTAAGAAACATAATGAAGGCATGGCCCTTGGGTATTTCGGATTCAGAATTATTGGAGCGGCCTTTCTTTTTGTTGGAATAGTGTCTCTTCTGTTACTATTATTCATAAGTGAACGTTTTGTAATAGAAGGTCAGCCAAGTCCATCCTATTTCCTAATTATAGGGGAATTACTCAGAGTAGGTAGAGATTTGATGAATCATATTGGAATGATACTACCGTGGAGTTTAGGTGGCTTAATACTATATTTTTGTTTTTTTCGAATGAAACTTATTCCAAAATGGCTTTCAGTCTGGGGTTTTATTGGCTCTATTTTCACACTAATAGCAACATTTCTGTTGATGTTTGACTTAATTAAAATAGTAACCCCAAGTTACTTTATAATGAATATACCACTAGCTATATTTGAGTTGGTTCTGGCTGTTTATCTGATGATAAAAGGCTTCAATCCAATAGTTGATGATTCAAATTAGAAATGAGATAGAATATGTGCAATTGATATATCTATATAATAAATTTGAGGTATTCAATAAATTCGCATTTTAATTAACAATTACTCCTTGATTTAACCAACTATCAATTGCGCATTCGCCGTAAGCGATTTTGAAGAAACCTTGATCTCCCCACTTACTAGACCAACTATTCTTACAAATCCAGTAACCTGGATTGTCGTTGTACCCGACGATAGCAACGCAGTGCCCATAAACAATTTCACCTTCACAATGTTTATATATCCCAGATTTATAACAAAAAAAGTCCTCATATACGACAAAACATGCGCTAACTGGTCCCTTCGATGATATCCACTCTTTAATTTGAGTAGGATTCCATGTTAAATTTGTATACCCTTGAATCTTTTGTGTACGACTTTCTGAATCTGTACATAGCCCGCTGCAGTCTTGATGCTCGATTCCATCTTCATATTTATAACATTCTTCGTCAACAACTCCTTTATTCTTAAAAGTCTCTAATGCAGCGGTCGGCCACCATCCACTCCTACAAGCTGCTCCACATTCAGGACCGTGACAGAAAAATAAATGCGCTTCACTAAGATCCACGTTGAGATCGGGATGGTTATGTTGAACACGTAAGCTGCTCTCTACAGTAGCTATTGTTCCAAAGGCTACACATGAACCACATTTATCTTTAAACTGATCCTTGATATCTGTTACAAAATTTTTACCATCTACATTTCTTAAATCATAGGTTGTTGGCACTTTGATAGAACTTTCATTCTCCATCTTTTCTTTTTTTGAGATGATGAGTTGTTCAATCTCCTCTGCTCTAGGCTCTCCTTTAGGAGGAGTTGCACCTAGTAATAGCTTCTTTTCCTCAAACGGGAGTAAGGACATAACAGATTCTTCTGCTTTCCATTGGGCATTATTTGAAGATATTGCCCTTTTTATCACATCTAAATTAAGCATATCGTTTGACATTTCGTTCACCTTTTTTAAGAATTGTTGATTCAAAATTAGTATTTATTATTATAAAGTTAATTATTCTTTAGAAAGCTGGTATTCTATTTAAATTTTATTTGGAATAATTTAGATTTATTATGTAAAATATATTTGACATTTAGAATGTTTTATTTTACTATATGTATATAATTATTTACTAAAGGTAAATTAAAATGGACTTAAGGAGGAAGAAATGTCTTATCGAGAAAAAAGTAAAATTGTTGATTTAATATGCACGATATTTATTTCCACAGGATTTTTTATTTATGTGTTTCTGAAATTTCAAGAAGGGACTTTAAATTCCGGAAATATCTTTAGCTTTTGGGGCTCTCTCTTCTTTGTATTAATTATCGTGACCATTGTTGTTAATATCGTCGTACAAATTTTATTCGGTATCATCAATACAGTTGTAACCAAAGAAGAATTACCTTCCATTACAGATGAACGAGATAAATTAATTGAATTGAAAGCAACAAGAAACTCTTATTATGTGTTTGTAACCGGATTCTTGCTTGCAATGGGATCTCTAGCGATTGGTATGTCACCTAATGTGATGTTCTCCACCCTCTTTATCTCTGGATCTGTGGGATCCATGATGGATAGTCTTTCAATGCTCTATTATTATCGGAGAGGATTTTAAAAATGAGTAAATGCCTTATTGACAACAACATTCGTAAATTACGTTTTTATCATGATGAAATGACACAAAAACAATTAGCTGAAAAAGTAGGCGTAACGCGACAAACTATCGTAGCCATCGAAAAGGGCAAGTATTCCCCTTCTTTGGAATTAGCTTTTCGTATTGCTCATGTCTTTAACTCACCTTTAGAAGAAGTCTTTTCTTTCTCAATAGAGGATGAGACTGAAAACAAGACACAAAAGTAAAGAAAAATAATGTGAAAATTCATAAATATTTGTTTATCAATCAAAAAGGAGTGATCAAACAGATGAAAGCAATAGTGTATCAAAAATACGGCTCGCCGAATGTCCTTAAAATTAAAGAAGTAGAAAAGCCTTCACCTAAGGACAATGAAATATTGATTAGGATTTATGAAACAATTGTGACCTCAACGGACTGTATCAGTCGCAGAGGTACCCCATTCATTATTAGATTTTTTAATGGCTTTATAAAACCAAAAAATTCGATGCTTGGGCATTACCCGTCTGGGGAAGTTGAAGCAGTAGGAAAAAATGTGAAGTTATTCAAGAAAGGTGATCAAGTCTTTGGATTCAGCCGTGACAGTTTAGGGGCGCATGCTGAATATAAATGTTTGCCAGAAGAAGGGATTATTGGATTAAAACCTACTAATATGACCTATGGTGAAGCGGCTGCCGTCCTTTATGGGGGATTAACAGCTTTGATTTTCCTTAGAGATAAAATTAAAATTCAAAAAGGGCAAAAAATGCTTATCGTTGGTGCTGCTGGAGGTATAGGTACTTTTGCAGTTCAGCTTGCCAAATATTATGGAGCGGAAGTAACTGGGGTATGCAGCACAAAAAATTTAGACTTAGTGAAATCTTTGGGAGCTGATCATGTGATTGATTACACAACTAAGGACTTTGCTAAAAATGGTAACACTTATGACTATATTTTTGACACAGTAGGCAAAAGTTCATTTTTACGTTGCAAGAGCTCACTTAAGCAAAACGGAGTCTACCTTTTAACGATTCCTACATTATCAATTATGCTTCAAATGTTATGGACTTCAAAATTTGGCAGTAAAAAGGCAGTATTTGCAGCGACAAGTTTTGCGTGGACTCAAAATGATTTAAATTTATTAAAAGGGCTTATTGAATCAGGTAAACTAAAATCTGTAATCGATAGAAGTTATCCAATGGAGCAAATATCAGAGGCACATAAATACGTTGAAACAGGACACAAAAAGGGCAATGTAGTCATAACATTTTAACATAACTCATCTAAAGAAATCCATTTTTATTAATCTTTTTTTAAAATGGATTTTTTTGTAACTCCCTTTTTCATGAAGCTGTCTTACAAATTGAAATGTTTGTTGTTAAAAGGAAGTGCTTGGATTTGATTGAATATAAACGGTATAATAGTGATTAAAGTTACGATATGTGCATGTATGAATGGGATTAGTTAGTTCTTTCAATTCAATAAAAGGGAGTGATGTAGATGTCACAAGTAACTGTTGGACAAGAAGTTCCAAATTTTACTCTACCTGCATCTAATGGCAAAGAAGTATCATTAAGTGATTTTCGTGGGAAAAACGTAGTTATTTATTTTTATCCAAAGGATATGACACCGGGATGTACGACTGAATCGTGTGATTTCAGAGATTATCATGGAGATTATGGGAAGCTGAATACAGAGGTGATTGGTATCAGTCCTGATGATTTAAAATCACATGATAAATTTATTGAAAAACATGATCTTCCATTTCTATTGTTATCTGATGTGGAAAAAAAGGTGTGTGAATTGTTCGGAGTTTGGGTTCTGAAAAAAATGTATGGAAGAGAATACATGGGTGTTGAGCGTTCTACTTTTTTAATTAATGCAGATGGAATATTAGTAAAAGAGTGGCGTAAAGTAAGAGTGAAGGAACATGTTCAGAAGGTATTAGAAGCTGTGAGAGAATTGTAATAGAAATACCTGATAAATTTGAAAGCAATATGTAGAAAGAGAAGGATAGATGAAGCAGATGTTTCTGTTTTATCTATCCTTTTTGCTTGGAAAAAGTCTTCCAAATGATATTCTCTTTTTTTCTAACGTTATAAAATACTAAAAAAATGGAAATAATAGAATAAAAGAACCAAATGTGATAGAGGAGGTTTATATCATTGGATACTAGAGATGCTTCTTCATTTTTATTTGAACAACCACAAGAAATGATAGAAAGAGTGATACAAAACATAGAGAAAGTCATCATAGGAAAGAGAGATTCGATTGAAAAGGTGCTCATTGCATTCATTAGTCAAGGGCATGCCTTAATAGAAGATATTCCTGGTGTAGGGAAAACAATGCTCGTGCGAGCACTGGCAAAATCTATTGATTGTTCTTTCAATCGCATCCAGTTTACACCGGATTTATTGCCAACTGATATTACGGGTATTTCAATGTACAATCAAAAAACTAGAGAATTTGAATTTAGACCAGGACCATTGATGTCCAACATTGTGCTTGCTGATGAAATTAATCGTACGTCGGCAAAAACACAGTCTGCTTTACTTGAAGCGATGGCTGAAAAAAGCTTAACCGTAGATGGAACAACATATAAACTACCGGCTCCATTTATGATTCTAGCAACACAAAATCCTTATGAATATGAAGGAACATACGTTTTGCCTGAAGCGCAAATGGATCGGTTTTTAATGAAAATTCATCTTGGTTATCCTAAAAAAGAGCAGGAAGTAAGCATGTTGGAAAGAGTACAAAACGGTCACCCAATAGAAACATTAAAAACAGTGTTATTCAAAGAAGAGATAGTAGAATTACAAAAAAAAGCTAAGACGATTCACGTGGACGGTGCTTTAAAAGAATATATTGTTCAAATATCTGAAGCTACACGCCGACATCCACATCTATTACTAGGTGTGAGTCCTCGTGCTTCAATAGATTTAATGAAAGCTTCTCAAGCTTTAGCTTTTATCAGAGGAAGGGATTATGTCATACCTGATGATATCAAAGAACTTATTTTACCTATATTTGCTCATCGTGTTGTGTTAAAGCAAGACTTAGAGATGACAGGTGTGAGTTCTACTTCAGTTTTAATAAAATTAAGGGAAGAGCTTCCGATACCAACACTAAAATATGTCTCATTAGGTTAGAAGGTTGAATTAATGAATAATTTGAAGATGATATTTATTTTACTTATGTGGGCTAGTTCACTTAGTTATAGCTGGTTTAAAGGTGGGTATTCATCTTGGTTTGTGAGTTATTGTCTTAGTTTATTATTGCTTTATTTCATCATTGTGAGATTGACGAATCGAAAGTTGAAAGCTCAAAGGGAAATATCTAGTGAAAAATGGACCTCAGGTGAAAATATTTTGGTGAAAGTGAACATACACCTTCAAACTTGGATTCCTTTTGTATGGGTCATAGTAGAGGATGAATGGCATAAACAAACTTACTTGCCAAAATTTCAATCAACTTTTCAATACGATTATCTTATCGTAAATAGTCAAAGAGGGAAGTATAGATCAGAAGGAATTCAAATTGTTATAAAAGATTTGTTTGGTTTCATTCATAAAAAGATAATGGTTAAATCAAAGCTGCATTTCATTGTATATCCTGAACCGTTTCCTATCGTAAAATGGAGAAATATACATAGTGAATCAGAAGATAGCAATCAGACATCATCGAAAAGAAGTCATGAATCTCTTCAATTTAGTGGGGTTCGTGATTACAGCTATAGTGATCCAATGAATCGCATTCATTGGAAAATGTCCGCAAAGTCAAACAAATTAAAAACAAAAGAACGTGAATTTTCCGTTGATCAACAAATGATGGTGTTTTTGGATGCTTTTCAAAATGCAGATCAATTAGATTCGTCATGTTTTGAAACAGCGGTTCAAATAGCTGCAAGTTTATTAATTTATGGGAAAAATCAGAAGTTTGGAATGGGTTTAGTAAGTAATAACCTTGAACAATATAAAGAGCCTTTATCATCATCAATTAATATGCAACAAGTTTTTGAGTTTTTAGCAACTGTGACTCCTAATGGTGAAGGTTCTTTCTATGAAACCATCCGTCATCAAATGATGAGTTTACATAAGGATGTTGCAAATGTGTGTATCACTTCTAATTTAGATGATCAATTCATTAATACATGTCTTTTTTTAAGAAAACAGTTGAGGAAAATAAATATTGTGTTCATTTATGAATCTGCAGTATTAAATATTAAGCAAAGGAAATATATAAAATCACTGGAAGAAATGGGATGTCATATTGAACTTGTCAAGTCACGTGATTCTCATTCAGAAATAAAACAAGGAGGATTGAAACATGGAGCATAATGTGAAACCTCTGCAACGTTCTAAAGATTGGATTGTAAGCGGAATCATCTGTGTATTGCTATTTATTTTGTGCTGGGAATGGATTCATCCTTTGGTGTCGATATCAAATTTTAAAACTATGTTTGGAATATATCCATTTGCTATCTCTCTAGCATTGTTTATATTTATTGATTATTTACATATTCCATTTGTAGTCAATTGGTTTTTAAAAATATGTATTTGTTGGTTTCTCATTATATATGGTTTTTACTCTAAAGATATATTTGATATACAAGCTTCAGTACAGTACTTCCAAGTGACTATATCTGATGTAACCAACTTATTAGATGGAAAGCTTCATTTATGGAGTAAAGAAAATAAAATTTTTATATTTATGTTCGGATGGTCAATTATTATCTCCATCATTCAAACTTTAATGGTTCGCCATCTTATTAGTGGATGGTTTGTAGCGATAACCATCATGTATCTTTTCATTTTACAACTTGTATTAGGAATGGATACTTCGCTGGCGATTATACGAAGTTTAACGATAGGACTTCTGTCCATGGCGTTACTGCACTATATTAAAATGAAACACCACCATACAAAGAACTCACTCGTTCAGCAAAATAAAAATTCAATGATATGGACTATTTCTGTTGTAATCATCATTTGTATGATTATTTCTGTGGGGATGATTTTATCAAAGGATAAATCCAAGGAAATTGAAATATTAAACCTGTCTATTATTCATGACTATTTAAAAGAGATGACTTCGTATGCAAAAGTAGATGGGGATTATAGTTTGAATGGAAACTTTTCTTTTTTAAGTGGTTATGGATTTGATAACTCAACGTTAGGTGGGCAGGTTCAACTAAATCATGATCCTGTTTTTGTAGGCAAAACAGAGAGAGAAACATATTGGCGAGGGGAATCAAAAAGCTTTTACAATGGAAAGGGTTGGGATCAATCTATAAATACCCCTCAACAAACGAATGAATATTATGAAGCGACTAGTATACCAACAGAAATCATACACCAAAACGTTTTAATTCAAAATCAGGACCTTGGAAATATTGTGTTTAGTGGTGGTATTATTCATCAATTTTATGGCTTAGTAACAAGTGATGGTACTTTTTATTCTGAAGACTCATTGCGTTTTGATTCTTCTACACAAAAATACAACATACAGAACTTAAATGATGAAGTACTGTATTATCAAATGAAAGTAGAAATACCAGACTATCAATCGCAAATGGTTCAAAATACTAACTTAAATGGTGAACTAATTCAACTTCATCGAGATGAACGTTTAAAATATTTACAACTTCCTGAATCATTACCCTCTCGAGTGAGGAATCTCAGCGAAGACATTACAAGTGAATTTATTGATCACTATTCTAAAACGGTAGCTATAGAGAAATATTTAAAGGAAAATTATGAATATAATTTAGAAAAAGTAGTCATCCCAGCAGCAAATGAAGATTTTGTAGATCATTTTTTATTTGAGCAAAAATTAGGGTATTGCGATCATTTTTCAACCTCTATGGTAGTCATGCTTCGTTCTATTGGAATTCCTGCAAGGTGGGTAAGAGGTTTTGCTCCTGGAGAATTACAAAATGCAAATGCACAATTAAACGAAGGATTAAAGGAGTATATTGTTCGTAACTCAGATGCACATTCATGGCCTGAGGTTTTTATTAAAGGGATTGGTTGGATTCCATTTGAACCAACACCTGATTTTACAAGTCATGTAGATGAACAGGTGGTTACAGCATTAAATCAATCTATTGTTGAACAATCAATTAAGGATTCTCAACCTCCTTCTGAGAATCAAGCAAATAATAATTCCTTGTTATGGGAATTTGTAGTTTTGAGTTCAGCTGCTGGATTTTTACTTATTGTTTATTTGAATTGGCGAAGTGACCTTGCATTATGGTTTAAATTAAGAAAACTTAATTTCTCGGGAAATAAAAAGGACATGCTTGTAAAGAGATACGAGCGTTATTGGGTGAAGCTTTTCCATTGTTTTGGTGAAATTCCCCAAGGACAATCCATAAGAGAGTACGTTGAAGCATTAAAACTACCAAAAAAAGAACAGAACTTAGCGCTAAAAGAATTTGCTTCCAAATATGAGGTTCTCCGTTACAGCGAAAATCCGTATGAATGGATATCTAAGAAAAGATTAAATGAACTATGGAACAAAATGATGAATAAATGATTGACGAATAAGAATCACAGTGCTTTAAGTCTCAAGTGAGCCCTCTGCTTATTGCAGTGGGTCATTGACGTTACATATAATTGTTGTTATTGTGTATTCATTGAGTACATAAACGCATAGAGCAATTTAGGAGGAAAAAATGAGCAAACCACATGAGATGATCGTAGTATTAGATTTTGGAGGTCAATATAATCAATTAATTGCCCGAAGAATTAGAGATTTAGGAGTATACAGTGAGCTTCTGCCTTACAATACACCTGTTGATAAAATTTTAGAGCTGAACCCAAAAGGAATTGTATTTTCAGGTGGACCGTCAAGTGTATATGAAGAAAATTCCCCACTAGTTGATGAAGCAATCTATGACATAAACATTCCGATTTTTGGAATTTGTTATGGGATGCAACTAATTTCACATCAGTTAAAAGGTAAGGTTGAACGAGCTGAACGTAGAGAGTACGGTAAAGCGATGGTTGATTTTGAAGAGCATAGTATTTTAACAAAAGGTTTGGACAAAAATCAGCAGGTATGGATGAGCCATAGTGATTTAGTTATTGAACCACCCACAGGTTTCTTAGTTGATGCTAGTACAGAGCATGCTCCAGTTGCAGCCATGAGTCATCCAGATAAGAAAGTGTTTGCAGTACAGTTTCATCCTGAAGTCCGCCACTCTATTTATGGAAATGATATGATCAAAAATTTCTTGTTTGATGTGTGTGGTTGTACAGGTGATTGGACGATGGAATCATTTGTTGAAGATACAATTCAAGATATTCGAAATAAAGTAGGTAATCGTAAGGTTTTATGTGCGCTTAGCGGGGGAGTAGATTCTTCTGTAGTTGCTATCCTTATACATAAAGCAATTGGTGATCAGTTGACTTGTATGTTTATTGATCATGGATTACTTCGTAAAGGTGAAGCCGAAAGTGTGATGGAAACCTTTAGCGGGAAATTTGATATGAACGTAGTTAAAATAGATGCTAAGGATCGTTTTTTAGGTAAATTACAAGGAGTATCTGATCCTGAACAGAAACGTAAGTTGATCGGAAATGAGTTTATATATGTATTTGATGATGAATCAAAAAAACTTGGTGATTTTGACTTTCTAGCCCAAGGAACCTTATATACGGACATCGTTGAAAGTGGTACAGAAACAGCTCAAACGATTAAGTCTCATCATAATGTTGGCGGTTTGCCAGAGGATATGAAATTTGAATTAATTGAACCTCTAAGTACGTTGTTTAAAGATGAAGTCCGCAAAGTGGGAGAAGAGTGTGGTTTGCCTCAAGAAATCGTTTGGCGTCAGCCTTTCCCTGGACCTGGGTTAGCGATTCGAGTGCTTGGTGAAGTTACAGAGGACAAGTTGACCATTGTGAGAGAGTCAGATGCAATTTTACGTGATGAAATTAATAAAGCAGGGTTAGATCGTGAAATTTGGCAATACTTTACTGCGCTTCCTAACATGAAAAGTGTTGGAGTCATGGGAGATGCACGTACTTATTCCTATACGGTAGGTATTCGAGCTGTGACCTCCATTGATGGTATGACTGCAGATTGGGCACGAATTCCTTACGATGTTTTAGAAAAGATCTCTACACGTATAGTAAATGAAGTGGATCATGTGAATCGTATTGTGTTAGACATCACCTCTAAACCACCTGCTACGATTGAGTGGGAGTAAGAGTCAAAATCCGAACTATTATTCCATTAAAGGGAGATACGTTCGGATTTTTTTGTTGACAAAATATGGTGGTGGACATAAAATTAGGATGTAATTTTAAATGGGCTTATTTAGTCTGCATATTTCGTATAATCCTGGGAATTGGCCCAGGAGTCTCTACAAGGTCACCGTAAATGACCTAACTTCGAAAATTTTTCGTGTATTAAACAAATCACTTATTAAATTTTGCTATAGTCATTCGTCGCGGTATTATCAGGTGATAAACTTGATAATACAATAGTGAAAATTGTTGATACGCTCATTTTTTTGAAACCTTTGGTAGAGACATACCAACAGGTTTTTTTGTGCTAATATTAAATTTTTTTGTGGAGGGGCAAATTTTTAATGGGAATGAACAATGAAAAGGGTTTTGCGAAATATTTTGAATTTAGTAAATATGGTACAAGCTACAGACGCGAAACCGTAGCAGGAATCACTTCATTTTTGGCAATGGCTTATATTTTGTTTGTAAATCCGGATATGTTAAGTGCTGCTGGTATGGATTTTGGTGCTGTTTTTACGGCAACGGCAGTCGCTGCAATCATAGGTACACTAGTTATGGGTCTTTTTGCTAAGTATCCAATTGCTTTAGCACCTGGTATGGGTCTAAATGCATTTTTTACTTTCTCAGTAGTCATTGGTATGGGTATTCCTTGGGAGCAAGCACTTTTGGGTGTTTTAGTTTCTGGAATAATATTTTTGATATTAGCACTTACAGGTGTGAGGGAAGCGATCATTAATGCAATTCCTTCTGGGCTAAAACATGCAGCCGCCGCGGGTATTGGATTATTCATTGCTTTTATTGGGTTGAAAAATGCGGGAATTATTGTTGCGAATGAAGCAACTTTTGTATCATTAGGTGATTTATCTGCAAATACTACATTATTAGCTATATTTGGTATTGTAATCACAGCTATTTTTATGACACGTAAGTTAAAAGGAGCCATTTTTTATGGAATTGTCATTACGACGATTGCAGGTATGATATTCGGTATCATCGAGCCACCAACAGGTTCACCAGTAGCGACACCTCCAAGTGCTTCTGCTTTTGGTGCTCTATTTGATCCATTATTTATTAATGGAGAATTTGACCTATCTGTTATGTTTTCAGCAAGTATGTGGATCGTTATTTTTACATTTTTATTTGTAGATTTCTTTGATACTGCAGGAACATTAGTTGGAGTGGCTACACAAGCGAATCTAATGAAAAATGGTAAACTGCCAAGAGCGGGGAGAGCTTTAACAGCTGATTCTGTAGCTACCATTACAGGTGCAGTTATGGGTACTTCTACAACAACTTCATATATAGAATCATCTGCAGGTGTAGCAGCAGGTGGTCGCACAGGATTTGCTTCAGTAGTAACTGCGGGTATGTTTGCTTTATCTTTATTCTTTTTCCCATTATTATCTGTCATTACTCAAGAAGTAACGGCTCCTGCCTTAATTATGGTTGGTGTATTGATGGCTGCGAATTTAGGTAAAATTGAATGGAACAAAATTGAAGAAGCTGTACCTGCTTTTTTAACTGCAATTACAATGCCTTTAACCTTTAGTATCGCTACAGGAATTGCACTAGGATTTATATTATATCCTTTAACTAAAATTTTTAACGGACAAGCTAGAAAAGTGCATTGGATTATGTATCTAATGTTTGGAGTTTTCGTTGCATACTTTATATGGTTGGCGTAATGCTTACCTAATCTTTAAAAAAATAATACTTGCTATTCATTGAGAATTTTGATATATTTATATTTGTCGCTTCTGAACAACATTTAAAATAGTTTAAAAATTGTTGTTGCAATGAAGATATAAGATGTGTTATATTAATCTAGTCGCTCTTAAAGAGTTGATGTGATTACTAGAGTTTGCACCTTGAAAACTGAATAACGAGTGAACTTACGGAGACTTGAAATTTTTCAGGAATCCAAACAAATAGCTCAAAAGTTTTAAACTTTTGGGAACCCGGATATAACATGTAACAAAGAATGAGCCAAGCGCTCTAACATAGTTGTGATCGAGAGATTGCAACCTTTAATGGAGAGTTTGATCCTGGCTCAGGACGAACGCTGGCGGCGTGCCTAATACATGCAAGTCGAACGAAGAGATTAAAAAGCTTGCTTTTTAATGTTCTTAGTGGCGGACGGGTGAGTAACACGTAGGTAACCTGCCTATAAGCCTGGGATAACTAGTGGAAACATTAGCTAATACCGGATAAGGTCGTTTCATCGCATGATGAGATGAAGAAAGAGGGTGTAAGCTCTCGCTTAGAGATGGACCTGCGGCGCATTAGCTAGTTGGTGAGGTAAGGGCTCACCAAGGCGACGATGCGTAGCCGACCTGAGAGGGTGATCGGCCACACTGGGACTGAGACACGGCCCAGACTCCTACGGGAGGCAGCAGTAGGGAATCTTCCGCAATGGACGAAAGTCTGACGGAGCAACGCCGCGTGAGTGAAGAAGGTTTTCGGATCGTAAAGCTCTGTTGCCAGGGAAGAGAAGGCAGATGTTAACTGCATTTGCTTAGACGGTACCTGAGAAGAAAGCCCCGGCTAACTACGTGCCAGCAGCCGCGGTAATACGTAGGGGGCAAGCGTTGTCCGGAATTATTGGGCGTAAAGGGCGCGCAGGCGGCCCATTAAGTCTGGTGTTTAAACTCGGAGCTCAACTCCGAGTCGCACTGGAAACTGGTGAGCTTGAGTGCAGAAGAGGAGAGTGGAATTCCACGTGTAGCGGTGAAATGCGTAGAGATGTGGAGGAACACCAGTGGCGAAGGCGACTCTCTGGTCTGTAACTGACGCTGAGGCGCGAAAGCGTGGGGAGCGAACAGGATTAGATACCCTGGTAGTCCACGCCGTAAACGATGAATGCTAGGTGTTAGGGGTTTCGATACCCTTGGTGCCGAAGTTAACACATTAAGCATTCCGCCTGGGGAGTACGGTCGCAAGACTGAAACTCAAAGGAATTGACGGGGACCCGCACAAGCAGTGGAGTATGTGGTTTAATTCGAAGCAACGCGAAGAACCTTACCAGGTCTTGACATCCCTTTGATCGCTGTAGAGATATGGCTTTCCTTCGGGACAGAGGAGACAGGTGGTGCATGGTTGTCGTCAGCTCGTGTCGTGAGATGTTGGGTTAAGTCCCGCAACGAGCGCAACCCTTAATCTTAGTTGCCAGCAAGTGAAGTTGGGCACTCTAAGGTGACTGCCGGTGACAAACCGGAGGAAGGTGGGGATGACGTCAAATCATCATGCCCCTTATGACCTGGGCTACACACGTACTACAATGGTCGGTACAAAGGGCAGCGAAGCCGCGAGGTGGAGCCAATCCCAACAAAGCCGATCTCAGTTCGGATTGCAGGCTGCAACTCGCCTGCATGAAGTCGGAATTGCTAGTAATCGCGGATCAGCATGCCGCGGTGAATACGTTCCCGGGTCTTGTACACACCGCCCGTCACACCACGAGAGTTTACAACACCCGAAGTCGGTGAGGTAACCCCTTGGGGAGCCAGCCGCCGAAGGTGGGGTAGATGATTGGGGTGAAGTCGTAACAAGGTAGCCGTATCGGAAGGTGCGGCTGGATCACCTCCTTTCTATGGAGAATACAGTTCACTCGTTTTCAGTTTTGAGAGTGCAAGGCACTCTATACATTCGTTTGGTGATGATGGCGGAGGGGTACCACGCGTTCCCATACCGAACACGACCGTTAAGCCCTCCAGCGCCGATGGTACTTGGACCGCAAGGTCCTGGGAGAGTAGGACGTTGCCAAGCAAAGAAAACACTTTGGTGAATAACCAGAGTGTTTTTTTCTATATTTTTTTGATAAAGTAACATGATCGAATACCATAATATAAACTTTTTTTATATGTTTTTTTTAGTATTTTTTGTATTCATATCATTTAAATAACTGGTTCCATTATTTTATCTCATTTTAATGAAAATTATGAATAAATCTGTTAAAGTGTAAACATATGTATTGACCAGGGATGTGAGAGGTTGGAATGAAAGAAAAGATATCGAGAAGAAGTTTTTTGGGAAAAATGTGGAGAAGTGGGTTAGCTTTTATCGGGTTATCTGTATCCATCCCTACCTATTCCTATTTTGGTGAGAGGAAGTGGCTACAAACAACTCAGATAAAGTTGAGTTCAAAAAGAATACCTTTACAGTTTTCAGGATTAAAGATTGTTCATTTTAGTGACTTGCACCTTGGTTTTCATATGGATGATCAATATTTTGATGACTTAATTAAACAAGTAAATGCTCATCAGCCTGATATCATTTGTTTTACAGGTGATTTAGTAGATGAAGATGCTTCGAATTTATCAACCTATATTCTTAAATTACAACAGTTTGAAGCTCCTTATGGTAAATTTGCTGTATTAGGTAACCATGATAAAATAAGAATAGATAGTACTGCTTGGGTAACTGAAGTCTTAAAACGTTCAAATTTCAACCTTCTTGTTAACGAAAATGTACAAATCAAAAGAGACAATGCAGTGATTAATATGACCGGTGTTGATGATATTATATATGGTAATCCTAATTTGGACAAAGCATTATTAGAAGCTAATAAAGATACATATACGATTTTACTTGCGCATGAGCCAGATTTTGCAGATGTTGCACACAATTATCAAGTAGATCTACAGCTCTCTGGCCATAGCCATGGAGGGCAAATAAGATTACCTTTAATCGGACATATCATTACACCACCTATGGCTAAAAAGTACGTAAATGGTTTGTATGAAGTAGGGGATTCTTTAAAGGTATATACAAACAAAGGGGTAGGTACAACTATTTATCCTTTTCGTTTTTTTTGTAGACCAGAGATTACAGTCATTACTCTTGAAACCTCGTTAGTATAATTGCACTATAAATATAGTCTAAAGGTTGGAACTAATTTATATTGTAATGAAGAGAAATAAAGTAACGAAAAACAACCGCTCTAGCCAGCAGAGTGGTTGTTTTTCGTTTTTTAATGCATAAAAATCATCAAAGAAATGGAATAAAATTACTTTTATGGATTTGTTTAAGTTCAGTGTTTTATATATATATATTATTCTTATTGTACTCCATATTATATCCAAAAATGTGAAGATATGTTCATGTCTTAAACAATATATGCCTAATTCAAATCAATTTGTACTGAGTCATGTCAGCTCTCCTAAGAGATAATAATTCTATTGTGGAAGATAGATTTCTTAGTAGAATTAATATTTACGAAAATATGATATTGAAAGGTTGAGAAAATATGGGGAGATTAGATGGCAAAGTTGCTATTATTACAGGTTCTGCGAGTGGAATGGGAAAAACAGAGGTATTTCTTTTTGCAGAAGAAGGTGCAAAAGTGGTAGTTACTGATATTTTAGAAGATAAAGTAAAAGACATCGTTTCAGAAGTTAACACAAATGGTGGAGAAGCTATCGGATTTTATCACGATGTCACATCAGAAAAAGATTGGGTTCGAGTTGTAAAGGATACGATTGAGCAATTTGGGAAAATAGATATATTAGTAAATAATGCAGGAATAGTAAATGCTGCTTCATTGCTTGAAGATAGTGTAGAACAATGGCAAAAAACTGTTGATGTTAATCTTACAGGGACTTTCTTGGGAATGAAACATGTAATTCCAAACATGATAGAAAATAATGGAGGTTCTATTATTAATATTTCTTCTATTACTGGATTATCTGGAGGTTTAGGAGGAAATTCTTATTCAGCTTCAAAAGGTGCTGTACGCATATTATCAAAGGGTGCAGCCATAGATTATGCCAAACAAAACATTAGAGTTAATTCTGTACATCCTGGTTTCATTCAAACACAGATGTTAGAAAATTTAATAAGCAATAAAGCAATAAAAAAAATGTTTATGGGTCTAACCCCTTTACCTCGATTTGGAAAACCTGATGACGTCGCAAGAAGTGTATTATTTTTAGCTTCTGATGAGTCTGCCTATATAACAGGAATTGAATTACCAGTAGACGGAGGGTATTCTGCAAAATAAATAAACTAGCATAATGACTGGATAGTTAAAATTTTGTTCTATTAAGAAGCCAGTAGATTCTCATCAACTAAAGGATCTACTGGCTTTTTTCCATCATTACTCCTGTCAAAAATATCTTTTATTTTCATTTTATTGACAATTTCTGCATAATTTCAGGCAATTCTTGCTGAGTCATGTTGGATATCTCTAAGAGATAATATTGGTAATCATTTGAAAGGAGGTGAAGGAGCATGTATTTTTCCAGAGTTAATTTTAGCTGTTCTTTGTATTTACCCTATTTACAACATGAATATTTTTATTTAAATACCAATGATTATTACAATTTAAATGAAACATAATGTAAGGAATTTTAGAACAAAAAAGGTATCGAGGAGGGAGACGTTTTGAATGAAATTCTAGTTTTAATTTATCAGAATGATAACAATAATTTGTTAGAAAAAATTTCAAAAGATTTTAAAGTAGAAGTTATAAATTGTTTAATCAATATTAAAGAAAAACTACTATCTGAAAAATATAAACTACTGGTGTTCATGTCTCCATTCAAAAAAATTCCAAGTCATTTTAAATTAGAAGAACTAGCAGTTCCGGTTATTAGTATGTTGGGAGTAGGAAGGCTTCAAATGGTTTCTTTTTTAAAGACATTAAAATATATCAATTTAGTAAATGATTTAGGCATGAGTTTAAAAGAACAGTCCAACTCTCCATTATTTTATGAGTCTTTAGTTTATATTGAAGAAAATTTGTGCAGAAATGACTTATCCCTTAAAGAAGTAGCAAATACAATGTTTGTTAGCCACGCACATTATTCAAGATTTTTTAGAAGATATATGGGAAAAGGATTTAAACAATACATTACTGAGAAGAGAATTGAGAAGGCAAAATTCTTATTGGAAAGCAAATTACAAGTGACAGATGTTTGTTATGAAATAGGTTATACTGATTTGACGCATTTTGCTAGAACTTTCAAAAAGTTAGTAGGTGTTAATCCATCTCAATATAAAAATAATAAATGAGGACTGATAAAATTTGCATAAAAAAATTGTAATGATTTTAGTGGCATTTGTAATTTCAACTATTAGTTATGCTATTTATGATTTTTTAAAGCCATATGAACTTCCAAATGTGGATGCAGATCTTTCCAAAAATGATTTGAGTTTAAATTTTGAAAATGAACGAACTTCTTATCAAAAATATGCTAATGAAACAAGTGAAGGCCAAAACCTACATAATGAAAAACAATATCAGATGGTAGTAGAAAAGTTAAAACAGCATATAAAAGAAGATCAGGAAAACCTTTTTTATCTCAATGAGTTAAGGATTGTTATGAATAACAATGGTGAGATACAAAAGTACATTGACTATATAAACGAAATGAAACACACCTCCAATGAAGCCCTCTTACAACTCGCCCTAGCTTACATTGACAAACTACAAGAACAAAACTTAGGTACTGGTTCTCTTGGAAAACTCTCAACTCTTTCAATTCGCGAATTAAATAAAATCATTGAAAATGATGAATACCACTGGTTGGCTCATTATGCTAGAGGATTAAATAATTTGTACTGGCCCCTTGGTTTGAAGAGAATTGATAAAGCAATACAGGATTTATCCTACTGTTTATCCATCGCAAAAAAATATAAAAACTACGAGAATCCACTCTGGCAGGAAATTTATATCGCTTATGGAGATGCATTGATTAAAGGTGGTGAAATTAGTACTGGATTTCAAGTATGGAAGGATGGTTACAACTTATATCCAGACAATATTGGACTAAAAGAAAGAGTGGAGTCAGGTGAAGAGGGTGCTTATTCAATCGTAAAAAAGGAAAGAGGGATCGATATTTTCCAAAGACCTGACAAAAGGTTAACAGATATCAGTAAACTTTGGGATCAAAAATAGGGTAGTGGAGATGAGAGTATGAATGTTTATATTACTGGAATTGGTGTATGTACATCTGTTGGAACTACGGTAGAGGACACATGGGAGAATATACTGCTTGGTAAACATGGAACTAAAAAAATAAGCAAGTTTCCAAGTTTAGAACTGAATGCTTGTGAAATACCAAATATTTATGAGCTTGATTGTAATTCTTCCCACATGAATGACATCGGAAATGCAACAAAGTTGTTCTTGAAAACTGCAGAAGAAGCAATACAAGATGCTGATATACAGATAAATGACAACGTTAAAATTGGACTAGCCATTGGTACAACGATGGGCGAAATTGATTGTTTGGAGAACAGATTGTTAAACAAGTCGTTCCATGCAAAATTTCAAGGCGGTCCCGATGCGATAGCTAATCAAAACTATAAGTTATTAAATTTAAATGGACCTTCATGGACGATTACAAATGCTTGTGCAGCAGGGAATATTGCTATTAGTCGAGCTATGGATGAAATTATTTATGGACATGCAGATGTGATGATCGCTGGAGGAGTGGATGTCCTTTCTTGGATCGCTATTCATGGTTTCAGGAGTTTAAAAGCAATGAGTCCGGATTTATGCACACCATTTGATAAGGAACGAAAAGGATTGATTTTAGGTGAAGGAGCTGGCGTATTAATTCTTGAGAGCGAACGTCATTTAATGAAAAGAAACAAACTGCCGCGAGCTAAATTGTTAAGTTACGGGCTAAGCAGTGATGCTCATCACATTACACAACCAGATCCAAATGGTCATGGAGCGATCAAAGCAATGAATTCAGCGATAAAGATGGCAGAGATCAATGTGAAGGATATTCAATATGTGAGTGCGCATGGCACTGGAACTACGGCAAATGATTTGATGGAAGCAAAGGCAATTAAGGATGTTTTTAGCCATACGAATCCATATGTAAGTTCCATAAAAAGTCAAATTGGACATACGTTAGGTGGTGCAAGTGCCATTGAGGCTGCATTATGTGTGCAGGCCATTAACACGAATACTTTACCTCCTAATATTCATCTGAGAAATCAGGACCCTGAAATAGAATTAAATGTGATCAAAGAGACTCCAGTCAAAACTCATGTTCATTATTTGATGTCAAATGCTTATGCGTTTGGTGGAGTAAATACTTCAATTATTATAGGGAGGCCATAATGGTGGAAAAAAAGTTAGATCTTATTACAGCATGGACAGACTATAAATTTGATCCAAGGAATTTAATTTTGATTTTTTTACTTTCCTTTGTAGTAGCTGGACAGACATACTTAAATTTTAATCAAGGAGTAGATGCGATTATTGTATCGATTCTTACTACAGTCACTACGGAACTCACTTTAGCAAGGATCATATTAAAAAAATGGATTATTCCTAAAAGTGCTTTTATTACTGCATTAGGTGTCAGTCTTTTAATTAATTCCTACTTACTTTGGCCATATGTGCTGACTGCATTTTTATCCATATGTATTAAGTATATTTTACGGTTTAAAGGAGGACATTTATTTAACCCAAACAATATTGGTGTAGTTATCGTCATATTTACTTTGCCTCAGTTTGCAGTAACAACTCCAAAACAATGGTCAAATGGCTTTGAAGTGATGGCGATCATTTTGCTTTTAGGTTTTGTTGTAGCCTACTTTGCTAAGAGGTTAGACACTGTTATTGCCTTTTTGTCCACATTTACTATGATTGCACTCGTAAGATCCTTTGTTTTTGGTGCCCCGTTATTAGCTGCCTTAGGGCCATTGTTAGGAGCATCGATGCAACTATTTACCTTTTTTATGATCACTGATCCCAAAACGACACCAAATACAAGAAAAGGAAGAATTTTATTCGCAATATTCATAGCAGTTGTAGATGGAATTTTAAGAATACAGCGGATTCCTAATGCTCCGTTTTATGCCTTGTTTATTAGTACGATCTTATTTATGATTCCATATCGATTGTATTTAAGTAGAAGGAGTGTTAGTAATGTTTGAAACTTTTATTAAAGGAAGCAGCGTGCTAACCCCTAGCAGTATAGGTTTAGAAAACCTACCAGGCAATAGACTTGAGGATTATTTTAAAGAAGAAAAGCAAAAATTGGATTTAAATGTCGATTTGGTTGGAAAACGTTTAGGATTTAGAGGTTTTAAAAGATTACCTAGAGAAACAAAATTAGCTTGTTATGCAATTGAACAAGTTCTAGAAAACAGTGGGATGCCTATTCCAAAACAAAAATGTAATCAAACTGCTGTTATCATCGCTAGTACTTTCTCAAATTTAAACCCTATCGTAGAGTTATATAAAGATGTTGAAAAATTTGGTGCAGACAAGCTTAATCCAGCTATTTTTCCGAATACAGTTATTAATTCCATAAGTGGTTATGCTTCTATCATGTTTAATATCACTGGACCAAACATTACCATTTCTCAAGGCAAAAATTCTGGTTTAAAAGCACTCGAGTTTAGTTTAGATTTGCTTAAAAAACAAATAGTAGAAAATGTCGTAATATGTGAACTCAACCTACAACCTCCTCAGCTCTTTCATGGATTAATTTCTGGTCATAACCAAAAAGAATCAATTGCTTCTTTATTGCTTTCAACACAACCATCTACAAATACAATCGTTATGGATAAAAATCCGAGGCTGATTCATATAAAAGCAGAAAATAAAATAAACACATCTTATGCAATTTTGGAACTCCTATATTTGTTAAAACAAAAAAATCACATTTACTTAAAAAAGAGTTCTGATGCAAATTGTTTTGTTTTTGAGGAAGGTGATGATTTTGCAAGCTAATCTTGTAACTGGGACAAGCATATTAAGTGCTGGAGGAATAGGTATTGAGGAAGTGTGGCAGTCCATATTGGAAAAAAGACAAAACATTACTCAAAGGATAAAAACATTAAAAGATAATGAATGCATTCAATATCCAGTGTATGAAATAGAAAACTTTGATTTAAGTAACTGGCTCTCTAAAAAACAGATCGATGTTATGATTGAAAATCATTTAATTGATGATTTGGATTTTAAACTTCTTGTTTTATCTTCCATCTTGGCACTAAAAAATGCGAAGTTGCAAGACAAACCAAACTCCAAAGTGTCACTTATTGTTGCCCATGAGAATCCAGGAGTTGTAAGTTTAATCGATCGAATGTTTATGGATGATGATTATATAAATAAAGCTAGAAATGTGAGGGAAAAATTTGCACTCCATCAGCAGCAATTTTACAATTTACAGTCGTTTCCGCATCTCTTTTACTTATCGAAAATTTTAAATATAAGCGGATCAACATTTATCGTGAATAATGCATGTGCTTCAGGAACCTATGCATTGGAACTAGGGAATTTGCTTATCAACAGCAATCAAAGTGATGTTGTACTCATTGTTTCTTCCGATTATGCACATTTTACAGAGTATCTTTGGCTACAACAAAGAGGATTTTGCTCTGAATCAGGGATGATTCGTCCTTTTGATAAAAACAGAGATGGAACTGTATTAGGTGACAGTGCTTCAGGTATTGTATTGGAATCAAGTCATCATGCTGCTGCCAGAAATGCACCGATTAAATGCTGCTATCAGGGTGCAGAATTGCAACAAGACCATTGGAAAATGACGTTGCCTGATGTATCAAAACATACTTATTCCAAAATCATAAAAAAAATTATGGAAGATTTAAATATTCATGAATTGGATTTACTAGTTCCACATGCAACAGGCAGTCCCCTATGGGATAAATATGAAGCAAACCAAATCGCTAGGTGTTTTCAAGATAAAACGATGCCTCTAATTACGGCATTTAAACCTTATATCGGTCATTCATTAGGAGCTAGCTCTTTAAGTGAAACGGTATTACTGATCCAATCGCTTGTGACCAATTTAATACCACCCATTTTAAATTATGGTGAGGTAGACCATAAAATACCACTTCCTACAATTGCAACAGAGTTTGAAAATAAAGATCTTCATCACGTAATGAAAACTGTATCTGCATATGGAGGATTTCATTCTGCTTCACTATTTTCAAAAATTTAAAAAGGTGGGGGGCAATAAACAATGAGTGATTTTCAATTTAATTTCAAACATAAAACTGCATTGGTTACAGGGGGAACAAGAGGGATAGGCAAGCAGATTGTTCAAGATTTAGTAAAGTCAGGAGCAAATGTGATTTTTACATATTCTTCACAAGAAGAAGCTGCTCAATCTATCGTTAGGGATTTATCAAGCCATTCTTCTTCAACAATCCAAGGTATTCAAGTAGATTTTAGAAAAACTGATGATATCACAAAATTAACAGAATGTTTAGGAAAAGTTACTAATTTGGACTTTTTGGTGAACAATGCAGGAATGAAAATTGATAAACCAATCTATTTATTAAGCGAGGAAGATTGGAAAGATGTAATGAATGTAAACCTCATGTCTGCCTTTATACTTTCAAAACAATTCGTTCGAAAATTAGCAATAGCTAAAGGTTGTATTGTGAATGTATCTTCTGTATCCGGCTTAGCTGGTACCATGGGTCAAACTAATTACTCAGCTGCTAAAGCAGGTATCATAGGTTTTACTAAATCTTTAAGCAAGGAGTTAGCGTCTTTTGGGGTTAGGGTAAATTGTGTTGCCCCAGGTTATATTGAAACGGATATGACCCATGAGTTGATTGAAGAGAAAGGCATCAATATGACACATGAAATACCCTTGCAAAGATTAGGAAAACCTTGTGAAGTATCTGCAACTGTGATGTTTTTATTATCTCAAGCTTCTTCATATATTACTGGAAAAGTAATTATACCAGATGGTGGCTTGTTATAGATTGAACACGTACTTATAGAAAAGGAGAATAAATTATGTTTAAAGATGTGGTTATTGAATATATAAGTGACCTAATAGAAAGGGAGGTAACTGAACAAGATTTTGATACACCTTTCCCTGATCTAGGAATAGATTCTCTGATGGCACTTGAAGTAGCTGTCCATATTGAAAGAGAGCTATCCATTGTAATTACTGAACAGGAACTAGCAGAACTTACTTGTATAAATGATCTTCTAGGAAAGTTAAAGGTTTAAACGATGGTTGCTTTATATGTTGTACTACTTATCCTTGGTCTTGTGTTTATTAAATTTTTAATTTTAAAAATAATAAACTTTAGGATGTTTCATCGGTACATCGATAGAAATAAGAAAGATTTTTACAACATTTTTTTTCAAAAAATTCTGTCTAGTTTTCTTTATGGATTGAAAATAGGTATGCAGTGGATCACCATACCAAAAGTTGTGAAACAAAAAATGATGAACAAGGTTGAGCCGTATTTTCATGGATTTGCATATGAAGGATATAGTATGGGAATTGCTGCGAAATTGACTATTACAGGTCAAAAGAAATATTTTGAAAAGCATGTTAAAAAAGTGGATCCTACAAATATATACCAATATTATGTTGGTTTAGGGTGGTGGTTATATAAGCTTCATATATTTAACCGAGCAAGATATCAAAAGTGGATTATTCACCTAGATCCTCGTTTAGCTCCAGTGATTTATGATGGAATTGGATTTTCAGCTGCCTTAGAGCGCTTCGACCACGACAAACATTTCATTGCTAGTTTTCAAGTTTTGAATGAAAAAGAACAAAGAGTATTATACCAAGGAATTGGACGGTGTTTATGGTTTTTAAAAAAATTTGATATAGTACTTGCTCTCGATAGTTTGGCAGCTTTACCTAGTAAATATCATAAAGATTGTGCTTCAGGTTTAGGGTTAGCTGCTGCATATAGTTTTTTTGATCAAATGGATCAAGTTTTCATGGCAACAAATAAAATTTCTACGTTACTAAAGGCAGCTTTTTTGCAAGGAATGGGATTTGGCTTTGAAGCAAGGAGATTGCAAAATCCCTTACTATTTAAAAATATGTTGTTGGCATTAAATGTGAATCAAAGAAAAGAAGTAACCGCCTTACTGGATATCGTGGACTCTGTAAAGCAAGAATTATACGAGAACGATGAAATTAATCAAGGTGAGTTTTATTACTTATGGATTGATTTAGTGAGAGAGTGTGTAGAGAAAAGAGGAGGTAAATTTTATGAAGGTTCGTAACATTTTATATTTATTATTTTCCTGTATTTTAATTTTAGCAGGTTGTAACACTTTTAGTGCAGGAGAAAAAGTGGACTTAAATTTTAATTTTAAAGAGGTAACAGAGGTTGCGAATGTTAAGTTCAATCATGAAATCCCTGTTTTTGATGAAAAGGTGAACAACATTATGCCCTGGTTAGCTTCAACGGGTGCATCAGTTGCAACTGGGGATTACAACAATGATGGGTATATGGATCTTTATTTTACAAACTCCAAAAAAGGAAGTTTAAATGTTTTGTTCCAAAACAATGGGGATGGCTCTTACACCAAGGTTGATTCGATTGTATCAGATATCAATCAAGAAGGAATATCCTCAACGGCTTTATTTTTAGACTATGACAATAATGGGACGTCTGACTTATTTGTTGGATTTTGGGGTCAAAGCAAGCTTTTTAAAAACAATGGAGACGGGACGTTTACAGAAGTTTCTGAAAAAGCTGGTGTTAATTTATTCTCTTATGCAGCGAAAGCAATCACGTTAGATTATGACAAGGATGGTTTTTTAGATATTTATGTAGGCAACTATTTTAGAAGTGAGAATAACTTATGGGATCTAAAAACAACAAAAATTATGCATGATGATTTTGAACATGCTAGAAATGGTGGTTTTAATCAATTATATAAGAATAATGGAGACGGTACTTTTACTGAAATAGCAGAACAAATTAATCTCGATGATACGGGTTGGACACTAGCTACAGGTTCAGCTGATGTTAATCATGATGGTTACCCTGATATATATAATGCAAATGATTTTGGTCCTGATGTTCTCTATTTAAATGAAAATGGAAAGAAATTTAAAAAAATCATTCAACGTAATGGCATTGGATTAGATACCCATAAAGGCATGAATGCTGATTTTGTAGACATTTTCCATAAAGGAGAACTTGGTATTTATGTGAGCAATGTAAGCAAACCTACTTATATTATTGAAGGAAACGATTTTTGGTACCCAAATGATGAAGGACAATACGAGAATATCGCAGAAGAATTAGGGTTGAATTTTGCTGGGTTTTCATGGGGAGCTAAATTCTTCGACACAAATAATAGTGGTGAGTTTAGTTTAATTGTCACAAATGGATTTATTACAGGAAAAAGTAAAGATAATTATTGGTTTGATTTAGGAACACTTGCTACAACACCAGAGAGTATTGTTGAAGATACGAAAAATTGGCCATCTATTGGAAAGAAAGATTTATCAGGAAACGAGAATAAATTTTTATTTCTGAATCTTATGCAGTCAAACAATGGGTTTGAAAATGTTGCTTTACAAGCGGGTATTGATTTCACTGAAGATGGAAGAGGGGTATCTGTCGTAGACCTTGATAATTCTGGTGAATTGGACTTGGTTTTTGCAAATCAAGGAGGGAAGGCAAGAGTTTATAAAAATCAAATAGAAGGAAGCAATTGGATAAAACTTAGTTTACAAGGTGCTTATCCTAGTAATCGAGACGCTATAGGTGCAAGGGTAACTATTGTGCAGGGAGATAAAAGAACATTGATTGAAAAAGATGGTGGGAATGGATTTGGTGGTCAAAGTGATCCCAGAATACATTTTGGACTTGGAGAAAGGAAAAAAGTTGATGAAATAATCATTAAATGGCCTAGTGGAAGAATTCAATCTATGAAAGATATTGAAGCTAATCAAACGCTTCATATTAAAGAGAATAACAACCTGCCTATGGAGGGGGGATCATAATGAGTAGATATTATGTGGTACATCCTTTTACGACTATGCCTAAAAAAAGCAATTTAACAGAGGAAGAGGTCAATAATCGATTTTTTATGGCCAATAAAGGAGAAAGGCATTGGGTATTAAACAAAGATGATCAAGCGTTTTTAAATTTATCTAATGCAGCCTACTCATTAGATCAATCAAATGAAATCATCTTAAAAGCCATTTTTGAACAGTATAACAAGCTTTCAGCCTCTATTATGGTAAATCAGGGGCACTGGATTGCAAATAATTTAGCTGAAAAGCTTTTAAATCTAGCTCCAAAATTTAGTTCAGTATTTTACTCAAATGATGGAACAGGTGCAATGGAATCAGCCTTAAAAGCAACAAGACAATACTTTGTTGAAAATGATATGCCAAATAAACAAAAGTTTATCAGTTTGAATGGTGGTTATCATGGATCAAGCATGGGCGCACTTTCCATTACAAACCTGGGGTTTGAGGGGGTTTTTGGTGATCTTTTACAAGGATGTATAAGCGTCCCCTCACCTGAAGATTTTCGTGAAAAAGAAGATGAGTTAGATGATCGTCATGCTAAACAAGCTGCATATGAATTAGAACAAGCTATTTTAAAAGCTGGGCCAGAAACCGTTGCAGCTTTTGTAATAGAACCAGTACAGAGTGTAAATGGCATTCGTGTATTTCCAAATTTATATTTTCAATTAGTGAGGCAAATTACGAGAAGATATAATATTCTTGTAATTGCAGATGAAATCACTACAGGCATTGGTAGAACAGGTGAATGGTTAACCAGTTCCTCACTCAAGTTAGACCCTGATATTATCACAATTTCTAAAGGATTAACCGCTGGATATTTTCCATTAGGAGCTACTTTATTTTCTTCTCAAATTACGAATCATTTGATTGAAAATGGATCTGGGTTTCCACACGGCACCACTTTAAGTGGACATCCTGTTGGTTGTTCCATCGCCATCAAGGTTTTGGAAATTTTTGAAAAAGAAAATCTTCCATTCAGAGCGAAAGAAGCAGGGGAATATATCATGAATGAACTAAGAGAAGGACTAAATAAGGAAAATATCATTAGGGAAGTTCGAGGCAAGGGTCTAATGATTGGAATAGAGCTTAACATAGACTCAGAGGAAGAGATTGAGAGATTTAACACCATCAAGAGCAATATAAAAAAATCAGGGATTTTAGCAACCTTTTCCCATAACGTCATTAGTTTATATCCACCATTAAATATTTCAAAAAGTGATATGGATTATATGATTGATGCGCTAAAATCAAGCATATTATTAATAGGTTAGGAGATTAAAATCTATGAGTAAAAATAATGAATGGAAACACTTTTTTGGCTCAGCCTATCAAAAATTTTCTCAATATATACTTACAGAAGATAGAACAAAAGTTGAAGTACAAAATATAGAGAAGATTTTAGATTTACAACCAAATTTCAAAATTTTGGATTTGGGATGTGGAAGCGGTAGAATTACAATCCCTCTTGCTCATAAAGGTTATCATCTAACAGGATTTGATGGATCAAATTATTCACTAAACATCGCTAGAAACAATGCTGGAAATTTACCGATTACGTGGATTGAAAGCCAAATTAAAGATTTGGATAGTGAGCATAAATATGATGCCATTTTAAGTATTGGCACAGCTTTTGGTTATGTAGATGATCAAGAAGATAAAACAACAATGGAAAAAATATATCACATGTTAAACCAAGGTGGAAAGTTATTAATTGATACAGAAAATAGAGATTTTATGCTTCATCAATATAGTGAAAATGCATGGAATGAAATGGGTGACCAGATCGTTTGGTCTAAAAGAAAATTCAACCCTTTGAATAGCAGATGGCGTGAAGAGATCAGTTGGAATGAAGATAACAATTTAGAGAGCTCTATTCTTAATGTAAGAATTTACTCAGCCCATGAATTAATAAATCTACTAGAAACGATCGGATTTAAAGTACAGAAGTTATATGGAAGTTTGAAATTAGACGATTTTCACATGCGAAGTTCTAGAATCGTTATTGTAGCAGAAAAGGAGTAATGTAAATGAACAAAGATCATATTGTCATTAAAAAAGAAGATCGAGAATGGATAGAAGGTATGTTTCATCATTCAGAATATCAAATGTTATATTCTGAAACAGACGAAGAAAAAGAGACACAGGCTTTTATTGTCAGGTTTGGTCCGGGAGGGTTCATCCCATATCATGATCATCCAGGCAGAGAGTATGCTTATGTTATTGAGGGAACCATGAAGGTTGGCGATGATATTCTAGGTCCCGGAGACTTTTTGACTGCAGGAAAAAATGAAAAACATAGAGTAGAAACCGAGGATGGTGTTACTTTTTTAACGATTATTGAAAAACCAATAGATATTGTTGAGGATAATACGGAAGATGAAACAACTTGTTAATATGTTGCCCCAAAAATGGCCATTCCGCTTTATAGATCATATTACAGCATACAAACAAAAGGAATATATTCGAGGAACGTATTATATTTCACAAACAACATCGATCATAAAAGATCATACTCAAACCTTCCCGGCTTCTTTTATAACAGAAGGTTTAGCTCAATTAGCTGTTATTTTTATTACTTTAGAGACAAAACCTTTGAGAGAAAATGAAGTCCCGCTGTTGGGTTCTATCAAAATGGAAAGTTTTCAAGATTTACCCTGGCATTTAGAAAAAGTCAAATATGAAATTTCCCCTATTAAAATCTTTGATAGTCAAGCTGTTTTATATGGGGTAGCCTCAGTAGAAAATAAGGTCATTTGTAAGGGAGAATTAAGCGTTGCCAAATCAATTCGTTAGGAGAAATGAATATGGGGCTTTCTACTAATTTATTTACGAAGAAATATTTTACTGCATATCAATATGCTAGTCGTTACACCGCTGAGAAAATATTAGAAGTATTCAATCTACATGGATTGTTTTTACGTGCTGCTAGTACCCATCAACGACTTGAGATCATAGATAAATTAAAGTGTACAGAAGCATTTATTCCTTCGTTAGATTTTGCGCTAAATTTTTTAGTACAGGAGCTGTATATTGTTCAAGATGTAAAAAATGCTGACTACTATAGCAGAACGGAAAAAACATTGGAGTCATGGATAGATATAAATGTAGAAACAAATATCAAACACTCGTTAAAAATGATAGATTTCGTTGCTGATCATTGGGCATACATTCTATCAGGCAAGAAGTCTCCAATTCATTTATTATTTGGGTCTCAAGGTGAACAGATCTGGAGAGATTATTTTCAACATCCTAGTGATTTGTATTACGTTCATAATCAGTGGTTAGCTTTATATTTGAACCCAATAATAGAAGATGGCCAAAGTATATTGGAGTTGGGAGCAGGTTATGGATCTGGAACAAGCTGTATATTAAATAATTTAAACAATAAGAAAATTCATTATACTGCATCGGATGTAAGTCCTATGATTGTCAGACATTTAGGTAAAGAGTTTTCCCATATAGAAACATCTGTTGTAAATTTTGATAAAAATCTTTTTGCTCAGCTGAATGGAAAAAAATATGATTATATTGTTTCGATCAATGGCCTTCATTGTTCTTTTGAAATACAAGATGCACTAGCCAGGATCAAGAAATGCTTAAATCCAGGTGGAAAAGTGATTTTATCAGAATGCATAAGAGATTTAAACCATTCATACTTACATCAAGAATTTATATTTAATTTACTTCCTGGGTACAAAATTTTTAAAAACGGAAAATATTTAATAAATGGTTTTCAAACCAAATTAAAGTGGGAAAATGCGCTCAAAGAAACAGATTACAAAAATGTAGAGGTTATTTTAAATGAGGGTGACTTACCCTTAGGAGCCATTATTGTTGGTGAACATCATGAATAAAAAAAACGATAATCTCCCCATTAATAAACCAATAAATCAAATTGATAAATATATCACATTAAACGAAAAAGAAATTATTTTTGAGAAATTTGTGTCAAACGGGGATTTTTTATTAATAGGCCACTTTGAAAATTTGAGTATATTTCCTGGATTATTGCTTACAGAAGCGGTCATTCAAGGAGTGGAGTGCATCTTAGAGAAGCAAAGAATTGAATTTAGACTAAAAAATGTAAACGTTCGATTTTTAGAGATCATTCCTGCAGGGAATATCGTAACCATTCATGTTCAACTTCTAGATCAGTTGATTAAATCGTATGCAGTCATAGAAGGTCGAAAAGTAATGACATATCAATCGGAGGTAGATTATGGAACAATTTCAAATGATCGTCTTAGAGTTACTTAGTGATGAAGGATGCGGAGTGTTGCCAAAAGAAGAAATTATTCTTTCAAACCGTTTTATAGACTTAGGGTTTGATTCTCTTAAATTCGCCGAATTCTTAATTCATCTTGAAAATAGAACTGGAAAAGAAATACCTGATGAAATTTTAAATTTAAGCTTGGAAGAGTCGGTTGAACAGTTTCAAAAAATTATCTTTTCCAAGTATAAAGGTTAAATATATGGATGTTTCAGTAATTATTCCTGTGTATAATCAACCGCATGCCTTAGATTTATGTTTAGAAGGATTTTGTGTACAAACTACGAGTCAAATTCAATTTGAAATTATCATTGTTGATGATGGTTCTGAGGATGATATCACCCCTTTCATTAAAAAATGGGAGGGGAAAATAGAGCATCTCATTTATATAAGAACTGAAAATGTCGGTAGAGCAAGCGCCAGAAATATGGGTTTAAAAATCTCACGAGGAAATGTGGTTGTGCTTAATGATGCAGATAGAATACCAGATCCCCATTTTATTCAAGCACATCATAGACTCCATCGTAACAATAGTAACTACATTTCAGTTGGTCAAATACGTGAATTGTATTTTTCAAACATTCAACATAACAGGGATGTCATAAAGTCCTGTGTAATGGATGCCAAGTTATATAAAATACCAAGCTACTGTAAAATGGTTTATCAATGTTACAACGAAGATGGCATGTCAATTTCCAGTATTCCATGGATCAGTACTTTCAGTGGGAACTTGTCGTTTAGAAGATCGCTTTTGGAACGAGTTGGGATGTTTGAAGAGACGTTTTTAAAGTGGGGATTTGAACATTTTGAATTGGGATATAGAGCATTTGAACAAAACTATCAGTTTATATATAACAAGTCAGCCATAAATTATCATTTGGCACATAAAAGACCGACTGGATTTTATAAAAAATCGATAGAAGAAAGTTTAGAAATTTTATATAGACTCCATCCAAATGAAGAAATGAAATATTTTAAGCAATTTTTCCTTGGTAGTTTAAGTTTACAGCAATTAGAACATAAAGTTTCAGGCAAGTTGCCAGCATGGAATCACAATCAAGCTTCTTCACATGTACTAGTTTTTAATTCGATGAAGGATGATGAATGATATGAAAACAATGGTAGATAACTTTGTTAACTCCATCTTTGTTCATTGCAAAACTGCCCTTTGGTCCATAAACCCAAAGATTACTTACAAGGAACTTGAAAATATAGTAGAAAACAACATCAAATTTATAAGACAAAATAAAATTCATCACGATTCTTTAGTTATTTTGGATACGAATCTTGGCTGGAAGTTAGTTCCAATCTTGCTTGCATTTTTTAAATGCAGGATCACGGTTTTACCCTTTGATTTCAAAGAACTCCCTGAGGAATATGCTTCTTACATGTTAATTTCTCAAAGTCATGTTGATGAACATGGATGTTTAAGCAATGTAGAAGTGAACAACAAAAGACAAGGCTTAAATGATATAGCATTAATTCTTTGTACTTCAGGTTCTTTAGGAAAATCAAAGGCAGTAAAGTTAACTTATAACAATATTATGCATAATGTGATTGCCAATGCAAAGATCTTAAATCAGATAGATTCAGAACGATTTTATATTAGCAGACCTTTATACCATGCGTCAGCAATTATTGCAGAAGTACTTACTGGCTTAATCTTACACAAATCTATGTATTTTAGGGAAAGGAATTTCACACCTAGTTCTTTTTTACAAGATGTGAAACTTAAAGAGTTAGATACGATATTTTCTACCCCGACGATCATGTATCAGGTCACAAAAATAAAAAAAACAGACAAATTACCTGTGAGAAATATTGTACTCAGTGGAGAAATACCACAATATAAACAAATTGAAGAAATATCTAATTATTTTAATCAGTCACAAATCATTAATGCTTATGGTCTGACGGAAGCAAGTCCTAGAGTGTGCATCAATTTAAATGTATCAAAAGAAAACTGTAACAATGTAGGAAAGCCATTAGAAAATATTCAATTAAAAATCAAAGAAAACGAACTATATATACAGGGACCGAACATTATGAACGGTTATTGGAACAATGAGGATAAAACAAATGAAGTAAAACACGAAGGTTGGTTAAGAACCAAAGATATTGCGATCCAGGAAGAAGATGGTTCCATTACAATTATGGGACGTAAAGATGATTTATTAATCCGGGCAGGAGTGAACCTGCATGCACATACGCTTGAAGAGATTATTAACAGCAGTAACAGCATTAAAGAATCTTTTGTGTATGGCGTAAACAGCAATAAATTAGGGCAAGAAATTGTTTGTTTGCTTGTTGCAAAGTCGGTAGATTTTAAAGTAATCGATATGTTTCAATATTTAAAGGCAAGAAGTGTGCCTCAAAGGTTTTGGCCTGATAGAGTGAAATTAGTAAAAGAAATTCCTAAAAATAAAACTGGAAAAAGAAAACGTTTAGTTTGGTGGTGTCAAGATTGAGTAGATTTTTACACACAAAGGAAGTCAATTGGAAGTTGCCTTGTAAATTAGGCATTTCACATAAACATTTGAATTGTTTACAGTTATGTGTAAATGAATGGTTGCAGCAAAAAGGTAGAAAGAGTTTGATTGAAGTGTTTATTATTCCTCTAAACTGTGAGTTGGATGGCAAAAAAATAAAAAATGAACCGAGTGGTTTTAATAGAGGTATTAAACTTCATAAACGTCATTATAGTTATGATCCTGCTCTAATTAAAGAGTTGATGGATAAGGTTGGACATTGTTTAATAGAATTTGATTCTTCCTATGCACAATTTTCAAGTTATTATAACGATATTTCCATTCCTCACTGGTCTATGATTTTTGATTTTGATGATCTATCTTATGATCTGCTAGATGATTCTGGAATTGATTTATATTTTACTTATAATAAAGGAACTGTTCCTAAAAAATTAATACATGATTTAATGAATCCAACCTCTCTAAAAAGCATTTCATACGTGGAAATGACGAAACCAACAGTAAGTTGGGAAGAGGAATTTTATGAAATCGTACTGCAATCCATATCAAATATGGAGTCGTATGGAATGAATAATTTGCAATGGTTTTTTGATCATTTTGGGAGGAACTATAGTGATTATCAATCGCAAAAAGAATTGGATTATGTCGTTTATTTTTTTCGTAAACCAAGAGAAATTTTATTTTTAGCTTGGAGAAATGGACTGCTTCCAGAACAATATCAAACGGAATCCTTAGGGAATATTTTAGTTCAATTAACGCAAGCTTGGGGAATCGTAGCTGGATATGTTCTGAAATGGGGTGTTTCTAAAGTAAACAACTATAACGATAAAATGAAACAGTATTTACAAAACTGCATTCAATTAGAAGAAAAACTATTGTCGAATATGAAGGAGGCGATAAAATGAATGTGGAAAAACTTGTTACCTTTCAAGATAACGGAAATATATTGGGCGTTTTGCACCTCCCTGACCATTATCATAATGAACGTACTCCTATCGTTATATATTGTCCAGGGATGAATGGGGAAAGATATGAGGTTCATAGACTCGCTGTAAAATTTGCTAGATATTTATGTGATAGAGGAATAGGATTTTTTAGATTTGATTATTATGGGATTGGTGTAAGTGATGGTTTATATCATGAAATGACGAATACAACAAAGGTTTCAAACGTTCAACAAGCGCTGAAATTTCTACAAGAGGAAAATGTAGTTCAAGCAGAAAATGTTATTTTATTAGGGTTTAGTGATGGTGCAAGAATAGCACTTAAAACCGCTAATCATAGCGACGTGAATAAAGTTATCATGTGGAGTCCGATCATCTGGGATATTGTCGACGATGAGAAACAAATATCAACAGAAAATAAGTTTATATTTCATCCTCAGTTTAAAACGATCATGAAGCCGTGGATTGGTCTTTGGTTAGGCATGAATTATTTTCAGGATTATCAAAATTTTCAGTTAGATAAAGAAGTCGATCATTTTAGTGGTAATCTATTGCAAATATATAGTGATGATGATCCAATCGCAGGATATACATGGTCTAAGTTGCAGAGTTATAAACCGTTTATTGAAAAATCAGATATTCATTTTGTAAATAAAGCGGGACATTTATTTACTTCTGTTCCACTTGAAAACATATTGATGGAAAAAACCTATCATTGGATATTAAAACAGTTTAATGAGGAGGTAAGTGAAGATGATCACAACTCAGAAGAAGTATGGGATAGATAAGAAAATTTATGGAGTTGTTTCTCAAAATCATTGTAATCCAGAAGCCATCATTTTATTTTTTCCTGGCTATGGACAGGCGATGAGTGAAAAAAACTATTTATTTTCAACGATTCGTAAAGTACTAACCCCCGTATTAACAAATTATAAATTTATTCAATTTGATTATATTGGTCATGGAGACAGTGTGGGAGAATTAGGAGAAGTTAGCTTAATTACTATGATTGACAGCGTCATGCAAGTAATAGAGGATGAACTCAATCCAGAGGTGACTAAAGTACAATTCATTGCCAACGGTTTGGGATGTGTAATTGCAAATGAAGTATTCAAATTGCTCAACAAGAAAATAAAAATCGAACTTCTGTTCATTCATCCTCCAATACAAAAAATAAAAAAAATCAATCAAATTTTCCCCAAACACATTTTAAATGATTTAAAAAGCAAGGGCAGTATGGACACTCAAGAGTTATGCCCTGGAATGGATTATTATACATTTAGTGATTTTAACATGGAGCAAGTTGGTTTTTTTTCTAGATTAGGATCTTACATGTTATACTTACACGGTCAAAAATGCAGTTATAAACTTATTAATGAAATAGACAATTTAAATTTTGCCAATGAACTAGAACAATTAAATAATAATATAAAGGTTGTTATAGGTGAAAAAGATGAGGAAAGTATCCAAATGTTAAAGCAAAATCTACCTAAAATACCTATCATTAAACTTCCAGACGTTCACTATTTTCATAACCATCCTAAAGCAGTTGATTTTATCATCCAAGCTATCCACAAAGATGAAGTACGATGAAAGAAAACGTAAGCATCAGCACTTGATCAAAATAAATAGGTGGGAGGTGAGGAATGAACCATGAGGATTCTAATGACGTCAAAACCTATTTTAGAACATATTTTAGTTTTGTATAATATAGGTCAAACACTTGCTAAACAAGGAGTGGAAATATTTGTTTTAAATGCACCTGGCTTTAAAGATATACCCATTATGGAGCATTGGAACTTTATTGAGAGCAAATGTAAAGAAATGTCTTTTGAAGATAACGCTACATTCCAATCGTTAGCTCACGAAATTAAAAATGAATTTCAGCAAGAAGAACAACATTTAATAGAAATGTTAAGTGTGATTGAACATCATCATATAGATGTTGTGTTATTGGATTCTAGTCTGTCTGGTGCCTCCTACGCATGTGAAATAAAGAAAATCCCATGGTTTAGTGTTGAACCGGCTAGCTTTACTTTAGAAGCAAAACAAGAAAATGAGCCTGAAGAGAACGAAACGATTATTCTCTTTATGCAGAGATATTTAAATCAGTTAAGAAAAAAATATCAATTAACACCACTTCCACGCAGCTACAGATCAAACATTTCATATGTTGGTGTTTCCCCTTATTTGCACATGATCCCAGCGAACAATATCAATGAAGTAAACACACCCAGTCATTTTTTCTTTATCGGTCCACAGTTATATAAAAACAGCAAACAATATTTTAAAAAGACCAAATTTCATCATCATGTGTTGATAGAGACATTAACTTATGATAATCCTCAATTTTTAATGCAAACTGTTCATTTTATTGAAGAATGTATTCGTTCATTGCACGATAAAGAAAACCTCATCATACGTTGCACATCGTCTATGATGCAAAAGATCAAGGTGAAGCAAAAAAACGTGTTATTCGTTGATTGTAAAAAACATCAAGTGATGCCCTATTTAAATTGTAAATTAGTTCTGAACCAAGGAAGTTATGGTTCGTTTTTTAACAGTATTAAAAACAAAATACCACAAATATCCGTGCCACAAGGATGGGATAGTCGATACTTTACTAACTTTGTTGATAGAGATGGTTTAGGTGAAATTGTTGAGCCTTCTGAATGTTCACAAATAAAAATTTTAGAACAATATAACAAAATAATGTCGAATTTTTCATATTATCGAGATAATATTATACATTTTGATGATAAATGTAAAAAAATTGATCCTACTTTTAAAATAATAAATATATTCAGGAGTATAAAATAACAAAATTAGCTGGTAGTTTGTCTAGAAAAACTGAGTCATTAAATAATACATATAGGTAAACTAAAAAATATAAGAATGAGCTTTTTGAACGCATAATATTAATGGGAGCGGTGGTAAAAATGGAACAATTTAAATCTGAATACGGTTTAAGTGAAGCTGAAGTTTTTATTATAGTAAAAAAAAATATTATAAAAATATTAAAAACAAAGGAGGAAATTGAAGATACCGATCACCTAGCTGAATATGGATTTGATTCCATTGGAATGATTGAATTAATCATTGATCTTGAAGAAAAGTTTCATATTTTATTTGATGATGAAGAGCTTCTGCCAGAAAACTTTCAAACGATAAATCAAATTACAAGGTTATGTATGGAAAAACTAGAATAGTTTACACAAAAATAAAATACGTTAAAGGAGGAATACAATGAATACGATACCTTCTTTGTTTCAAACGGACTTGAGAAAAATGGCACAAATAAAAGAGGTTGAAGTTGAAAAGTTCTGGAAATCATATCAGTTGAAAGAGCATAGTAGCAAGGATATTCTCTTAATCGTCACAGATGATTATAAAATTTTAGCCTATAGTTTATATTATGCTTTGTATACGAATAAAGTGGTGGAGGTTGCCTCTCCAACATTAATAGAAAAAAAAATCACTTCTCTAATAGAAAGGAAAGACATAAATTCAATCACTTTGCTAGGCATTTATCCCACAATTCAAAACAAACATTTATTGATAGTACAAAAGGTTTTATATCATCATTACTTTGACATTGATTTTGGATTTTTTGTACCTAAAAATAGTGAAGAGTTAGTGCACCAATTGGACAAAAGTTTAAAGTGTTTTAGTAGCAACAGTACTCAAAATGTATTAATCTTAAATACAAGCAAAGGAGAATTGCCAAAGTCAGCTCATTTGCAAACATTTTCATCTCAAACATTGAATAATAACGAATTGAAAGAGCTAGTTAGTAATCCATTAAAAACTTTTAATATGATCAGTCATGGTAGAGATAATGAGGTTTTACTCAACGATTCATTGTTATGCGGCAAACATTTAGATACATCCCTAAATGAATTTGACCATCATAAACTTCCACATTGTGCTCATTTTGGAGAATGTTTTTATTCAGAGGAGTTATTAATTAAAGCAACGGAAGTAGAGGCAGATGTTGTGTTTTTAAATACGTGTTTAGGATTTAGGATTGGGGAAGGTAACTTTGATCAAAATTACCTCTTAAGTGCTTCTTTTTTAAAGGGTAAAACTTCAGCGTTAATAGCCTCCCCTTTTATTAAAAATGGTCAATCATATGAAAATATATTGTTTCATTATTTACTAGCCAGCGGTGAAAGTTTAGGGAAAATTACAAGTCTATTAAATAAAAGTGCGCTGATTAATCATCACGATTTCCCGCAGCTATTTTTGTATGGAGATCCTACATTAACATTTAAAGAGCAGGATGAAAATGTAAGGGAATATGTAGAATTAACTTCATTGGATGATAACATTTTTGCATGTGAAGAAATGTGTTTCCTTTCTATTGAAGTCACAGACGAACGTATAAAAAAGGCGTTAATTAATAAAGAGCTAGATGTATTTGTATGTAATCAAAAACAAGAGGTTTATTACAACATTATTTATTTAAAAAATAAGGTTTATATTTATATTTATTCACTATATCCTTTGAAAAGGATAGAATTACAATTTAAATCGCCATTAAATATAACATCAATAGATCAATCCATCCAATTATTTGAAAATTTAAACAACTTTAATATTAACATTTTAAAATGTAAATCTCTTCTAAATGAAATAAAATCCTTGAAGAAAAATTTCTCAAATGTATCACAAGCTGCTGCTTTTTGTTTTTTCTATAAAGAAAAGCAAGAATTAACCCTCCATAAGATGAAAGAACTTATTAAAAGATGTGAGGAATTATTACTTGAACATCTCTTGAAAGTAACAAAAAAGCAAAGGTTTGGTTTTACAGAATCTTACTGGAATAATATAAATATGATAAGTGATTACAAGACTTCAACTCCATGTCCGTATTGTAAAGAGCCAAGTATACTTATACGTGGAACAGGCAAGGTCGATTATCAGTTTGAAAGAAATATGATCATGTGTCCTGTATGTGGCATTGTGAATGACCTCCCTAAAAATAGCTCTATATCAGTGAAAATCATTTCTGAAGAGTCCTTATCTGTTCACTCTACACATACCGTGTTGGTTCAAATCATAAATCATATGCCTCATTCCTGCACATTTTTAACAGGATTAGAATTTGTATATGGAAAAGGTGAGGGAGTGGAGGTGTTCGATCAAATACAGCAAGTCAAATGTAAACCAAATCAAGTGAAAGAAGTCATATTTCAAGTCAATTTAAGCCCTAAAACTCAAATTAATCAACATTGGCTATCTGCTTACGTGATAAGTAATCATGATATTTATAGTGCCCATAAAAATATTTGGACGAATAACTTGAAGTAGAAGCAAAGAAGTGAAGAGAGGTGAGATAGTGAAAAAAATTTTTTGGGGGTTAAGCGGTGGCTTAGGTCCTATTGTTCGAGCCGTACCTATTGCTGAATTTTTTAAAAAAAAAGGATATGAGATCAGCTTTAATACTTATGGTTCAAATGAAGAAAAATTTATACTGAACCTTGGTTATCATGTTTTAAGTGATTGGGATCATATTCCCCCTCCTGTGAAAAAATATACCTTTTTGCCTACTCCATTGTTTTATGATTTAAATACGTATTATGCAAGGTTTGGATTTATGGATGAACATTTTGTTGAAACTTTAATTATGGAAAGAATCAAGTTGTTGCAAGAATATCAACCGAACATTGTATTTTCTGATTTAAGCCTTCAGACAGCCATTGCTGCTAAATACCTAGATATCCCGCATATCACAATAAATCAATCCTGTTTTCATCCAGACGGCTTAAGAATAAGGTGGTGGGAAAACAAACCTGAAAACCTGCCTGACATTGTACATGTAGTAAATAAAGTATTAAGTAAATTGGGCTTGGATCATATTAGTTGTTTGGAAGAGTTAAATCGAGGGGAGCTGGATCTTATTCCAAGTTTACCGAGTTTTGACCCTATACATGCTGATAATGTGCTCTATACTGGCCCTCTAGTTAATGATTTTTTAATTGAGGAAGAGGTCCTGCCACAATCAGAGTTTCATCCTGATATTATGATTTATCCAGGGAGATTAAAGGATGGGGCAGGAAACTCAGGACTATTTGTTTTATACCATTCTTTGCTTACGCTCACCCAAAGTAACTATAAGGTTTTAGTATCCATTGCTAAAGATGAAACACTTCCTAAAGAAATAACGAATTTGTTAACTAATAATATAAAGATTGTCAGGTGGTTTAATCCTTCAATGATCAAAGACAAGAAACTGTTCATACATCATGGTGGTCATGGCAGTTGTATGGCTTCGCTGAAATATGAAACTCCTTCAATTATTATTCCAACGATATCAGAAAGAGAATTTAATGCAAGACAAGTCAAAAAGCTAGGGATAGGTGAATATGTAGTACCAGCGTATATGAATGAGGAAGTGATGCAGCGAGTGATATCGAAAGTGCTTCTTTCCAGCAGTTATAAAAATGAATTGAAAAAGCTGAATGAGAATGTAGATTATTGTTTAGATAATGTATTAACTAAAATACTAGATCATTTAACAGGAAGGAATGAATAAAATGATCCAAAAACTAAAAGTAGGAGTGATTGGAACAGGTGCGATTGCTCAGAATAGGCACATCCCCGAGTATAAAGAGAATAGATTTGTTGAACTCGTAGGCGTGGTTGATATAAATTTAAGCAGGGCTAAAGAAGTAGCGGATCAATTTAATATTCGAAACTATTATCAAAGTACAAAGGATTTAATTGAACACCATGACTTGGATATCATTTCAATATGTACACCCAATCATACACATACAGAGATTGCGAAAGCTTGTTTAAATAAAGGAATACATGTGTTGTGTGAAAAACCGTTATCCACTCATTATAAGGATGCTTTAGCTTTGAATAAATTAGCAGATGAAAAAAATGTGTATTTGGCAGTGGGTTTAAATCAGCGATTGGTGCCAGCACATCAGAAAATAAAAGAAATTTTAGACCATGGTGATTTTGGCAAAGTTTATCAAATCAAAGCTTCTTTTGGTCATAGCGGTCCAGAACATTGGAGTGTAGAAGGAGAGAAAAATTGGTTCTTTGAGAGAGAAAAAAGTTTTTTTGGGAGTTTAGGTGATTTGGGCATACATAAAATTGATCTTATTCGCTGGTTTTTAAATGAGGAGATCACTGAAGTATCTTCACTTAAATCTACGATTGAAAAACCTACAAATGTAGATGATAACGCGATCGTTATCATGAAAACTGAAGGGAATACATTATGTACGATAACAACCAGTTGGACCTACACACCTTGGGTTCATAATGAACTTATGATTTCTTGTGAATTTGGAACATTATTGTTAGAGCAAGACCCTGACAAACCTGGATTGACGATTTTAAAAGAAAATATGGAAGAAACAGTAGAAGTGGATTGGTTGATGAAAGAAAAAAGTGGGTACTGTCATTCAGGTTTAATCAATTATTTTGTGAATTCAGTAATGAGCAAGACTGAGCCTACTTTTATTTCTGCCAAAACGTTTCTAGGTACATTAAAAGCAACTTTTGCTGCGGAACAATCGGCAAAAACTAAACAAACTGTCTGTATCAAAGAATGATTAATTGCACTATATTACAATACTTGGACAAAATATAATGTTTATGGTATTTTTTAAACAGATATGAAAGTGAACTTTCTATCTTAGATGGACTTCAATGCACTTCACTTTTGTAAGTTGTTTTATAATGATTTATGGAGGGATTGTGTTATGGAAAAATTGTTTGAGAGAGTTGACACGATTATAATTCAGGTGAAGGATTATAAAGAAGCTGGACAGTGGTATATGGATCGGTTGGGTTTAGAATCCTCTTTTGAAGATCCAAAAGAAAAGTACATCGTGTTAAAAGTTTCAGAAACGCCAATTACTTTACATGAAGTTCCAAATGTTACAACGCCTCAGAATAGCTGTTATCCTATTTTATACGTAAAAGATATTGAAAAAGTTCATAAACATTTACAAGAAAGAAATGTGCAGGTAGAGGAAATTCAAGCAGATGGCTCTGTATCGTTTTTTGATTTTTATGATTTATACGGAAATAAATTAGAAGTCTGCCATTTCTAACAAAATATCAAAAATAACAGGAAGCTTCTAAATATATACTGAGAAATACATGTCAGCATCCTTCATAATATAATTAAGTATTTGGCCAAATCTTAATCATATTATGAAGGATGTGTTTTTTATGTTTAAAAGTTTATTAAAAGAAAGTCTATTGAAAAAAATTAAAATGTCTTTACCAACATCTAATAGTTCTACTATTTTAGAACTACCAGATGGCAGAACTGAAAAGTTAGAGTTCACTCAAGTGAAAGCTACTCAATTCACTGTATCTGATTCAGATTTTGAATTAAAAAGTGGAGTAAATGTGGAGTTGGATATTCACAATGTAAATCTTGAAGCAACGTCTAAAGTATTATGGCCAGGTGAAAAAGTCACTGTTAAGGGTGGTTTAGAATCACATGGACATGCTTTAAAAGGAGTAGTAAATATTCCAATAAATAAAACGATTCATGATGGTGTTAGAGGAGAATCTTGGTTATATTGGAAAATCGAAACACCAGAAGGTGTGTTGATGAATGACAAACCAATCCACATGGTTGGTGAAGTGAAAGGTCTTCCACCACAAGATTCTGAGTTCCGTTCAGAAGATGTTATTACTTTGAACAACGAAAAAGGTGAATTTGCTGGCACAATTTATAACTGCTGCCAATCAAATTAATCTAGCTATTATACTGACAAAAGCAATTTGCTTTTGTCAGTATTTTAAAACAATTCTGGAGGTAATTTATGTGTGTCTCAAAAAAAATTTTGATAGAACGTGAAATTGAAAAAGTATTTTGGTCTATCGCTCACATAGACGGCATAACAAGTTGGTTAGCGGATAGCGGTTATCACGAAAGTAACGACGAATTGCAAGTAAGAGACAAGTTTCATTACCAATATGGAAACATAACCAATACAGGATTTGTTTTTAAAAAGCTTCCTCCTAAAATGATTGAATTAAGAAACATATATAAAATTAGCTTTAACAACGAGAAACGAATTATGCCTTTGAGGACTTTATTTTCTTTAGAATCATTTGATGAGAATAATACATTGTTACAAGTTGATATTTTTGGTTTTCATAGAAATTATGGCAAGAACATAAAAGATATTTTTGACTATACCTATAATAAAGTGTTATTGAACTTAAAATCTGTAAACGAAACCGGAATTGATTGTAGAAAACAGCTTTTTAAAGAGAATAACTTGGGTATCCTTTTTACAGAAAAAAGTACGGATAATCATACGCAATGCATCACCATTACACAGATTAAAAAAGGCACATTGGCTGAAAAAATAAACCTCAAACCACATGATATCATTGAGCAGATTAATGGAATGAAAGTGAATAGCTATAAAGAGTTTTCCAGATTAATGGATTGTTCACAGTTTAAACTCAAAGACTTAATAATCAAAAGAGAAAATGAAAGAAAAATCTTATATATGCGTGGTGAAGCAATTGAATTATGATGTGATTATCACAGGAGCAAGGTGTGCAGGTGCTTCTTTAGCTATTTTACTAGGACAATTAGGATACAAAGTACTATTGTTGGATCGTTCTCAATTTCCTAGCAATACTACATCAACACATATTGTAGGTGAGATTGATATTTATAAAGAATTAGGAGTTTTTGACCAATTACAAAAATCGGGTGCTCCTAGCCTCCATAGAATGCGAATTGATTTGGATGGTACTTTTTTTGAATCAGATATCATTGTTACAAAAAGGGCATTAGGTTTAAGAAGAACAGAATTTGATTACATTTTATTACAAGAAGCTTCTTCATTTTCGAATGTTACAGTAAAACAAAACCATAAAGTGAATAAAGTTCTCAAGGACAATGAGGGTAAAACGATTGGTGTTGAAGTGAAGAATAAAGATGGTGTAACCAAACAATATGGAACAATAGTCGTAGGAGCTGATGGTAGAAATTCTACGATAGCTTCCGAAGTTCAATCCCCATATATCTATGAATCAGAAATGATGAGAGCTGGAATTTATGGCTACTTCAAAGATGTAAATCCTCTTACACACCCTTGTGTAGAATGGTATTTCAATCAAGGTGACATTATTTTTTGCACTCCTACTAACGATGATTTACATACCATTTTAGTTATGCCACATCCCGATCACTATAGGAATATGAAACAAAATACCAAAGCAACTTTGCTAAACTCTATTATGAAGAACAAGAACTTACGTTTAAGATTAGAAAATGCTTCTATTGTAGATGGGGTAAAAGGCATAGGTCCATTAAAGATGTTTATCAGACATTCATTTGGACCTGGTTGGGCTTTAGTCGGTGATGCGGGAGCATGGGTTCATCCAGTTTCAGGAACAGGTATGGATGATGCAGTTTTATCCGCAAAAGAATTAAGCATTGCCGTAGATTTATATTTTAAAGGTATCAAATCGTGGGAAGATGCACTCCATGATTATCAAACCAAAAGAGATGAAATCATCAATATACAAATCAACCGTGCGATATCTACTCTTCAAAGGGCTGATCAGCCGCTATCAGCTGAAAAACAAGCGTGGTTAAAACTGATTTGTACATTCCCCAGTATTGTACATGACCTTGGCAACAAAGGCAGTGACGTTTTAGATTTTTTACATTTTAAGAATCAAGATGACCTTAAAATGTTAGTGAGTTTGGAAAAAAGAAAAATTATTAATGAAATGAGGAGGAGTCATCCATGATCAATTCAGAATTAAACAAAACAATCAATATCATTCACATTGAATCATCCATTGAAAAAGTATGGAGAGGTATAGCTCTACCTGTTGGATCAAATGCATACTTAAGCGATAAAGCTCAAACGACAGGAGACCCGCAAAATCCACAACCAGGTGATGTGTTTCATTTTATATATGGGGACATAGAGAATGAAAGCAAATGTGTTGAATCAGAATTTCCTACAAGGTTTAGATTGTTAGATCAATATCAATCTATGTTACCAGATGGGACATTGGTTCCTTATAACTTAGATACAACATTTAAATTAAAGCAAATGGATGAAATGGTTGAACTTACTGTAGAAGTTACGGGTTATGGGGAAGAACCACATGATTTATGGATTAGAGAATGCATGGAAACAGGATGGAGACGTTCATTGATCAATCTTAAATGCGTGCTGGAATTAGGCTTGGATTTACGAAATGAGTTGTTTGGTTATCCTAGAATAGGTGTGAATAATACTGGAGTATCAGACTATTATTCCGCAACCTATAATTTAGAACTAGGCAAAGGGAATTATATATTGGAATGTTTCCCAGGTGGTCCCGCATATGAGGTGGGTATTCGTAAAGGTGATGTGATTACAACAATATCAGATCAACCTGTTAACAATTATTGTGAGTTTGTGATGGAGCTTTCAAAAAGCTACAGCACCAAAAAAGAAATTTATATCGAATATTTACGAAATGGGCAAATGCACACTGCGATTTTAAACCCAACTTATGATGATCGTTTTACGGGACTGATCGATCCTGATACAAATTCAGAAGATTTAGTAGAAATTAGGAAGCAAAGAAAGGAAACAAGACTTAACAGATAGTTGCTGGTGTCAGAAGACCCAGCACAGGAAGTGCTGATGTAGAAAAGTTTTGAGATAAGGAGTTGTATAATTTGAGTTCATATTTTGACCACGTTGCTAATAAGTATGATGAGACAAGACACATTCCTGAAAGATCATTTCAAAAATTAATAGATTTTATCATAGATTTAACAGCACTGGATATCAATCATTCCAAGATTTTAGATATTGGAGTTGGAACAGGAAGAACCGCTCTGCCTTTAGTTGAAATGGGATACGAATATACTGGGGTAGATATATCTAAAAACATGTTATCCCAATTTTTAATTAAACTTGGAGGGCACATTCCCAAAAATTTGACACTTTTACATCAAGATCTATTAGATATTCACTTTTTAGATAAATCTTTTTCCCATATTTTTTCTTACCATGTTCTCTATTTTATTGAAGAGAAATCCCTTTTAGTAGAAAAGATTAAACGACTTTTAAAAAATGGTGGGACTTATATACATTGTGATGAAATTTTGCTAAACAACTTTTATATAGATGATCTGACAAAACAGTGGTACATGCTTGCAAGTCAAGGCAATCGCAAATTGGAGGAAATGTTGGCTGAAAGTGATGGAACAATTTCAGATAAAGAAGATGTGGTATATAAACTAAAAAGTACACTTGAGCAACTTCATTTTAAAACAGAAATTATAAAAGGACCTAAATGGATTCAAAAAATGAGTAAAAATGATTTGATCTCTTATTTTGAAAATAGGCGGGATATCTATACTGGGCATTTAACAGAGGCGGAAAGAGAAAGGATATTTATGGAATGGAAAACGATAGTTGATAAAAAATGGGGAAGTACGCCAGAAAAATTCATTAGAAAACAGCTATATGTTCTTAAATTTGTAAAAGAAGGAGAACATACATGTTAAATTTTCATGAATACCTGAAATACTTAAAGAAACATAAAGTATTTGGCATGATGACTGAGGATGAATTACAAGCACTGCTTTTATGTGTCATGAACCATGATGTAGATGGTGACATCGTAGAAATCGGTGCTTGGGCCGGACTATCAACAATATTACTGGCGATGGGTGAAACTCTTTCTCGGTTACATAGAAGGGTGATAACGATAGATCATTTCAAAGGGAGTTTAGAGCATCAAGCAATGTTAAAAGGAAAATCAATGTATCCTATGTTCATGAGAAATATTACATTGTGTAAAGTGAAAGACAAAATTAAAGTGTTGCAAATGGATTCACAAGAAGCACATAAATTATTAGATCAACAGATTAGTATTTTGTTTCTTGACGGTTCTCATATGTACCCTCATGTAAAAAAGGAGCTCAAATACTATCCCGAAAAAGTCAAAAAAAATGGTCTAATACTCATTCACGATTATGAGCCACAATGGCAAACAAAAATTGCAGTAGATGAATGGATACAAGAAAACCAAGAATATGAAAAAGTTGTATTAATAAATACACTTTTAATTGTTAGAAAAAAATGATTCAGATTCCTTTTCATCTTGAACTGCTAATAAATGTTGCTAAATCAAGGAGGGGGATTTAATGAAATATCGTCGTTTAGGCAAAACAGGATTAAAAGTAAGTGAGATCGGTTTAGGAAGTTGGTTAATTGATGAACGTACATCAGAAGGTAATAATGCAGAAGCGATTGTTGATCGTGCTTATGAGTCAGGAATTAATTTTTTTGATAGCGCAAACTCCTACTCAAAGGGTACAGCAGAAGTGGTTTTAGGAAAAGCACTGAATAAATATCCTCGACATTCCTATGTAATAGCAACAAAAGTGTTTTTACCAATGGGAGGGGGTCCTAACGACAAGGGATTATCTCGTAAACATATCATGGAACAATGTGATGCAAGTTTAAAAAGACTGGGTGTAGAATACATAGATTTGTATCAGTGTCATCGTTATGATCCAGAAACACCTCTTGAGGAAACATTACGAGCATTAGATGATTTAGTCTCACAAGGAAAGATTTTATATGCTGGAGTAAGTGAATGGAGTGCAGACCAATTATACGATGCTGTCAGTTTGTCTAAAAAATTGAATTTACATCAGATTGCTTCTAATCAGCCTTATTATAATATGTTCCATCGTAATATAGAGAAAGAAATTATTCCTTTATCTGAACAAAAAGGAATAGGTCAGGTTGTTTATTCTCCATTAGCTCAAGGTGTTTTAACAGGTAAATATAAACCAGGAATAGCATTCCCCAAAGGTTCAAGAGCTTCCAATCACAAAGCCAATATGTATATGGGATATGTCCTTAAAGAAAAACAGCTGCAAAAGGTTGAGAAGCTAAAAGGGATAGCTGAAAGAAATGAAATTAGTGTTGCCCAACTAGCGCTTGCTTGGATTTTACGTTTACAAAACATCTCAAGCTGTATCATCGGTGCATCTCGAGCTGATCAAGTAAATGAAAATGTAAAGGCATCTGGGATAGAATTGTGTACTGAAGACTTACAAGAAATTGAGAGAATCTTAGATTATAAGAATGCACGGTAAAACAGCATTCATATACGGTTTATCAAATTTTTAAGTTCAAATATAGCCCCCCACCTAGCTCATATGTGGGGGGCATCTTACTATATTGGTGAACATGATTACTTTTGTTTTAGTGCCGCAATACATACTAACAAAAATCCAATTAAAAAGGAAGTTCCACCTATAGGAGCTAGTGCTCCGAAAATTCCAATATCAGTTAAGCTTAAGATATAGATACTTCCAGGAAATATGACAGTTCCAGCTACTAACATTCTTCCTGCCCACAATATAGAGCTACCTGACAGTTTATCCATCACTATTGCAACAATGATAACTGCAAGAGAACCAAATAAATGATACTGAACTGCAATTTGATAGGTTGAATATCGCTCCTCTGTTAATATATCTTGCAAAATGTGTGAGCCAAACGCTCCAAGTGCAACTGCTAAAAAGGCTAATATACTGCCCGTTATTAAGTGATTCTTCAAAAAAAGACCTCCACTTTAAATTATTGATCTGGTGAAAGTATATTTGAAACAATTAGATATTTCAACTTTTTCACGAAACTGTTGGATGTTATCCTGTAACTCACCTTTTCAGAAATATAAAAAATGTCAGTGGAAATCTAGAAAAAAGTGGATGAAACCACTTTAAAAAAACGCTTTACAATAATGTTAATGGTACTTATAATACAGATTATTATACTTGGGATGGAACCCAATTTATTCGTCAAGAATTGGATTGATCTATCCATGAATAAATATTCTGAATTACGATATTTATTTTCATATTTTCACCTAATTTCTTAAAATTTATGAATAATCTGTGTATGTTTTTTTACTTTAATGTGATAAAAAACGAACATTCTAAATCTGAATGGAGTAAATGTTCGTGAATTAGTTGACATAGCCATGTTACACTGTTAAACTAAAAACGAATTGAAAAAGTCATTATTATTTTAAAGAAGGACATAGTTAACGGATTTTTTATGTAAGGATAAATTAAATAAGTAATGGTAACTCATATAATATCGGGGATAAGGCCCGAAAGTATCTACCCAGAAACCGTAAATTTTTGGACTATGAGCAAAGTAATAAGATAAAAGTAGGGATTTATTCTCACTACATCGCTGATAGTATCTTTTTTTGTGGATAGAAAAGTTCCAATCAGCTCTTTTTATCTCTATTACTTTACATAGTTGTTATAAGGGTAGGTTCTTTGAACCTACTTTTCTTTTTTTTAAAATGTGGAGACGATCAGCACATCTTGTGTAAGTTCGGAGTATATTCTCAAAAAAGGTAGGGGTTTAAAATGTCAACAAACGCAAAGGTTGGAGTCATCATGGGTAGTCAATCTGACTGGGAGACAATGAAACATGCTTGTGATGTACTTGATGAGTTAGAAATTGCCTATGAAAAGAAAGTGGTTTCAGCACATCGAACGCCAGATCTTATGTTTGAATATGCTTCATCAGCAATTACGAAAGGTTTAAAAGTGATTATAGCCGGGGCAGGAGGTGCAGCTCATTTACCAGGTATGGTTGCAGCAAAAACAGAACTTCCTGTCATCGGTGTGCCTGTGAAGTCTTCAAACTTAAATGGATTAGATTCTTTGTTATCTATTGTTCAAATGCCTGGTGGGATTCCTGTTGCAACCGTCTCAATTGGTAAAGCAGGTGCTACAAACGCTGGGCTTTTAGCTGCGCAAATTTTAGGTGCTTTTGACGAAAATGTGCAGATGAGAATTACTAATAGGAGAGAAGAGATTAAACATACCGTTTTAGAAAGCAGTGAAAATTTATGACACAAGGTAAAGTAATTCTCCCAGGCAGTACAATTGGTATTTTAGGTGGGGGACAATTAGGTCGAATGATGGCTTTAGCAGGTCGTCAAATGGGTTATCGTTTTGTCACATTAGATCCTGTTGAAGATGGTCCATGTGGTCAGGTTGCAGATGAACAAATTATCGCTGATTATGATGATTTCAAAGCAGGTGGAAAACTAGCTGAACTTGCAGATGTTATTACTTATGAATTTGAAAATGTGGATGCTTCTGTAGCAGATATGTTGTTTAATAAATCTTATGTGCCACAAGGAAGTCAATTATTATATACCACCCAACATCGTTTAAGAGAGAAAACTGCAATAGAAGCTGCAAATGTACCTGTGGCTCCTTATGTTGAAATAAAAACTGAACAAGAGTTAACTGAGGCTGTTGAACGCTTCGGTGTCCCTTGTGTGTTGAAAACGGCTGTTGGTGGTTATGATGGAAAAGGACAATGGGTGATTCGTTCTATACAAGAGATTTCTGAAGCATTTAATACATTAAGTAAGGCAAAAACAGATTTAGTATTAGAGAAATTTATTCATTTTGAAAAAGAGTTATCCGTTGTAGCAGCTCGAAACATAGATGGACAAGTTAGTACTTTTCCAGTGGCTGAAAATATACATGTGGATAACATTTTGCATACCTCCATTGTTCCTGCAAGAATAAACGAAGAGATACAGGATAGAGCAAGACAACTTGCGACAAATATTGCTACATCCTTAAATGTGATTGGACTCATCGCTGTTGAAATGTTTTATACAAAAGATGGAGAGTTGTATGTAAATGAACTCGCTCCTCGTCCTCACAATTCTGGACATTATACAATGGATGCTTGTCATACTTCACAATTTGAGCAGCATATCCGTGCTATTTGTAACTTACCTTTACAACCTACAGAATTAATATGTCCTGTTGTGATGGTAAATATTTTAGGAGAACATGTTGACCCATTACTAAAGTGGATGAATCAGAATGGTCAAAGTTCAAATCAAGATTTAATCGTGAAAGTTCATTTATATGGTAAAAAAGAAGCTAAAGTAAAGCGTAAAATGGGTCACATAAATTTATTAACGACAAATATAGATCAAGCTTTAGAGTGGATTGACAATACAGGAATTTGGGAAAAAAAGTACTTAAGTAAAAAGGAAGGGGCTCTTTTATGATAGAACGTTATAGCAGGCCAGAAATGACAGCCATTTGGACAGAGGAAAATAAATTTAAAGCTTGGTTAGAAGTAGAACTCAATGCTTGTGAAGCTTGGTCAGAATTAGACGTTATTCCTAAGGAAGATGTAAAACTTTTAAGAGAAAAGGCAAGCTTTGATATAGATCGAATTTATGAGATTGAAAAAGAAACTAGACATGATGTTATTGCTTTTACTCGTGCTGTTTCTGAAACTGTTGGCCCTGAAAGAAAGTGGGTACATTACGGACTTACTTCAACGGATGTTGTGGATACTGCTAATGGTTATTTAATAAAACAAGCTAATGAAATTCTTGAAAAAGACATCATTCAATTTATATCCATTTTAAAAGAAAAAGCGATTGAGCATAAGGATACGGTCATGATGGGAAGAACACATGGTGTACATGCTGAGCCAACGACATTTGGGTTGAAAATGGCACTTTGGTACGAAGAAATGAATCGTAATTTAGACCGTTTTAAAAGAGCAGCTGATGGAGTCCAATTTGGTAAAATCTCCGGAGCTGTTGGAACGTATGCGAATATTGATCCTTTTATTGAGCAATATGTTTGTGAAAAATTAGGAACAAAAGCAGCGCCGATTTCAACACAAACGTTACAGCGTGATCGTCATGCTGATTATATGGCTACACTTGCGTTGATTGCGACTTCTTTAGATAAATTTGCAACAGAAATTCGTGCCTTGCAAAAAAGTGAATTTAGAGAAGTAGAAGAAGCTTTTGCAAAGGGACAAAAAGGATCATCAGCAATGCCTCATAAAAGAAATCCAATAGGCAGCGAGAACATTTCTGGATTATCTAGAGTGATCAGAGGACATATGGTATCTGCATACGAAAATGTGCCATTATGGCATGAAAGAGATATTTCTCATTCCTCTGTTGAACGTGTGATTTTACCAGATGCTACGATTCTATTAAATTATATGTTGAATCGTTTTGGAAACATTGTGAAAAACTTAACCGTCTTCCCAGAAAATATGAAAAAGAACATTAAAAGAACGTTTGATGTGCCATTCTCAGGTAGAGTGATGACAAAACTGATAGATAAAGGTTTAAGTAGAGAACAAGCTTATGATACCGTTCAACCTCGTGCTATGCAAGCTTGGGAACAGCAGAAGTCATTCCGAGAAATAGTAGAAAACGAACCGGAAATCAACCAGCATTTATCTGCTGAAGAAATTGAAGATTGCTTTAATCCGAAATGGCATTTAAAACATGTAAATACAATCTTTGAACGTTTGGGTTTAATATAGAAGGAATGACATCACTGATGGATTAAATCCCCGATACGATGGTTGCTGGGGTCCACGAAAAGTATTCGGCAACTTCGAATATTGTTCACTTTTTGGGGTATTTTTGAAAGGAGGGTTAACCTTTGAACTCATCACCTACATTATTAACTGCTGTAGATTTGATTGATGCACCATTAGTTTATAAAGGTAAGGTTCGTGAGCTTTATGATCTAGGAGAACATTATTTAATGGTAGTAACAGATCGTATATCTGCTTTTGATTATATTTTAGAACCAGGCATACCCGATAAAGGAAAAGTCTTAAATTTAGTCAGTAAGTTTTGGTTTGATCAAACAGAACATATGATACCCAATCATATGGTGCATGCTGATGTAAACTTATTAAAAAATGTGATAAAAAAACCGGAATTACTGAAAGATCGAGTGATGGTAAGCCGTAAAGCAGAACGAATCGATATTGAATGTATTGTAAGAGGATATATTACTGGCGGTGGATGGAGACAATATCTGAACAATGGTGAAATTAATGGAATTAAACTGCCTGCAGGAATGAGAAAAAATCAAAAGTTAGATGTCCCTATCTTTACACCTTCTTTAAAAAATGACGTCGGACATGATAAAGACATTCCAGTTTCAAAAATGCAAGAAGTAGTAGGAAAATCATTAACGACGGAGTTGATGGTAAAAAGTTTAGAGTTGTATCAATATGCTCATGAGTATTGTGAAAAACGTGGCATTGTATTAGCGGATTGTAAGTTTGAATTTGGTTTTGTTGATGGAGAACTTATTTTAATAGATGAAATTTTTACACCTGATTCTTCAAGATATTGGGCTGAGGAGAAATATGCCTTAGATATAGATATTGATAGCATGGATAAAGAACCTGTTCGTACATTTTTATCTCATACAACTTGGGATCAAAATAGTCAACCAGATCCGTTACCTTCAAAAGTGGTAGAAGAAACGTCTGCAAGGTATAAAGAAATTTTAAATAAATTAGATATCAATAGGTCATAGGAGGACATTGAGAGCAATGATAAAAGCAACTGTTTATGTGACGATTAAACAAAGCGTTTTGGATCCACAAGGGAATACAGTACAAGGTGCTTTACATTCAATGGGTTTTCAAGAAGTAAATGATGTACGAATCGGTAAATATATGGAGTTAACATTAGATACAACGGATAAAAACGAAGCAGAAAAAAGAGTAACAGAAATGTGTGAAAAATTGTTAGCTAACACTGTAATTGAAGATTATCGTTTTGAACTCACCCCAATTATATAGAAAATAAGGAGGCAAACATCAAATGAACTTTGCAGTTCTAGTATTTCCAGGATCCAATTGTGATATAGATTGCTATAAAGCAGTCGAGGATACGACTGGACAATCCGTAGAATATGTATGGCATACAGCAACAGATCTTTCAAAATATGATTGCATTATTTTACCTGGTGGTTTTTCATACGGAGATTATTTAAGAAGTGGTGCGATTTCAAGATTTGCTCCTGTCATGAATGAAGTGATTAAAGCAGCAGAGCAAGGTAAATTCATTATTGGCATATGCAACGGATTTCAGATTTTATTAGAATCTGGCTTGCTTCCTGGAGCGATGAGAATAAACGATACTGTAAAGTTTCGCTGCCATCACAGTGATTTGAAAGTACAAAACAATACAAATCCTTTTACACATGAATATAAGATAGGGGAAGTTATTGATATCCCGATTGCTCATATGGAAGGAAACTATTATTGTGATGAAAAGACGCTAGCTACTTTAAAAGAGAACAATCAAATTGTATTCACGTATGAAGGAGAAAACCCAAATGGTTCAGTAGAAAACATCGCTGGCATATGTAATGAAAAAGGGAATGTTCTTGGCATGATGCCTCATCCAGAGCGAGCAGTTCATGATCTTTTAGGTTCAGCAGATGGTAAAGAAATGTTCACATCAGTTTTAAGTGCATGGAGGGAAAAAAATGGCGTTGCAATCGGTTAAAGAACCAACAGCAGAACAAATTGCAGATCAGAAAATCTATCAACAGTTTGGTGTTACAGACGAAGAATTCGATAAAATATGTGGTTTTTTAGGCCGTAAACCGAACTATACAGAAATCGGTGTGTTCAGTGTGATGTGGTCAGAGCACTGTTCATATAAAACGTCCAAACCTATATTGAGAAAATTCCCAACAACAGGAGAACGTGTTTTAATGGGTCCTGGGGAAGGTGCAGGAATTGTAGACATTGGGGATAATCAAGCGGTTGTTTTCAAAATTGAAAGTCACAACCATCCATCTGCTGTTGAACCTTATCAAGGTGCTGCAACAGGAGTAGGTGGCATTATTCGTGATATTTTTTCCATGGGAGCTCGTCCAATCGCATTATTAAACTCTCTAAGATTCGGAAACTTAAATAATGATCGTGTAAAATATTTGTTTGAACACGTGGTTGAAGGCATTGCAGGATATGGAAACTGTATCGGAATTCCAACCGTAGGTGGAGAAGTCAATTTTGACGATAGTTACGAAGGAAATCCACTAGTGAATGCAATGTGTGTAGGTTTGATAGATCATGATCAAATTCAAAAAGGAGTAGCCGAAGGTGTAGGTAATCCTGTGTTTTATGTTGGACCAGCAACAGGACGTGATGGTATACATGGTGCCACATTCTCTTCTGAAGAATTAACTGAAGAAACACAGGCGAAACGTTCTGCAGTGCAAGTTGGCGATCCATTTATGGAGAAACTTGTGATGGAGGCTTGCCTTGAACTGATAGATTCAGGTATTGTACTAGGAATTCAAGATATGGGTGCAGCAGGATTAACATGTTCTAGTTCTGAAATGGCAAGTAAAGCAGGAAACGGAATGGAATTGTATTTAGATCAAGTGCCACAGCGTGAGGAAGGTATGACAGCTTATGAAATGATGTTGTCTGAATCTCAAGAACGTATGTTATTTGTTATCAAACCTGAACATGAAGAACAAGCGGTAGGAATTTTTAAACGCTGGGGATTAGATTGTCCAAAGGTCGGAAAAGTTACAAATGACGGAAGCTTGAAACTATTCCAACAAGGAAAGCTTGTTGCTGATATGCCTGTAACAGCTTTAGTTGATGAATGTCCAGTGTATAACAAACCATTAAAAGTACCTGCTTATTATGAAAGTAACCAGAAACTAGAACTTTCCTATGAGGAAGTGAAAGACTTGAATCAAGCGTTGAAGGATGTGCTTGCTTCTCCTACTGTTGCAAGTAAGGAATGGGTATACAATCAATATGATTACATGGTACGTACAAGTACAGCAGTACAGCCAGGTTCAGACGCTGCTGTAGTCACGATTCGTGGAACACGTAAAGCATTAGCGATGACTACCGATTGTAACAGCCGTTTCGTTTATCTTGATCCAGAGGTTGGTGGGAAGATTGCGACAAGTGAAGCGGCTAGAAACATTGTTTGCTCTGGTGCAGAGCCACTTGCAATCACAGATAACTTGAATTTTGGAAATCCTGATAAACCAGAAATTTTCTGGCAACTGGATCAATCAGCAGAAGGCATTGCTGAAGCGTGTAATGTTTTAAATACACCTGTTATAGGTGGAAACGTAAGTTTATATAATGAAAACAATAAAGGTGCAATCAATCCTACACCTGTTATAGGTATGGTGGGCCTTGTTCATGACGTTGATCACATTACTACACAAGCATTTAAAAATGATGGAGACATCGTTTTCTTATTAGGAGATACAAAAGACGAACTAGGTGGAAGTGAGTTTCAAACGATCATTCATGGGAAAACTGAAGGGAAACCACCTGTTATAGATTTAGTAAAAGAAAAGAATTTATTAGATACTGTACTTCAAGCCATTCAAAAAGGTTTAGTTGCTTCTGCACATGATTTATCTGAGGGTGGATTGGCTGTTGCTCTAGCAGAATCATGTATCAGTGGGGAAAAAGGAGCAGACATCAAATTTGAGTCTGATTTACGTCCGGATATTGCTTTATTCAGTGAAAGCCAGTCAAGGATTTTATTATCCGCAACTCCTGAACAAGCAGAAACTTTAGAGAAATGGCTTACAGAGCAAGCTGTATCTTATCAAAAAATAGGAAAAGTTACTAACAACTCAGGCCTTCACATCCATGTGAATGATGAGCAAGTCATCCAGTCATCAGTAGAACAACTAGAAAAGGTTTGGAAGGATGCGATTCCATGTCTTATGAAGTAAAATACCCACTTTGGACAGGCAATTATTATAATGAGGGAATGGATACTGCATTGTTTGATAAATTAAAAGAGGAGTGTGGAGTCTTTGGTGTGTTTGGACACGCTGAGGCTTCTTTCCTTTCTTATTATGGACTTCATTCTTTACAGCATAGAGGTCAAGAAAGTGCGGGGATTTGTACTTCAGATGGTACACAATTTCATTATCATCGGGGTATGGGTTTAGTAAAAGAGACTTTTGAGAATGATAAACTCCTTGATTTAGCCGGTTCCATTGGAATAGGACATGTTCGTTACTCTACTTCAGGTGAGAGTGGAATTAATAATGCTCAACCTCTTGTTTTTAAATATAAAGAAGGGGATTTAGCACTCGCAACTAATGGAAATTTAGTGAATGCACCTGAATTAAGAAAAAAATTAGAACAACAGGGTTCCATCTTTCAAACTTCAAGTGACACCGAAGTTGTAGCTCATTTAATTGCTAGATCTAAACATGAACAGCTTGAAGAGGCTGTGAAGGAAGCTTTACAACAAGTGGATGGAGCATTTGCATTTTTATTTATGACACAGCACAAATTAATTGCTGCTTTAGACCCTCATGGATTACGTCCATTTTCAATGGGGAAACTTGGTGATGCTTATTTGTTTACTTCGGAAACATGTGCATTTGATGCGGTTGGAGCGACGGCAGTTCGTGATCTGAATCCTGGAGAAATGATTATTTTAGATGAGGGTGGTTTGAGAGAAGATCGTTTTTCTGAACCTAAACAACGAGCTCTATGCTCTATGGAATATATTTATTTTGCACGACCAGACAGTGATATTGAAAATAATAATATTCATACCGTTCGTAAACAGATGGGAAGACAGTTAGCTACGGAAGCATTTACAGATGCAGATGTAGTTACAGGTGTACCTGACTCAAGTATTTCAGCCGCGATAGGTTTTGCAGAACAAACTGGAATTCCATACGAATTAGGTTTGATTAAAAATAGATATACAGGTAGGACTTTCATTCAGCCGAACCAAGAGTTGCGTGAACAAGGTGTAAAAATGAAGCTGAGTGCCGTTCGCAAAGTTGTAGAAGGGAAACGTGTCATTATGATTGATGATTCTATCGTGCGTGGAACGACAAGCAAAAGAATTGTTAATTTACTTCGAGAAGCAGGGGCGACAGAAGTACACGTAAGAATCACTTCACCTCCATTTCAGAATCCTTGTTTTTATGGGATTGATACACCAAGTAGAGAAGAACTAATTGCGTCTGCCAAATCGGTTGAAGAAATCAGACAAACGATTAATGCAGATTCACTCTACTTTTTAAGTCAAGAAGGATTAATCAAATCTGTAGGTAAAAATGTGGAAACCCATGGGATGTGTTTTGCATGTTTTGATGAGAAATATCCAACGAAAGTGCCATCTTGTTGAGATATGATGGACTACTAAAATCACACGGTTTCTTGTGGGATAGATTAGCATCATTTCAAATTCAATAGATGATTCCATCTAAAATATTGCTACGTCCTGTGATAAACGGTAAATAACTTATTTGTTCTTGAGGAGTGAGAGGAAATGTCTGATGCTTATAAACAGGCGGGTGTAGACATTAACGCCGGTAATGAAGCAGTTGAACGGATGAAAAAACACGTCAAAAATACACTTCGTCCAGAAGTATTAACGGATCTAGGTGGATTCGGAGGTTTGTTTTCATTAAATAAAGATAAATATGAGGAACCTATCCTTGTTTCTGGAACAGACGGTGTTGGTACTAAGCTGAAGCTTGCATTTGCAATGGACAAACATGACACCATTGGTATTGATGCTGTAGCAATGTGCGTAAACGATATTATCGTTCAAGGTGCAGAACCCTTGTTTTTCTTAGATTATTTAGCTTGTGATCAAGTCATTCCAGAAAAAATCGAGTCTATTGTTAAAGGCATCTCTGATGGTTGTAAGCAATCCGGCTGTGCATTAATCGGTGGGGAAACCGCGGAAATGCCAGGTATGTATGCTGAAGGAGAATATGACATTGCTGGTTTTGTTGTTGGGGTTGTAGACAAAAAGAAAATGATTGACGGTTCTTCCATTCAAGAGGGGGATGTTGTGCTTGGATTAGCATCAAGTGGGGTGCATAGCAATGGTTTTTCATTAGTTCGTAAATTGTTGCTGGAAGACGCAGGATACCAGTTGGATGATTATGTAGATGAATTGAATGCCAAGCTTGGTGAAGTCCTTTTAACACCAACTAAATTGTACGTAAAACCTGTATTGTCCATATTAGAAAAAGTTCAACTTAAAGGACTTTCACACATTACAGGCGGCGGATTTATTGAAAATATACCTCGTGTTTTACCTGAAGGTGTAAATGTAGATATTGAAGATGGTTCTTGGGAAGTGCCAGCAATATTCTCTTTATTGCAAAGTAAAGGGAACATTGGTAAAGCGGATATGTTCCGTACTTTTAATATGGGAATTGGTATGGTTATCGTCGTATCTGCTAACGATGCCGAGGAAGTAATTCACATTGCAGAGCAACAAGGTGAATCTATTTATCAAATTGGTAAAGTAACAAAAGGGAATCAAATAGTGACATTTAATGGAGATGAAATAAAATGAGTTCATTTCGTATAGCTGTATTTGCATCAGGAAGTGGCTCAAATTTTCAAGCCATTTTAGATCATGTCAATCAACAGAAGCTGGATATCCATATCGAGCTTCTTGTTTGTGACAGACCTGGGGCAAAAGTAATAGAAAGAGCTGAGAAAGCAGGAATTCCTGTATTTGTATTTCGTCCGAAAGATTACATTTCGAGAGAGATGTATGAACAAGAGATTGTAAACGAATTGCAAAAAAAACAAATCGACCTTATTGTACTTGCAGGTTATATGCGCCTAGTGACGGATACTTTGGTCAAACCTTACTATGGAAAAATGATTAACATTCATCCTTCATTACTACCTGCTTTTACAGGTTTAGATGCGATTGGGCAAGCTTATAAATATGGTGTGAAAGTAACTGGTGTCACTGTTCACTTTGTAGATAATGGTATGGATACAGGTCCGATTATTAAACAGGAGCCAGTAGATATTCATGAAAAAGATACTATAGAAGAACTAGAACAAAACATTCATAAAGTTGAACATCTAATTTATCCAGAAGTGATTGAATTAATTGCTGAAGGGAGAGTAAGGTTAGAAGGTAGGAGAGTTAGCCTTTATCCCAAAAAGTGAAAAGTAGTGAACTCGTTTAAGCTTTGCTTTAACATCGAGAAATCAGATGGAGACTCTACTCCACCTGATTTGAAGATCCCACCTATAGAGGTGGGCGTCTGTACTCAAAATATTTTGGGATCAATGATGTAATATCCGAAATACTTTTCAGGGACACCCAGAAGTAAATAAATAGGTGAAGAGAAACTAAGTGGCTTAGTCCTATTACTTTTATCGGGAGTCCATTTCTAGATTAGGATGAGCTGATACCCTTTGGATTTAAAAAATAGCGGTAATTAGCGGTCTTATTTAAGCCCAGATAAGCCATCTATAATAAATAAAGGTAAATAATGGCCTTATATCAGTGATTTACTTGGATTTTACTATAAAAATGTGAAAAACAGTGAATTTAAGACCAAAAAATACCGCTATTTTAAAAAGAGTGTTAAAAATAGCAATATAAGACCATTAAATACCTTTATTTCTATTCAATTTATCAAAATCATAATAGGTTACTGATAATTGGTTGCATGGATCGGAGAAAATCCTATTTCAAGGATTAATAAATATAATTTACAGGGAGGAACAATACGTGAGCATTAAAAGAGCGTTGATCAGTGTGTCGGACAAAACAGGAATTGTAGAATTCGCTGATCAGTTATCCAAATTAGGTGTTGAGATTATTTCTACTGGAGGCACTAAAAAACTATTAGAAGAAAAAGGTGTACCTGTTATCGGAATTTCCGAGGTGACAGGTTTTCCGGAAGTGTTAGATGGTAGAGTAAAAACACTTCACCCAGCAGTGCATAGTGGTCTATTAGCTGTGCGTGACAGTGAAAAACATCAACTACAAATGAAAGAATTAGATTTGGAATATATTGATTTAGTTGTCGTTAATTTATATCCATTCCAACAAACCATAGAGAAACCAGACGTGACTTATGAAGATGCAATTGAAAATATCGACATCGGTGGACCAACGATGTTAAGATCCGCTGCTAAAAATCATGCATTTGTTACGGTAGTTGTGGATTCCAATGATTATACTGAAGTGATTGAACAGATCAAAAGCAACGAAGATACTTCATTAGAGACTAGAAAAAAACTAGCTGCAAAAGTCTTCCGCCATACAGCAGCATACGATTCCCTTATTTCAAATTACTTATCAGAACAAATGGGTGAGGAATTCCCAGAAAGATATACTATAACCTATGAAAAGGTGCAGGATTTACGTTATGGGGAAAACCCTCATCAAAAGGCAGCATTTTATCGTAAACCTTTAGCAGATGAAGGGAATATTACTACAGCAGAGAAATTACACGGAAAAGAATTATCTTATAATAATATTAACGATGCCAATGCGGCTTTACAAATCTTAAAAGAGTTTGATGAACCTGCGGTAGTAGCTATAAAACATATGAATCCTTGTGGAGTAGGAATAGGAGAAACGATTGAAGCGGCTTATCAAAAAACGTATGATGCAGATCCTGTTTCTATTTTTGGTGGTATTGTCGCTTTTAATCGTGAGATTGGAAAAGAAATAGCAGAAAAACTTCATGAGATTTTCTTAGAAATTATTATTGCCCCTTCTTATACAGACGAAGCAATTGAAGTTTTAACAAAAAAGAAAAACATTCGTTTATTAAAACTTGGTGCAGCCCAACAACCTAACAAACAAAATCGCATTGTAACATCAGTGAACGATGGGATGTTAATTCAAGATGTTGATACGTATCAGTTAGCGGATGAAGACATTAAAGTTGTCACGGAGCGAAAACCAACTGAGGAAGAATTAAAGCAGTTATTATTTGGTTGGAAGGTTGTAAAACATGTGAAGTCCAACGCGATTATATTAGCAAATGATGATATGACAATAGGCGTAGGAGCGGGGCAAATGAACAGAGTGGGTGCTGCAAATATTGCAATTCAACAAGCAGGAGAAAAAGCAAAAGGATCTATATTAGCTTCTGATGCGTTTTTCCCTATGGGTGATACATTAGAGCTAGCTGCAAAAGCAGGAATAACTGCAGTCATTCAACCAGGTGGATCTATAAAAGATGAAGAATCTATAAAAGTTGCGAATGAACATGGAATTGCCATGGTAGTTACAGGTGTAAGACATTTTAAACATTAGTGAACTCGCTTAAGCTTTGCTTAAACATCGAGAAATAAGATGGAGACTCTGCTCCACCTGATTTGAAAATCCCACCTATAGAGGTGGGCGTCTGTACGCAAAATATTTTTGGATCATAAAGCAAACTTGTGATATTATGACTCAACTAAACAGTGAATAAATCATAAAATCTGTTTTGGTAAAAATCGCACTACTAAGTTGTATCTTATTTAAAAAGAGGGGGTAAAAAATGAAAGTTCTTGTCATAGGTAGAGGTGGAAGAGAACATACAATCATATGGGCATTAAACAAAAGTCCAAAAGTAGAGCAGATTTATTGTGCACCTGGGAATGCGGGCATTGCTGAAGTGGCTGAATGTGTGGACATCAATGAACATAACTTCGAAGAGTTAGGACAATTTGCAAAAAAGAGAAACATTGATTTCGTTGTAGTCGGACCAGAAGACCCTCTTTTCGCTGGGATAGTAGATTACTTTGAATCCATCCAAATACCTGTATTTGGTCCTAGGAAAAATGCAGCGATTATTGAAGGAAGTAAAGTATTTACGAAAGATTTGATGAAAAAATATAATATTCCAACAGCGGCATATGAATCTTTTGAATCTTATGAAAATGCACTTCAGTATTTACAAAAACAAAAGCTGCCTATTGTGATTAAAGCGGATGGATTAGCAGCAGGTAAGGGTGTTATTGTTGCACAGACAATGGAAGAAGCAGAAACGGCTTTAAAAGACATGATGTTGGACAAGGTGTTTGGTGAAGCAGGTAATCATGTAGTCATCGAAGAGTTTTTGCAAGGGCAAGAGATGTCAATATTAGCGTTTGTGGATGGTGAAGTCGTTCGTCCGATGGTTCCCTCACAAGACCATAAACCAATATTTAATGGAGATAAAGGACCGAATACAGGAGGGATGGGAACGTATTCTCCTGTGCCTCATATTCCACAAGCCGTTGTGGATGAAGCTATTGAAACCATTCTAGTACCAGCAGCTAAAGCGATGGTGAGTGAAGGAAGAACATTTAAAGGTATTTTATATGCTGGTCTGATGATTACAGAAATTGGACCAAAAACGATTGAATTCAACTGTCGTTTCGGTGATCCAGAAACACAAGTGGTACTTCCACGTTTGCAAACAGATTTATCAGATATCTTTTTAGCGGCGATAAATGGTAGATTGCAAGAAATAGAAATTAATTGGAGTGAAGAAGCTGCGGTTTGCGTTGTGTTATCTTCTGGAGGTTATCCAGGAGCTTATGAAAAAGGTATTCCTATGCATGGTTTAGATGAAGTAGAAAGTTCTGTTGTATTCCATGCAGGAACGGCTTTAAAAGATGGACAAATTGTAACGAATGGTGGTCGTTTGGTAGGTGTGACAGCCACTGGAACAAATATTGAAGAAGCGAGACAAAAAGCATATGCTGATGTTGAAAAAATTGATTATGAAGGAAAACATTATCGTACGGATATAGCAAAAAAAGCACTTGTTGCACAATAATAGAAAGATCAAATACAAATTAAAAAGGTTTACTTAGAGCTACAGAACTAACAAATACGTAAAAAATGCCGTTACTCAAATTAAGAGTAAGGGCATTTGTAATATGTATGTATACACATATTTTTAAATTGTTAACATGTTCACAACTTGTTTTCAGGTTATAGTTATTTTGTTAACAACTTATCCACAATTTTAAGAGACAATTAAAAATACATAGATGGAAAAGCAAAACATATAGATATATGGTAAAATAATATTATCTGTTTGAATTTATGATTGAAAGTGAGGAATTTAGTTCTATGGAGTATCAACAAAACCAAACGTTTGCAGGTGAGTATGAGGATACGTATAATCATTCGTTTCACAAGTTAATGAGGATGTTTACGATTTCTCTATTGATCTCATTTGTTGGAACTTTAGTAGGCACACAAGTACCAACAGCATTAATGTTTCCACTTATCATTGTACAATTAGTCATGATTGTGGCCTCTATGTTTGTTCGTCGTAGAGGAAAGCCAATTGGTTATGCATTTACGTATATCTTTTGTTTTATTAGTGGGATTACGTTGTATAGTGTCATTGCAGCTTATGCAGCAAGCGGTGGAGCATCATTAGTTACAACAGCTTTAATGTTAACTGTATTAATATTTGTTGGGTTATCTGTATATGCATATAATTCAAAAAGAGATTTTAGCTTTTTAGGCGGATTTTTGATGGTTGGATTATTTGCATTAATTGGTTTAAGTTTAATTGGATTATTTCTTCCTGGTTTACACACAGGAGCAATGGGGCTTGCAATTTCATTCGCTGGGATTTTAATCTTTTCTGGATTTATCCTGTATGATATTTCTCGTTATAAAAACGGAGTTGCAGACGAAATGATCCCACTAGCTGTGCTTAGTTTATATCTAAGTTTCATTAATTTATTTTTGTACCTGTTACAATTTTTGGGATTATCAAGAGATTAATATTTAAGAATAAAAAAAGACGCTGTCAATTTGATAGCGTCTTTTTTATAACTTAAGAATTATAAAATTTCAAATTCTAAGTTTCCACAAAAACTACCTCTAAAGAAAACTCGATGATTGGCAAGTCTAGACGAAGGCAGAATCGTTATTGCCCTTATACTATCTACATTTTAATTATTTAATTTATGATAAGTGTAAAGAAGTATTCGGCTACCTCCTCGAGAGACTCCGATAGGAGTTTTTGTTCCATTTAGATTAGCTATAACCTCTATTTGTGCAACCATACCTTCATTTTCTTTTTCACGATAGAATAACTGAAATGGAAATAGAGGAAATTTTTATCTGTAAAATTTATCTAATCTATGGTTTAATAGAAATGCCAAATCTATCAAAAAATTTATAGCAGGTGGTTAATTCGTGAGAATGAGAAGTTCAGGGTTATTTATCTTTGTTTTATGTTGTTCCATATTTTTTGTTGGGTGTGCGGAAACCCTGCCAAATGAAGCAGAAGAAGTTATAGAGTCTGTAGAAGTAGTTGAAGAAGAACCAATTGTTGAAGAATCAATTGAACCAGTTGAGGTGCCTGAAATTGACTATCCTTATGTTTTTCCGTTAACCGGAATAGGAACGGAAGAAGAAGCAGTGCAGCGTCCGGTTATGGTTATGGTGGAAAATTCACCATTGGCAAGACCTCAGAGTGGATTACATCTAGCAGATATTGTTTATGAGATTCTAGCTGAAGGTGAAATCACAAGATTTGTATCTGTTTTTCAAAGTGAATCACCAGAAATTATTGGACCTGTTCGCAGTATTAGACCTTATTTTGTTGAAATTGGTGATGGATTAGACGCATTAATTGTTCATGCTGGCTGGAGTCAGGAAGCAATGAATATGATTTCTGGGCGTGGTCTTCCTAATTTTGATGAGGTATATGGAGATGGAGCTTATTACTGGCGAAGTGATGATCGTAGACCTCCACATAATCTATACACTAATACTGAATTAATACGTAATGGTGCAGCAAATAAAGGATACCGTGAAACATGGACAGATGTAGAGTTGACATTCGCTGATGTAGAGACAATTCTCGATGGAGATCCTGCCAATCAAGTTGAAATCCCGTATCTACTTGGATATAAAGTAAACTATGAATTTAACGAAGAAGAAAATGTGTACTATCGTTATATGCAAGGGGAAGCACACAAAGATCGAGAAACAGATGAGCAATTAATAGCAAACAATATTCTTATTGCTGAAGCGAATCATTATGTTTTAGACAATGTTGGGCGAAGAGATGTAGATGTTCACGGTCCAGGTACAGGGTACATTCTTCAAGCAGGAAAAGTAAAATCAATTACATGGGAATATGTTCATGGGATCATTCGTGCTTTTGATGAAAACCAACAAGAGATTCCATTATTATCAGGTAAAACATGGATACATATAGTGCCTGTGGGCTCTGAGATTAAAATACAATAGACATAGGATCATATTAACAGAAGAGGACCAAATCTGGTCTTAAGCCTGTCAAGTAGACAGTTTTAAAAAAGACTATGAAGCCAATGTAACTCGGTATTCTATCGGGACACATTGGTTTAGTCGTTTTTAAAACCTTTTATAATTAATAGTTATACATATAATTTTTCTTCTGTCTACCTAAAAAAGTTGATTATCCAATTATTTTTTTTCAGTACCTTGCAATGTTCACTAGTGTGTAGTATTATATACATTATAAATTACAGGAAATTTTTCTAAACAACTACTAAACATTAATCAATAGTGAATATAGATGAAGGAGATGGGATGATGAACGTTCAATTTAAAAAAGGAGTGCTCGAATTATGCGTGTTGGTTCTGATTTCTAAAAAAGATCAATACGGTTATGAGTTAGCTCAAAATATCTCACGAAATATTGAAGTTGCCGATGGAACGTTATACCCACTTTTAAGAAGACTAACCAAAGAACAATATTTGTCTACTTATTTGGCAGAATCATCAGAAGGGCCTGCGAGGAAATATTACGCATTAACTGAACATGGTAAAGCATACATGAATTTGTTAGTTGAGGAGTGGAATCAATTTTCAAATGCAGTTAATGATTTTATAGAGGAGGTATTAAATTGAGTAAAAATGATTTTTTGAATCAATTGGAATTTTTATTAAAAGATGTACATGAATCAGATAAAAATGAAATTTTATATGATTTTTTGGAACATTTTGATATCGGATTAGCCAATGGTAAATCTGAAGAAGAGCTTGTTCGAGAATTAGGAGATCCAAAAGTCATTGCAAAGGATTTATTGGCTGATTATAGAGTGACTAAGGCTGAAAAAGATAAATCAATCGGGAATATGTATAAAGCAGTCTTAGCGACCTTAAGTTTAAGTTTTTTCAATATCGTATTTATCGTAGGGCCTGTCATCGGAATATTTGGAGTGTATTTAGCATTATGCATGACTTCAGTTGTTCTCACGATTTCTCCTTTGTTATTAATTCCAAGTATTATGTTTAACGGTTTTGCAAATATTGAATTGAACTTTTTTGCATCGATTATGTTATGTGGCTTAGGGATTTTAATGAGTATTGGTATGATTTATATTGGTAAATTTTTGTATAATGTAATACTTCGTTATATTAAATTTAACATTAGAACAATTAAGGGAGGAAAATAAAATGAAAAAATTTGCTTTCCTAGGCATCATATTAATTATAGTAGGAGCTGCAGGGGCATTCGTTTTTATAGACGACGCATTTGAGACGGTTGATATATTTGAAGAAAAAATAGCATCTGGTAATCAATATAATAATATTGAAATTGATACAAGTTCAGTAGATGTGAATGTTATCCCTACAGAAAAGGGGGAGTTAATAGTCACGTTAAGTGGTGAAGTAAGCAAACGGTATGAAGAGGTATATGACTTGATTTTGGAAGAAAGGGGAGATATGTTACAAATCGAGTTAAAAGAAAAGAATATTTTTTTTAATGTAGGGTTTGTCATTAATAAAGTAGACCTACAAGTAGAAATTCCTCAAAAACTGTATGACTCAGTTAAAGTAGATGTAACATCTGGAGATATTGAAGTTGCACAATTACAAGCAAATGACCTTACATTAACTACAAGCTCAGGAAACGTTACTATTGAAGAGTTAAATGCAAATGATGTTGAATTAGCTGCTACTTCTGGGAATATCTCAGCAAAAAATGGAGTCATTTCTTCAGATATTTTAATGGAAACTTCAAGTGGCAACATTGACGCAGAAAATATAATCAGCAATACATTAACTATGGAAGTAGCTAGCGGTAATATAGAATATACAAATAATGAAGTAAAAACATCAAACTTACAAACATCAAGTGGTAACATAACCATTTATAATGATGAGCTTAAAGGAGATATAAATGCTAAAACAACGAGTGGTGATATTACAATTGACTTTGAGCAAGAAAATGAATCTTTAGTATTTGATTTTAAAACCTCATCAGGAGATGTGGATATCAGAGGAGAAGGTTATTTATTTGAGGAGAAATCTGATACAAGAGCAATTGGGAAAGTTGGCTCTGGTGAATATAGCATAAAAGCTAGAGCTTCATCTGGAGATATTACTTTAAAATAATAGTTACGCTATAACTGAACGTGGTACAATTCCACAAAAACTATATGATTCAGAAAATATAAACAGCGATTCACTAACTATGGAAGTAACTAGTGGTGATATTGAATCTACAAATAATGTGGTTAATAGAAGAGATGGGTATTTATATGAAAAGAAATCTGATTTACGAGCAATTGGAAAAATTGGTACTGGAGAATATAATATAGAGAAGAGCTTTATCAGGAAATATTACTTTAAAATAATATGAGGTAAAATGAATGATATATATCTAAGTAGGAGGGCATTTCATGGAGCTGCATATCAAAGAGCCAAAACAAATCTTAACAAAAGCTTCAGGTTACTTAAAAGGATATACACATACTTTAAATCCTTATGCAGGATGCTCCTTCTCTTGTAAATTCTGTTATGTTCGAGAAATGCCAATTGCAAAATTTAAAGGGTTAGAATGGGGAACTTGGGTGGATGTGAAACTAGGAGCTTCTGATTTACTAAAAAAAGAATTAACAAAAGCTAAAAATAAAGGACCTGTTCATATTTTCATGTCGTCAAGTACAGATCCGTACCAACCAGCAGAAGCAAATCATTTCATTACTCGTTCCCTTTTAGAAGTTATGGTTGAGATTCAACCTGATTTTTTGTTTGTGCAAACTAGAAGCCCTTTAGTGACGAGGGATATACAATATTTTAAACAATTAAAAGATAGAGTCCTCATTAGTATGACGATAGAAACAGACTTGGGTGAAATGCGTAAAATCTTTACTCCAAGTGCACCTCCAATTGCAGCAAGATTTAAAGCTTTGCAAGATTTAAAAGAAGCGGGCCTGCCAATACAAGCTGCAATATCACCAGTACTGCCCAGTTCAGAATCATTTGCAAAAAAATTATTCTCAGTTGTATCTCGTGTCTGTGTCGATGATTATTTTATGGGAGATGGAATGCAGGGGAAGAGGACGCAAAGGTTAGGAATTCAACAAATTTATGAAAAGGAAAAATTAGAAGAATGGTATGATCCTTCTGCATATTTAAGAGTGAAAAAACAATTAGAGAACTATTTTTCAGACGATCAAATTTTTGTGAGTCAGGAAGGTTTCCTTCCGTTAAACAAACTACAAAAATGAAGAGCTTAGTGACTCCACCTGATTTGAAGATACCACCTATAGAGGTGAGCGCATCTGTAAGTAAATATTTTTGGATCAAATATATTATGATGTACCTTTTTAATGTGGATAAAGAAAAGAACGTATAGAATGTTTTTTATCCATACGTTCTCAGTCGAAATTCATTATCTTATTGCTCTTCTTTTTCTTTTTGTAGATTTTTTTGATCTTGAACGTTTACTGTTAGAAGAACTTCTTTTTGAAGACCCTGACTTTCTCCTTTTTCTTCTCCTTCTTCTCTTCCTTCTATCTTCTAAAAGCGCAGCATCAGCTGCAGTAGCAGCAGCAGCTCCTTTACCAAAAGAACCTAGTAGTAACTTTAACATAGGAGAAAACTCTTGAATTTGTTTCATAAATCCATTCATTTTATTAATTGTATTAAAGATTCCTTCAACTCCACCTAACTTTTCAACCATGGCTTTAATATCACCAATAGGTAAATTAGATAATGGGTTACTGCTTCTGTCTGTAGTTGTTGACGGAACAGGTAGGTTTAAATCTCTTGTCTCATTGTACGGAACTTGTGCTCCGTTGTTATATGGGATTTGTGCATCATTGAATGGGGTTTGTGCTCCATTGTATGGGACAGCGGGAGGATAATTTGTATTCGCTGGGACTTGACCTGCATTTGTTTCATTTCTAATACCCGCTCTATAATAGCCGCTATTTGGTGGAGTTGCATTTGTCGCTCTATGATATTGTTGATTATGTCTTCTCAATTTGCCCACAATCCTTTTTTATAGGTACCTTAAAAAGAGAATGGCAAAGTTTTATTAAGGTTACCTACTTATGGTTTTGTTATACAATATGTAGTAGGCATTCGTGATGTATGGACGATTGTCACGGTTTACAAAAAAAATTTATAAGGTAATTTAAAAAGTACCCTTTAGATCACGAAGTTGATACCTAGATGTAATTCCCACATCGAATTTTGCCCTCACATTTGAAGTCCGGTGCTCATGTAACAATCTACACTCCGCTCCGGCTTCTTCATGTTCAAACAAACTTCTTGGTGCTGAAAAGGGAACTTTTTAAATATTTATTTGAAGTAGAAATTTAAAAAGCACCCTTATGCTAGTCAAAGATGAATTAGTGTCAGAATTCTCAGGATGCGACTGAAGTTAAGAAGGATCACGAGTGATCTCCAAAGGTAGATCGGCCAGTCCATGAATGAACTGGAGCCTATGTTATGCTTTTACCTAACCTTTTGATATACTATTCCATTCTATTCTGTAAAGTTTATGTAATTGAACGTTTGAATGCATTAGTCACTTAAAGTATGATATGATAAAATAGAAGAAAAAGATGTACATAGGGGATGAATTAAATATGCAATTGAAGAAATTTAATGATAAATCAATAGAACAACTATTTGAAGCAATTCTGTCTTTAGAAGATATTGAAGAGTGTTATGTGTTTTTTGATGATTTATGTACCGTCAATGAAATCCAATCGCTATCACAACGACTAGAAGTGGCGCGTATGTTGAGAAAAGGAAGTACTTACAATCAGATCGAAGCGGAGACAGGCGCTAGTACAGCTACGATTTCCAGAGTGAAAAGATGTTTGAACTATGGAAATGATGGTTACAGAATGGCTTTGGAACGTATCAAAAAGTAAATAGAGATTGTCCATCAGGAGGAGACATATGATGTATGGATTACTAGTTATTAGCCATGGCTCTAGAAATGAAAAATGGGTCCATTTAGTTGACCAGGCTGTAGATGAGGTTCAATTACCAAATTCTATTCCAAAGGAATCTTCTTTTTTAGAACTAGTAGAAAATCGACTCATTCAAGATGGAATATACCGATTAGAGGCTAAAGGGGTAACGGATATCATTGTTATCCCTTTATTTGTTTCATCAGGAAGTACGCATTTGGATGAAATCAGTTATGCTTTGAAAGTGACTTCAAAGCCAGCTCTAGAAACTGACATGGAACCATTGAATATCAAAGCAAATATTCATTTAGGTGTACCTGTAGATGACGATCCTATTATTGCTAATATTTTGTATGAAAGAATAAGTGATTTATCGGATAATTCACAGCAGGAAGTGATTTGTCTAGTTGGACATGGATCAAATGAAAAAGGATTTCATGACAAATGGAGAAATGGATTAAATTCATTAGCTAAACGGATACAACAGATAGGGAATTTTGCTGGATCAGAATCAGCAATGTTATTGCCGAATCAAGTGGCAAGTAAAATGAAGATATTGAATAATAAATATCCTGAGCATAAGGTCATTATTGTGCCTCTTTTTTTAAGTGAAGGCTATTTTACAAATGAAGTGATTCCCAGTCGTTTAAAAGACTTTACATACTTGTACAATGGTAAACCGATCTTACCTGACAAAAAAATTTCCCAATGGATTGAACAACAAGTATCTTTAATGTCTAATCAATAAAGAACTCTATTATAGAAGGAAATGCGAGTAATAAACTTAAGATGGTTATTTTGACATACCTGTTGAGTGTTATGCTTTTTCATATAATTAAGTTATAATTAGAAAAAATAATGAATAAACATAATAGCTCAGTTATTTTAAAAGTAGGTGGAATAGATGGTTAAAAGAGCAAGATTAATCTATAATCCCTCTTCAGGTAGAGAAGAGATGAAAAAAAGGTTACCGGAGGTTTTGAAAAAATTAGAAAGTGGTGGCTTTGAAACTTCCACGCATGAAACAAAAGGACAAGGGGATGCTTCTAGAGCTGCGGAAGAAGCAGTCAAAAGAGAGTTTGATGTTGTTATTGCTGCAGGTGGAGATGGAACATTGAATGAGGTTGTCAATGGATTGGCTAATCAACCATTTCGACCAAAGTTAGGTATACTTCCTTTAGGGACCACAAATGATTTTGCCAGAGCACTAGGTATTCCAAAGAACTGGTCAAGAGCGTGTGATATTATTTTAAACGAATATACTGAGTTGATTGATATAGGAAAAGTGAATGATGAATATTTTATCAATATTGCAGGTGGAGGCTCATTAACAGAGTTAACCTATGAGGTTCCTAGTAAGTTGAAGACGATGTTAGGACAATTAGCTTATTATATGAAGGGATTAGAAAAACTTCCTCAATTTCGACCGATTCATTTGTCACTCAAATCCAAAGAAGTCACATTAGAAGAAGAAGAGGTCATGATTTTTCTAATTGCAAATAGTAACTCCGTAGGTGGGATGGAGAAAATTGCACCTACAGCAAGTTTAAGTGATGGTTTATTTGATATATTTATTTTAAAAAAATGTAATTTAGCTGAATTTATAAGAATCGTAACCTTAACTTTAAAAGGAGCACATGTGCATGATCCACATGTTATCCATTTTAAATCTAACCATCTTCAAATTTCATCCTCTGATTATACACAAATTAATTTAGATGGGGAGTACGGTGGTACGTTACCCAAAACATTTTCCTTAATACCATCTCATATCCCGGTTTTTATTGACAAGTCAGGTATGACTACATATAACGATTAAATTGGAGTGATCCATAAAACATGAGTACAACAAAGAATCCACCTGTTAAAAAAAATATGGATGTAACATTAGAAATCAAAGGAATAGGTCATAGCGGAGAAGGGGTAGGCCGAATTAACGGTTATACCCTTTTTATTAAGGGAGCACTTCCTGGAGAAAAAGTAAAAGCTAAGGTCATTAAAGTTAAGAAAAATTTCGGATACGGAAAACTGTTAGAAATAGTTGAGAAAAGTGAAAGTAGAACAGAACCTCCTTGTGATATTTACAATCAGTGTGGAGGCTGTCAGTTACAGCATATGGAATATGCTGCTCAGCTTGAATGGAAAAGACAGCGTGTGGTTGATAATCTGGAGCGGATTGGGAAGTTGGAGGTAGTGGGGAAAATTGGGGAGTCAGGAAACCTTAAAATTCTTCCTACTCTTGGAATGGACGACCCATGGAACTATCGGAATAAAGCACAGGTACCCATTGGTGAGCATGAAGGTGGTTTAGTTGGGGGTTTTTATGCACAAGGCAGTCATAGAATTATTGATATGGATACATGTTTGATACAACATGATCTAAACAATGATGTCATTCGTGAAGTAAAAAACATCGCACAACAGTTAGGGATATCAGCATACGATGAAGTAACTCATAAAGGAATGCTTAGACACGTTGTGGTAAAAATCGCTTTTCATACCAATGAACTTATGGTTGTTTTGGTGACAAATGGAGAACGAATCCCGAAACAAGAGCAATTCATAAGCCAAATACGTGATAAATTCAGTCAAGTGGTAAGTATATGTCAAAATATCAACACAAAGAAAACTAACGTCATTTTTGGCGATCAAACTAAAACTCTTTGGGGTAAAGAAGTCATCTATGATTACATCGGAGATGTGAAGTTTGCCATCTCTGCCCGTTCCTTTTATCAAGTGAACCCTGTTCAAACGAAAATACTTTATGAGAAAGCATTGGAGTATGCTGGGCTCACAGGTAAGGAAACCGTGATTGATGCTTACTGTGGGATTGGAACCATTTCATTATTTTTAGCTCAGAAAGCAAAAAAGGTTTTTGGTGTTGAAATCGTAAAAGAAGCCATAGAGGATGGCAAAATTAATGCTGAGTTAAACGGGATGAGCAATGTAGAATTTGCAGTTGGTAAAGCAGAGGAAGTGATTCCTAAGTGGAAAGAGGAAGGGATAGAAACGGATGTGATTGTTGTTGATCCACCTCGTAAGGGGTGTGATGAGACATTGTTGCAGACAATCATTCAGATGAAACCGAAGCGGGTAGTTTATGTTTCTTGTGATTCTGCTACTTTGGCTAGGGATTTGCGGATTTTGGAGGATGGTGGGTTTAAGACGGAGCAGGTTCAGCCTGTGGATATGTTTCCGCATACTGTGCATGTGGAGTGTGTGGCGTTGATAGAATTGAGTCATTCTCACGATGTGGGATAAATAAAGACAGTTAGAGGTGGCAATATGGAATTTAATATGAAAGAAGTCGGTTTTTCTACAGAATTACCTTATGGAAGACTTGATGTTTCTGGGAACGAAGAGTTTGGATTTAGACCTTATCAATTACTCGTTTCTTCAATTGCAGTCTGCAGTGGTGGAGTACTTCGTACAATTTTAAAAAAGCAAAGAATGACTTTTGATGATCTCCATATAAAAGCAGATATAGAAAGAAATGAAGAGAAAGCAGGTCGTATTGAGAAAATCCATTTGCACTTTACTATAGTTTCTTCAGATTTAGATGATAAAAAAATGCAAAAAGCAATTGACCTCACTACAAAAAATTGCTCTATGGTTCAATCCGTAATTGAAAGTATTGAAATCACAAAAACTTTTGAAATTAAATAAAAACATACTGCTTCAGTAGAAGATATAATAGGCACTTGCTTTGTAGGTGTTTGGATTGTGAAATAACGTTGCGGAGAAGAAATAAAGATTAAAAATAAATTAGATGAGGTGTTGAGCTCAAATTAAAAGTAGTTAGGAAGAAGTAAACAATTGAAGAAAATCATAATAATTTTTACATTGGCAGCTATCTCATTCGTTGGCGTTGTTCTATTAGTTATTAATCATTTCCCAAATCTTGGAAATACAATGGCGTCAAACTTCAATAGTGATGACACATCAGATAGTGAGGTGACTGTGATAGAAAATACTATATCTTCTGAGGATGAAACTAGTATTATATCTATCGTAAAACCTGAAATTCATGGATTAATAGACAAACAAGTTGAATATGAAATCAATAAAAAAATATCAGATTATAATGCAGAGATAATGGAAATCAAGTTAAGTGCTGAGGAGTATTTAGAAGATATGAAGCAATATGATATACCTGTTTCCAAATCTGTATTAAACATGGACTACAAACTGATCGAAGCTGGGGATTTAGTTTCTATTGTTATTACAATTAGAACCTATATTGGTAGTGCTACTGATATGTCTAGAGTGATGTCTGTGAATATAATTAATGAACCAGAAGGTAAACAAGTGAGTATCTCAGACATATTTGACGTAAATTCATTGAATCATCTTATTTTACAGCATATGAATAACAACAAAGAGAACTATTCAACATTTTCAACAGGAGAACTTACTTTTCAATCTGTAAGAGAAGATCAAGCATTTTATATTGAGAATAATACATTGTATATTTTATTTAATAAATATGAGATTGCTCCCGGTGCAGGAGAGATACAAACAATTGCCATTCCTTTATAGAGATTGTACACATACATGCAAAACACACGACTAATTAGAGAAAATGATGACCATTCTTAGTGTGGTTATATTTTTTTAACTTTCTTACATATGCTTTTTTTCTCTGTAAACCAAAAAGGCAAATACAATATAAAAAACGTAACAAGAGCTATAATCTCTAGTGGTATGATATACCAAGGCCAAGGACCTAAATAATCAATGATTGAAGGATTGATCGGTTTTCTTGAGACGTACATATAATTACTACCAATCATAATATTAAAAATAAATATGAACAAAGTATATAGATTTAAATAGAAAAAGGCTCTCCATAAAGATTTCCAGGTAGGCCGAAACCCTTCTACAAATACCATAAATAAATTAGCAACTACAATTCCGCCATGTGCAATAAAGAACTGAATATATCGAAACTGTGGGAAGGTATATAAACTAATATCTGGAGTAATCATAGCTTGAAGTGCACTGCCTACTCCAACAAAATAAGTGAATTCAAAAAGACGATAATTTTTAATCCAAAGTAGCAAGGCGGCTAGTAAAAGAGAAATACTACTCAAATGAAGAGGAAGTGCATTACGAAACCCCCATTCGTCAACCCACCAAAGCCATGCATGAAGACTTATATCTGAGACAATTAGAACTATAATTAATAATCCTCTAGATATCTTGTTAGGGATTGGTTGCTTTAAACTGCTTCTATACCAATAAATAACTAAAATAATTACAATAACAACGAATAAAGAAAATAGGTGTTCAAGAGAAAAAAGGACAAATTGGCTTTCACCATCGGGCTGTATAAAAGAAAGCATAATAACCACTCCTATTTTTTGAAATATAAATATTTCTCTTTGTATGGAAATTAGAAATGTATCATTCAGTTAGAGTGTGTTCAAATTATGTTGGAAATATAATTTAAATAAATTGTATCGTATAACCTTAATCATAGTCCTTCTAATTTAATTAGATCATATGTAAACTAACTTGAATTTAATTATTCCACCAACAAATTTATTTTATTGAATTACTAATGTATTAGTAATGAATAAAGTCCTCAAAAATTAACTTTGAGGGCTTATTTTATTTACCATTAAACAAATTTTTCAAAACTAACTACTTTACCTGTCGTAGTAATTATGATATATTAAAATTACTACGACAGGTAAAGTACTACAGGTGGAGTAATTTAGCCATAAATATATAAAAATCATAACAACATAAGTAATGAGGGAAAGGAGAATATATTTGATTAGCAGTGATGTTATTAGAGGATATAACGATACAATTATTCTATATATGTTACTTGACAACGACTCTTATGGGTATGAGATATCAAAGAACATCAAAGAATTATCAGATGAAAAGTACATTATAAAGGAAACAACCTTATATTCTGCTTTCAATCGTCTGATGAAAAACGGCTATATTGAATCTTTTTTTAAGGAAGAAACACATGGTAAGAGGCGCACGTATTACAAGATTACCCAATCGGGGATAAATTACTATAAGGAAAAGTGTAAAGAATGGGAGTTAACGAAGGAAGTTATTAATCAATTTATTAAGGAGGATTTCTAAAATGGAAACAATTTTGAATTATTTAGATAATATGTTTGCAACTTTACCAAAAACAGAACAAATCAAAAGTATAAAAGAAGACTTATTATCCAATATGGAAGACAAATATAATGAGTTGAAAAGTAATGGTATGTCAGAAAATGAAGCGGTAGGTATTGTAATTTCAGAATTCGGAAATATTGATGAACTAATGAAAGAGTTTGATATTGAGCTTGATGACGAAAGAGACGAACTACCCACTCTTACTGAAGATGAAGTGAATAATTACTTTAAAGTAAGCAAAAAATGGAGTATATACTTTGTAACAGGCGTGTTTATATGTTTGTTAGCAGTAATTCAATTAATTTTAATTCCTCAATTAATCAAGGATGACATTATAACTGGTTTATCTGAAAATTTTAATGATGATATACTTCTCATTCCTTTCTTTATACTTATTGCAATTGCAATCGTTATGTTCACTTATGCTGGTATGGAAATGTCATTTGGTAAATATAGAGATTTGGAAAAACGTTTTAAACTAACCCTGCATTTAAGAAAGTCTATTGAAAACAAAAATGATTCTTTTCATCCAACTTATACACGTTCGATAATTATAGGTGCAGTGATCGCTTTCCTATCCCCTATGGCTTTATTTATAGAATCGGCAATCTATCAAGATGTTTCAAGTTATGGAGTAGTTTTTCTATTGCTAATCATCTCCATAGCTACTTATATCTTTATATATTTTGGTTGGATAAAAATGAGTTACGATACACTATTAAAAATTGGAAAGAATTCAAAGCCCAACAAAGAGAATATATAATGTGATTAGTTTTTCACCAACAACCAAAAACAGATATAAACGAATCATTTAACCTCCTTAGAATCAAAGGAGGTTCACTTAAGGAGATATTAGATTGAATATTTTAGAATACTACAATAGATGGGGAAATAAAAGAAGAAAACTCGTGATTGCAAAAGCAAAATAGAACAATATAATAAAGTAAATTTGTTAAAAGATTTATAAAAAAATGAATATATCGAAGGTGAAAATATGCTTATTCAATGCACTAAAAAATTAGCTGATGTTATGAAAATAAAACTTGAGGATTATACCGATGAACGAGATTCTTTTTACGACTGGCATGCTAATTTGTTTATGTTCGATAGGAGAAAAGGTATAATCCTAATGAACAATAAAACTCGATACTGCATAGTATTGTACGGTTTAAAATTAAATGATTTTAAAAAATTCGATGATATCTTTATCTCTTCTATCGAAGAAACATTCATAGCAGAAGGATTTCCACTAAGTAAGGTTAAACAATATTTGAAAAAATGTGGTGAAGTGAAGTATACAAAAACTCATGATAGGAGTATATTGGGGCAAATTAATGATTTTCATATCCATATTTCTTGGGAAATAGAATATCATCTTCCAAGTGAAAGTCTAAATTTAGTTGAACTTAATAAATGGACGGGGCAATTGATGACTGGTCCAGCAATGGGTTATAAGTATCCTATTGATTTACTCAGAAAAGAGATAGAGAATATTTAATAAGTGAAAACTTGATTGTATCATCAATTTTTTCAAACGGTTATTACAAAATAATGTATACTGTTGTTATTAAACTCAATAATGGGAGCATTCCTGTAATGAATCAAACCATCAACTCTTATAGTTGGCATCGATATCGCTAAAAACAAACACGTAGCCCGTGTACAAGATGATCGGGGCATCGAATTTGGAAAATGTGCTATAAGTTATTACGTGTTTTGTTTGTCATCGGTCAAAAACAGTGTGAGTTTGATGGTTCTAAATTTTTACGAGGATTGCCTCAAATACAAGCATTACAGGCTGCATAAAGTCTAGTCTAAATACGAATTTATTTTTTGAAAAACAAAGTATTTGAGAGAATTAACTTTCTTGAAGGAGGATATAAGTTATGCCATACATAAATCTTCAAATAACAAAAGGAGCTACTCGTGATCAAAAAGCTCAAATTGTAAAAGAGTTTACGGAAACGCTAGTAAATGTACTTGGTAAAAATCCAGAACATACACATATTGTGATCCAAGAAATTGAGGATGAAAATTGGGGTTTTTCTGGAATTTTAACGGATGACTATCGAAAACAGTAAAGATCATGGGTTTAAAAATGATATCAAAAACGAGGAGTTTGCCTTAGCTCTCCTTGTTTTTTTGTTTGTAAGAATTATTTATACTTTTTGAACATCCTTCTTGGATGGACTCGAACCATTATCATTTTGAAATTCAAATTCTAATTGATTTATAAATATTTATCTATTGGCACTCCTCTTTTTACTATTTTCAATAACAATAATCTTTCTGAGAAGTTTGAGAATTATTTATACTAAAATATTACAAATATAATAATATATTATATTTTTCGACAAAAGTTCCTAAAATACACCCTATAATAACAACGAATTTCGACACAATATCGATATTAAGGTATGTATACTGAATATAAACAAGCCTTTAAAGAATCTGATTTAATAGATTATCATATGAAGGTCTTGTAAATACATATGCATGAGAGGAGAAAAATGATGAAAAAAAGAGTAATTTCTGCAATTTCGACAGCTTTATTATCGATCTCACTAATTGTTCCAACATTTTCTGGAGGTCAAGTTTCTGCAGCAACTAATGATGTTGATACTGCAAGATATGGAGATGTCATAGACATTGGCTCTGAATTAAGACATCAATCCCAAGATTCCGACTTTTTACAAAAAGCTGAGGAGCAACTTAAAGAACAAGCTACTATCATTTCTGAAAATGAAGAAGGTTCTAGCTCTGAAGAAGCTTCAGACGGTAACTTTACATTTAATGGGGGAACTAAATACTTCTTAAATAGAAATTTAAGTTTGAAAACATTTACATTAAGAAGTGTTGGCGATAACGTAGAAGTATGGGTTGCTGATGATCTTTCATTCCCTGAGGGAGATAGTCGACCTGCTCATGTGGTCACACAAGAACAAGCGGATAAAATGAAAGACGAGTTTGAACAGATCATTTATCCTAGGGTAGTAGATTTCTTTGGTAATGAAGATACACTTACTGGTTCGAATGCCGAATTACCAGGTCTTATAGGTTTCCCAGAAGACTATTATTTATCTGAGGAAGGTAAAAATATTATTCTAGTAGATAATATTATTGACGAACAGTACGAAGACCCAACTTATCCGTTTTTCGTAGCTGGGTTTTTCTGGACAGCTTATGAACAATACATAGATCGTAATATTATAACTATCGATTCTGCAGATTGGGAGAATAGATTAGAGAGTACATTCTTCGGTACTGTTGCTCATGAGTATCAGCATCTTATTCATAGTGATAAAGATAGAGATGAAACAAATTGGATTAATGAAGGAATGTCCGATTTTGCAGAATATATCGTTGGATATGGGCACCCAATGGGTCATGTAAACTATTTCCTTGATCACCCAGAAAATTCACTTGTGGAATGGGATGAGTATTATAATAGTGGTTCCCCTGAAACATTAGCTGATTATGGACAAGCCTACTTGTTACAGCTATATTTAAATGAACAATTTGGTCAGGAATTTGTACAAGCTTTATTAAATGATGAAGCTAACGGTATTGAAAGTGTGAATAATCAATTAGCTGCATTTGATACAGGAATAGAGTTTGGTGAATTGTTTAAAAACTTTAGCACTGCTTTAGCTATCGACAGTGCTACACCTGGAGATGGAAAATATGAATTTGAAAGCATTGATTTAAAGATCAATTTTGAATCTGCTGCTGAATTTGAGAAGGATGGAGTTCCGGCTTGGGGAGCTAACTATAAAGTGATTGAGATTGATGATAAAATACGTTCAATAAACTTTGATGGTGTTGATTTCTTACCTGCAAAATGGTTAACTGTTGCAGATCCATTAGGTTCTGACAATAAAGTATTATGGGCTAATCAGGGAGATGAAATTGATAATAGTATTGTCATTACAGCCGATCTTACAGGTGTAGAGGAAGCAACTTTAACTTTTGATAACTTCATTGATATTGAAGAGCAATGGGATTTCGGTGTGGTTCAAGTTTCTGTAGATGAAGGGGCAACTTGGACTAATTTAGCCAATGAAAATACGCGTTCTGATATTGTAGATAATGGTTATCCAAAAATTAAGGAAAACCTACCTGGATTTACAGGACATTATACAGATTGGCAGCAAGAAACATTTGATTTATCTGCATATGCAGGACAAGAGATCTGGGTATCCTTCCGTTTCTTAACAGATTGGGGTTACAATGATACAGGTTGGTTCGTGGATAATATTTCTATCCCTGAAATTGGATATACTCAAGATGGAAGTTCTTTAAATGGATTGTATTCATTGAATGAATTAAAAGGTGAATACGTAAAATATGCTGTAACGTTTATCAACGAACGTAATGTAGGTGAAGATGGAAAACATACAAAATATAAAGTTGTAGATGTAGAACCATTTAATGTGACAGAAGAAAAAGCACTTGAATTACGTCAATTATTTAAAGATGGTACAAATTATATGATTGTCTGGTATGCTCCAACAGGTGGAGAAAAAGGTGCAGTAGACTTCACTTATGAAATTACTACTAAGAGCCAGGGAAATCCAAAAGATAATTAATTGAATATAGAAGTTAAGAATAAAATTTAAGAATATTAGAAAGATATATGAGAAGGGATTGTCCAAAAGGTCTTTTAAGAAGATCAACGGATAATCCCTTTTCTTGTTCAAAGATAGATTGTTTTAGTGGTCTAATTTTTAAATGTTATTGTAATCTATTTAACAGATACTTTCATTTAGTAAGTATATAATGAGCACATAAACAAATAAGGGAGTGATATTAAATGGAACGAATTCAAACATTAGAACAATTTAAAGAACAAATTAACAATAATAAATTTACAGTGATGAAGTTTGATACAACTTGGTGTCCAGATTGTAAAAACCTTGATCGATTTATTGATCCTATTGTTGATGAGCATTCGGATAAACAGTTTTTAGCAATTGATGCAGAAGAATTTCAAAACCTATCAGAGGAATATGAAGTTAGAGGCATTCCAAGTTTATTAGTTTACAAAAATGGGGAGAAGATAGCCCATTTACACAGTAAGTTTGCAAAAACCCCTGATCAGATTAGAGAATACCTTAATGAGTTGAGATAAATACTTATTTTGAAAAGCCATTGGACATTGTCTGATGGCTTTATCCATTTCCCTCTTGGAATGATGGTTTCGTTAACGGACAATTTTCGATTTTATAAATGTCAGGATTATATGCAGCTAATTTGCGTAGGAAATAACATGATTCAGGGAAATGGTGTTCTATAAAACGTAATGTTGACCTGTTTAAAACTTCACTGTCTTTATACATTTCAACTAGTTTTTCTACTAAACCATATAATGAAACAACAGATTCAGATACTTCTTTGGCAAACCCTCTTTGTACTGGGAAACCAGGTGCAGTAAATATTAAATAACCTCTAATTTGGCGATTTTTTAGTATATGTGCGAGGAATTCCTCTTCTGATTTTTTAGCTTGATTTAGTAGAAGTCTTTCTACTGGATCCATGATGTCTATGAATAAAAGTGCGTGTCCTAAGTGATCGTCTAACCAAAGTTCTAATAAATCAACTAATGATAAAGGGGATGGGGTTTCACCTCTCATGGCATAAGATAATATTCTAAGATATTCTCTGTTTTCGCTCAATGTCCCATTTAAGTACGTTGGCCACATATTTAAATTCACTTTGTTTTGTAGTCTTAAATGTTGTATATGTCCTTCAAATTTATAGTAACCTTCTGCAACAGGATAAACTTCGGAAGCAAAATTTTTCATTTCAGGAGAGGAATAAGAGAGATTTGGATTTATAGAATCCAGTTTCTTTCTTAAAGAACGAAAGGCATGGATATATTGAGAAGCAATTCCTATCCATTTTTGCTCAGATGGGGCTAAAAAATCGTGAATGAAATGAGCATGGTCTTCTAATATTTCCAACCAAAATTGATGCTCTTCCCATGCAGTTAGTTGATTTTCGTTGTTCATCTTTAATTCCCCCTTTTTTATTCTCAGTTTAATACCCGTGACACCCAATTTGGGTGTGAAATTTTAATCAAACACCGCACCTCCAAGTGAAGTAGGCTTTATGAAATTGATTCAACTACTTTAGTTTATGATGCATCTTAGTTTGTATGTCAGAAGGTTATAAAACTTATACTTAAATTTAGAACAAATGTTTGTCCAATTCTTATTTTATGGTATAATTAATTCTTACTATCTTAAATTAGATGAGAAATAATTAGCTATTATATAAAAGTGTTTACTTATACGTCAAACCATAATAACGGGAGGTATTCTTCATGGCAGAGATCAAATTTGAAATACTTAAAACGATTGCAACACTTTCAGAGTCACCTAAAGGTTGGAAAAAAGAATTTAACTTAATAAGTTGGAATGGTCGTGATCCGAAGTATGACATTCGTGATTGGGCTCCCGATCATACGAAGATGGGTAAAGGCGTGACATTATCAAATGATGAGGTAAAACTGTTACAACAAGTTTTAAAAGAAATTGATTTTTAATTGAAGAAAAAATATAAAAAGATAAACTGCAATTATAATATTGGTATATGATTCTATATAGAAAAGGAGTAGATATATGTCTTTTGTGATCAAACTAAAATGGTTTTTTAAACAGCGTTGGAAAAGTTATGTGATAGCAATTACCATTATGACTATTGTAACTCTCCTTACCATGATCCCACCTATAATGATAGGAAACATTGTAGATCAAATTGGGGATAATGAGTTAACTTCAGAATCTTTAACCAAAACTGTACTTTTACTTCTGTTTTTAGCAATTTTACTCTACATATTAGTTTTTACTTGGATCACAACTTTGTTTCGTAATTCGGCTTTAATTGAAACGATTTTAAGAAAAAAACTTCTAACAAATTTAACTAAGATGACTCCAGGTTTTTTTCAAAGGAATACGACAGGAGATTTGATGGCTTTAGCTACGAACGATGTACTGGCAATCGGTCAAACAGCTGGATTCGGTGTAATGACTTTGGTGAATACGGTAGTAGGCGTTTCGGTTGTTGTGATTATGATGGTTTCTTTAATTAGTTATAAATTGATGCTGGCAGCTTTCATCCCTCTTCCTTTTCTAGCTTTAGTGATTAACAAACTTGGGAAAAATGTAAGAGTTAATTTCCTTGAAGCGCAAGCTTCATTTGGTAAAATGAATGATCAAGCCTTGGAGTCTATATCTGGGATGAGAGTCATACGTTCTTACGTTCAAGAGGAAAACGATATTGCTGCTTTTGATAAGGTGACTACAGAAGTATTGAATAAAAATAGAAAAGTGGCTATTTTTAATGCTCTTTTTCAACCTTCAATTTCACTCATTGTGGGATTGAGTGTAGCAATTGGAATTAGTTATGGATCTTATTTAGTCATTCAGAACGAAATAACATTAGGAGAGTTAATCACGTTTAACATTTTTTTAGGTATGTTAATTTGGCCAATGATTGCTTTTGGTGAGTTTATAAATGTCTTACAGCGCGGAAGTGCTTCTGCAGATCGAATGGATAACATTTTATCTCAGCAACCAGATGTAAAGGATGAAGAAGTAACAAAAAAAGTGGATGCTCCATTAAGTATAGAAATGAAGGAACTTACCTTTCAATACCCAGGTTCCAATATGAAAAGTTTGGACCAAGTTTCTTTTCGCTTACAACGTGGACAGACGTTAGGAATTGTAGGTCGAACAGGAAGTGGAAAAAGTACACTATTGAAACAACTGTTGAGACAATATCCTATCGATAAAGAAAAATTGTTTATTTCTAAAATTCCTGTAGAACAAATAAGCCTAGAACAATTGAAAAGCTGGGTATCCTATGTTCCACAAGAGCATATGCTATTATCCAAAACATTAAAAGAAAATATTAAGTTAGGAAAACAAGATGCAACACAAGAAGAAATTGATAGAGCTATTAAAATGGCTTCCTTCACCAAAGATGTATCAAGGATGACTGATGGGCTTGAAACAGTAATTGGTGAGCAAGGTGTGATGTTGTCTGGTGGTCAGAAGCAGCGTGTTGCCATTGCTAGAGCATTGTTGCTTGATGCTGAGATTCTTATATTAGATGATTCGCTATCAGCTGTAGATGCAAAAACAGAAAATATAATCTTACATGAAATCAGAAATGAACGTGCAGGAAAGACAACATTGATTTCTTCACATCGATTATCAGCAGTGAGTCATGCTGATTGGATACTTGTTTTGGATGAAGGCAGAGTAATTGACCAAGGAACACATGAGGAGCTTATGTTTCATGGTGGCTGGTATAAAGAGCAGTGGGAGCATCAACAAATGGAAGCTAGTTTAAATGAATAAGTGAAATAAATTATTTTGATGTAGCACATGTAAACATGTAAAAGGAGTGATATTCATGGAGCCTAAACAAAAAGTTACCAGGAGGCTTTTTAACTATGCTCTTCATTTTAAATATAGAATTATAGCCGCACTCCTTATTCTTTGCGGTGCTGTTGGTGCAGAACTAGGAGGACCATTAATTATTCAAATTATTATTGATAATCATCTTTCTAATGAAGATATAGAAATATCACCTATTTTGAGTTTAATTGGACTTTATGTAGGTCTTCTAATCACAGCAAGTGTTTTAAATTTTATACAAGGATATACATTGCAAACAACCGCCTTACGTATCATCAAAAATATGCGAATGGATTTAATGAAACATATTCAACGCATTTCTATCCGTTATTTTGATAATACACCCATAGGTCAAGTTGTATCAAGAATAGCAAATGATACCGAGGCAATACGTGATTTGTTTATGAGTTTTATGGCAACTTTTGTTGTAAGTGCAGTACAGCTAATAGGTATTTTTGTGTTTCTATTTATATTAGATGTTAGGTTGGCGCTTCTTTGTCTTTTGCTTTTTCCTATTTTTGCATTGATTATGTACATACATCTTAAATATTCAAAAGTTTTTATTACGATTATGCGTGCTCGATTAAGTGATATGAACGCAATGATAAATGAGTCCATTAATGTTATGCCTGTTATTCAGGCATTTCGTAGGGAAAAATTAACGGTTGATGAATTTGAAAATTTAAATCAAGATCGTTATGTAAATCAAATAAAACAGATTCGTGTTTTTTCACTTTCATCTCGAAATGCAGTTGGTACGATTGGAAGATTAGTTACGGCAATGGTCATATGGTACTTTGGGAGTCAATCGTTAGAGGGAGCGATTCAATTTGGAGTGTTTTACGTATTCATAGATTATTTAGGTCGTATATTCCAGCCTATTATAGGCATATTTGATCAGCTTACAAATGCACAGAGAGCTTTTGTCTCAGCGGGCAGAGTTTTTACTATACTTGATATGGATGGAACAGAAGTACATAATGCGGATCAAACGCCTCGTCCAGAGGGGCGTGTCCGATTTAATAATGTGACATTTGCCTATAAGCCAGGTGAAAATGTTTTAAAGAATATTTCATTTGAAGCTCAAAAAGGAGAAACGATTGCTCTTGTAGGGCATACTGGATCGGGAAAAAGCTCAATCATGAATCTCCTACTAGGGTTTTATGAACCAAACGAAGGAAAAATAACGATCGATAATGTAGATGTTACTACCTTTTCCAAACAAGCTTTACGAAAACACATGGGGATTGTATTACAAGATCCATTTCTCTTTGCAGGGGATATTAAGTTCAATGTTAGTTTGTATAATGAAGATATAGATATAAACAAAGTGAAGGATGCGTTGCAAAAAGTAGGGGCTTCCACATTTGTTGAACAACTCCCAAATGGGTATGATGAACCAGTTGTTGAACGAGGAAGTACTTTATCTGCAGGACAACGACAATTGATTTCATTTGCAAGAGCCTTGGCTTTTGATCCAGCCATTTTAATTTTAGACGAAGCCACGGCTAGTATTGACAGTGAAACTGAAGGATTGATTCAAAAAGCACTTAAGGTCGTAAGTGAAGGAAGAACAACGTTTGTAATTGCACATAGATTGTCTACGATTCGTGATGCAGATCAAATTCTAGTACTTCATAGAGGTGAAATCGTAGAACGAGGTAATCACGATGAGTTAATGGAATTAAAAGGCCGGTATCATAAGATGTATCAGCTGCAAAAAGGAGAAAGAGCAGAAAAAGCTGCATCTACATCATAGAAAAATCACATAGAAGTATTAAATAAGCCTAATTTACTATCTCCTGATTCATTATTTAATACATTATAAAAAATAATTCCTTTGCGAGATTATGATAATATGATAAAGTTGAAATATTAATAAAAGAATAATACTTTTGAAAGCACCCTATGTGGTGCTTTTTACACGCACAATTATTACTCTGATTCACAATAGCATAAATAACAATTATAAGGAAAATGCTATTCAATATAAACAGAAAAAGAAGGTATATGAAAATGCAAAATTTTTTACAGCTTGGCATAAGGGAAGAAATAAATAACCTCTTAAAAGAAAACGGAATATTCAAACCTACTCCAATTCAACAACAAGCGATTCCTCATCTATTGGAAGGAAAAGATGTTATTGGTAAGGCTCAAACAGGAACAGGGAAAACCTTAGCGTTTATATTGCCTATATTAGAAAAAATAGATCCAGATAAACCAGAAATTCAAGCGATTATTGTTACACCGACTCGTGAATTAGCGCTACAAGTAACTGCTGAAGTGAAAAAGCTCGTTGCTAAGATACAAAATCTTAATGTATTAGCTGTATATGGTGGACAAGATGTGGAAAAACAGTTACATAAATTAAAAGGAAATAATCAGATTATTGTAGGTACACCAGGTCGTATTATAGATCATTTAGGACGTGGAACGATCAAACTTTCTAATGTTTCCATGCTTGTACTGGATGAAGCAGATCAAATGCTGCACATTGGCTTTTTATCTGAAGTTGAAGAAATTATTCAGCGTACACCATCCAGCAGACAGACGATGTTATTCTCAGCAACGATGCCACAGCAAGTAAGGTCTTTAGCCAATCGATATATGAGAAAACCAGAAGATATTCGCGTAAAAGATACGGAGATCACTGTATCAGATATCAAACAAATCGCAATCGAAACTACAGACCGTGCGAAGGAAGCTGCATTAGTAAGCACTATCGAGAAATATCGACCATTTTTAGCGATTATATTCTGTCGGACAAAGCGAAGAGCAAGTAAATTAAATGAGGCGTTAAGAGAAAAAGGATTGAATTCAGATGAGCTTCACGGTGATTTATCCCAAGCCAAAAGAGAACAGGTAATGAAGCGATTCCGCGAATTGAAAATTCAATTCCTAATTGCTACAGATGTTGCTGCCCGTGGACTGGATGTCGAGGGAGTTACTCATGTGTTTAACTACGATATTCCTCAGGATGTGGAAAGTTATGTTCATCGAATAGGAAGAACTGGACGAGCTGGTGAAAAAGGATTAGCAATTACATTTGTAGCCCCTAAAGATCGTAATGCATTAAATCAGATTGAAAGAGGAATAAAGATCTCCATAAAAAAACAAACTGTAGATGGAGAAACGACCGTTAGACGTTCTAATAAAAATAAAAGTGCAAATAGAAATTCAAATCAGAGGAAAAATAATAACGTTGGACGTAAATTTGGAAATAAAGCAAAAAATGCTAAAGAGAATAATGAGCAAAAAGGGGGACGTGGTGGAAGTCGACGAGGAGAAAGTAGAAGAGGAGAAGCTAGAACTTCATCAAAACCTGTTGGAAAAAGAAACAATATAAAAGCAGCAAGGCCTGCTAAGGCTAAAAAAAGCAGTAAAAAAAGCTATAAATGATTCCATTTTATGGAAAAGAAAAATAAAGGGTTCCTACAATTTACGATGTTCAAATTGAGCGAAGGAACCCTTTTTTAAACTATATAATCTTTTTTTGAACAACCTCTATAAACTGATCCTCAAACTTGATGAATCAGTTTATTTAATTCCCGGGATTTAATTCTTTCATACTCTAGGGCACCATGAAGTTCATCCACTAACATTGGGGATTTTCTTACGTATCTTTCTCGAATGACATCATATAATTCATAAGGAAATAACATATCAATAAACATAATTTGTTTTTGTTCCGAGGTTAGAGGCGCAACGGATTCATACGCTTCAATCATAATATTAAATTGTTCCTCGTTCCATACACCTGTTGTATCAAGTAATGGGATAATCATTTTTCTCAAATCACGAATGGGTAAATCATAGGAAACGGTATCTAGATCAATCACCCATATTTGTTGATCAAGATCAAGAAGCGTGTTTCCTGTTCCATAATCTTGATGACATAAATTTGGGGTTGCTCCTAATTGCTCAACCCAATTCATATAATCGCTTTCTTGTAATCTTCGTAACGTATCAATTCCTTCCTTAATAAACACATCAATCTCTGTTAAATAAGCTTGAGAAAATGGATCATCTGGGAATTGTTTTGCAACTAACTTCCATGTCTCCATCTGTTGACATCTTTTAATATAATGATTTGGCCAACGACCAAGTTTTTTAAAAACAGGAACACCAGGAGGTGGTAAATATCCAACTGACGCGATGTGGAAAGTTGCAAGTCCTCTCATTATGAATTGTAGATCTTCTGTAACGGTTAATTCAAAAGGTCTCCCCTCTATCCATTCATAAACTACAAACAAAAAAGGTCCATGCTTTGTATATAGTTCACCGTTTTTGTTTGGGATGATACCAGGTACTCTAGTTCCTTTTTTTGCTAAGTAATCCTGCGCATGAATTGAGAACAGTGCTTTCTTTTCTGGGCGATGGATTCTTTTTAAACAAAATGGACCTTCCTCTGTATGAACCTTCCAAACGATGGCCATTTGTCCGCCTTGAATGACTTCAATTAGATTCACTTTTTTATCCCAATTACTAATAATCGTATCTGCTAGTTGAATTAGTTTTTGTTCTTCTTCAGGGGACAAAACATATTCATTGCTTTCTTCCTTATTTTCACCTTGTAAAGGGTCTACATTCAAACCTCTCACCATCCTTATACTATTTTTTAAGATATTGTTTAACTGAGCTCCTGTATTTGTGTTGTTTATTCATTTTCTGTTCTTAACCAAAGGTGAATATATTTCATTAATAAACTGATTGATAACACGTGGAATCACTTTATAACGCCTGTAATTTAAAGTCTTTAGTACATTTTTTTGTTCTTTTTCTGACAATTTCCATTCCTCTGGTATCAGAGATAATATTTCCTCAAGTAACAGAGATGGAATAGTTTGAATGACTTTAATTTGTTCAATAAATTCTCTTTCATTTGGAATAAAATTAGCTAGAGTTTCGTGGGTTACATTTTGTAGTAAAGTTTCGGGTAAACTTTCTAAATCAGCAGCTGTCCAAGATATTGAGGAGAATATTTCAGAATGATCCATGATCCAGCAATGATAAACGCCAGGTGTTTCGTATTTTAGCAGCACATTATGATGTGTACGATTTGTATTACATAACCAATAATCAAATACGATCATTTTTGCAATGTCATCCACATTTATAATATGGCGCGCTTCTGCTTCATTTAAAGGAATAGTTTCCTCCAAGTAAAGGATTGCAGATTGTTTTTTGGATAAATCATGTTGATAATAAGCATTAAGATTTGGTATTTCCTCTAAAAATATATTTGGCATTTCAATAATTTGAACTTCTGGTACAGGAATTTCCATATATTTTGCAATACAATAAGCGATCCATTCATTCATTAATGATTTTTCATTACCCGCATGCAAAAAATGCACAGCATAGTTTTGATGATTGTCAAAAGAAACAAGATGCTTATGGTTTGATTTACTTTTTAAAGGCTTATGATACAAGACGGGAAGCATCTTTTGATCAACTCTCTTTCAGTACATTATGGAGCATTTGAATATATTTGTCTGCACACTTTGAAATGGAAAAATAGTTATCTACTCTTTGGATTGAAGCATTAGATAAATGCTCGTATAAAGTAGGATCATCCAGTATTGTATAAATAGATTTTGCTGCTTCTTTAATATGGTTTTCGTAAAATAAATATCCGGTTTTTTTATGAACAACAATCTCAGGTATAGAAGATACATTTGGTGCAACAACAGGGACTCCACAAGCCATGGCTTCAATGAAGGTATTTCCAAAAGATTCACCTTTAGTTGTTGCAATCGTACATCCACCCGTTTGTTTAATTTTTGCATAAAGGTGAGGCATTTGTTGATAAGGGATGACAGGAAACCATTTAATGACCTCATTTAGCTGCTGTTTATTCCTTTGGTTTTCAAATTTTGTTCGGTCTTTACTTTGATCACCACCAATGACCCAAAACTCAATGTCATCTCGTTCTGATTGTACAAGACGGGCGATTTTAATAAGTTGTTTCCAATTTTTCCTCTGATCTAACCTTCCAATATATGCGACAATTTTTTTATTTGATGCGATAGGGGGATCAGCCGTCAGATCAATTTGATCTTCCGGAAGTTTTCTGAAAAAAGAAGTATCTACCCCATTATAGATGACTTCTGTTGGAGAGTTATGTTTAACTAAAATGGATAAAACTCTTCTCTGATGCTCAGATGGAACTACAAATTTGGTCGGTTTCACTTTATCAAAGCCCTCTAAATTACGCTTTAGCTTAATAATCTCAGGGGTCCGAGCTTCTATCAATATTGGTCCCTTAAAATTTGTATGTGACAACCATTTGTAAGCTTGATTTGTATCTACCACAATGACAACATCATAATGATTGTGCTCCAATAAATGATGAATTTCATTCTCATCATTTGTTACATAAACAGGCGCAACATCCTTCATCATATGCAAACCGCCAAGATCCTTACAGTATAAAAATTCAATATCTATCCCATGTTTTTTGAAGAAAATGGCACGATTACGCCATCCAGCATTTACTCCGCCAACAGTTAAAAGGCGCCATATGACTAATAATTTCAAGTTTAGTCACTCCTCAATATCCTTTAAATATGTGATCGCTTTTAGATATTCTTCTTTTCTCCCTATATCAAAACGTTCAGCCGTAATAAGTTTACCAAGGCACGCTTCTTTCTTTCGAAGTTCATTGATGGCGTCAGTAAGCTGAATTTCTCCATCTACACCTGTTTTGATATTTTCCAAATAAGAAAAAATCGTTGGTGTAAATACATACCTTCCTATTACTGCTAAATTCGATGGAGGGTTATGGTTAGGTTTTTCAACGATATGAGTTACTTTAAATAAATCAGTTTCAATCTTGTTTGTTTTTACAATGCCATAGTTTGAAAGCTGCTTGGGATTTACTTCATAAAGTCCTAATACGCTTTCTTTATGTTTTTCATAAACACTAGTTAATTGTTTTAAGGCAGGTATTTTGTGATTTAATATAATTTCATCAGGCAACAACACTGCAAATGGTTCATTTTGGATGAATCGCTCTCCTAACTTTATGGCATCACCAAGACCTTTTGCAAAGGGCTGTCTTATATATTGAATATGAACATCAGGTGGTTTAATTTTGTCTAATAAATGATTTTTGTTTTTTTGCTGTAAAAAAGTTTCTAATTCAATAGATCGATCAAAATAATCAAAAATTAAATTTTTTGAACGGGAGACGATGATTAATATTTCTTCAATCCCAGAGGCAACAGCTTCTTCAACAATGTAATCAATAGCGGGTTTGTTTCCAATTGGAAATAACTCTTTAGGTACCACTTTTGAAATTGGTAAACAACGCGTGCCGTAACCTGCTGCAGGTATAATTGCTTTTTTTATCACATTTACATAACTCCTCTTATTTTTTAATCCAGTATATTCTGTTGAATTTAAGTGGGAAGTTGTCTAAAAACCCAATTTTTTTAAAATCGAATGAGAATAGGAACACCCTTCATTTCATTCTCGTATCATACAGAAAGAATACAATTACTTCATAAGATGTTGTTCATAAGTCCTAGCAAAACTGAAATTTTTGAACATGAACTTGAACTATGAATGGAGGCTGAAAATGAAAATTGCTTTAATCTCTACAGAGAAACTACCGGTACCAGCAATAAGAGGTGGGGCTATTCAAATATATTTAAACTCGGTTGCTTCCATTATTGCTAATAAACATGATGTGACCGTAATTTCTATACAAGACACAGAGTTACAAAACGAAGAATCCAAAAGGAATGTAAGATATGTTCGTTTTCCTGAAAATCAATATGTTAAAATGATTGAGCAATATATACAAGTAGAAAATTTTGATGTGGTTCACTTATGCAATCGTCCCAACTGGATTGAGCAGCTTTCTGATGCTGCACCACAAACGAAATTCGTTTTAAGTGTTCATAATGAAATGTTCTCCTATGAAAAAATGACGGATGCAGAAGGAAAACGTTGTGTACAACAGGTTTCCCAAATTGTAACGGTAAGTGATTTTATAGGTAGCACAATTACAGATCGATTTCCGGAAGCAAAAAATAAAACAAAAACCGTATATTCTGGTGTTGACTTACATCAATATCAACCTTCGTGGTCTGTAGTAGGTAAGAAGACGAGAAATCATGTTAGAGGTGAACTGGAGTTACAAGGAAAAAAAGTAGTTTTATTTGTGGGCAGACTTAGCAAAGTAAAGGGTCCACATCTCCTCCTTCAAGCACTTCCAACCATTATTGAAAAAAACCCTGAAGTGATGATGGTATTTATCGGCTCCAAATGGTTTGGTGACGATAATTTAAACAACTATGTAAGGCATTTGTATACGTTAGGTGCAATATTTGAAAATAATGTGACTTTTATTAAATTTGTTAGACCGCAAAATATTCCTCAGTTGTATGCAATGTCTGATGTTTTTGTATGCTCTTCACAATGGCAAGAACCTCTTGCTCGTGTTCATTATGAAGCGATGGCAGCAGGTCTACCGCTTATTACGAGCAATCGAGGCGGTAATCCAGAAGTCATTGAAGAAGGGAAAAACGGTTACATCATTCATGATTTTGAAAATCCACTAGCGTATGCAAAAGCGATTAATTTGTTATTAAATGATTCTAGCAAACGAACCAGCATGGGTAAGTATGGTCGCAATAAAGTAGAGAAGAACTTTAGCTGGAATCGAGTTGCAGAAAATTTAATGCAAGTTTATGAGGGAGTCAAGGAGAGGTGATGACATTTGGAACAGGAATATACTCAAGAAAAACATCTAAAACGAGTACTACATTTATACCCGTTTGATATTGGGGAAGTTAGATTATTAGAAAGCAGAAGCGGCAGAACAACATGGGAAGTGGATACAGATCAAGGTAAAAAAATACTGAAGCAAGCACATATGAATCCGAAACGAATGCTATTTATTGCTGGTGCCCATAATGATTTAGTTCAAAAAGGATTGGCAATTACTCCTATTCATAAAACGAAAAATGGAGCTATTTGTATAGGTGCGGAAGATCATGCTTACGTTGTATATGATCATGCAAAAGGAAATGAAATGATTTATTACAATAAAGAGCAAATGAAGAAGATACTAGATTTTGCAGGCAAATTCCATCAATTGTCAAAAGGGTATGTTCCAGCTTTTGAGAGTAAAACACGAAGCAGGTTGAATAAATGGCATAAGTTGTTCAGGTGGAAACTACAAGAGTTAGAAGGAAACAAACTTTTAGCTCAAACCTATCCAGATGAACCTTTTTCTGTTTTATTTTTAGAATATGCAGATAAAATGCTCGAAAGAGGAAGAACTGCTTTAAAAGAACTTGATGATGGTCCTTATGAACATTGGATCAAACAGTCGATTGAAGACAAAAGTTATTGCCAACAGGATTTTACACTTGCACGATTTACTGAAGTAAATGGGGAGCCTTTCATGAGGGAGCTTCATTCAATAACGTATGATTTACCTTCTAGAGATTTACGAATTATCTTAAATAAAATGATGAAGAAACTGTCCGTATGGGATATTGATTTTAGTATTCAATTGCTTCGTGAATACGATGCTTGTTATCCATTAACTAGAGATCAATATCGTGTTCTTTGGACTGATTTGAAATTTCCACATCTTTTCTGTGCGATTGTACACAAGTATTTTTTAAGTCAAAAACGTTCATGGGGTGATGAAAAATACATTTGGGCTTTACAAAATATTATTGCAGTTGAGGATTCTAAAGAACGGTTTCTTAATCAATTCTCTGAAATAACGGAAGCCATAAAAGAAGGTGAGCGAGGTGAGAAGGCTGAGCAATAAAAAAAAATTAGACACACAATATAACATTCCAAAGCTTGAATTGGAAAAATTTAAGTTTTCTCCACCAGGACCTATGGGATGGAGCTTTGCTGAATATGAAAAAATGCTTGAAAACCATGAAAAAATTGTACTCAATGAATCAGCCGTAGAGGAAAACCTAGCAAATTTAGAAGGAAAACCATTGCAGGAATATCCAAGTGTAGGACTAGTGACCGAGCAAGTTACTGATGAAAGTCTAGAAAGTGTAGGTGTAGAAGATAACTTACAAAGTGAGAAAACAGAGATAGCTTTTAATGATTCAGAAAAATCTGAGCATGTACAAGAAAGCATCATAGGAGAAATGAACATTGTTGATCAAATAAGTGGAGAGGAGGCATACGAAAACAAAATGTATAGCAGTAAAGGAACAAAAGCTAATTTAATAAAGATAATAAATTCTGAAGAGCCTATAAAAGAAATAGAAGAGACTTCTACAAAAGAAGAAGTTGAAAAGCCGGCTGATAATCAAGAAAAGAAGCAAGAGAATGAGAAGCAAACAAATGAAAAGCAAACAAATGAAAAGCAAACAAATGAAAAGCAAACAAATGAAAAGCAAACAAATGAAAAGCAAACAAATGAAAAGCAAACAAATGAGAAGCAAACAAATGAGAAGCAAACAAATAAGAAGCAAACAAATGAAAAACAAGTGAATAAAAAAGAAAAAAAATCAAATAAAGTTATTGTACCTAATGAACAAGCAGCCCCACCGTGGTTATTCAACGCTAAAGAAGGTAAAGCCCAGAAAAGAAGGAATCGTAAGAAAAAGAAGTAAAAAAACATTATTAAATTAGTCAATTATGTATGGGTTATTGCATATCATGTAGCGTAATTACCAAAGGATGAGGAGGAATTTAGGTGGGAAAAGTAAATAAAGTGAAGGTAGATTTGGACTTCGAAGAAGGGTTTGAACTGTCTCATAAAAAAAGTGCAGAGCATGTTTTAAAAGCTGTGTTGGAACAAATTAGGAATGGGTCATTTGAAGAATTAGAAGTTGAATTAGAATATGATGATGGCAGTACTTATGAATATCTCATTGGTGAAGATGTAGGTGATGAAAACGACGAAGAAGATGATGACGATGACGATGACGATGACGACGATGAGTAGATATTAAAAATGATTGCAGAAAGAAAGATCTGATTCTTATAAGTTGAATCAGATCTTTTTTACTCCCTAAACATCATTAGGGAGTTTATCTTCATTTTGCACATAATCTAACGACCTATGCCAACGTATGTGAATCCGTGTTTTTCTATGGATTTTCTATTTAAAAAATTTCGAGTATCCAGTACAATATTACCATTCACTCGCTGTTTAATATCAATCCAATCTAAATATAAAAACTCATTCCAGTCTGTAGCCAGAATGATACAATCAGCATCATTCAAAGCATCATTTACATGATGGAATTGAATGACATGGGTGGTATCATACTTTGCTTTTGGGTCATAAACGTGCACCTTAGCATCATGTGCAACTAGCTTATGAATCAATCTAATCGCTGGGGATGATCTAATATCATCTGTGTTTGGTTTAAAGGAAAGACCTAATACGGTGATTTTTTTGTTTGATAAGTTTGGAATATAAGACTTTAATTTATTCATATAAACATCTACTTGGGTTCGATTAACTTCTTCCGTAGCCATGAGAAGTTTTGGAAACAGCTCTTGCTTTTTTGATGTATGAATTAAGGATTGAAGATCTTTAGGAAAGCAGGACCCTCCATAGCCGATTCCAGCTTGTAAAAATTCAGTTCCTATTCTTGGATCGCTACCAATTCCTTTAGCAACATCCATTATATCTACGTCAAATACATCACATATTCTCGCCATTTCATTCATAAAAGAGATTTTAGTTGCTAAAAAAGAATTGGATGCATATTTTATCATTTCAGCTCCCTTTAAACTAGTAACGACAAATGGGGCATCAATACCGTAGTATAGTTGTTTCATCGTTACTAGAGACTGTTGATCATGATTTTCTAATCCAACAACTATTTTGTCAGGATGTAACATATCATTCACAGCAGAACCTTCCCTGAGAAATTCTGGATTAGATACAATATGAAATCGACTTCGTTTTACTTCAAGTTCAAGTAACATTTCCACGAGTTTATCATTAGTTCCAATCGGAACGGTGCTTTTTGTAATAATGGTTTTATGAGAAAAAATTGAATTTGCTATTGTGTGCATGACATCTTGTATATATCGTAAATCAGCTTCCCCATCTGGAAGCGGAGGTGTACCTACAGCGATAAGAATAATTTCTGTTGCTCCAATTGCATCTTCAATATTTTCAGAAAAAGAGATGTTTCTGTTAAAACTAACGAGTAATTTTTCTAAACCTGGTTCAAATATTGTAATAGAACCTTCTTGCAGCCTTTTTATTTTTTCACTGTCTTTATCTACACATCTAACCTTATGACCAAGCCTTGCAAAAACTACGGCTGATGTTAAACCAACATATCCTGCTCCTATGACACAAATTTCCATATGAACACTCCTTCGTGTTGAAGAGATGATATAGTTTATATCAAACCAATTGATTTTGTGACAATGGAATTTAAAAGATTTGAAATGGTATAATATCGACATAAAAAGGATTATGACGAATTATTATTTTGGAGGTGGCAACATAGCTTTAAGTCACAATTGTAAGGCTATGAATCTATGAGAATACTTGAAGCAATTTTATTTTTACTGGTTTTTTTAATGATCTTGTCTATGTTTAATAGGAAACTTAGGAGGACTAAATTAATTAAGGTTTTACCTTGGTTATCTTTATTAATATTAATTTATCATGGTTATGTTGAGGGAATGCGCTGGCAATTGAACACTATATATATTTTAATAATTTTACAATTATTTTTAAGTGTTAAATTTATTAATCAATGGATTTTTGAACATATACGTTTAAAAAAGATGATCTCTGTTTTGATGATATTGTTTTTTGTAATATCCTCACTATTTACTTACGCATTCCCAGTGTATAAAATGCCAGTACCAGATGGGAAATATGAAGTTGGAACCGTATCATTTGATCTTGTAGATAAAAATAGACAAGAGATATATAGTGAAAATAAGTACACAAATAGAAAAATAAAAATACAGATGTGGTACCCTGCGCAAGACGTTCAAGGGTATAATTTAGTACCTTGGTTAGAAAAAGGTGCTCTTTCGGTTGCTGAAGGGGTAGCCAAAATGATGGGATTCCCAGATTTCGTTTTAAGTCACACTGCTTTAGTGATGTCAAATTCATATGAAAATCCACCAGTATTGGAGGAGGGGGATTTATGGCCAGTCGTAATTCTCTCTCACGGATGGACGGGATTTAGTAATATCCATGCAGATGTAGCTGAATTGTTAGCTAGTCAAGGTTATATGGCTATCTCAATCGATCATACTTATGGATCTGCTGTGACAGTTTTTAATGATGGAGAAGTTGCTTATGTGAATGAGGGTGCATTACCAGAAAGAGAAGTCACGCCTAATTATTTAGAGTATGCGAATACATTAGTAAATACATTTGCTGGGGATATAAACTTAACATTAAATCAATTAGAAGTAATCAACGAAGGTAAGGTAGATGAGAAATTCAAAGGGAAATTAAACCTTTCAAATGTTGGATTAATAGGTCATTCTACTGGTGGAGGAGCTTCAGTTGTCACTGCTTTGGATGATGATCGAGTGAAAGCATTAATCGGTATGGATGCTTGGGTAGAACCTATTCAAAAAAGCAAGTTGGAAGCTGGCTTACAAATTCCTTCCTTCTTTTTACGAAGTCATGAATGGGAGGAAGGATTAAATAATGAGAACTTATTCTTTTTGCTGGATGAAAACAGAGCACCAACACAACTGTTTCAAATTAATAATACAGGACATCAGGATTTTTCTATGATTTATATGTATTCTCCACTAAGTAAGTACTTTCAAATTACAGGTGAATTGGATGGAAGAGAAGGTGCTAAAATGCAGCATGAATTTATCTTGAACTTTTTTGATTTACACCTAAAAAATTCTGCTAATAAGACTATTGAAGACGTTGCAAAAGAATACGATGTAGTTAATATGATCTATAGTAATTAAACAAAATAGATCAGTTATATGTTATTTCATGTTCTACAGGAGAAGAAGGATGTTGACTTTAAAAAGTTGGTTTGAGTTTCAAATGTGGGAAAATAGCGGGAATAATTGGTCTTATATCTTGTTTTTCAAACCTTCTGAACAAAATAGCGGGAACCAGTGGTCTTATTTGATGGATATTTATCAAATTAATGCAAAATATTGCGTAAAATAACTGAATAAGGCCACTAATTACCGTTAATTTTTAATTTTGGTTAAATTCCAAGTAATAAGACCACCAAATACCGTTATTTTTAATTGCTTCCTCAGCTTGGCTGTAAACAAACTTCTAAACCTCTTTATTTTTGATTTTAAAGTTTGTTGTTTTTAATACTGGATTTTTCATGTGGATATCAGCTGTGTTACCAAGGGACAGGATTAGCTTTAAGTTCTTTTTCCCAGAATGTTTGTAGTTGTTGTTTCATTTCATTGCTCATCTTTTGATTACTAGCGGATAGATTATCAAATAACTGCTGTTCATTTTTTACACCAGGTATGACTGTAGATACTGCATCATATGAAAGGATAAATCTTAAAGCAGCCTGTACCATGTTCTGTTCTTCATTAGTAACAAAATCAATTTGCTTTAACAGCTCAAATCTACGATGAATGACCTCATCAGACCATCTGCTTCGAATGCCTTCAAATTGACTGTTTGCATTGTACTTTCCGGATAGCCATCCAGAATCTAGCGGAACTTTGGCAATAATTCCAACACCTTTTTCTTTTGCCACTGGAAATGCTGCTGCAGTATCTTGATGAAATATATTAAACAATACCTCTAATACTTGGCTATTTGTATTTTGAATAACTTCTAACATTTCTTTACTAGAATCAACAGAAACTCCATAAGCTCTTATTTTGCCTTCTTTTTTTAACTTATCCAGTTCTGCATAAATTGGACTTTCTCCATTTAAAAATTCAAAAGGAGGATTATGTAATAAGATAGTATCTATAAAATCAGTTTGTAATCTTCTTAAACTTGTTTCTAGTGAGGTTTTTAATTGGGTTGGACTGAAATCTTTACCAACCTTCGTATTTACTACAACTTGATCCCTTTTACCTACAAAGGCTTTTCCCAACAATTCCTCACTTTTCCCCCCACCGTAATTTGGAGCTGTATCAAAAAAATTGGATCCTTGATCTAGAGCAGAATGAACTAAATAAATGGCTTCTTTCTCTGACATGTTTCCCCAGTCTTTTGCATTACCTAATTGCCATGCACCAAAACCGACTTCTGAAACCTTAATACCTGTACTGCCTAATATTCTAGTTTTCATATTCATAAATACCTTCCTTCATAGTTATATGAAGAATTTTAACATATATTTTATTAAAAAGAGATTGATTCAAAAATTGTGTACAGACGTCCACCTCTATAGGTGGTATCTTCAAACCAGATGGAGACTCTACCCCACCTGATTTTTAATTAAGTTCTTGTATTTTTTAAAGCTAGTGGGTGCAAAGAGTCTGAGCATCCAGTTGAAGAAGTAGGTTCAAAACTATGTGAAATGATGCATTAAGAAATAAGAAATTACTACTAGAGTTTTATATTGAATAATCATATGAGTATATGATAATAGGGTTGACAATTTAAAATTAATATATTAAATTAAGGTATGTAATAATGTAGTTACATACTTTATATAAAGTATAATACTTATTTTTATCATTTTGTACAGCGGTTATATCATATTAGGATCTTGAAAGAGATTTAACTCTAGTAATGGGGATATTGTTATGTGGAGGTCTAATGTAATTTATCAGCTTGTTTAATCAATTATGTATTAGGGGGAAATTTATCAAATGAAGAAAATTATATCTGTTTTACTTGTATTTTCAATATTTGTTTCTATGGTGCCTTATATTTCAGCATTGGAAGAGTTAACAGTTGAAGAAAAGTTTGATGTCTTGAGGGGCAAAGGGATTATTGATGGATACGGGGATTGTTTACCTCATTTAGAAGATGATATGCTGCGTGAACAAGCAGCAAAAGTAATCACACTGTTATTTGGGCATGATTCATTAGAAGTGCCTGCAACAGGAACCTATTCTGATGTAAAAACAGAAGGGAACTGGGCATATCCATATATTGAAGCTGGGACTACTGCTGGCATTATCGATGGAATAGGTAAAGGCTTGTTTGATCCTAAAAATAATGTAACCAAAGAACAATTTGCAAAATTGCTTGTTGTAGGATATGCGGAATACAAAGGACTGCAAATTAATGAGTCTGGTTATGTGGGTCCAAGCGTAAGCGGATGGGCTCAGCATTATGTTGCTCAAGCATTAGAGTGGAAATTAATCAATGAACAAGCGGATTACAAAATAGATGGAGATCGCAAATTTTTAGTTGATTCTGCTTATGAAACATATATCGCACTTGACATCCAGCCTAATTTAGATCTACCACATGTTGTTGATTATAAAAATGCCACAACAACAGGAGTTACTTTAATTTTCAGCGAAGATATTGAAATGATGGATACTGATGTGATGAATTACTTCCACACTTGTAATGCATATCCGGTTGATGAGAATGATGAGCAGCAAGCTGATCTCTCGATTGACGGGAATGAAATGAAACTAAATTTCACAGAGAATAAACTTCCTGAAGGAAAAGTATACATTTATATTAAAAAAGGTTCAGTGAAAGACTTAGTAGGTGATTTCAATGATTTTATCGTTTTTGAAATTGAAGTGAAAAAGAAGATTAAAGTGACAACATCACCATCTAAACCAAAGCCAGAACCAGAACCATCTGATCCAATCGAAAAACCAATATTAAATCCAAATAGCGATTATGTAAATGGAAATAACGTAAAGTTTTTGAATCATTCTTCCTTATTTGAGCAACAATCGCAACAATCTCCTGAATATGGTTCAACAACAATTAAAAATAATGATGATAATGATACAGTTCAGCTTGTGATAAGTACAGATGCAGACCCTACGGATGGGTTAGAGGGACTAGAAGATGAAGATGATAATAGAACAATTATCATTGAATCCAATGTATCTCCAGAAGGAGTAATTGATCTTTCATATATGTACTTTGATATAGGAGAAAAGGCTCCTTTATTTGAAGAATGTGGTGGACAACAACAATGTTCTTCTTCTCATTATAGTTTAGAAGATGTCTATTATGTTTACGCCATCGATGTTAATAATCCTAATAATATTTCTGAAAAAGCAGATCATACCATCAGTGCAAATCTATTAGTGAATTCTGGAGATTCTGGAGATTCTGTTTTTAATAAAAGTGCTATGGAAAATCCCATCTCTTATTGGTATTATATAGGAAATCCAAATCAAGACATAGAAATCATTTTTATTCACAAATCATCTGGTGAAGAAAAAATACAATTTGTTTACCAATCTTCTTTTTCTAGTATTGAAATCATATTAGAAGATGATAATTCAGAAGACTGGGCTGATGGCATATATGATATATTTGTAAAAAAGATCGGGGGTAGAACAATTCCTGCAGATGAAAGTATAACAATAGATACCCAAGTAGCTAAACCCATTTTAAAAAATAATGTGACTATAAATACTAATAATAGGGATTCGGAAACAACAACGATTGAACTTCCTGATTATTCAAGCCTCTATTTATCTACTGATGATGATCCATCTGACGGGTTAGACAATTGGGATTTAATCGTAGTTAATTTTCATGGAGATTATACTCTGGAATATAATAATGATGATTTTAATGATTTAAATGGAGAGACATTCTATGTTTATACATATGATTCAAATGGAAATTTTTCAGAACCAGCAGATTATACGATTTATGTAGATACTGTTGTAGCTCAGCCCATCTTAAATGACAGTGATGGTGATGGAGTTGGAGAAGATGTTGCAATAACTACTCTTAATAGAGGTTCAGATACGACAGTTGGACTTACGGACTACTTAGAAAATGGGATCGAAATTATATTGTCTACTGATAGTGATCCATCTGACGGTTTAGATGATCAATTCACCATAGCAAATAATGTAATGGGAGAGTTGACATTGATATACGGTGATGCATTCTTCAATAATAAAGATAGAGAAATATACTATGTTTATGCAATAGACACGGCTGGTAACATCGCAAGCGCAGAAAATACAATTACTGTAACTACAAATTAGTCAACTGCAAACAATATGGAGAAAGAATAAGTGAGAGTTCAGATGTTAACGTCTGAGCTCTCAGCCTGTTAATAACCATCAACAACAGGGTATATTTTTGTTTAAGATTTTTCGTTCAATCCATTATTTTAGTTGTTGCTCGAAATTTCCCTGGTATAATATAATAATGAGTTGTTCGTTAAAATTAACAGAACATGGTGGGTGTTTGATATGACGAAATTTATTGGTTTTATATTACTGTGGCAAATCCTTGGAAATCCGTTTATTGCTTTACTCGTGATTTTTATCATTTTATATTTTGTAGACAGACGTTTTTTGGGGTTCTTTCCTAGCTTAACAAAGCCCCTTAAACGTATGAGAAAAATATCTAATTTAAGACAACAGATCAGATTGAATCCTAATGATGTTTCTTCTAAATATGAACTGGCTAGATTATTGATGGAAAAGAAAAAGTATACTGAAGCAAATCAGATTCTTACCGATATTCTTCCGCGTATGGATCAAGATTCACATGTGCTGTGTGATCTTGGTTTGACCTATATTAAGATAGGCAACATTCAAGAAGGAGAAAAATATATTTTAGAGGGATTAAATATAAACCCTAGAACGGGGTATGGTCAGCCTTATTTGGAATTGGCTAAAATTTTTATTCAAAGTGATCGAGATAAAACTTTCCAATATTTACAGGAATTTCGCGGCATTCACTCATCTTCTTGTGAATCCTATTATTTGTTAGGAAAACTTTATGAACAGAGTGGAAAAAAAGAAGAAGCTAAAGAGGCTTTTAAACAAGTTACAGAAATTTATAGATCATTACCTAAATATATGAAACGGCATGAAAGGAAATGGGCGATATGTAGCAGACTTAAATCATAGTAATAATGAAATTAATAAACCCCAAAAAGATATCATACAAATGTGTATAATATCTTTTTGGGGTTAAGCCCCCTACCTCAATAGGTGGTTTCTCCCTAATCAGGTGAAGTATAGTCTCCATCTAATTTCGCGATGTTTAAGCTTTGTTTAAACGAGTTCACTTGCGTAAATCTCCCAATTCCTTTACGATTGCTTCCATTTCTGAAATACTGTAATTGCTTTTGCTGGATACTAAATCATAAATATCTTTAATATCTTCGTACTGCTCAAGAGTAAAATGCTCTGGTTTCATAGCGGCAGCTGTTGCCATTTTTAATTTTTGTATGATTTCTTCTATCATAAAACGTATATTTTCATTTGTTTTTTGTGTTAAATCCATAAGTATATCATCCCTTTCAATATTTCATGTTTAGTGTTGTAAAATCACAACTAATTGTATCACGAATAGCAAAGAAGTGGTATGATAGAAACATATTATTCAACGAATGGATTTTGGGAGATGATGAAATTTTAAAGGAGATGTTTTAAATTGAATTCCCCAAATTTAATGTGGTTATCTATTGAAAAAGAGTATAGAAAAATGATTGTTAATAATGTTTGGTGTGCAAATTGTAGCGATGCGGTAAGCATTGTTCAATATGTGATACAAGAGCATTCAACTGGTATAGTATTACAAGGTAAATGTAAAAACTGTGGACAAGAAGTTGCAAGAGTAGTAGATTTCGAAAATTAAATTTATTTATTTTTTATAAATTCAAACTTTCTAATGATTATTTAGTAATAATAAAATCATTTAATTAAAATCATTATATTAAGAACAATAAAATATCAAGTCCTATACTGGTACCTTTCCGTTCCCACGTATGTGGGTTTTTTTTATGACTATAAATTTTTCAAAGTATAAGTTATATACTCCAAGATGCTAAATCCTAGAAGAAATTAGTTGTATATATTATAAACGAACCTGAGTAATTTATTCTGAATGAAATAATTATATACATCTCATATATTCTAACCTTATCTTATGTTGTGTTTTTGCATCATTAATCACATTAATTTAAATAAATGCACAATATATAAAAATAATAAATTTATATATTGTGCATTATTAATATATATGATACATTATTTAAAATACATTAACACATTAAAGTAAGAGGGTGAGAGGTTGTTATGTCATTACGTGAAGAAGCACTAGAACTGCATCGATTGAATAAAGGAAAATTAGAAGTAAATACTAAAGTAGAAGTAAAAACGGCTAAGGATTTATCCCTAGCTTACTCACCAGGGGTAGCTGAGCCGTGTAAAGAAATCCACAAACATGAAGATGCGGTTTATGACTATACCATAAAAGGGAACAGTGTTGCTGTGATCTCTAATGGAACAGCCGTATTGGGTCTTGGGAATATTGGTGCTAAAGCATCTCTTCCAGTAATAGAAGGAAAAGCAGTTTTGTTTAAAAGTTTTGCAGGAGTAGACGCTTTCCCTATTTGCTTAGATACAACAAATGTAGATCAATTTGTTGAAACTGTAAAATTACTTGAGGCTACTTTTGGGGGTATTAATTTAGAGGATATTGCTGCACCCGCTTGTTTTGAAATAGAAGAACGTTTAAAAAATGAATTAAATATCCCAGTTTTTCACGACGATCAGCATGGAACAGCCATTGTAACAGTAGCAGGATTAGTGAATGCACTAAAATTAGTCAAAAAAACGATGGGAACCATAAAAGTAGTAGTGAATGGCGCTGGTTCAGCTGGCATTTCTATTGTTAAGTTATTAAGTCGATTTGGTGTCAATAATATGATTTTGTGTGATTCTAAAGGTATTATTTATGAAGGACGGGAGTTCGGCATGAATAATGTTAAAAATGAGATGGCTTGTTTAACTAACTTAAAGAAAGAACAAGGAACATTAGCCGATGCGATGAAAAAAGCCGATGTGTTTATAGGTGTATCTGCTGCAAATGTTGTATCAAAAGAGATGGTACGTTCCATGAATCAGAATGCGATTATTTTTGCAATGGCAAACCCAATCCCAGAAATTATGTATGAAGATGCTATTGAAGCAGGCGCTAGAGTCGTTGGAACTGGACGTTCAGATCTTCCTAACCAAATCAATAATGTATTAGCCTTTCCTGGCATATTTCGAGGAGCATTAGATGTACGCGCAACAGATATTAATGAGAGAATGAAAGAAGCAGCTGTATTTTCTATCGCTTTACTAGTTTCAGATCAAGAGTTAAGTGAAAACTATGTAATACCCGCACCATTTGATAAACGTGTTGCTCCAGCCGTAGCTAAAGCTGTAAGTAAAGCGGCGATTGACTCGGGGGTTGCTATGGAAAGTTATGGAACTGCACTTATTTAAAAAATAACTGACTCGGAAATTCATTTTCCGAGTTTTAATATGCCTTTTTACTATGATAATGACATATTAAATATATTTACAACTTTATATATTGTGCATTATTTATAAATATGATACATTATATATAAATAAGACGTATTATATAGATTAGGGGATGAATGATAATGATTGGTATTAATGGTATGGGGAGAATTGGTAGACTTGTCTTACGTAGGGCTTTTGACTCAAACTTAAGTCTAAATGGCTCACGGGTAGTTGCAATTAATAGTAAATATTCTATAGAGACAGTAAGTCACTTAATTAAATATGATACAGTTCATGGGAAGTTTAATGGTTCTGTAGAAATTGAAGATGGGGACCTCATCATTAATGGCTTTAGAGTAAAGGTAACTTACGAAATGTATCCTGAGAACATTCCTTGGGAACAACTAGGTGTAAAGGTTGTCATAGATTCAACAGGACAATTCAATAATAGAGAAAGTGCACAAAAACACTTACAATCAGGTGCTGAGACTGTGATTAACACAGCTCCTGCTAAAGATATGGATTTAACTGTAGTGATGGGAGTGAATGATAACCTCTTCGACCCAGAGAGTCATAAACTTTTATCATCAGCTTCGTGTACAACAAATTGTGTAGCACCTATATTAGACGTTTTAGATAAAGCGTTTTCAATTAAAAATGGATGGGTTACTTCCGTTCATTCCTATACAAACGATCAAAAACATTTAGATAATCCACATCATGATTTACGCAGAGCGCGTGCCTGTACTCAATCTATTATTCCAACAAGTACTGGGGTAGGTAAAGCACTTAAAAATGTAATACCACATCTAGCGCCAATTATTCAAGGGTTGTCTGTAAGAGTACCTACTCCTGATGTTTCATTAATAGATATGACAATTCAAGTAAATGATGATGTCACATTAGAAAAAGTTCGAACGGTATTTGAGGGTGCATCCAGAGGTCATTTATCTCCATATTTGGATTATATAAACGATCCTTTAATTTCAAGTGATTTTATCGGAAATGAAAAATCAGCTGTGATAGATGGGTTATCATTATCTGTTGCTGAAGATCAAATTAAAGTGTTGGCTTGGTACGATAATGAATGGGGATATTCCTGTCGTGTAGTTGATTTAGCTCATTTGGTGATCAATAAACAAAAACAAGGAGAGTGTGAATTATGGGACAAAACGGTCATATGAACGATTTAGGAACCATTATATGTAAACACTGTGGGGAAGTAATAGATACAGTAGATACGGATAATGTCATCACATTTTATAGCTCTTGTAAAAATGATCATTGCAATGAATTAAATTCGGAGGTACTTTTCAATGACAGTGAAGGTTAAACGAATATTCCATTTTCATGAAGGTAATGCAAATATGAAATATTTGCTTGGGGGTAAAGGTGCAAATCTTGCAGAAATGACCAATATTGGACTACCTACACCTCCAGGTTTTACAATAACTACAGATGTATGCAGAGAATATTATAAATGTAATGGACGATTACCCGAAGGGTTATTTGATGAAGTTTCAAGTGCATTGATAGAATTGGAAAAGGTGAAGAAACAGACTTTTGGAGACCCAGAAAACCCTCTATTAGTGTCTGTTCGATCTGGTTCTGTTGCTTCAATGCCAGGGATGATGGACACTATTTTAAACTTGGGCTTAAATGATCAGACGGTAAAAGGACTGGCTAAAAATGCTCAAGATGCTCGTTTCGCCTATGATTGTTATCGCAGGTTGATTCAGATGTTTGGGAATGTCGTTTTTGGTGTGGAATCACATTCATTTGAAATAAAAATCCATGAAATAAAAATGAAGAAGAATTACCAGCATGATAGTGATATCCCTTCAGAGGACTTACAATTATTAATTGAAGATTTTAAACAATTGATTAAATATCATGCAAATAAAGAATTTCCCCAGGATGTTAATGTTCAGTTGAGTTTGGCAATCGAAGCTGTATTTGAATCATGGAATAATCAACGTGCTAAAGTGTACCGTAAAGCTTATGGAATTCCAAGTGAACAAGGAACTGCAGTAAATATTCAATCTATGGTTTTTGGAAATTTAGGAGAAGAAAGCGGTACAGGAGTTTTATTTACTAGAGATCCTTCAACAGGAGAAGCTGATTTATTTGGAGAGTTTTTAACAAATGCGCAGGGTGAAGATGTCGTTGCAGGAGTAAGAACACCTATTGCAATAGAGTTTCTTAAGGAACAATTTCCTGAAATCTATGATCAATTATTTGAAATTGCTAATTTATTAGAAAAGCAATATAAAGATATGCAGGATATAGAATTTACAATTGAAAACAATAATTTATATATATTACAGACTCGTAATGGAAAACGTACAGCACAAGCCTCGGTGAAAATTGCTGTGGATTTAACAAAAGAGGGTCTGATTACTAAAAAAGATGCTTTGCAAAGAATAGAAGTGAATCAACTAGAGCAGCTATTTCATCGTTCTATTGATGACCAAAATAAATTAGATGTTATTGCTAAAGGACTGCCAGCCTCATCTGGTGCAGCTTCTGGAAAAGTTGTGTTTGATCCTGATACTGCTCAAAAACTATCTAATGATGGAGAAAAAGTGATTTTGGTTAGAATTGAAACAACTCCTGAAGATATACATGGTGTTTTTGCTGCAGAAGGGGTTTTAACAAGCAGGGGTGGAATGACTAGTCATGCAGCAGTAGTAGCCAGAGGTATGGGTAAACCATGTGTATGTGGTTGTAATGAATTAGAGATTGACCTAAACGCAAAATCCTTTATGGTTGGTGATATTACTGTGAATGAGGGAGACTGGATTTCCATAGATGGGTCTTCCGGTCAAGTTATTCAAGGTAAAATTAAATTAAAAGATCCTAAGATTTCTGAAGAGTTATCTACTTTATTAAACTGGGCTGACGAAATAAGAGAACTAAAGGTTTATGCAAATGCGGATAATGGCATAGATGCAAAAAAAGCTCGTGAGTTTGGAGCAGAAGGAATTGGGTTATGTCGTACGGAGCATATGTTTATGTCGCCAAATAGGTTACCTATCGTGCAAAATATGATCATGGCTCAAACTTTTGAAGAACGAAGAATTCATTTAGATCGTTTATTACCGTGGCAGCAATCTGATTTTGAGGATTTATTTCATGAAATGAATGGTTTGCCTGTTACAATTCGATTGTTGGATCCACCACTTCATGAATTTTTACCTAAACTTGAAGAATTATTGTTACAAAAACAAAGAGTGGAATTAGGTGTGGATAAAGAGACGAATATCAATGAATTAGATTCATTAATTAATAAAGTCCGAAATTTACATGAGATGAATCCGATGTTAGGACAGCGAGGGTGTAGATTAGGAATTTTATTTCCAGAAATTTATGATATGCAGATTGAAGCTATCTTTCGTGCTATACTCTCTAGTCTCCAAAAAGGAATAGAAGTATTGCCACAATTAATGATTCCATTGATAAGTGATGTAAATGAATTAAAAAGGCTAAGAGAGTTAGTAAATCAAGTTGCAAAGGAAGTTTTGGGAGAAGAAATTAAGTATTGTAACTATGAAGTGGGCACGATGATCGAAGTTCCACGTGCAGCATTAACAGCTGATGAAATTGCCCAATATGCAGACTTCTTTTCTTTCGGAACAAATGATTTAACACAAATGACATTTGGGTATAGTAGAGATGATGCAGAAGGAAAATTTCTTGATAGATATACAGAAGAACAAATATTAGAAAATAATCCTTTTGAAGTCTTAGATCAAAAAGGAGTAGGTAAATTAATAAAATGGTCTGTAGAAAATGGTAAATCTGTAAAGCCGAATTTGAAGACGGGTGTTTGTGGAGAACATGGTGGAAACAAAGAATCCATTTTCTATTGTCAGCAAATTGGATTGGACTATATTAGCTGCTCTCCATATCGAATTCCACTAGCGAGAATCGCCGCTGCGCAAAGTGCAATTGAATTTAATTAACTTTTAGTTAATAATTAAAGTAATATGTTAAGTTTTTATTGTGAGGAACGTATGTACTATTGGAGGTGAAAATGATCGAATTAACATCTCGCCAATTAAAAATCATAGAAATTGTACAAGAAAATGTACCTATAACTGGAGATCAAATTGCAGAATTAATTGGGGTGAGTAAACCTACAATACGTTCAGATTTATCCGTGCTTGTCATGGTAGGTTATCTTGAAGCCAAACCAAAGGTTGGATATTTCCCGGGAAAATCAGCATTGCCTAACTACGAAGCGGCTAAAAAATTAGAACAAATTAAAGTCAAAGACATTCAAAGTATTCCTGTTGTTGTAAAAGAAACAACAACGGTACATGATGCAGTAGTTACCCTTTTTATGGATAATGTTGGGAGTTTAATTGTGAGCGATGAGGATGGAACTTTAAAGGGAGTTTTATCAAGGAAAGACTTGTTAAAAGTCACATTAGGTAATCCTGCATCTTCCACAATGCCTGTACACCTAGTAATGACAAGACAGCCAAATATCGTTACTATTCAACCCGATCAATCTGTAGTTGAAGCAGCTAAAAAAATGATTGAACATGATGTGGATACGTTGCCTGTGATTTCTGAAAAAGATGAAATTATAGGAAGAATTACGAAAACAAATATGACTCGTTTATTGTTGGACTTAACAGATACTTTATTATAATTCATTGGAGGATTCATAGTGGACGAGAAGCTTAGATATAAAATTTTTATATGTTCAGACTCCATAGGAGAAACAGCGGAAACTGTGGTAAAAGCTACTGCACGTCAATTTGATATGACTCAGATAGAGATTAAAAGAGTAGGTCATATTCAATATGAAGATCAAATAAAAGTAGTGATGGAAGATGCATATTCAGAAAACGCGGTGGTTGCCTATACTCTTGTACAACCTGAACTTCGTGAAATGATGAAACAAGAAGCCATTCGCTTAGGGGTAAGAGCGGTTGATATAATGGGTCCAATGATGCAAGCCTTTATAGATACATTTAACAATATTCCTAAACAGGAACCTGGATTGCTCCATAAAATGGATGAAAACTACTTTAAAAAAGTTGAAGCTATAGAGTTTGCAGTTAAATTTGATGACGGTCGTGATGTGAGAGGACTTTTGCAAGCTGAGTTGGTTCTGGTTGGAATTTCAAGAACATCTAAAACTCCTTTAAGCATTTTTCTTGCACATAAAGGAATTAAAGTGGCTAACCTTCCTTTAGTACCTGAAGTGAAACCACCAAAAGAGTTGTTTGAAATTCCTCGAAGTAAAGTGATCGGTCTTTCTATGCAGCCTGAACAGATATTAAGGATTCGAAAAGAAAGATTGAAAGCTTTGGGCATGCCGTCTGGAGCAAATTATGCCACCCTAGACCGCATAATAGAAGAGCATAAAATAGCAAGTGATTTAATGAAAAGAGTCGGATGCCCAATTATTGATGTTACAGAAAGAGCTATCGAAGAAACGGCTGCGATTATTATAAGTTTACACGATAGCAACTTACACTCATAACTATGAGATGAAAATCTAACACATAGGGTGTGGCTCAGATTATAAGTTTTAATAAAAAGGAGAGGAAATTTTGGAGCGTGAATTAGCATTAGAAATTGTAAGAATTACAGAGTTAGCTGCCTTAGCATCTGCTCCTTGGATGGGACGCGGTAATAAAGATGGGGCTGATCAAGCAGCCACCTCAGCTATGAGATATGTATTAAATTCAGTATCCATGAAAGGTACAGTTGTTATAGGTGAAGGTGAAATGGATGAGGCACCTATGTTATATATAGGTGAAAGAGTTGGGAGCGGAACAGGTCCTGAACTAGACGTTGCAGTTGATCCATTGGATGGTACAGAAATTGTAGCAAAAGGACTCAATAATGCCCTCGCTGTGATTGCAGTAGCAGATAAAGGGAATTTACTTCATGCCCCCGATATGTACATGGAAAAATTAGCGGTTGGACCTGAGCTTGTGGGTGTTTTAAGTATTGATGATCCTCTAAAAGATATGATTTCTAAAGCTGCTAAAGCTTTAAATAAAAGAATATCGGATTTATCAGTTACAATATTAGACCGCGAACGTCATAAACATTTAATTTTACAATTACGTCAAATCGGTGTCCGTATTAAATTATTAACTGAAGGAGATGTAGCAGGTGCCATTGCTCCTTCATTACCAGAAGCAGGAGTTGATATGTATATTGGATCAGGTGGTGCTCCAGAAGGAGTATTAGCTGCAGCAGCACTTCGTTGCTTAGGTGGAGAGATACAAGGGAGATTGATGTCTGGGACTCAAGAAGAATATGATCGTTGTAAAAAAATGGGATTTGAAAGGCCGTGTCAGGTTTTAACAATGGACGATATGGTCGGAACAGATGATGTTATTTTTGCTGCAACAGGTGTTACTGAAGGTGATTTTTTAAGTGGGGTTCGATATCTCTCAGGTCAAAGAGCAGAAACGGATTCAATCGTTATGAGGGCAAAAACTAGGACGGTAAGAAATATTAAATCTATACATTACTTACCTAATAAAGAGTTTTTTAAAGAAAAAGTATTTTCATAAGTGTCTTAACGATAAAAGTCATAGGATAAAGTCATTGACCAATGGTAGATCCTAATAAGGTGCAAGCTCTATGGGTATCGTTGAATGAACGGAGTTTCTTTGAATCTGGTAAAGTAGGATTTCTGTCTGACTTATCAATTTACTTCATTTATCTTGGATAGTTTGGTCTTAATAGTGATTAGAGGTATTTAATGGTCTTATTCACGTATTTTCAGTTCACTTTCTGATATTAACGGTATTTAGTGGTCTTATTTTGTCCAAATATGGGCGTCTCATTGCATTTTGATAAGATATGAACGAAATAAGACCGTTAATTCCCTCTATTTGTTTAAGTGAGCTTTCTTTTCCTCATTTAAGACCAAAATTTCCCTTTATTACGCTTTGTAGAATGTTAGTGAACTCGTTTAAGCAAATTTTAAACATCGGGAAATCAGATGAAGACTCTACTCCACCTGATTTGAGAGAGGCTGGGACATAAGTTGAAAACTAACTGATTTTTGCATAATACGCATAAATAAAATCACATGAAATCAAGGATTATTAAATTGATTTCATGCGATTTATTTATTTTAATTGGGTTTTGTCCCAGCCTCTTAATACTAAAAATAACAGTATGAAGTTATTTTTCACTTTTTAGAGTGCTTTAAAACAATAAAGGTTCTGTGTATTCTTCGATACATTCTGGTGAATCATTATTTACATTGCCAACCATATTGGAAACAGGATATACTTTCATTTTATTAGAAGGATAAGGTTTCAACAAACTCTTAACAGTATCATAGTGATAATTTTCATGATTAAGCCATTGATGTTCTTCTTCTTGCTCAAGTATAACGGGCATCCGATCATGAATGTTAGATAAGAGCTGATTGGGTTCAGTAGTAATAATGGTACAACTATGTAATTTTTCACCTTGAGCATCTATCCACGTATCATATAACCCAGCTAGTGAAAACAGTTTATTATCTTTAAGCTGAATTCTCATCGGCTGTTTGATTCCGTCTGTTTTTTTCCATTCATAGAAACCATCTACTGGAATGATACATCTTTTATTATGGACAATTTTTTTAAAAGATGGTTTTTCTTGTATCGTTTCTGCCCTTGCATTTATTGATTTATATCCAATTTTATCATTCTTTGCCCATGAGGGAACAAGTCCCCACTTCAATTGACCTATTCTATTTTCCCCTTTGTGTGCAATAATAGAGGTGATCATTTGACCAGGTGCAGCATTATATCGAGGGATGTAACGAAAAGGAACTGATTCTAACAAGTAACGACTTAATAATTCATCAATTGTAACAGTTATGGTGAATCTACCACACATTATTTATCCCTCCTAGATCTCCTCTATAATATCCCCAGCGATTAACGAATGTTGTGAAAATCTTTTTGCAGCTGCACGATCACCAGCTAATCCATGATGATATACACCTAGAACTGCTGCTTGTTCAGCAGAAAAATTTTGTGCTAACAATCCAGCAATTATACCAGCTAGTACATCACCAGCCCCTCCAGTAGCCATACCAGCATTTCCTGTATTATTAATGTATACATCTCCATTTACTGTAGCAATTACGGTATGTGCACCTTTTAATAGAACAACTATCTTATGTTTAATAGCATATTCTCTTGCAATTTGAATTCGATTTTCTTGAATTTCTTTGACTGTACATTTTAAAAGTCTTGCCATTTCTCCAGGATGTGGAGTGAAAATGACAGGTGTGTCCTTATGGCACCATTTTTCAAATTGTTCAGCATCAGATATGATATTTAAAGCATCAGCATCCATCACTAAAGGGCACTCTATTCGTTCCCAAAGCTTACGAAGCCACACATCATCATCTTTAAATCTTCCTAACCCAGGTCCAATCACAAGGGATTGTTTATTTTTACTTAATTGTATAATATCTTCTGCTGACTGAACATTCCATTCTCCACTTTCTTTGTCCTCAATTGGCGCTAACATCACTTCAGGTAATTTCCCTAACATTTGGTTTGCTACCACTCGTGGTAAAGTCCAAGTCACTAATCCACTGCCAGCTCTCAAAGCTGATTTTGAGCAAAGTAAACCAGCACCACTCATTTGTAATGTTCCAGCTACAACCAATGCATGGCCATAAGTGCCTTTATGTGTATTTGATTCTCTAGGTAGGTTAACGTTTACATTAAGTCTCTTTTCGATAACAGAAGACTGAAGCAAATAAGTTTGTATTGAATATTGTTCAACTGTTGATATAGGAATGCCAATAGATTTCACTATAACATCTCCCGCTGCTTCTGCACCTGGTGATTGGACTAGACCACATTTTAAAAAGGCTAAAGTTATCGTTTTCTTTGCTTTGATACAAGGTTGATAAAGGATTCCCGTATCGGCATCAAGTCCACTTGGGATGTCAATTGAGAAAATCGGTAAATTTGATTTATTTGCTTTGTTGATCAAAAAGGCATAAGCCTCTCTTGGGGCACCTCTAGATCCAGTTCCAAGGAGAGCATCAACAATCCCTTCATATTGATTCCAATCTATCTTATCTTCTTGATAAACATACGTAGGAAGTTTTAAGTTTTTAGCAATATTATGTTGTGTAATCATATCCCCTTTAAATAGGTCTGGGGATTGTGCATAGAGGATATCAATATCAAAACCTGCTTCTGTCAAATGTCTAGCGGCAACTAAACCATCTCCACCATTATTGCCTTTTCCAACAAGAATCAACCATTTTTTTTGGTTTGATTTTTTATGTTTTTTTGTCCAAATTATGATTTCATTAGCGACTTCTCGACCTGCATTTTCCATTAATACTAATGACGGAATACCAATCGTATTTATGGTATATTGATCAAGTTTACGCATTTCATTTGATGTAACTACATACATAAATATAACCCCCATCCATCTAATCATTTATAACCTGTAAGTTATTATTTTTTAAAAAATTATGAAGATAAAAACCAATTGATTTAATTATAATATATAAGAATTGGAAACTTAATCTAGAATAGTAATGTGATGATAATCAGTTTGAGTTTAATAAAAGTTTATCCTGATATATCTACAGGGATATATATAATCAAATCAATTTTGGTATATTAAAAGGCTATTTTCGAATAGGATCAGTGATTTGAATCAAATTAAAAGCTGCTATTATGTAATAAAAAATCAATATTTTTAGTTAGAAACAATAATTGAAACCTTTATTGAAAGAAAACGTAACTATTTAGTAGGGACTATTGATATTCATTTCAATTCCTAGGGGGAAGACTTTATGGCTGAAACGATCATAATGATTATTTTTATGATTCCTATATATGGTATTCTTATTTGGACTTTTTTTTATCCGGAGGAAAGTATATTGTTTGGAAGAAGATGGATGTACAAAGAAGAACCAGAGCTATCCAAAGAAATTATTCTTTATACTAAATTCGTATCTATTATTGCTATGGTTGGACTACCTGTTTTTCTAATAAGTATCATCTTTGAACTTCACTTCCTCATTTTTGCTTTAGTTTTGGGATTTACTTTGATATTTATATTTGGGTTATTTAAAATATTTAAATGAAAAAATTTTTAAACTATCAATAAAGAAGTAATAACCTTATAAAAAAGATATTACCTTTCCAACTAGCTAAAAGTTTTGGAAATATCTCCTCAAATCCAAATCTTAAATTGCCACATTCCTCTTAAGAGAGGGATGTGGCAATTTCTTTATATATCAACCTTCATAATAATGTTGGAGCAGATTAACTAATCATAAATTTATCATTATCCATAACGTTAGGTAAATTTACTAAATTACAGATATATATGGCTAATTGAGCAGTAGTTACTGACTTTTGTGGTTGAATTTCGCCATTCTCATTTTTTGTAATAAGTCCTAACGCATCTGCAAGTTCAAAGTGATTCACATATTTGTCAGAAATGAGATGGCGATCAGTCAAGTTGGAGATATTTCGCCTGTTGCTGCATTTATATTATATACTTTAAAATTTAATTCATAAATTAGATTATAATGTACTTTTTCTAGATCATCATAATAGTCACTATATTTGTGATCATAATATAAATCTAAAGACATTCCATTCAAATATGCAGTTAATGCTTCCTCCTCACTGATCACAATGTCAGCGCTCGGAAACTGATCCATAGGATCAAGAATCATAATATATTCTATTAATTCGCCATTTTGTTTGGAAATACCAATGCTTATTTCATCTCCTTCATAAGGAACCCCATTAATTAATCTGTGAAATTGGAAAGTGTAACTATCATTAGTAGTAGAGTAGTCTTCTGGATGTTCTCTCCACACGATTTGTTTAGCTATACTTGGGGAAAGTTGATGTATATAATTTATAGCTGATTCTCTAGCTTCATTTAGGGTTGATTCTGAAGATTCATTTGTAGTTATCGGTAGTGGTTCAGGTACTTTTAAGTAATATACATCTCCACTATTTCCATCTATGTTCAAATTACTAATATTGTCATTGACTTGGAATGATAGAAAATATTTTAAGTTTTTTTCTATTTGTCCTGATTCTTCTATTTTTTCAATATTTATTTCAGATGATTTTATCTTTAATATTTGTTCCAATAAGTTTAAAGCGTGTTGTTCTATATGGTTTTTGTTAAAATCAAACGTCGATGGATCATTAGATTGTAATATAGGGTGATATGCAGAAATTGTATTTACTTCACTAATATTCATAAAATCATTATCGATCAAATATGTTCCATCTGTCGCACGGATTTTACTAATGGAAGGCTCTACGACATAAGCTAAGGAAATATCTTTACTTTCTGGTGAATTCCATTCGCTTTTATATTTTAATTGTACATTTAATTCATTTTTTAATTGCTCTTTAATATCATCCTCCGTTAACATCTTGCTTGTGGAATCAAACGTATGATCTTGTAGGGAGGAATAGTAATTCTCATATGGTTGATTATAATAGTTATAACTTCTGATCCTTCCATCACCTTGAACGAGTATCCAACCTCCTTGATCTGATATGCGTATACCATCCTTCATTTTATAAAATTCATACTCTGTTTGGAGAATTTCGGTTATAGGTCTTTGAAAATCTTGATGATAACTATATTTGATGCCATAATCACTCATATCATATATTTGACGTAAAAATTCTTCAGCAATCTCTCTACTTTCTTCAAGATCAACTTTTGGAGGGAATGAATTCTCTTTTGTTGCTGTATCCCCGCCAAAGGAGGCAGCAATTAAAGTTAGCTCTTTTCCATAAAATACAAAAGTACCTCTTAAATCCGGAGGAATATACTGCTCACCATTTTCACGATAATGTAACATATATTTATTCTTTTTAGGATCCTTCCCATCAAAAGTAAATTCCTCCAGTCTAGCTGAAGCCAATTCATTTGGAAATAGTTGTTTCACTCTAATTACTAAGTCTTGTTTTGTTATTTTAGCTGTTTGTTCAACAGGTTGATTTTTTGAGCTATCTGTTTGATCCACTTCAACAGATGGATTAGAGTTGGCTTCAACTTGTTCAGCTTGTGGCTCTGTCTGACTTCCATCTAAATTGATATACAAAATACTAAACAAAATAAAACTAAGAACGATGCTTAAAATTAATTTCATAAATGGCTTTCTCCTATCTTTAAAAATCATGTATTTTATAAGTCATAAACCTCTACGGCTTTTGATTCATAATTTTCTTCGGAACTTCCACCGATTACGTAAATCTTCCCATTGATCACTTCTGCCGCATGATTAGATCTTGCTAAATTCATATGAGTCACCTCTGACCAACGATTTGTTTTTAGATCATACATTTCAACGCTTGATAAATGAATATGATCATAATATCCACCCATTACGTAAATTTTCCCATCCATCACTGTTGTTGTATGATTATTTCTTGGATAATTCATAGGAGTTAAATTCGTCCATATATTTGTTTTTGTATCATACATCTCTACACTTGATAAATAATTTTCTTTTCTATACATCATAAAATTAATATTATATCCACCTATTACATAAATTTTATCCTCTATGACTTCAATAGAAAAGTTTTCCCTCCCTTTGTTCAGGTTAGCTAATAGTGTCCAAGTATCCGTTTGAGGATCATATACTTCAGTGCTAGATAAAGTGTAATCACCTCGACCACCTATAGCATAAATTTTCCCATCGATTACTTCAGTTTCAAATCTAAATCTAGCTTCGTTCATACTCGTTAATTGTGTCCATGTATCTGTTTGAGGATCATACATTTCTACACTTGATAAGACATTGTAATCTTCTTGATTTCCAAACCCACCCATTACATACAGCTTACCGTTGATGACTTCTGCATGATGGTGGCCTCTAGCTTGATTCATACTAGCCAATGGTGTCCAAGTATTCGTTTGTGGATTATATACTTCTAGGTTTGATAAATAACGATAATCTTCTCCATCATATCCATAACCGCCTACTACGTATATTTTTCCATCAATAACTTCAGTTGCGTGGTTATCTCTAGCTTGATTCATACTAGCCAATGGTGTCCAAGTATCCGTTTGTGGATTATACTTTTCTAAACTTGATGAATATACATATACTCCATCATTAATTACAGATCCACCCATAGTATAAATATTTCCATCTAAGACTTCTGATGCATTCCCAGGATACCCTGCTTGATTCATACTGGAGATCTCTGTCCAAGTGCCTTTATCTTTGTATTGGTTATTTACATCTTCAGTTTGGGGTACATCTTTCGGATAATTTTCATTTGTATTTAAATCAAATACTGTGAATCCAACAAGAACGATACTTGCGGTTATCAAACTAGAGAGCATCATCCATTTGAGAGGTTGTTTATTAAACATATGAATTCTCTTCATTCTTGATTTCATATCTGATAAATTAGTGGACATTCCTATGGATCTAGGAATGAGGGATGGTTTTGATACTTTACCTAAAACACTTAACAATGTGTTCCCATATGCCAGATATTCATCTTTTTTTAATTGAGATAAAACGGAGGCATCACACGATAGCTCACAATCTTTACGTAGCTGATAAAAGCTGTACCAAATGATAGGATTAAACCAATGAATAGCTAGAACAATAATACTCATCCATTGAATAAGGACATCTTTTTTTTTAAAATGTGTTAATTCATGCAACAATATATATTTCTTTTCATTTTTTGATAAGCTTTCAAACAATGGCTTTGAAATCACAATTTTAGGTACTAATAAACCAATTATCGATGGTGAGACAACCTTCTCATCATATATGAGTTGTACATTGGAACTCACTTTTAATTTCTTTTTACATGTTTCTAGCAATGATAATATGTCCTCATCTTTGCATTTTGGTTTTTTGGATAATTTCCAGTTGTAATCGATATTTTCAATTAATAAAAGTATAAAGACCATCAATACACCAAACAACCATATCATTCCGAATGTATTCAGATTAAAAATGTTGAATTTTATCTGGTTAACAGGCACACTTTCTGAGTTGGAATCCAGTGCTTGCACTTCCATCATTTCTTTATTGAAATTTGTTACTGTTAGATTTGTTATTGTTTGAAGAATTACCGGTGGTTCGTTGATTCCATTTGAGGTTATGCCATCATCTTTACCTTTAAAGTTTTCTATATTTACCTGAGGGAATGCTGTTTGATTCCTAACTGATGTTTCAATAGATTCAGTAGTCTTATACTCTGTAAAGGAGGGAAAGAAGTTAACTAAACTCAATGAACTTTCAAAGCTAAACGGAATCATAAGTCTTATAATTAATAAGAGCCAAATGTAATAGTGCCAATGTGCAGTGAGTTTATCATTTAATACTTTTTTTATAAACAGAATGAGTATTGCTATCGTACTGCCTACCAGAGAAAAGTTTAAAATAGTGATGAATATATTCTGTACATCCATGTTTTCACCCCACTTTATCCTAAATCTAAGTAAGTATTAATTTTCATCTTTTTTTTGTTTAAGGATCTTTTTTAACTCTTCAATTTCTGTGTCCGTTAACTTCTCATTTTTAATAAAATTTAAAATAAACATTTGACGTGAACCCGAATAGATTTTTTTTAAGAAAGAGGTTGTCTCTCTTTTGCGACATTCGTCAGCAGAGAGAAGAGGGTGAAATTGTTTAAAACGCCCTTCCCTTTTCACACCCAACACTTCTTTTTTAACTAAACGATTGATTAAAGTATGTATTGTTTTGGGATTCCACTCTGTTGAATCCTTTAGTTGATCAATAATTTCAGCAGAAGTAAGGGGAGATTTCTTCCACAACTCCTCCATGATTACCCATTCAGCATCTGATATCTTAGTATAATTACTCATATGAAAACCACCTTAATTGATTCTTTTTTAATATTACAAACATAATACCTATAATAAATATTACATGTGTAATATGTTGATTGTCAATAGTTATTTAAATGTTTTAACGGGAAAGGGATACAATATTTACAGGAAAATGGATTGGAAGTAAAAGTGGGTGTGTTAAAGGATATTATTGAGAATGATTTAGCAGAATATCTAGATAGAGTTAGGAAGTGTAGTTGAATATTGATAAACAAATAAATCACCAACTCTATTTTTTCACTAGAATTGGTGATTATCTTTATGAATCTGCAGCATGTTTTTTTGTTTTAACTAAAGCCATCTTTTCCCATGCACGAGAACGCCATCTCCAAAGCATGATCAGCCCTCTAAGCCATTCATCTAAAATATATCCAATCCAAACTCCATAAAGGCCAAAGCCAAAATGAATTCCTAAGATATAAGCGGTTGGAACACTTACTCCCCACATAAATAAGGCTCCCATATAAACAGGGAATTTAACATCCCCAGCAGCTCTTAATGAATTGTTGATGACGAGGTTTAAGGCTCTTCCAGGTTCAAGAATAATCGTAATCAATAATAAACTAGTTCCTAAACTAATAATTTCAGCATTATCTGTAAAAATACTAAGTAACGGCTTAGCCAGGAAGTAAAAAGCAGTTGCAATTATTAAACTAATGAACATGCCAATCTTCAAGCTGTGTATCACTTGTTTATAAGCTTTTTCATTTTCTCCTGCTCCAATACGATGACCGACAATAATCTGAGTTCCTTGTCCGATAGCTAATGAAAATAATAGGATAAGAAACATGAGATTAAATACATAAACACGAGTAGTAATGAACATGGTTCCAAGCAAAGCAATGAAGGCTGTAATTGTAAGCTGCTGTGTATTATAAAACAAGCTTTCACCTGCAGATGGAACTCCTATTTTAATTAGTTTTTTTACATGCTCTTTTGGAAAATAAAATAGTTGGCGTAAGCTGATCGGTTGTTTTACCTTAGTTGTTAAAAAGATAAACAGTATGATTAATCCAATTGAACGGCTAATCACAGTTGAAATGGCTACGCCTGTGACACCTAATACAGGAATTCCAAATGGACCAAAAATGAATAAATAATTTCCAATTACATTAATGATATTCATGGTTAATGTGGAATACATTGTTTGTTTCGTGTATCCATGACTGCGAATGATGCTTGATAATGTCATGATTAAAGCTTGAATAAACAAAAATGCACTAATAATTTGCAGGTAGGTTTTAGCTTCAGACATTAACTCAGGCGGTGTTTTCATCAGTTTCAAGGCATAGGGAGCACAAATAAATAAAACTAAACTAAGAAATAACCCAATTACGATGTTTAGAGATATAGATGTTCTTCCAATTTCAAAAGCTGTTTTTTTATCGTTTGAACCTAGATTTTGCGCAACTAGAATCGTTGTACCTGTGACAACGATACCAAACATCAATATAATGAAATTTTGAATTTGATTGGAAATTCCTACTGCTGCAACGGAGTTATCTGAATACTGACTAAGCATGATTGTATCTGCGTTTCCCATTAAAATATATAATAAAAACTCAATAAAAATCGGCCAGGTTAAATGAAAAAGAGATAGTTTTTTCTTTGGTTTTTCACTCATACTAGTTCTCCTATAAAAATTAAAAGTTTAGCTTATGACCTCATAAAATAATAAGTACCTAATTAACAAATATTTATCCAAAAATATTTTGCGTACAGACGCCCACCTCTATAGGTGGGATCTTCAAATCAGGTGGAGTAGAGTCTCTACCTGATTTCTCGATGTTTAAGCAAAGCTTAAACGAGTTCACTTCAATTTACAGGTTGTTTTGAAGTAATTTGAACATTATATCACGATTGACGTTGGATGAATACATCAATAAATGAACAAAATGAAAATACTTTGAAATATATTATCAGTTAAACTTGTAAATTTTATTTATATCTACTTAAACAAACATTCTTTTTCTCCTAAATACGCTTCTATCAGTTAAATATTTTGAATAGATTATGAATAGAAGGACAAACTTTATGGTTTTCTTTTAAATATAAAAATTGTTAGGAGGAAAATAATATGACTTATGCAGCTCCAGGTACACAAGAAGCGTTGATTAACTTTAAACAAAGATATGATAATTACATTGGAGGAGAATGGACAGCTCCTACAAAAGGTGAATACTTCGAAAATTTGAGTCCAGTTACAGGTAAAGCCTTTTGTGAAATCGCTCGTTCAAATGCTGATGATATTGAATTGGCACTTAATGCTGCTCACAAAGCTAAACATAGTTGGGGCAAAACCTCCGTCACCGAAAGAGCACATATTCTTAATAAAATTGCAGATCGAATGGAAGAGAATTTAGAAATGTTAGCCGTTGCAGAAACATGGGACAACGGTAAACCGATTAGAGAAACAACCATAGCTGATTTACCGCTTGCTATTGATCACTTCCGTTATTTTGCCGGATGTATTCGTGCACAAGAGGGTAGTTTAGGAGAAATTGATCAGGATACTGTATCTTATCATTATCTAGAGCCTCTAGGAGTTGTAGGACAAATCATCCCATGGAATTTTCCATTATTAATGGCAACGTGGAAATTAGCACCTGCACTTGCTGCGGGTAATTGTGTAGTGTTAAAACCAGCAGAGCAAACTCCTGCATCCATTATGGTATGGGCAGAACTGATGCATGACATATTACCTCCAGGTGTGTTGAATATTGTGAATGGATTTGGTGTTGAAGCGGGGAAACCGCTTGCATCAAGTGATCGAATTGCTAAAATTGCTTTCACAGGTGAAACCACCACGGGGCGTTTAATTATGCAATATGCATCAAACAATATTATCCCCGTAACACTAGAGTTAGGAGGGAAATCTCCAAACATATTTTTCAAAGATGTGATGGATCAAGATGATGACTTTTTAAATAAAGCCATTGAAGGATTCACCATGTTTGCTTTAAATCAAGGGGAGGTTTGTACATGTCCATCGCGTGCTCTCATTCATGAATCCATTTATGATCAGTTTATGGAAAGAGCTGTCTCACGTGTAGCAGAAATAAAACAAGGAAATCCTCTAAATATGGAAACGATGATCGGAGCCCAAGCTTCTTCTGAGCAAATGGAGAAAATATTAGCTTATTTTGATATTGCTGAACAAGAAGGAGCAGAAACACTTATTGGTGGTAAGAGAAATATGCTTGAGAGTGAATTTAAAGATGGATACTATATTGAACCTACCATTTTTAAAGGACATAATAAAATGCGCATTTTCCAAGAAGAAATTTTTGGACCAGTTGTATCTGTTACTACTTTTAAAGATGAGGAAGAAGCTTTGCAAATAGCGAACGATACTTTATACGGATTAGGTGCGGGAGTTTGGACTAGAAACATGAATACAGCCTATCGATTTGGACGTAACATTGAGGCGGGCCGTGTATGGACGAATTGTTATCATGCATATCCAGCTCATGCAGCTTTTGGTGGATATAAAATGTCTGGTATTGGTAGAGAGACACACAAAATGATGTTATCTCATTATCAGCAAACAAAAAATTTATTAATTAGTTACAGTCCACAAGCTTTGGGATTCTTTTAAAATGGATGAGAAGGTTATCGCTACAGATGAGGCAATTCGATTGATTAAAAGGTTGAAAGAGAAACATGGACCGCTCCTTTTCCATCAATCAGGAGGATGCTGTGATGGCAGTTCTCCGATGTGTTATCCAAAAGATGACTTTTTATTAGGAAATAGTGATGTTCTCATTGGTGAAATTGGAGGCACGCCTTTTTATATGAATAAACAGCAGTATGAATACTGGAAACATACTCAATTGATGATTGATGTAGTGCCTGGTCGTGGGGGAATGTTTTCATTGGAAGGACCTGAAGGAGTTCGATTTTTAACAAGGTCTCGAGTGTTTCCAAAAAGACAGCCGTAAGAAAAGATGTCATGTTCAAGCTCACGCTGGGAATATTCAGTAAATGTTATGATTTATTTGTAATTGGTTTATGATAGGGTCCCATCAAATCCAGTCTTTTTATGGGACCCTCCATTTGATTAAACTTTATTTAGTATCAAATAACCCCTCCAAATAATCATTTAAAAAGAGCCCCTCGGGGTCCATCTGACCTCTTAACTTTTGAAAGTCATTCCATTTTGGGTATAATTTTTGTAATTTATCTGAAGTTAAGGTATGCATTTTTCCCCAATGAGGTCTGCCATTATACTTTTGCATAATCTTTTCCATTTCTTGAAAATACGATTCATATTCCATGCCTTTATACATATGAACAGCAATATATGCTGAATTTCTTTGATAGGATGGACTTAACCATATATCATCTTTTTTTACATAACGACATTCAATAGGGAAATGTACGGCAAATTGTTGCTGATCCATACAACTTTTCATTTCTTCTACAACTTTTTTGAGATTTCTTTCAGGGATGCAGTATTCCATTTCATTGAAACGGACCACTCTATCAGATGTATAAACAAATGGACTATAGTTTATTTTTTCTGTATTAGGTACGCCACTTGCTGTAATTCGACTGATTGTTTTACTTAGACGAGGGAAAATGCGACTTGCTTCTGACAATAACCAGAAAACATAATTTTCTAAAACTATATTTTTAAATTTTTGAAAAGGTCTGTTAGGGGAAGGTGCTTGATTTGTTTCGTTTGTGACCTTAATTTGAGCAGTTTCTGTGTGTGGGTAATAAAAAAATTCAAAATTTCGATTGGTTTTTAAATGATTTAATTGCTCTAAACAATTTGTAATTGGTTGTTTGGACGATTTGCAATGCAATTTGTATGCAGGGACTACTTTAAGTTTTACCTTAACTATAATTCCTAGTGCTCCTAATGAAATAGATGCAGCTTTAAATATGTTTTGATTTTTTTCTTCGGAACAAGTAATTACCTCGCCCGTACCTGTCACAATTGTAAGCTCTTTTATCTGCGTTGAAAGATTTCCAAGACTAACACCTGTACCATGCGTTCCGGTACTCAAAGCCCCTGCTATAGATTGGTGGTCAACATCTCCCATATTTTCAAGAGCAAAACCTTGTTGATGCAAAAGCATACTAAGCTTTTTTAATTTTGTTCCTGCCCAGACTTCTGACCATTGTTCAGAATCGTTAACTTCTGCTATTCCCTGCATATCATCTAGTGAAACTAGTAATTGATTTGTGTGAACTAAGGGGCTGAACGAATGCCCCGAACCTACAACACGTAAACGTTGTTTGTGATCTATACAATTTTGAATGAGTTTTACAACTTCCTCAATGTTTTGAGGGTAAATCATATTTTGAGGTGAACTTTTGACAAGACCTGACCAGTTTTTCCATTCTTTTATAGGTTTTTGTTTTAAAGAAAGCATTTCCCTTCCCCCCTATACGTCACGTATTCATCTACAACTTTGCCATTTGATATACAATATAATTGGTTAAAGCGTTCACATAATTCACCGCTTTTACTATGACGGAAAAAGATAGGATCACCTATATCCAAGTTTTCTTCTCCCTTATATATAATAGGAGTTTGTACTTCACCAGCACCTTCCAAAGAATGAAGTTTTGACTTTTCAGGTAAATAAGGAGCTGGTAGTTTATCCTTTCCTGTTGCTCCAGAAGCAACATATCCTCCTCCTGTACAAGTATATATATTGTTTTTTGGTTTACGTACAATGTCTAGGGCAAAACCCGCTGCTGGTTTATATTGAAATTCCTTGTAGGAATCAAATAATAGAGGTGAGAAAAATCCTGATCCTACAGTGACCTCAGTTATGACTTCTTCCTTGCAAGTGCTTGCTAAGCTACCTGTCCCACCACCATTAACAAACCGAAATGATAGATCATAATCTTTTATTGAATCTATGATTTCTGATCGTTTTTCTTTTATCTGCTTAATAGACTGTTTTTTAAGTAATTGAACAACTGAATTTTTAAGCAGCTTTCCTTTCACTTGATCACCAACTCCTGCAATCTGTGCTTCATAACCCATTAAACCTTCTAGTTTTAACTGATTGGATTGTTGAATTGTATAAATAAGTTGATGTATTTCGTGAATGGAACGTAGAGGAGAACGATAAACTCCAAATCTGAAATTAGGAAAAACCAAAGACATATCTACATCGATGCACACTGGTACTTGAATATTTTCATCTTTAACTACACTTTCGATGAGTTTAATATGTTTGAAACAATCTACCATGAAGGTGATTTGTTTCCCTTCTTTTATTTTTTCAACAACAGAAGAAATGTAATCTTTATTGGTGACAGGATAACCCAATAAAAGATCGTCAAAACCACGTTCAGAAAGGAAGACAGCTTCAGGTGCAGAGTAACACATTAACCCTTGAAAACGCTCACTTTTTTCCATAATTCTTTTTAAAACAGGTACACTGCGAATGGATTTACTAGCTATTCTTATTTTTTTATTTAAACTGTGACTTAAAATTTGGGAGATGTTATCATCAAGCAGATCAACATCCAAAAAGGCAAAAGGTTTTGCTATATGGTTTGTAGCTTTTTTATATTGAATAAATGTATTCATTAAACTCCTCCCTTAATAGATTCTTAACATAGTATATTCTATAATGGTGCTATATTTTCCTTTGTCTATCAATGGTTCTAGTACAAAATGATTGAATTTATTGTCAAGATGAAAAAAATGGTTGAATTTTTGAAATAATAGTTTACACTTATGATGCAATCAAATTTTAATATTGCGGAGGGGAAAGACATGAAGCGTTTATTTATTATTGCTTTAAGTTGTTTTTTAGTTTTTACTAGTTTTGGTTCTGTTTTTGCAGAAGGGGACAACTCAACGGACACTGGAGTTGAGGAAAATCAAGGTGGAGATGAACAAGCAGTAAAAAAAATTACGATCCTACATACGAATGATACACATGCTAGAATTAACGAAGGTAAATATGATGGTATGGGACTTGCAAAATTATCTACGCTTGTTAAACAACAAGAAGCAGATAATGCAAATGTACTTTTACTAGATGCAGGAGATACATTCCATGGAACGACTTTTGCAACTTTAGAGCAAGGGAAAAGTATTGCAGAGGTTTTTAACGCTGTAGGTTACGATGGAATGGCTGCAGGTAACCATGATTTTAACTATGGTTATGAAAGACTACTAGAATTAAAAGAGATGGTAACTTTTCCAGTATTGAGTGCAAATGTTATCGTTGAAGAAACTGGAGAATTATTATTGCCTCCTTACATGATTCAAGAAGTAGATGGTGTAAAACTAGGAATCTTCGGTTTATCTACACCAGAAACTCACTACAAAACACATCCAAAAAATGTAGAGGGATTAAAGTTTACTGATCCTGTTGTAGCTGCTCAAACAATGGTAGCAGAACTATCACAAGAAGTGGATGTCATCATCGCCTTAACTCATTTAGGAACGGATGCTTCTAGCACAGATACTAGTATTAAGGTAGCTGAAGGAGCACCCGGAATTGATTTAATCGTTGATGGACATAGCCATACTGAAGACAACATTGGTGAAAGTGGAACTCTAATTGTAAGTTCTGGCGAGTATACTAAGAACTTAGGTGTGGTAGAGCTTACTTTTGACGAAAATGATGAGTTAGTAAGTAAAGAAGGAAGTTTAATAACTAAAGAAGATGCAGCAGAAGTTGAACCAGATGCAGAAGTTCAAGCTGTAATTGATGCGATCACTACATCTCAGGAGACTATTTTAGCTGAGGTCGTAGGTTCAACAAGTGTAGTACTCGATGGAGAAAGAGAACAGGTTCGTGCAGGTGAGACAAACTTAGGAAACCTAATTACCGATGCGATGTTAAATGAAACTGGTGCCGATGTTGCTCTTACTAATGGCGGTGGTATCAGAGCTTCTATTGATGTAGGTGAAATTACTAAGGGTGAAGTGATTACTGTATTACCTTTTGGAAATTACATCGTTACTAAAGAAGTTTCAGGTGCAGTCATTAAAGCAGCATTAGAAAATGGGATTGATTCTTATCCAGATGCAAAAGGAGCATTTCCACATGTAGCGGGTATTGAATATAAAATTGATGCTTCCAAACCTGCTGGAGAAAGAGCGGTATCTATTCAAATTAATGGAGAACCTCTTGATTTAGAGAAAACTTATGTATTGGCAACAAACGACTTCTTGGCTGCTGGTGGAGATGAATATACGATGTTTGCAGATATTACAATTAAAAACGAATATCCAGCTCTAGACGAAGTGCTTATTCAGTATATTCAAGAAAAAGGAACAGTGAGTCCAGTGGTAGAAGGTCGGGTAACAGTTATAAATGAAGTAACAGAAACTGAGGAAGTGACTGAACCTACAACTGGTATTTATATTGTTGTACCTGGTGATTATTTATCTAAAATAGCAGTTAAATACAATACAACTTGGCAAGAACTTCAAAAATTGAATCAGCTTGATAATCCAAACTTAATCTTTCCAGATCAAGAAATTATCGTACCTGCTCAATAATAATTAATATCGAAATATAGACATGAACAACCCGAATTTTGGACAAGTATTTTTTAGTCTAAATTCGGGTTTTTTTATTTTTCATACCTAGTTCTAAATTACGTCCATATGCTAGCATTTGTACAAAATTGTTTATAACTTGAACGCACATAATTAGGCATTTGTAGGAGGCAATTCGTCTAGGGATAGCATACTTTGATATGGAGAAGTTAGAAAAGGAGGTTCATTCATTGAGTCATTATCAATATTTTAATTCTCTATCAGAATATCGTCAGCAGCCCCCACGACCACGACCGCGCCCTAGACCAAGACCAAGGCCATATCCGTATTATCCGTACCCTAGACCACGCCCGAGACCTTATCCATATCCAAGACCAATACCAGTGCCGTATCCATATCCTTATCCATATCCTTATCCTCAACCTCAACCTCAACCTCAACCTCAACCGTATCCGTACTATCCGTCACAGCCATATTATTGAAGAAAACTTGCCAATTAGCGAGTCTTAAGAAGAAAAACCACCTTCTACTCAAAGGTGGTATTCTTTTTTTATAACTTAATCGTTAGTTGACCTTATACTATCTACATTTTAATTATTTAATTTATGATAGTGTAAAGAAGTATTCGGCTACCTCCTCGAGAGACTCCGATAGGAGTTTTTGTTATAAGGACAACGTCATCGATAGACTTACTATTTTTTTTGTCCTATGAATGCATTTCTAAATGCTTTGCTTATTTTCGACTCTTCTATATCCCACAGTTTTGAAAAATCAGCACATACATTTTCATCAAACCAATCGGATAATAGTTTACGATTTTGTGCATTTTCTAAAATATATTTTGAGTTAATTAATACTTTTTTATAATAAAGTTCTTCAGCTTCCTTTATTTTATCCGGTCGAATCCATATTTTTAAACGTTTGACGGTTCTATAGATTTCTTTATTACACGCCCTTCTTATTTTTCTGGCAGTAGGCAAGTCTATATTATGTTTTTGTGATTCTTGATGTTTCATCTTCATCTGCTCCTCTCTTTAATATTTGTATGCAGTGAGAAGCGGCTTAGCTACTAGGCTAGTTACTCAATGAATATGTTAACATCTTAATTTACAATTTATGATGAAAATTTTTTGGTTATGATCTTGGTATGACAAGCTTTATGTTAGAATAAAATGTGGTAAAGACTAGTGAACTCGTTTAAGCAAAGCTTAAACATCGAGAAATCAGATGGAGACTCTACTCCACCTGATTTGAAGATACCACCTATAGAGGCGGGCATCTGTATGCAAAATTTTTTTGGATAAAGGCAGGGAATAATGAATGGATTTAATTACAGAGATCATACATCACATTTTTAATTGGCTAACAGATTTAGGTTATTGGGGCATCATGATTGGTTTAATGATAGAAGTGATTCCTAGTGAAATTATTTTATCCTATGGTGGATTTTTAATTTATCAAAACAAAATTACTTGGACTGAAGCCCTGGTTTTTGCAACCATTGGGGGAACATTAGCACAAATTTTTCTTTATTGGTTAGGGAAATTTGGTGGTAGACCTTTAATAGAGAAGTATGGAAAGTATATCTTAATACATAAAAAACATCTTGATTTATCTGAAAAATGGTTTAACCAATACGGTACAGGCATGATTTTTACAGCACGGTTTATTCCAGTTGTTCGACACGCAATATCTATACCTGCTGGACTAGCAAATATGTCGTTTATTCGTTTCAGCGTTTTAACAACTTTAGCCGTAATCCCTTGGTCTGCTTTTTTCTTATTTTTAGGAACGACTTTGGGGGAGAATTGGGAGCAAATTGATGAAAAAGCACAACCATATGTAATACCATTTATTATTCTTTCTTTACTGCTCACTGGGTTATATTTGATTTATAAAATAATCAAGAAAAAAAAGAAAGGCTCTTCTCAAAATTATGGTCTTGAGGGAGAGAAAATAGTAAAACATCAATTAAAGTATCTTCCTAAGGATTATAAAGTATTTCATGATATAAAGCTAAAAACAAATGGAAGAACACAACAGTTTGATCATGTTGCTATTGGACCTAATGGTATATTTCATATCGAAACCAAACATTGGTCTGGTGAAATCCGTTTTACTGCTCAGGGAATTCAAAGGAGTAATAATAAAAACAGCACAGATCCAACGGCACAAATGTATAGACATGATTATATAATAAAAGAACTATTAAGAAAAAATAATTTGAAAACTAGCATTCGTGGACTCATCTGTTTTTCTCATCCTAACAGTCAGATAATAGGTCAAAGTCCAGCATTTAAAACAATAAAGGTAGACCGCTTATTGCATACGATCCAATCTTATAGAACGAATAAACCTGTATCTAAGAAAGAAATGAAACTTCTTTCAGATATTATTGAGAATAACCTTGTAAGCTAAGTTCAAAAATTAATGATTAAGCCAAAATGAATATGAAGACAGACTGAACTACGCATTGTATTTAAGTATGATTATTGGTGGTATTGCCATACTGTTGACTATAGGAGTTATTTATTTAGCTGTAAGAAATATTTCTATGTGAACTCGTTTAAGCAATGCTTATACATTAAGAAATCAGATGGTGACTCCACCTGTCTTGAAGATACCACCTATAGAGGTGGGCGTCTGTACGTAAAATATTTTTGTAATCTATATTGTTTGAGCATAGAAATTAGTGTCTCAATCCATATAATTTAGCTGAAAAATCAGCTAAAGAAACAAGTGAAATACATGGTATAATATCTGCAATACAAGATCAATTGATTGAATCCATTGATCATATTGTAATAGAGATCAGCAAATGTATTTATTTGAGGAGGATTTACATTGAACCAATTACGAATTGAAACCTTTACATTAGGTCCCTTAGCAACTAATGCTTATTTAATTTCTAATCCAAGAGAGAAGAAAGCGATTATTATTGATCCAGGCATGCGGCCGCAATTATTAATTGAGCATATAACAGAGCTGCAAATAGATGCTATATTGCTTACACATGCTCATCTTGATCATATAGGTGGGGTAGATGAGATACGAAAATTAAAGAAATGTCCAGTCTATTTACATAAGTTAGAATCTAAATGGTTAACAGATCCTGAATTAAATGGATCTACAAGATGGCCTGAATTAGGACCACCTTTCTCTACCGCTCCAGCAGAATTTACTTTAGAAGAAGGTCAAACGTTACGGTTTTTAGATACAGAGTTTAAGGTGCTTCATACACCGGGACATTCTCCTGGGAGTGTTAGTTTTTTACATGGTGAAAATATTTTTAGCGGTGATGTTTTATTTCAACATTCAATGGGAAGAACTGATTTACCAGGTGGAAATTCGGAGCAGCTATATGAATCCATTTATGAGAAGTTGTTTGTATTAAAGGATACAGTGAAAGTTCATCCTGGTCATGGACCATCAACGACCATAGGACATGAAAGAGAGCATAATCCTTTTTTATAATAAAAGAAAATTTATAAAGGAAGGAGCTAAGAAATTGAATGAAACGATTAATTTGCTAAAGTCCCATCGTTCGATTCGTAAATACAAATCTGACCCGATACCTCAGGAATATGTTGATGAAATAGTAACGTCTGCTCAAATGGCATCTTCTTCAAGTCATATGCAGGCTTATAGTGTAATTGGGGTAACGGATCAAGAGAAGAAAAAACAGCTATCAATATTATCTGGAAATCAAATATATATTGCAGATTGTCCTTTATTTTTGGTATGGTGTGCAGATTTATATCGATTACAGGTTGCTTGTGAAATGGAAAAAACGGAAATGGTTTCTGGTACGGTGGAAAACTTTATAGTGGCTACATCAGATGTTACTTTAGCAGCTCAAAATGCTGCAATTGCTGCAGAATCGTTGGGTTTAGGTATTGTATATATTGGAGGGATTCGTAATCAATCAAAGGAAGTGACTGAATTGCTCCAATTACCAAAACTTGTTTATCCTGTGTTTGGAATGTGTTTAGGTTTTCCTGATCAAGAACCTTCTCAAAAACCTCGTTTACAAACCAATCTGATATACCATCATGAAATTTATAATACGGGCAATGCAACGAACGAATTAAAGACATATAATCAAATCACAAATGAATATTACTTAGAGCGGACTAAAGGAAAAGTAGATACAAATTGGTCAAAACAAATGTCTAATAAACTTCAAACTGCATCACGTAAACATTTAAGAAAATACTTGGAGGATCAAGGATTCAGATTTAGTGAATAAGATGGGATGAAACGATGAACGGATGAACACACATTGTACGGCTAAAATGTTTAAAGAGCTGACCATTTATCATTCTGCTCCCTTTATCAAATATAAAAAATGATAAAGGGAGCAGGAGTTACTTATATTATTATTAAAAGTAAACATTTAATAATAATACTATTAAATAAATGTCATTTTTAATTAATTGCCAATACCCACGGATGCATAGCCATTTGCAACTGCGTTATATTCAGCACTGTTAGTACCATACAAATCTGCTGCGGACTGTAATAAAGCATTACGTGCATCAATAAATTGTGACCTAGAGTGTAAATAACTAGTAAGCGCACGATAATAAATTTTTCCTGATTTCTCTAGACCAATATCTGTTGCAATATTGTAGAAAGCTTTATTTGGAATACCGCTGTTTATGTGTACTCCTCCCCAATCACCTTCTCTTGTATTCGGAAGATGTACAAAGTCATCCATATGAGCAGGCTGTCTTCCATTAAGAGTTGGATCATACATATATCTCATCGCATCTCCATCAATATCTGGAGTATATATATCTTCCCCTAATAGCCAATCTGGTGATCCTTCATAATTCGCTTCTATTAAGATTCCAAAAACATCTGAGAATGATTCATTTAATGCACCTGGTTGAAATTCATAAACTAGATTTGCTGAATATTCTGTGACGGCATGTGTGACCTCGTGGGCCACTACATCTAGAGATTCTGAAAAAGGAGTATATTCTGTTCCACTACTAGTTATGCCCCCATCTCCATAAATCCATTGTGTACCCACCCATGCAGCATTAATATATGATCCACCTGCTGGGTCTCCAACATGCACACTAGATATAAAATCGCTTCCTCTATTATCATAACTATTTCGGTTATGTTCATTTAAAAAATAATCATAAGCAACACCTGAATAATGGTGAGCATCTACTGCCGCTCTTTGACGTGTAGAATTAAAGTTGTTGTTACCATCAGTAACTAGAGATCCCGTTTGATATCTATCATTAGCATCATAAGTTCTTATAATTCCATCTCTTGTTACATCATATAAGTAATAGGTCCCATTATATAAAAAAGTATTAATGTCTCTAACTTCTCCTGAAAGACCTGTACCCGTTCCAATTTGAGCGGCATCTACAATTCGATTATAAGATCTTAGTATTTCACCTTTTTTTGCATCAATAAAGAAAAATTCACGACCAATATATGGTTCTAAAAATTGAAGCTCAACGATATATACAGGCATCCACGTATCTTCATGTTGATACATATAAAGATCAGCGGTTGGTTCGGTTGTATACGTATCTTCTGTTGGAGTAAAGTTCAGTTGATTTTCAGCTACCTCAATCGCTTTTGAAGAAGATAGTTTTATCGTTTTGCTCCATTTTTTATTGACTAATTTAGGTTCTACTTGTCCATTTATGGAGGTTACAACACCATTACTATCCGTGTGTACGCTTAATTCTGCTCCATAAACAGGGATACCATCCACTATAAATTGAGTTTTATAGTGTGTCATTCCAAGTTCATCTGAATCACTCGTTACAATTTCAAAATCTCCGTCTACTATATTAAATAAATCCTTATTCTCTTGTAGAAAGCTTGAGATATCAGTATCTTCATTTGATAGTGTACCAGAGATATAACGAGGAACACCCTTCTTTTCGTCCCATGAAACTTTTAATTCTTTATTTTGTTCCAAGGATTTTTCTTCCATTTTATTTAACTTTATCTTTTGCTTTTCATTAATATCTTTTAAACCTGTTTCTGAAATGAGGGAATTTGCAGAAACATCAGTAATTGAAGTTAATAACACCCCAAAAGTCAACATTGTAGCTAATAGTATTGAGACAATCTTATTCTTTTTCATCAATTTTTCTCCTTTTAATTTCCCATATATGGATTAATAATTTGGAAAGTTACTTTTTTTGTTCCTTTCCTTTGAATACGCTTACACACAATTAGCAAAATTAGTAAACTTTGAACCCTATCTGTCATTATAAAGTTTAAAGTTTTTAAGCTGCAATGCAACAAAGTGAAACTGTAAATGAACCCTAGATTATAGTTATCTCCCTCCTTTTATTGATTTTTTGTTAATTGCCTTGTAATCAATTTGTCGTTAATACGTTTATTTCTCCTCTCCTTTAAAATATTGACATTCTAGTAGGCAATTTGATGTAATGTTGTATTTTCCTAAATATACCATTACATAATTAAAGAATAACGATGTGATGTAAGCTTGTCAATACATTTAATTATATTGAGTAAGGCAATGTATCTAATAATGCACTATCATAACGTATTTGATAAACCTGAAAATTTCATAATCATAATAATGAATCTATTTTAATATAATTAAATTAACAAAAAAGTAATTAAATGTATTTTTTTGTTATGGATTGTTTGTACTTCAAAATAGTAAATATGATTTGGGAGGAACTATATTTATGGAAAAAGTTGTTTTTGATCTTTACTCACCAGAATATCAGGAGAATCCGTATCCAACACTATCTTATTTTAGAGAACACAATGAACGTATCCATGAATTTACAATTAAAAGAGGGACTAACGAAGTAAAGAGCTGGTTAGTAACACGTTATAATGATGTTGTAACCCTTATGAAAGATGAGAGGATTACAAAAGATATCTTAAATGTGATGTCTAAAAACGAAATACAACAACAAAATTATATTGAAGAATATGAGTTTTTTATTAACAATATGTTGTTTAATGATCCACCTGATCATGGGCGATTACGCTCTTTGGTACATAAGGTTTTCTTTCCGCGTATGATTGAAGGTTTAAGAACAAGAATTGAGGAAATCTCTAAAAGCCTTCTTAATCAGATGGAAACAAAAACAAATGTAGACCTAATGGAAGATTATGCAATCCCTTTACCTATTATAGTTATTTCAGAAATGATGGGGATTCCAGAAAAAGATCGCAATCAGTTCAGAATCTGGTCAAATGCATCTACTAGTGTTGCAAACGGAGATGAGGAGATAGAGAAGCTCAACTCCTATATAAAAGATTTTATTCATTATCTTGAAACGATCATAGAAGAAAGAAGACAATCTCCACAAGATGATATTATTAGTGGTTTAGTCATGGCTCAGGAAGATGGACAGAAGCTTTCTAAAAAAGAACTCCTATCTATGCTTTTTCTCCTAATAGTCGCTGGTCATGAAACAACGGTAAATTTAATAGGAAATGGCATGTTATCTCTCCTTCAACATCCTGAACAGCTAGGCAAGTTGAGAAAGCATCCTGAACTTGTAGGTAGAGCAGTTGAAGAATTATTACGATTTACCAATCCTGTGGAATTTGCAACAGCTCGTTATGCGATAGAGGATTTTACTCTCTATGAAAAAGAAATTAAAAAGGGTGATATGATATTTTTAAGTCTTGCGGCAGCCAACCGTGATCCAAATTATTTTGTCAATCCAGAAGAGCTCGATATTACAAGAGAAGAAAACAAACATATTGCTTTTGGCTTTGGGATGCATCATTGTTTAGGAGCACCACTTGCTCGTCTGGAAAGCCAAATAGCATTTCAAGCTTTGATCCAACGATTTCCGAATATCAAACTTAAAGTGAACGAAAAAGAACTTAGGTGGCGACAATCTGAAATTTTCAGAGGACTTTTAGAGTTACCAGTTAGTCTAAAATAGGGGTCTTAGTTTAAATAAAATGATTAACACCGTCTGAATTAACAGGCGGTGTTAATCATGATGATGAGTAATGATATAAGAGGTAAAATAAAAAGGAAATCCATAGATGTTGATGAATATAATATAACAATGAATAAATATTGGGGGGGATTTCGTTGGAAAACTCCATGATTTTTCCATACAGCGAACAAGATTTTAATAAAACTGAGTTAGCTCCGAGCTATAGAGTTGAATTAAGAGACCCAAACAATGAAAAACTAGATAAATTTATCAAAGCGAATGTAGTTAGTGATTGGTCTGATTTAAGCTGGGGAAAGATTGGCAAGCCGTATATTGTAAATAAGATGTCAGTAAATCGTCTCAATTGGGAAAAAGAAAACAAACAGGACATGTCAGTGAAAACCTCTTGGGAATTCTTTAACCGCTCTTTCCATGAGTGGTTTGTAAAGGATGTTCCTAGTGAATTGTCAGAAAAAAAGAAAGAGTTCAGAAAGAGTTTATCCAAATTTAATATGAATGAAGTGAAAATGGCACTAGGTGACACCGTAAAGTTAAACTTATGGAATTATGTACACCGGATTCAAGATGGTATTTGGGACCCGCGTGGAAAACGTGCTCTATTTGAAGGATTGGATGTAAACAACCCCCGTATTTTATTTTTAGGTGCTGCTGAAGGTTATGAAGCAATGCAGCTAGCAGCGATGTATCCTGGGGCGGAAGTCGTTCTAGTAGACTATGATGAATATTGCAAAACACACCGATTTGAAGAGTTTTCCTCTACATATCCATTTCTAGGTGAAAACCCTTCAACAGGCAGTGCTAAAGTTTGGTACAAAGATGAAATGAATATTGAGTACGAAGTGGAAGATATTCGAAATCTTAAGTACGGAAAAGAATTTGATATAGTCTTAAGTGTGGGTTTATTAGAACATGCACCAGATGAGCATAAGTCTGAAATTTTAGATATGCACCGACGATTTGTAAAACCAGGAGGATATGTCATCATGACGACACCTCGCAATCAATTTCGTTCTAGAATATATTACAACATTATGGCGGATGTAATGAATCATATGTACAGAGAATTAATGGATATTCGCCAAATGGGGTTATATGTATATGAGGCGGGTTTTGATATAATAAGACATGGATTTATAAAAGTTCATAACGGAATAATAGCTCAAGTCAGGTAATCAATTGTATATTACAGAGGAGATATTATAAATGTCACAATACACAACTAGGCAAAATAAGTTGCAACAAAAGTTAAAGGACAATCTATTACATGGTTTTTTACTCACTCAAAATGTAGATATTTTTTATTTAACTGGGTCTATGCAAACAGGATATTTGTTTATCCCAGTAGTAGGAGAACCTGTTTTTTATGTACGTCGAAGTGTACAACGTGCTCAAGAAGAAAGTTCTTGTATCGTAAAAGCTTTGGGGTCTTTTCGGAATTTTGGAGAAACACTTAAAAATGATTTTCCCCAAGTTTTCAAATCTAAAAATAAAGCTGTAATAGCAACTGAGTTTGATGTGCTTCCTATTCAAATATTTAATAGACTACAATCCATTATGCCTGATGTAGTGTGGAAGGACGGATCAGTCTTTATTCGAGAAATTAGAATGATTAAATCTCCTGATGAAATTTCAAAAATTAAATTTGCAGCAAGTGCAGTTAATCAAGCATTGGAAACAGCTTTAAGTAAACTGAAGGCAGGCATGACTGAAGTGGAGTGGATGAGTGAAATTGAATACTCTCTTCGTTTACAAGGGCATGTTGGGTTAATGAGAATGAGAGGATTTAACCAAGAGCTTGTTACTGGTATGGTAGCTGCTGGTATTTCAGCAGCAAAACCTACTTATTTTGATGGACCTGCTGGAGGAGAGGGGTTAAGTCCAGCAAGTCCTCAGGGGTCAGGGAAAAACATCATAGATAAAAATGTACCAATATTGGTTGATTTAGGCTGTTGTATTGACGGTTATGTTATTGACCAAACTCGAACTGTGGTAATAGGAGAATTATCAGAGGAATTAGTCAAAGCTTACCAAACTTCTGAACAAATTCTAAAATCCACCGAGGCTTTGTTAAAACCAGGTACTATTTGTGAAGATTTATATATTAATGCACTCGAACTGGCAGATGAAGCAGGGTTAAAAGATCATTTTATGGGATATGGAGCAGATCAAGTGAAATTTTTAGGGCATGGTATAGGCATGGAAATTGATGAATACCCCGTACTTGCTAAAGGGTTTAAATACGAACTTGAACCTGGAATGGTCATTGCAGTTGAACCCAAATTTACTTTTCCTGAAAATGGTGTTGTGGGAATAGAAGATACATACCTTATAACGGAAGATGGATTTGAGAAATTATCAATTACTAGAGATGGAATTATTAATGTAAATGAACTTTCTACATAGTTTGTACAAGTGATACAGTCAATTCATATGTAGTAGATGATTTATCCAATTCGATTAAATTAATAGGTGTTTTAAAAAAATCATCATCATTGGCTTAAGGATCAATGGTGATGATTTTTAGTTTATCCAATAGAAGATTCCTACTTCATGCATAAAGTGCTTAGTCGGGGATGAAATGTAATGGTTGATAACTTACTGATCTTTGGGATGAAATTCTTCCTCAGGTAAACGAATCCATTTCTGTAAATATCCTTGAACATATAATTCCTTAATTAAAATCGTAAGGATTGGAGCAAGAATTAAACCTGCAATACCAAACAGTGATAAAGAAATTATCATAAAAGTAAGCATCGTAAAAGCAGATACTCCAAGAGAATCACCCACAATTTTCGGTTCTAGAATCTGTCTTAATCCAATGACAACGACCCATACAACTGTTAATTTAATTGCCAAGCTTGTATTCCCAACGATGAACAAATATATAACCCATGGTAAAAAAACAGTAGAGACTCCAAGTAAAGGTAATAAATCAAAAACGGCAGCTAACAAGGAAACTGAAAAAGCATTATTAACCCCAAAGATTAACAAGGAAATAAATATAACGACAAAGGTAAGACTAATTAATTTAAATTGTGCTTTTATGTAACTTACAATTCCTTTTAGTACATAATCCTTTAAAAAGTAAAATGCTGACTTAAATGTATTAGGCGTTTTTTCTTTGGCTACTGATTTCCAATCTGCAATTTCCACACTTAAAAAATACGCTAAAATTAATCCTACAAAAAAGTTGACTATAAAAGATGAAAATGAAGAGAGTATGGCTGTGAGGCTAATTAGAAACCATTCTGCTAATTGCGCTCCTTTTTCTGTGATTGTAGAAGCGTAGCTTTTAATTTGATCCGTTATATTATCTGGGAGTGCCTGATATTCTGAGCTAATAAATTCAACTTGTGCAATGATTTCATCTTGAATAATGACTTGGTATTCAGCTATTTTACCTGTAAAGGATGTAATTTGATTGATAAATAATGCTCCTCCACCAATAAAAGCTCCCAAAACCACTAAAATAAATATAAGCATGGACAATGCAGTAGCAATTGATTTTTTTATCCCTTTACGATTAAGAAAACGGGCAAAAGGTTCAATGATAAGGAAAATAAAAAAAGAGAAAAAGATCGGTGCAGCTATCTTGTACAAATAACTAAATACCCACATTGTTAAAAAAACGGTTAATACAACAAGTCCTATATCAATGGCTGTTTTGTAATACTTTCTATAGAAGGTAATCATACATCAACCTCATATTTCATATATTTTTAAAAATCTTACATAGATTATACTGAATTTCATTTATTTTCTCAAACATAGGGTGAATTGGACATGACTATTAATTTTTAGTAACATAATAGAATAAATATGAACATTTAACGATATAAAGATAGGTAGGAGGAAGGAATATGTTTCGATTAGGGCAAAAAGTAGTGATAGTAGAAGATAAATTTGAGCAAAACCTTCCTGTAGGATCATATGGATATATCATTGCAGTTGATAAAAATCCTGATAATGCATTTGACTTTGTGTTGCGTGTACCGAAATCTGGAAAACATATCTATGTTCCTGCATGTGATTTAGAAACGGAAGAAGTATTATTAAGAAGAGAAGCAGAAAAAGTAGAAAGAGAAGCTTTGATAGATTTTGCACTAGCCACAAAAAATGAAGAATTATTCCATAAAGTGATGAATGGGGATCATGTAGAAACAGCAAATGATTCCAAGGAAAACGCATTGAACCATGATGAATTCTTGAAGCAAGTTCACTTGAAAGCTTGGATTTAATAGTAGACTTTCTTGATCGTACTGATAATTTCAACTTTTTTTGATAGACCTCCTTCTTAGGACGGTCTATTTTTAAAATTAAAGAAATTACACCCCCCTTATGAATATACAATCTCTTTTTTGTTTGGTAAAATGCAGTTGTAATAGTTTCCAAACTTTAGAATAAAAGGGATTCTTAACTTAATTAAAACCATGGTATAAGGGGATGTTTTTTATGAAAAATGTTTTAAAAGGAAGTTTATTATTCATTTTATTCATCTCTTTATTGTGGTGTTTAATTATCACTTTTAGATATCCTTTTATTGGTATAGAAGTAGAACAAAATGAGCAACATCATTGGCTTGTAAAAACAATTAATGATACTGGAGCAAGTGCTAAATTTGATTTTGCAGTAGGGGATCGAATTTTAAAAGTGGATGATCAAACTCCAGATCATTTTCCAACTATAAAAAATTCTAATGCAATAGAACAGGCTCATGAGATCACAGTATTAACTGATGGTTCAGTTCGAGAGATCATTTTAGATAAAGATACAATTGTTTTAGATGATGTCACCGCCCTTTTAGCCGGGTTAATTTGTTTGTCTTTGGCTATTTTGATATATGTAAAGGCTAGTATATCAAAATCAGCTCGTATGTTAGCTTATTTTTTTCTTTCCGCAGCCATCATTTGGTTTAGTTTAGGAGCTTATATCAGAGAAGATATGATTGGAACCTATTTACTCAAAACCTTTATGATGGTTTTACAAATTGTATTTTTACATTTTTTGTTTGTGTTTTTTAAAGAAAAAGGAAACATAACACTACCGACTAAAATGTTAGATTATATGTATGCGATTATCATTGTTGTAGCCTTGACTAGACTTCTAGGATTTTTCCCTTCCTTATCTTATATAGCCATACCTTTTAATAGTATATTCACATTAACATTTTTTACCATTTCTTTTTTGATTAATATCTTGTTCCTTTCCTATGTATATTTGAAATATTGTAAGGATAAAACGCATTTTACATCCATCATTAAAAGTGTATGGGTTTGTTTGATCGTATCTTTTTCACCTTTTATCCTACTATCCATAATCCCTGAACTATTAACAGGTAGAGCTATTATTGACTACATATATTCAAGTTTGTTTTTACTCTTACTCCCTATTTTTTTTGCATATTTGATCGCATCCAATCAAATATTCGATATTGGTTTAGTTTTGCGTCGGTTTTTATTTTCAATTTTATTAGGTCTTTTGCCAAGTGGTTTCTTTACAGGATTTTATGCTCTGATATTTTATGATGAAATCGCAGTGAAGCCCATTTTATTTTTATTCTTATCATCCTTAGTTTTAGTTTCTTGGATTTTATACGCCACAGAGTACTATACAACAAAAATGGAAAAGTTCATTTTTCCTAAAAAATATTATTTGCAGTCTATGTTAAAAAAGGTTTCCCAAAGACTGGGTTCTATTTCAAGCTTTCGAGAATTAAAAGATATGATATTAGTAGATATAACTGGAACCTTAGAAGTTTTTGGTGGTGCTATTTTATTTAAATATAAAGATGAAAAGATTGAAATGGTTTATGAAGGAGAAATAAATATTAACGAAATTGAAAGGTTGTTGCATTCACCTGCACTTTTTGAGCATTCTTCATATACTTGTTTAGAGATAAACCATCATGAAGAATATACAAGTTATTTAATTCTCACAAGGAAGAAAAACAATACATTGTTAGGTAAGGAAGAAATTCAATGGTTAAAATTGATTACCACTTATCTAGCTGTTAGTTTGGAGAATATTCATTTAATACGTAAATTAACGCAAAAATTAGAGAAGTTCGCCTTTAATCTCCCAACAAACCAGGAAGCGAAAGAAATTCAATGGTTTCGTAAAATTATGTTTGAGTTACAAGAGGAAGAAAGGGTACGGATTGCTTCCGATCTTCACGATACAACCATGCAGGATTTGTTTTTTCTGAAAAGAAGATTTGTTTCCATAGCTGAGAAATATGTAATGAGTTCAGAGGATAAAAAACAGTTAGATAGTATGATTGAATTCATAGAGATGATCAATGTAAATCTTCGTCAAAGCTGTTTTGAGTTGAGCCCATATTTATTAAAGGATATTGGTCTTATTAAAACAATTCAAACTATGCTGGATAAAGAAGAATATAATTGCGAATTTGATTTGTTCTTTTACGCTGAATCTGATTCTATGATAGAATCAACAGATTTACAAACTAAAACACATATTTTTAGAATCATTCAAGAACTTCTAAATAATGCCAAGAAACATTCAAAAGCTACCAGAGTCATTTTTAGTTTAAGTGTAAGAGATTATTTTATTAACTTGAAGTATGAGGATGACGGCGTTGGAATAGAAAGTCATTTTAAATCTGGTAAGGACTTGGAGTATGGTGAATCAAATGGTATAGGTATGGAGCAAATGAAGGGGCGAGTTATGTTACTTAACGGAACGTTGGAAATAGATACCTCAGCTAATTATGGAGTAACAATAAATGTTCATATACCAATTAAAGAGATTATTACAACTAGAACATAACCTCTTAGTAAAATAAGTCAACTATCGCTTTTTCAAGAGAGTTTCTATTTGGATATCGCTCAAACAGGATTGAGTTAAAAAAACAAGTAAGCTATAATGATGTAATGACTTAAAGTGAGGGATTGGGAGGATTTATATGAGCATAACTATCAATGATGTGGATCACGTAGCTAAATTAGCTCGTCTTGAGTTAAATAAAGAAGAAAAGGATCAATTTACAAAACAATTGAATGCCATATTACAGTATGCAGAGAAATTGAATGAATTAGATACGGACAACATTCAACCTACAACACATGTATTGGAACTTACGAATGTGATGCGTGAGGATAAGACACGAGAATCTTTGCCACTTAGAAAAGTGTTTCACAATGCTCCAGAAGAAGAAGAGGGTCAAATTAAAGTGCCCGCGGTACTGGAATAACATATAAGTGCATGTTTCGATTAAGATAAGTTTTCAAAAGGGGACTTTATATGAACACCCTTTAAACAGAGGTTTAACTTGGAAGGAGGCTTTACGGTGTCTTTATTTCACAATCGGTTAAAAGACATACATAATCAGTTAATAAACAAACAATTAAAAGTATCAGAATTAGTGAATGAGTCGTATGATCGAATTCAACAAGTAGATTCAAAGGTTAAAGCTTTTTTAACATTAGATGAAGAGAATGCAAGAGTTTCTGCTGCAAAATTGGATGAGCTTTTAGAAAAAGACAGTGAAAGAGGATTATTATTTGGTTTACCTGCGGGTATTAAAGATAATATCATTACTGAAGGATTAAGAACAACTTGTGCTAGTCAATTTCTATCAAATTTCGATCCTATTTACGATGCAACAGTGATGAAAAAATTAAAAGCTGCTCAATCCATTACAATAGGGAAAATCAACATGGATGAATTTGCAATGGGGGGCTCCAATGAAAATTCAAGCTTCCATCCTACGCTCAATCCATGGAATACGGAGTATGTCCCAGGAGGTTCTAGCGGTGGTTCGGCAGCAGCGGTGGCGGCGGACGAGGTATATTTTGCACTTGGATCGGATACAGGTGGTTCCATTCGACAACCAGCAGCTTATTGTGGAGTAGTAGGTTTAAAGCCAACGTACGGTTTAGTTTCCCGTTTTGGACTTGTTGCTTTTGCTTCTTCATTAGATCAAATTGGTCCAATTACTAAAAATGTCGAGGATAATGCATACGTCTTGCAATCAATAGCTGGATATGATGCAATGGATTCTACTTCAGCCAATGTAGATATTCCTGATTATCTTGGCGCATTGACGGGTGATGTTAAAGGTTTGAAAATCGGTGTACCTAAAGAGTATTTAGGAGAAGGTATTGATCCTAAAGTCAAAGACTCTATTTTAGAAGCGTTAAAAGTTCTTGAAGGTTTAGGAGCTGAGTGGGAAGAAGTTTCACTTCCACATACAGAATATGCAGTCGCAACATATTATCTACTTGCGTCTTCTGAAGCATCGTCAAACCTAGCTAGGTTTGACGGTGTACGTTATGGTGTGCGAACAGAGAATCCAGGCAATTTACTAGATGTTTATTTGAAATCTCGCAGTGAGGGATTTGGTCAAGAAGTAAAACGTAGAATCATGCTTGGCACTTACTCGTTAAGTTCTGGTTATTATGATGCTTATTATTTAAAAGCTCAAAAAGTTCGTACTTTAATTAAACAAGATTTTGATAAAGTATTTGAAAAATATGATGTTGTCATCGGTCCTACTGCCCCAACGACAGCTTTTAAACTGGGATCTCAAATCGACGATCCATTAACGATGTATTTAAATGATATTTGTACAATACCAGTTAGTTTAGCGGGAGTTCCTGCGATCAGTGTGCCATGTGGTTTTGTAGAAGGTTTACCTGTTGGATTGCAAATTATTGGGAAAGCCTTTGATGAATCTACTGTATTGCGAGTAGCACATGCTTATGAACAGAGTACAGAATTTCATCAAAAGCGACCGCAGCTGTAGGAAGGAGGAGATAACATGTCTAATACAAAATATGAAACCGTAATTGGATTAGAGGTGCATGTAGAATTACATACAAATTCCAAGATTTTTTGCGGATGTTCTACTGAATTTGGAGCTCCACCAAATTCACATACATGCCCGATTTGTTTAGGTTATCCTGGTGTATTGCCTGTTCTAAACAAAAAAGCAGTCGAATTTGCGATGAAAGCAGCCATGGCTCTAAATTGTGAGATTGCAACAGAAAGTAAGTTTGATCGAAAGAATTATTTTTATCCCGATTCTCCAAAAGCGTATCAGATTTCTCAGTTTGATAAACCGATTGGTGAAAATGGTTGGATTGATATTGAAATAGATGGGCAAACCAAAAGGATTGGAATAACTAGGCTTCATTTAGAAGAGGATGCAGGTAAATTAACACATATTGATGGTGGATATGCATCATTGGTAGATTTTAATCGTGTAGGAACTCCTCTTGTTGAAATTGTATCTGAACCAGACCTGCGTTCACCAGAAGAAGCTAGACTATATTTGGAAAAATTAAAAGCGATTATTCAATATTGTGATGTTTCTGATGTGAAGATGGAGCAGGGTTCCTTACGTTGTGATGCGAATATAAGTATTCGACCTTATGGGCAAGAAGAGTTTGGCACTAGAGCGGAATTGAAAAATATGAATTCATTTAGTGGTGTAAAAAAAGGGTTAGAATACGAGGAATGGCGTCAAGCTGATGTGATAAACAGTGGAGAAGCTGTAGTACAAGAAACAAGACGTTGGGATGAATCTAAGGGTAAAACCTTCTCCATGCGTGGAAAAGAAGAATCCCATGATTATCGTTATTTTCCAGATCCTGATCTTGTTCAGATGTACATTGATGATGAATGGAAAGAAAAAGTAAGAGCCTCAATTCCTGAATTACCAGATTCACGTAAAAAAAGATATACTGAACAATTTGATTTACCGAGTTATGATGCAGAGGTTATCACATCTTCAAAACATTTAGCTGACTTCTTTGAAGAAAGTTTACAATTTACAAAGGATGCTAAATCAGTATCAAATTGGATGATGGGTGATTTGTTAGGATATTTAAATGCTAACAATTTAGAATTACCAGATGTAAAAGTGACTGGTAAAGGGCTGGGGGAAATGATCGGTTTAATTGAAAAAGGGACGATTAGTTCCAAAATAGCCAAAAAAGTATTCAAAGATATGATTGAAACAGGTAAAGCGCCTCAAACGATTGTTGAGGAAAAAGGTTTGGTACAGATCAGTGATGAAGGAGCAATTAAAACGATCGTTGAGCAAATCATTGAAAAAAATCCTCAATCTGTTTCTGATTACAAAGCAGGGAAGCAAAAAGCGATTGGTTTCTTAGTAGGTCAAGTCATGAAAGAAACTAAAGGGAAAGCGAACCCAGGATTAGTGAACAAACTTATTAAAGAATGTATAGATTAATCCCACAAAAATGAAGATAAGAACAGCAAAAAGCCGCTAGTTTCTAATGAAAGGAACAGCGGTTTTTTGTTTTGGAGTGGAATTGAAATCTTTTTGACAAGTGACAATCGAAAAATTAACAGTACAAACTTTAACAAAATAACTTTAAATACCAAGTGATAAACTTATGCTGTTTAAATATTGTATGAAATTCATAATCAAAGTGTGAAAATTTTACTCACCGTCTAAACCTTCAATTAATTCCTTAACGTCATCGAGTTTAAAGTCGAGTAAAATTTGCTTTTGTATGACTCTCTTTAAAGTATCAGCCACATTGGTATTTATATAAATTAGATTAGTAATATCAGAGTGGTCACTCTGTTTAAAACTTTCAACTACGGCTTGGATTTTTTCACCCTCTGCATTAACAATATGTGATAATCCTATTTCTTCCATAGCGATAGAAGTTAGCAACAAGTCAATCGCTTTCTCACGATCTATAGTAATGTTAGGATCGAAATTTGGAACTTTAGGTAAAGTCAACTTTAATTCCTCCTTCATTTAGGGATAGTTTATGTTATGTAGCAATTTAGGCTTTGTGCCTGTATTTTATTATTGATTAAAAAGATAGGGTGAAAATTCAGAAAACTTGTGAGTTGGTTCTCTCCGGTAAATTTTTGTTTGGGTTTTTAAATAAAAGTTTTAACATAAGAATAGAGAAAGTGGAAAGAAGTAACAAGGAAATTGTATACAGTTGTGCTTTTAAAAATTTTTTTGATTTTGAAGTGAAAGCCAGAGGATTTACGTCTAAGTTTATAGGATAGATAAAGGTGGTGTGGCGATGGATCAATTAACTGATGAGCAGCTTGTTAAAGAAATTCAAATGGGTAAAAATGAAGCATATCGTTTGTTGGTGGAAAGACATAAAAATTATATTTTTACACTAATATTTCAAATGATTGGACATCGTGAAACTGCTGAAGATTTATCTCAAGAAGTGTTTATTAAATTATTTAGAACACTTTCTTCTTTCCAAGGAAGTTCAAAATTTAAAACTTGGTTATACCGTCTAACAGTCAACCTTGTTATAGATCATCGCAGATCTCAAAAAAGAAAGTCAGTTGTGGCTTGGGCGGATGAAATAAAGGATAAATTATTTACAGATTCAAATGAAGAGCCAGAAACAAAAACGATAGCCAAAGAAAAACAGGAATTGGTACATCAACTTATTAACAGTCTGCCAGATAAGTATCGAATCATTATTTATTTACATCATTTGAAGGAGTTTTCTTGTTCTGAAATTGCAGAAATTATGCAACTCCCAATAAAAACAGTAGAAACTCGCTTGTACAGAGGAAAAAAAAGATTAAGGCAAAAGTGGATGGAGGTGGATAGTCATGTTCAGGAAAAATCAAAAATCCAATCGACAACAGTATGATGATTTAGAACAGCAATTGAATTCATTGCCTATTTTTGAACCATCTTCAAGTTTCGTAGATGATGTAATGCATCACACGATAAAAATGGATGCAAATAACAAAGTAAATATTCACAAACAATTTAAACAAAGCAATGAAGTTATTCATATCATTATTGCGAGTGCAGCGACTTACTTTTTTATTTCCGAGGGAATATTTTCTACATTTCTACAGATGAATCCTGAACAATTCAGTATGGAAGTGCATGATACAGTAAATGGGGCTATCACATTTGGTTCTGAGTTTTTTAATATAATTTCTACAAAAATCTCACAGATAGTTAATCAGTGAATCTGTAGATACCACCTATAGAGGTGGGCGTCTGTATGCAAATATTTTCGGATAAATTTAAGGAGGGTTAATAATGGAAAAACATGAAGTGCCTGGGGATATTCAGCCACAGCAAGAGAAGATGGATGACTTTATAGAGCAAAGAATTCATCAGCATAAACAACAAATGAATTCTAGTTCTATCCCTTTTCAAACTACTAAACATAAAAATAAGTTTGTAACTGGATTATTAGCATTTTTATTGCCTGGGATGGGCCATTTTTATTTAGGGTTAATGCAAAGAGGGGTGATGTTTATGATGCTTTTAGCCATAGACATCGTATTCATTGTCTCACTAGGTATGAACTTTGTTGATTCAAATGTTCCTTTAATTGTATTACTATCTTTTGTTGTTCCAGTTATTTATTTTTATAATATATTTGATGCTTTGCAAATAGCAGATATTATAAATACACAAGGTACTCAAGAGGATACAAAAGTAAATATAAGAGACGGAAAGACATTTGGTTATATGTTAATAGCAGCTGGTACACTACTTTTTATTATTAGTAACAAACCATCTTGGTTAAGTATAGTCTTTGATATTTTCGGTTCGTATTTAGGTGGTATTGCCTTAATTGTCGCAGGAGGGCTATTGATTTTTAGTGAATTAAAGAAAAAAAATCAACAATGAGGTGGAGAGTGAATTTTTATGATAAAGGTGGGTAGATATACAGTAGCTATGTTGTTAGTGATCGTTGGTGCAGCATTGCTCATCGATCAAACAAGAGATACTATATATTTGGAAAAGATAGTACAGTGGTGGCCAATTATTATCATTTTTTTTGGAATTGAATACTTATTATTTCAATTAAAAAGTAATGATGATAGAGATGTCAAACTAGATATAAAGTCAATCATTTTAAGTTTTATTGTCGTACTAGTCCTATCTGGTTTAACATCAGGTTTTCCATTTTTGAATCAATTAGAATTAGTTTATTTTCGTTCTGCTTCTGAAAATGATATGAAATTTGAAAAAGAAGTTAAGATGATAAATTTTCCTGAAAATACAAATAAACTATATGTTGAAAATTTAAATGGAAAGATTAGCATAAAATCTTCTGATCAAAAAGACCTCAAAATTGAAACAACGATATATGTTTCTAAAATGGATCAAGAAAAAACAGAAACAATAGTAAATGAGTCTAAACTTGAGTGGGTTGAAGGGAACACTTTGCAAGTATTTGCAAAGGGAAAAGAATATTATAGGTTTGGTTTGAAATATAAACCCAAAATAAACTTGATTATACATGTGCCAGAATCTAGAGAAATAGATATTCAATTAAAAATGAAAAATGGCTCTGCTATAGTAACTGATGCTCCAGTACTTAATTATTTAGAAATTGATACAACAAATGGTGACATTTATATTAAAAACATAGAGGGCAAAGTAGTCGCTGATACAACGAATGGTGATATTGAGGTTTATTCTATCAGTAATAATACAGTGCTTGATACAACAAATGGAGATATTATTGCTAAAAATATATTTGGCGATTTTATAGTGGATACAACAAATGGTAAAATAGAAGGGGAAATGATTGAAGGAAAGGTTGAGGCTGATTCAACTAATGGATCAATAACGTTGGTTGAAGTGTACGATGAAGTGACAGCTGATACTACAAATGGCAGGATTAAAGTAAAGTCTCAAGTAGTTGATGGAAGCTGGTATTTAGACACTTTAAATGAAGATATAGTCGTAAATTTACCTGAAAATGGAAACTTCACATTTAGAGCTAAGACGAGTGCTGGAGAGTTTTCTAGTGATTTTCCTTTTCATATCGATAAGAAACTTATGGGTGGAATAGTTGGTAATGGTGAACACAAAATTGCCGCGTATACTACTAATGGTTCAGTAATTGTTAAAAAGTGGGACCAAGACCTTTAATTTTGTCTTGAAGTTGACAAAGAGATAACCTCAACCGTATTATAAATATATACCTTAATGATCAAATAGAAAGGCGGTAGGGATTATGTCATCCCAGTTAGAACATGCCTTAAAGCAACTAAAAATAAGTGGTGTTCGTATGACACCGCAAAGACATGCGATCCTTTCGTTTATGTTAGAAACAGATACTCATCCTAGTGTGGATGAAATTTTTAAAGCACTTGGTGGACAGTTTCCAAATATGAGTGTTGCAACTATATATAATAATTTAAAAGTATTTTTAGACGCTGGTTTAGTTCGTGAGCTGACATTTGGTGATGGTGCGAGTCGATTTGATGCTAATGTAGATGAACATTACCATGCGATTTGTGATGATTGTGGTAAAATTGTTGATTTTCACTCTCCTCCGCTTTATCAAATTGAGGAGATAGCATCCGAAAAAACAGGGTTTATTGTTAAGCATCATAGAATGGAAGTTCATGGAACCTGTCAACAATGCAGTGAAGCATAATTCGTTATTTATTTTAACAGGAAAATCATTTAATATAAGACGTATTGGTTCTTCTTTTTCAACAAAGAAGTACCTTACGTCTTTTTATTTTCAGACATAGGATGTGGATGGATTGAATCAGTTTAATATTTCAGTTAAAAAGAAAAAACGCAACAGATTGCTTAGAATGATCTTATTTATTTTATTATTGTTTTTTGTTTTATTTTTTTCTTATGTATTCTATCAAAGTTGGTTATCTGGACAGCCTTCTTCTGATAGAGTTACGGAAGATTTTAATGGCTTAGCCCAACCTATTTTTTATCAGAATGAGTTACAGCCTTATTCTGCTCTAGGTAATGACAAAGGATTAAAAGTTCCATTGGATTTTGTCAAAGAACGTATAGATCCAAATGTTAGGTTTGAAGAAGATTCTGGGTCTGTAATCATTACAACAAACAATCAAGTCATTCATTTCAAAACAGATCAGTTGAATGCAATGATAAATGAAACCCCCTATACTTTGCAATTTCCAATTGAGAATATAAATGATACGATTTATTTTCCAATCTATCATCTATTAGAGTTTTACAATTTAAAAATAGTAGAATCAGAAGAGACTAATGCAGTATTAATTTGGAATGCTGGGGATTTAATTCAATGGGGGAATGTTATTAGTGAGGATCAGTCAGTAGTAACTTTTCCTTTGAGGAAAGAGCCTACTATTAAAGCTTCTATTTTAAATGATATTTCCATCAATGAAAGAGTTATGATTATAGAAGAAAAATTAAATGGTTGGTATTTTGTGCAATTAGAAAATGGTTATCAAGGATACATTGAAGAGCAATATGTCATGCTGGATGAGCTTGAGATTATATCTGATCAAGTTAAAGAAGAATCTACTTTAGTTTGGAATCCAATAGGAGAAAAGATTAACTTAACCTGGGAAGCCGTTTACAATAAAAAAACGGATACTACAGTTATTGGTAATATGCCAGGTTTGAATGTAATAAGTCCAACATGGTTCCATCTACTAGATGAGTTAGGAAATATTGAAAATAAAGCAGATTCTGAATATGTAAATTGGGCACATTCACAAGGTTATCAAGTATGGGCATTGTTTAGCAATAATTTCAACCCAGATTGGACAAGCGTGGCTTTATCCAATTATGAAACCAGAATGAATATGATCAAACAACTTGTAAGTTATGCTGAATTATATGATTTACAAGGGATCAATATAGATTTTGAAAATGTTTATTTAAAAGACAAAGAAAACCTTACTCAATTTGTTCGAGAGCTCACTCCTATTTTACATGAACAAAATCTTGTTGTTTCGATTGATGTAACCATTCGAGGCGGAAGTGAGATGTGGTCGTTATTTTATGACAGAAAGGCCTTGGGAGAAGTTGTAGATTATATGATGGTTATGACTTATGATGAACATTGGGCTGCTAGTCCAGTTGCAGGATCTGTTGCATCTTTGCCATGGGTTGAAAAAGGCATCGTAGACATTATGAACGAGGATCAGGTGCCGGCAGACAAGCTAATTTTAGGAGTCCCTTTTTACACTCGTTTATGGACTGAAAAAATGGAGGATGGTAATATATCTGTTTCTTCAAAAACATTGTTTATGGAAACAGCGCATCAGATTATTGAGGAGAAAAAATTAGATGTACAGTATAAAGAAGATGTAGGACAAAATTATGTTGAATATAAAGAAGGAAATTCGACATATAAAATTTGGTTAGAAGATGTTGTTTCCATGGAAGCACGTGCTGAAATAGTGAAAAAGTATGATTTAGCGGGTATAGCTTCTTGGAGAAGAGGTTTTGAAACACCAGATATTTGGGATGTTATTAACAATACACTGAACAAAAGACCTTAAGTATGTAAATTTTTATAAAATGCCACCTCTCATAAATAATTAAAATAAAGGATGTCTAATGATCCTCTATTAGAGCATTGGACATCCTTATGTTATGTTAGAATCAACTTTTGTATTAAAGAAATTTATTAATGTTCTTGACCTTTAGTAATTGCTTGATCTGCTTTGTTTTTATCAAATGTAAGTATAGTTCTACAATACATACATCGATCTGTTTTACCAATATGGCGAGTAGGTTTTCCGCACTCAGGGCACTCCAATGTAATAGAACTCGTAGAAAGTGTTCCAGCCCAGAAGTATACAGCCACACTGCCTAACAAACTAATTGTACCTATAATCATAAAAGGTATTGAGATGATATATTTCCCTAAGTTTCCCCATAATAGCAAACCACCCGTGCCAATAATCATGATTCCCATACCGCCTAAAGTTAATAAGAGTCCCCATAGACGTAATTCATTAATTTTACTTGATTTTAGAAACATTATCTAATCCTCTTCTCATCGTTAATAAAATTTACCTCTTTAAAATTAATTTCCAGAGCAATATTATATATTCAATATTATATTAGAGCAACATAGTTCAAACAAGCGAAAATAATGTTACAACTTTATATTAGCCAGAAGAGCTTATTGATTTATAATATTTTGCTTTAGTAACATATCCTTCTCTAACTCTCTTCATATCTTCTAAATCATTTTGTGTTAATTCTCTAACTACTTTTGCAGGTCTACCAAAAGCCAGACAGTTAGGGGGAATTATTTTGCCTTGGGAAACAAGACTTCCAGCACCTATAAATGCTCCTTCTCCAATTTCTGCGCCGTCTAATATAATGGACCCCATGCCAATTAATGCTTTGTTTCTAATCTTGCAGCTATGAAGTATAACCTGATGCCCAACTGTAACGTCATCCTCAATAATAAGTGGATAGGCTGGACTCTGATGTAAAACACAATTGTCTTGTATATTACTCCTTTTACCAATGATTGTTGGAGAAACATCCCCCCTAATTACTGTATTAAACCATATGCTGCTTTCTTCACCGATAGTTACATCTCCAGTGATCGTTACGTAATCAGCTAAATATACACTTTTAGCAATTGAAGGTCTTTTCCCGTTGTATTCATAAATCATATCAGTACCTCATTATTCAAATTTTTAATTTTAATATCATTACAAAAGGTTAAGTTTAATATACAGATTCATGTTAATAAGATCAAGGAAGTAGAAGTCAAACAAATGATTCAGATTATTATCTGAACATTCTAAAAAAACTTACTTTACTGTGTTGTTATTTTTTTTTCTAAATATTATTGACAGGCTATATGATTCTGTGATAAATTTAATTTCGCCGCTTCGGAAGGCAAGTATACATGAGAAGCAGCATCTAAGAGTTTCATAGATTCAACTAATGATTTGGAATGTAACTTTCAAAAAAAAGTTGTTGACAAGAACTAATAGAAAATGTTATGATTATTGAGTCGCCATAAAATGACTAGCGACCAAAATAGTAAACAACTTGCACCTTGAAAACTGAATAACGAGTGAACTTACGGAGACTTGAAATTTTTCAGGAATCCAAACAAATAGCTCAAAAGTTTTAAACTTTTGGGAACCCGGATATAACATGTAACAAAGAATGAGCCAAGCGCTCTAAAATAGTTGTGATCGAGAGATTGCAACCTTTAATGGAGAGTTTGATCCTGGCTCAGGACGAACGCTGGCGGCGTGCCTAATACATGCAAGTCGAACGAAGAGATTAAAAAGCTTGCTTTTTAATGTTCTTAGTGGCGGACGGGTGAGTAACACGTAGGTAACCTGCCTATAAGCCTGGGATAACTAGTGGAAACATTAGCTAATACCGGATAAGGTCATTTGATCGCATGATGAGATGAAGAAAGAGGGTGTAAGCTCTCGCTTAGAGATGGACCTGCGGCGCATTAGCTAGTTGGTGAGGTAAGGGCTCACCAAGGCGACGATGCGTAGCCGACCTGAGAGGGTGATCGGCCACACTGGGACTGAGACACGGCCCAGACTCCTACGGGAGGCAGCAGTAGGGAATCTTCCGCAATGGACGAAAGTCTGACGGAGCAACGCCGCGTGAGTGAAGAAGGTTTTCGGATCGTAAAGCTCTGTTGCCAGGGAAGAGAAGGCAGATGTTAACTGCATTTGCTTAGACGGTACCTGAGAAGAAAGCCCCGGCTAACTACGTGCCAGCAGCCGCGGTAATACGTAGGGGGCAAGCGTTGTCCGGAATTATTGGGCGTAAAGGGCGCGCAGGCGGCCCATTAAGTCTGGTGTTTAAACTCGGAGCTCAACTCCGAGTCGCACTGGAAACTGGTGAGCTTGAGTGCAGAAGAGGAGAGTGGAATTCCACGTGTAGCGGTGAAATGCGTAGAGATGTGGAGGAACACCAGTGGCGAAGGCGACTCTCTGGTCTGTAACTGACGCTGAGGCGCGAAAGCGTGGGGAGCGAACAGGATTAGATACCCTGGTAGTCCACGCCGTAAACGATGAATGCTAGGTGTTAGGGGTTTCGATACCCTTGGTGCCGAAGTTAACACATTAAGCATTCCGCCTGGGGAGTACGGTCGCAAGACTGAAACTCAAAGGAATTGACGGGGACCCGCACAAGCAGTGGAGTATGTGGTTTAATTCGAAGCAACGCGAAGAACCTTACCAGGTCTTGACATCCCTTTGAACGCTGTAGAGATATGGCTTTCCTTCGGGACAAAGGAGACAGGTGGTGCATGGTTGTCGTCAGCTCGTGTCGTGAGATGTTGGGTTAAGTCCCGCAACGAGCGCAACCCTTAATCTTAGTTGCCAGCAAGTGAAGTTGGGCACTCTAAGGTGACTGCCGGTGACAAACCGGAGGAAGGTGGGGATGACGTCAAATCATCATGCCCCTTATGACCTGGGCTACACACGTACTACAATGGTCGGTACAAAGGGCAGCGAAGCCGCGAGGTGGAGCCAATCCCAACAAAGCCGATCTCAGTTCGGATTGCAGGCTGCAACTCGCCTGCATGAAGTCGGAATTGCTAGTAATCGCGGATCAGCATGCCGCGGTGAATACGTTCCCGGGTCTTGTACACACCGCCCGTCACACCACGAGAGTTTACAACACCCGAAGTCGGTGAGGTAACCCCTTGGGGAGCCAGCCGCCGAAGGTGGGGTAGATGATTGGGGTGAAGTCGTAACAAGGTAGCCGTATCGGAAGGTGCGGCTGGATCACCTCCTTTCTATGGAGAATACAGTTCACTCGTTTTCAGTTTTGAGAGTGCAAGCTCTCAAAGTAAGAATTGTTCCTTGAAAACTAGATAGCGAAAGCAAAGAAACATGATTAGCAATGGAATTCCCAGCACACGATGTGCTGGTGCCGATGTTAGTCACATGGAAGTGACTAGTTTTAATCGGCGCATCCGATATGGTTAAGCTATTAAGAGCACACGGAGGATGCCTAGGCGCTAGGAGCCGAAGAAGGACGTGGCGAACAACGAAATGCCTCGGGGAGTCGTAAGCAGACCTCGATCCGGGGATGTCCGAATGGGGGAACCCACGTACTGTAATAGGTACGTACCCTAGACTGAATACATAGGTCTAGCGGAGGCAGACCAGGGGAACTGAAACATCTAAGTACCCTGAGGAAGAGAAAACAAAAGTGATTCCGTCAGTAGCGGCGAGCGAACGCGGATTAGCCCAAACCAACAGGCTTGCCTGTTGGGGTTGTGGGACACTCCACATGGAGTTACAAAGGAATGATTTAGGTGAAGCGTCTGGAAAGGCGAACCAAAGAGGGTAAAAGTCCTGTAACTAAAAAATCATTCTCTCCGGAGTGGATCCCGAGTAGTGCGGGGCACGTGAAACCCCGTATGAATCTGGCAGGACCATCTGCCAAGGCTAAATACTCCCTAGCGACCGATAGTGAAGCAGTACCGTGAGGGAAAGGTGAAAAGGACCCCGGGAGGGGAGTGAAATAGAACCTGAAACCGTGTGCTTACAAGAAGTCAGAGCCCGTTTAATGGGTGATGGCGTGCCTTTTGTAGAATGAACCGGCGAGTTACGTTAGCATGCAAGGTTAAAGTGAAGAGCTGGAGCCGCAGCGAAAGCGAGTCTGAATAGGGCGGTATGAGTATGTTGACGTAGACCCGAAACCGTGTGATCTACCCCTGTCCAGGGTGAAGGTGAGGTAACACTCACTGGAGGCCCGAACCCACTTATGTTGAAAAATGAGGGGATGAGGTGGGGGTAGCGGAGAAATTCCAATCGAACTCGGAAATAGCTGGTTCTCCCCGAAATAGCTTTAGGGCTAGCCTTGGGGGTGAGTCGTGGAGGTAGAGCACTGATTGGGTGCGGGGCCCGTCAAGGGTTACCAAGCTCAGTCAAACTCCGAATGCCATAGACTTTAAACCCCAGGAGTCAGACGGTGAGTGCTAAGATCCATCGTCAAAAGGGAAACAGCCCAGACCATCAGCTAAGGTCCCCAAGTGTGTGTTAAGTGGGAAAGGATGTGGAGTTGCACAGACAACCAGGATGTTGGCTTAGAAGCAGCCACCATTGAAAGAGTGCGTAATAGCTCACTGGTCGAGTGACTCTGCGCCGAAAATGTAACGGGGCTAAACACACCACCGAAGCTATGGCTTGATACAATGGTATCAGGGGTAGGGGAGCGTTGTGTATGGATTGAAGGTATACCGTAAGGAGTGCTGGACTGTACACAAGTGAGAATGCCGGTATAAGTAACGAAAAGACAAGTGAGAATCTTGTCCGCCGAAAGCCCAAGGTTTCCTGAGGAAGGCTCGTCCGCTCAGGGTAAGTCGGGACCTAAGGTGAGGCCGAAAGGCGTAATCGAAGGACAACAGGTTGAAATTCCTGTACCACCGTAAACCGTTATGAGCAATTGGGGTGACGCAGAAGGGAACAGTTGCAGACTGATGGATAAGTCTGTTCAAGCAGTAAGGCTGGTGTGTAGGCAAATCCGCACACTGATAAGGCTGAGCTGTGATGAGGAGGGAAAATTGTAGTACCGAAGAACTCGCACTCATGCTGCCAAGAAAAGCCTCTAGCCAGGTGAAGGTGCCCGTACCGCAAACCGACACAGGTAGGCGAGAAGAGAATTCTAAGGCGCGCGGAAGAACTCTCGTTAAGGAACTCGGCAAAATGACCCCGTAACTTCGGGAGAAGGGGTGCTCCGTTAGGGTGTATAGCCCGAGGGAGCCGCAGTGAAAAGGCCCAAGCGACTGTTTAGCAAAAACACAGGTCTGTGCGAAGCCGTAAGGCGAAGTATACGGGCTGACGCCTGCCCGGTGCTGGAAGGTTAAGGGGAATGGTTAGCCGTTTTAGGCGAAGCTATGAACCGAAGCCCCAGTAAACGGCGGCCGTAACTATAACGGTCCTAAGGTAGCGAAATTCCTTGTCAGGTAAATTCTGACCCGCACGAATGGCGTAACGATTTGGGCGCTGTCTCAACGAGAGATCCGGTGAAATTTTAATACCAGTGAAGATGCTGGTTACCCGCGACAAGACGGAAAGACCCCATGGAGCTTTACTACAACCTGATATTGAACTGGGGTACGATTTGTACAGGATAGGTGGGAGCCTTGGAAGCTGGTGCGCAAGCATCGGTGGAGGCGCCCTTGGGATACCACCCTGATCGTATTCGAGTTCTAACCTAGGCCCTTGAATCAGGGTCGGGGACCGTGTCAGGCGGGTAGTTTGACTGGGGCGGTCGCCTCCTAAAGCGTAACGGAGGCGCCCTAAGGTTCCCTCAGAATGGTTGGAAATCATTCGAAGAGTGCAAAGGCATAAGGGAGCTTGACTGCAAGACGTACAGGTCGAGCAGGGACGAAAGTCGGGCTTAGTGATCCGGTGGTACCGAATGGAAGGGCCATCGCTCAACGGATAAAAGCTACCCTGGGGATAACAGGCTTATCTCCCCCAAGAGTCCACATCGACGGGGAGGTTTGGCACCTCGATGTCGGCTCATCGCATCCTGGGGCTGAAGTAGGTCCCAAGGGTTGGGCTGTTCGCCCATTAAAGCGGTACGCGAGCTGGGTTCAGAACGTCGTGAGACAGTTCGGTCCCTATCTGTCGTGGGCGTAGGAAATTTGAGAGGAGCTGTCCTTAGTACGAGAGGACCGGGATGGACGTACCGCTGGTGTACCAGTTGTTTCGCCAGAAGCATAGCTGGGTAGCCAAGTACGGAAGGGATAAGCGCTGAAAGCATCTAAGCGTGAAGCCCCCCTCAAGATGAGATTTCCCAATTTAGTAAGACCCCTTGAAGACGACGAGGTTGATAGGTTCGGGGTGGAAGTGCAGCAATGCATGGAGCTGACGAATACTAATCGGTCGAGGGCTTATCCAAGTAAACTTAAATAGTAATATTGGTACTAGGTTGAAGTTCCAATAATTACTCGCAAATATGTATTGACATTTGACTAATCATTTGATAAACTCGCATTTGTGACGTTTTATTTACTCTTTGTTTCGCATCTAGTTTTCAGGGAACACCCTGAAGCGAGTTTCTCTAAACATTCCCTGATAGCTCAGTTGGTAGAGCACTCGGCTGTTAACCGAGTTGTCACAGGTTCGAGTCCTGTTCGGGGAGCCATGGAGAGGTGTCCGAGCTGGCCGAAGGAGCACGATTGGAAATCGTGTAGGCGTCACAAGCGTCTCGAGGGTTCGAATCCCTCTCTCTCCGCCACTCAGGTTAACATATATATTAGGCCCGTTGGTCAAGCGGTTAAGACACCGCCCTTTCACGGCGGTAACACGGGTTCGAATCCCGTACGGGTCACCACCTAAAGTAAAGCATCAAGGGATAATGAATCCTAGGGTTCGTCGGAGCATAATCTTTATATGTGATTGCATCGCAGTCTCGTAATGAAATGAAGAGTATCCCGTACGGGTCACCACCTAAAGTAAAGCATCAAGGGATAATGAAATCCCAAATGCTAAACAAGTACATATGGACGCTTAGCTCAGCTGGGAGAGCATCTGCCTTACAAGCAGAGGGTCGGCGGTTCGATCCCGTCAGCGTCCACCATAATATTATCGCGGGGTGGAGCAGTCTGGTAGCTCGTCGGGCTCATAACCCGAAGGTCGTAGGTTCAAATCCTGCCCCCGCAACCAAATAATAATGTGGAGCTGTGGTGTAGAGGCCTAACATGCCTGCCTGTCACGCAGGAGATCGCGGGTTCGAATCCCGTCAGCTCCGCCATTTAAAACATAACAAGGGATGATGAACCCAATGGGTTCGTTGGAGCATAAACTTCGAAAGGGTTACATCGCAATCTCGTAACGAAGTGAAGAGTATCCCGTCAGCTCCGCCATTACAATCATTATTAAGTAGGCAAAGTAAGGCTCGATAGCTCAGTCGGTAGAGCAGAGGACTGAAAATCCTCGTGTCGGCAGTTCGATTCTGTCTCGAGCCACCATTTTCTAAGAGAAATAAACGCCGTTGTAGCTCAACTGGTAGAGCAACTGACTTGTAATCAGTAGGTTGGGGGTTCAAGTCCTCTCGACGGCACCATTTTGGAGGATTAGCGAAGTGGCCAAACGCAGCAGACTGTAAATCTGTTCCCATCGGGTTCGGTGGTTCGAATCCATCATCCTCCACCATATATAGGGGCATAGTTTAAAGGTAGAACAGCGGTCTCCAAAACCGTTAGTGTGGGTTCAATTCCTGCTGCCCCTGCCAGAAAGATTTTAAGAAAAACTTAAGTTATTGCGGCGGTCGTGGCGAAGTGGTTAACGCACCGGATTGTGGCTCCGGCATTCGAGGGTTCGATTCCCTTCGATCGCCCCATTGGGGATTAGCCAAGCGGTAAGGCAACGGACTTTGACTCCGTCATGCACAGGTTCGAATCCTGTATCCCCAGCCATTACGCGGACGTGGCTCAGTGGTAGAGCATCGCCTTGCCAAGGCGAGGGTCGCGAGTTCGAATCTCGTCGTCCGCTCCATTATATTTTGGCGCCATAGCCAAGTGGTAAGGCAGAGCTCTGCAAAAGCTTTATCCCCAGTTCAAATCTGGGTGGCGCCTCCACAAATTAATAGGATAGTATATGTGCCGGGGTGGCGGAATTGGCAGACGCACAGGACTTAAAATCCTGCGGTAGGTGACTACCGTACCGGTTCGACTCCGGTCCTCGGCACCATTTTTATTTTACGCCCTTAGCTCAGCTGGATAGAGCGTTTGACTACGAATCAAAAGGTCGGGAGTTCGAATCTCTCAGGGCGTGCCATTTAAACTTCATGATAGACTAAACGCATTGAGACAATTCGAACGTTAGAGTTCGTCGGAGCATAAGCCTCGAAAGCAAAGACATCGAAGTAAGGTAACTGTACCTCTCAGGGCGTGCCATTGAAACACCTTTGAAATACTAAACGCAGTGAGAAAAATTTTAATTTAATAAATATATGCCGGTGTGGCGGAATTGGCAGACGCGACGGACTCAAAATCCGTTTCCAGCAATGGAGTGGGGGTTCGAGTCCCTTCACCGGTACCAAACATACATAAACAACATTCATTTCTAAAATGGATGTTTTTTTATTTTTATTATTTTTTTATAGGAACAGTACTTTACTTGATGCACTATTCTCTTGATTTATTCATACAATTGTATATATTTATTTTTTGGTGGTGTATGTTAATGAATCAAACTCCTATAGAAGCGGCTACAAAATTTGTGGAGATGAATTTTCCAAATTGCAGTGCTGCTTTTTTAGCTGCGAGTGCAAAAAAGGAAAGTATTAAAAAGAATTCTGATTTAGATATTGTTATTTTTGATAATGAAATTAGTCTTCACTTTAGAAAGGTATATGATTATGCCCCATGGCCAGCAGAGGTATTTGGGTTTAATTTAAGTAGTTTTAATGAATTTATGAATAAAAATGATAGCTATGCTCTACCTACAATTTATATAATCATTACTAAGGGATTTGTGGTTAAGGACAATGGAAAAGCTGTGTCCATTAAAAAAATGTGTGAAGAAAGACTTATTAAAGGTCCACCTAGCTGGAGTTTTGATGAATTGAATTTTGCAAGATTTGAAATTACTGATCAGTTGGAAGATCTAATTACTTCTCAAAATGTAATGGAAAATTATTTTATTGTAAATAAATTGTTTAATCTATGTGCTACTTTTATTTTAAGGGTAAATGATTTGTGGTTAGGTGACGGTAAATGGTTGTATAGAGAATTGTTTGCATACCATAAGGGGGTATCTAAACAATTTATTTCTGCTTTTGAAAGTTATTACAAAACAAGTGACAAACAACAATTGATTGAATTTATTGATTCCATCTTAGAACCTTATGGGGGAAGGTTATTTGCTGGATTTTATCAAGAAGAAGAGGAAGAGCATGTGATTGATGACTTTTATCTAGAAGAAGATGAAGAGGATGCGATTGAATAATTGTTAATAATTGCTTTATTTAGGTTAAAAATTATATGTAGTATATGTAGAGCTCGCTAATTAGCGAGTTTTTATCTTTACGTATTATGTCAAATATTTTTTGGGTTTTAACAAAAGCTACTGTTAATGAAATATACTACTACTACTTCTTCATCTTTTTTGATGAAGTCAACATACCATTTGTTATTACTTCTATTCTATTTATTTCACAACTGGAGAAAATGATTGTTGATCCGAATGGATCTACTGGTGGAGATACAAATATTCCAATGACTATTCCTTCTCCTACCTTTTCAATAATAAATGGTGGACTGCCTGGAATAAGTACTTCTTTGCCTTTTAATGCATTTGCTACATTGGTAATTGGATCCTCACAACATACACATTTGCCTTTCGTATTTTTTTGAATGGGTTTGACATTTGGAATCCTTGTTGTGGAAAGTGGGGTAAAAGCTCTTATATTGCAAATTGGAAAATGAACTGGATTAGGATCCATCCCAGGAGATCTATTAATCCCAGATACAATAAAGTTTTTGACCTTAGTTATTTGAATAGTAAGAGGTCCAAAAGTTCCAGTAAGTATGGAAACTACATCTCCTCTAAATTGTTCTAGAACAAATTGCATCGGACAATCACAACAATCGCAAATTGATTTATCAAAGTTAACAGTCCCTGACATTAAACTTGGAGGATGCAAAGTTCCAATAGTTGTTTCTTGTATTTCAACTATTTTACAACTGGAATAAATAATTGTTGATTCTAAAGCTGGTGGTGGGGATACAAATGATCCAATCACGGTTCCTTCTCCTACCTTCTCAATAATAATTGAAGGGTCTTTGGAAACAGATACTTCTTTACCTTTTAATGCATTTGCGACATTGGTAATTGGATCCTCACAACATACACATTCCCCTTTCGTATTTTTTTGAATCGGTTTGACATTTGGAATCCTTGTTGTGGAAAGCGGGGCAAAAGCTCTTATATTGCAAATCGGGATATGAACTGGATTAGGATCCATCCCGGGAGATCTATTAATCCCAGACACAATAAAGTTTTTGACTTCCTTAATTTGGATGGTTAAGCCCCCACCAAAAGGTACTAGAAAAATAGCAGCTTCTTCTTCAATAAACTGTTCTAATGCAAACTGCATCGAACAAACACAACAATCACAAATTGATTTATCAAAGTTGCTAGCCCTCTCCATGAAATTTGAAGCAGGCAAAGTGCCATTTGTTATCTCTAACTCTATTAAAAAATTTATTTTGCAACTGCTAGAAAAGAATGTTGATCCGAATCCTAGCTGTGGGGATTCTAATGTTCCAACTACTATTCCTTCTCCTACTTTCTCAATAATAGCTTGAGCAACAGCAGTAATAAATACTTCCTTACCTTTTAATGCATTTGCGACATTGGTAATGGGATCCTCACAACATACACATTCCCCTTTCGTATTTTTTTGAATTGGTTTGACATTTGGAATCCTTGTTGTGGAAAGTGGTGAAACCAAAACGATATTACAAATCGGAATATGGACTGGATTAGGATCATTTCCGGGAGACGTATTAATCCCAGACACAATAAAGTTTTTGACTTCCGTAATTTGAATTGGTAAAGGTCCAATAATTTCAGTAAGTATTGCAACTTCTTCTCCTATAAACTGTTTTAAAACACATTGCATCGGACAGGCACAACAATCGCAAATGGATTCTTCAAACATGTATTTCATTCCCTTTCAATAAATTTTATTATTTTTCTTACCTCATATTATGAAAAACCGAACTTTTTGCGTGGATTCCTGTCTATATATTAAAAAAATTCGGAATGCTGGGAATCGAGAAGCGATTAGCTCGTTATCCTTAATACAGATTACGAAGCAATCAATACTATAATTAGAATTACTAATAGTAACTTTAGATTGATTCATAGATTATTTTCAAAAATAGAGCGAATTATGCAAATAAACTCTATATCAACAATTACAACCGAAGATATAGAAGCACGTGATAGTCTTGTAATTGGAAATAAATAAACTAAGTCTAGAAATGATTTAATATAAATAGCTAGACTTTTTTTTGCGCAAAATATATTTTAAAAAATGCGCAAAAAAAATTGAAATTCACATTTATGTTATAAATTTTTTTTGATTTTTATTGACTTATACCCTGTGGGGGTATATTATATAAATGTAAGGAGGATGAAGTTATGGGTACAAATCAAAACAATAATGTCTTAAAAACTTGTCATACTGAAGAATCAGAAAGAAAAAGCCATCATTCTGATAAAATGAAAAAAGATCTAATTAAACGTTTGAATCGAATAGAAGGTCAGGTAAGAGGTGTCAAAGGTTTAATTGAAAAAGATACTTATTGTGATGATGTTTTGAATCAGATTGCAGCCGCAAAATCTGCACTAGATAGTGTGGGGAAACTTTTATTAGAAGCTCATATGAGAAGTTGTGTTGTTGATCGTATACAAGAAGGGGAAGATGAGGTTATAGATGAGCTTTTAACTACAGTTCATAAATTATTAAAGTAAAAAAACTTTTTATAGAGTAAAAAAAAGTCTATAGATAAAACAGCTTCATCAGATCATCCCTCAATAAATGAATAATAATTATTATATATGACAAAATATCAAAAGGAGAGTTTTTATGAAAAATCAAATGTTAAAAGTAGAAGGAATGTCTTGTAACCATTGTGTGAATGCTATTGAAAGTACTTTAAAGGAAATCGGTGTTAAGGGTAGTGTGGACCTTAAAAAAGGTTCTGTTGAAGTAAATTATGATGAAACAAAAATAAACTTAACAGCAATAAAGGAAGCGATTGAAGAGCAAGGATATGATGTAGTTTAAATGATAGGATTTATAGTGGGGGATATTTTTTTAAACAAATTTATACCCCCCATAGGTATATAGGAAGGTGAGAATTATGGAGTCTAAACAGCCTATATTAAAACAAACGTCAATACAAATTACAGGTATGACCTGTGCTGCTTGTGCGAATCGAATAGAGAAAGGATTACAAAAAATTGAAGGTGTAAGTGAAGCAAATGTGAATTTTACATTAGAAAAAGCTAACGTCTCATATGATCCAACAAAAGTAAATTATAATCAATTAGAGCAGAAAGTTGAAAAACTAGGTTACGGTACAGTGAAAAGTTCAATTGATTTCAATATTACTGGCATGACTTGTGCTGCTTGTGCGAATCGAATAGAAAAAGGATTGAATAAATTACCTGGTGTGATTAATGCAAATATTAATTTTTCTTTGGAAAGCGCGCATGTTGAGTATTCCTCAGATGAAGTATCAATAAAAGATATGATTCAAAAGGTGGAGAAGTTAGGTTATAAAGCGATACAGAAAGAAGAAAAAGGTAAAGGAGAAAACTATCGAGCTAAAGAAATAAAAAGGCAAAAAGTGAAGTTTATCGTTTCAGCAATTTTATCATTTCCATTACTCTGGGCTATGGTGAGCCATTTCTCCTTTACTTCATTTATTTGGTTGCCAGAGTTATTTATGAATCCTTGGTTCCAGTTTGCATTAGCTACACCTGTTCAGTTTATTATTGGAAAACATTTTTATATTGGAGCCTATAAAGCATTACGTAATAAGAGTGCCAACATGGATGTATTAGTTGCACTTGGTACCTCCGCAGCTTATTTTTATAGTTTGTATTTAACAATTGAATGGAGCTTGATGCTAGAAAAATCCCATGCACCAGCATTATATTATGAAACGAGTGCTGTTCTAATTACCTTAATTATTTTAGGAAAATTGTTTGAAGCATTAGCCAAAGGAAGATCTTCTGAGGCTATTAAATCCTTGATGGGTTTACAAGCAAAAACGGCATTAGTTATCCGTGATGGAGTAGAAGTGAACATACCTGTTGAAGAAGTTAATGTTGGTGAAATATTGATAGTAAAACCAGGAGAAAAAGTGCCTGTTGATGGAAAAGTAGTTGAAGGACATTCTACAATAGATGAATCTATGTTAACTGGCGAAAGTATTCCGATTGAGAAAAATATTGGTGATAACGTGATAGGCGCTACAATGAACAAAAATGGAGTTATTCAAGTTCAGGCAACAAAAGTAGGTAAAGAAACAGCATTAGCACAAATTATCAAGGTAGTGGAAGAAGCTCAGGGCTCTAAAGCCCCAATACAAAGAATTGCTGATCGAATCTCTGGAATTTTTGTTCCAATTGTAGTGGGCATTGCTATATTGGCTTTTCTGATTTGGTACTTCATGATTGAGCCAGGGGAATTTGCAGTTGCATTAGAAATAGCCATTGCGATTTTAGTCATTGCTTGTCCATGTGCTTTAGGTTTAGCAACTCCAACCTCTATCATGGCTGGTTCAGGAAGATCAGCTGAATTCGGTATTTTGTTTAAGGGGGGAGAACATTTGGAATCCACTAAACATATTGAGACAGTTATTTTAGACAAAACGGGAACAATTACAAAAGGTGAACCTGAACTAACTGATGTGTTGACCGAGTTGGATGAATCTGAATTTTTAAGATTTGTGGGCGCAGCAGAAAAAAATTCTGAACATCCTTTAGCAGAAGCGATAGTTAAGGGGATTCTCACCAAAGGAATAGATCTTCCTACAGCTAATGATTTTGAAGCAATTCCAGGATTCGGTATTCGTAGTATCGTTGAAAAAAAAGAAATTCTTGTTGGGACAAGAAATTTAATGCAGGAATACAAAGTTGAGATAAAAAATGCTGAGAATACTATGATCTCGTTAGAACAAGAAGGTAAAACAGCTATGCTAGTAGCAATAGATGGAAAATATGCAGGTTTAATTGCTGTAGCAGATACAATAAAAGAAACATCTAAGGAAGCTGTAGATCGTCTTAAAGAAATGGGTATTCAAGTTATTATGATTACGGGAGATAATAAGAGGACTGCAAAATCGATTGCTGATCAAGTCGGAATTAACGATGTATTAGCTGAGGTTTTACCAACTGGTAAAGCCGAAGAAGTAAAAAAACTTCAGAAACAAGGGAAAAAGGTTGCCATGGTAGGTGATGGTATTAATGATGCCCCCGCTTTAGCTACTGCTGATATTGGAATGGCAATTGGTACTGGAACTGATGTTGCTATGGATGCAGCTGATGTTACCCTTATGAGAGGCGATTTAAACAGTATTCCTGATTCCATTTATATGAGTCGTAAAACAATGACGAATATTAAACAGAATTTATTCTGGGCTCTTGCTTATAATTCACTAGGTATTCCAATTGCAGCAATTGGGTTGTTGGCACCGTGGGTAGCTGGCGCAGCAATGGCACTAAGCTCAGTTTCAGTAGTATTAAATGCATTAAGATTACAAAGGGTAAAAATCTAATCTCCAAGCTTGAAACTGTAACATCCTCAATTCACGAGGGTGTTTTTTTTTGTTATTTAACAATATGATAATCACAACTTTAATCCCTGACATACAATATATAAATTCAACTTAAGAAAGCTCGTAGGATAAAAGAGCTTGAAGACATGAAGGGAGAAAGTGAATGGATTACTTAGATATGTTGGCTAAATTAGGAGTTGGGAATGCCCATCCTGGTGGTTTCTCCGAAACTATTGAACAATTAGAACAATATCCAATTAAGAAAGGATCAACAATATTAGAATTAGGCTGTGGAACAGGTAGAACAGCTTGTTATTTATCAAGTCAGGGATATAAAGTAACAGCAATAGATATTAGAGAGGATATGTTAGAAAAAGCAAGAGCAAGAGCAGAGGCTGAAAACGTAAAAGTGAATTTTATCCAAGCTGATGTAACATCATTACCTTTTGATTCCGATCAGTTTGATGTTGTAATGGTTGAATCAGTTACAATTTTTACAGATCCTAATCTATCATGTAACGAATATTTTCGTGTTTTAAAGCCTAAAGGAACATTATACGACAGGGAAATGATCGTGACCAAAAAAATCCCTGCGAATCATAAGAAGGAAATGATTGAGTTTTATGGATTCAAAAAAATGATGTCAGTACTAGAATGGACTGAACAGTTGTATGAAGCAGGGTTTAGTCATGTTGAAGTTTGGAATTTAGCGAAATTTAATTCAGATATGTGGAAAAAAGAGTTGAAATTTCCTGATGAAAATCAGCAAGCTGATGATGACGTTTATGAAAATATAGAAGTATATAACGCGATGAAAAAATATGAAGAGTTAATGAATGCTTATCACAAATATATTGGTTACGGAGTTTTAATCGGACAGAAATTATAAGTTCTACAACTTAAAAAGAGACCTCTTTATAGAAGGTCTCTTAACTATATTTATATTTATTTACATTTATCTTCTGAACTATCACATAGCAAAGGACATTGATTTACTTCTCGATCACGTAAAAGTCTTACGATTTCACAAACATCACCTTTTGCATCAATAAAGGTTGTAATATCTGGACATATAATAGCTTCTCCTAAATACATGGCTTGAAACTCGATATCTTGTTTACAGAAAAGAGCTCCATAGAATGCTCTGAGAATGCCTGGAGTACCAAAAGTGGCATCAACTGTAACCTGATAAACAGGATTCTTTTCAAACTTTATTCCTAAAGTTGTTAATATATCTTCTAGCCTGCAGTTTGAGATAGGGTCTTCCTTGTCTGGTGGGCCAACAACCATGCGTACAAAGTTGCAATCAGGTTTATTTGGAAGTTTAGTTTGAAGATATCCCGTAATGGAAACTTGTTCGATTGGATCTTGAATATTAAAGTTTAAAACACAATTCAGTGTATTGTCATCTACATAAAATGTATATTGTGTTCGTATATTAATATCAAATAAAGGTGTTTCCTCATTTATAGTTATCTTTTCAGACTTTAAATGATTTTTTTCAAAATCATTATTACTCATTTCTATTTTCACCTCCCTCTTTTCAATTACTTCTATACTATGTACTGATGATTTTAAATGATTGGGTGAAAACAAAGTAAAAAGAGGAAATATGCACTTATCATCATACTTCCTCTTTTAATATTTTATTTAATCATCAAAGTGAACTTTAACACTATTGTAATCTTCATCGTCGTCAGGCAATTTAGGCATGCGAACTTCTAAAATCTGATTTTTATAAATCGCTTTTGAATCATAAGTGTCAATATGTGTAGGAAGATTTATTGTTTGTGAATTCCCACTAGGTAGTCCTTTTATTTTTAGTTTATTTGAATTGAGACCGAGTTTAATTTTTTTATGGTCGATATGTTTTGGAATATATATTTTAGCAATTAAATAGTGATGTATATCTAGTAAATCTGTTTTTAATTCACCGGTATTCGTATTCACTTTGGGTTTACTTGAATCTACATTTGATGATGTTCTTGAAAAAGCTTTTTCTATCGTATCCGAAACATATTTATCAATCCATGATAAATCTAAATTGTTTGGATCTATATTATTTAAATTTGTATTACTCATTTGATCCCTAATAAGCTTATTAAATTGATGTTGATCAAATAAATTACTCATATTACCTACCTCTTTCTTATACATATTATTAACTAGTGTATTCTTATCTATGTAAATGTGTGATTTGACAAAAAGAGCAGAACATCTAAAGAAATGGAAACATACAATAAAATATTGAAACCATGAAAAGGATGTCTGCTTATGCCTGCTATTGTAGGAGCTATAAAAATAATAAGTGTCGGAAGCGGTGCTATTGTTCAATTTGGTGATTCAATTCAAGTATCTCCTGTAAGTTCATCCAAAACTTATGCTGGCTCAGGTTCTTTTAATACTGGGGATTTACCGATTACGAATAACCTCCTTAGTGCAACAAATACTTTTGATCCTGATGTGAAAGATCAAACTCAAGATAACTTTGGTGTTGAGGGGAATGTTATATGAACCTAACTGTTAATCAGAGCATCCAAATTGGCATGATTAAAATAGGAGCAATAACCAATTCATCTTTTTTACAAATAGGTAGTGCAGGTGTCATAAAATGCTTATCTAATCTGTATAATACAGGTGGATATATAGAACCGGCACCCGAACTCGAAGCAATATCAGAAGAAGTCTCAGCTGCTGCTCTGGTTCCTTTGTCACCACCTTCATAATGATATGGACGATGGGGAGGATTATAATGTACCAGGACCCTCAAATGCAACAATATATAAAAAAGCTAACTGATAATTTAATCGAACATCAAAATAAATTAAATGATTTGGAAAAGTTAATGAAACAAATGAAAGAAGATATGAACAAACTCATTGCAAGTAAAAGTAATACGATCGAAAAAATAGAATACAACTTTGATCAACTTAAAGTGGAAACTTTAGAGGGTACATTAAACATAGGCATCACTCCTAGTGGGAATGGTACAATTGAAGAGCTTGAAGTGAATGATCAGACGGAACACGAAGTGCAGCTAGGGGGAGAAATTGAAAGTGACAACCATCAAGGAATCAGAGATGAAATTCATCAACATTTAGATGAGGAAGTTCCAAATGCAATAAGAACATTACAGGAAAAGTTCAATTTAGTCGTTGGTGAAGAATACACACAGGAAATGATTAAAGATATTAAGAAACAAATTGATGGTAGAATTCATTATTATTTGAATAATAATGAAAACAATGAATTAAACCAAGATGAAATTAAAAATAATGTTTTGACAAAAACAAAAAAAGATATAGAGACTTCTATTTTAAATCATTTTCATAAAATTACAGGTAAGGAGAATGAAAACCAATGAAGTTGAATTGCAAAATGAATTTTACAGTGGTAAATAAGGATATTCATGTAGGGGATATTAATATTATTGGTTTGACAGGATCTTCTGTTTTATTAGTGGGAGATACTGAACACATTACAAGTGGTTCTGCTTTTGATACACCTCCTGAAGCATTAATTATTGGACCTCTTGCTCCTTTAGCTCCTGAAACTCCATTCTAAGGAGATCAGCAAATGAAAATAACTTCAAATAGAAGAACTTCCGTAGTTGAAAACATAAAAGTCATTTCTATTACTAGAAGTGCTGTTTTTCAAATAGGTGATTCAGTAGAATTAAACCCTAGGTCATTTGTTTATGCTGTTCAAAGGGCAGTCCCAGTTTATTTTCCAGGTGAAGGGGATTTTGCCCAACTAGAATTATTTCAAGAACCGATTCCACGACCAACAATTACTGAAGATGTAAAAACAACCTTTATTAATGAAAATCCTAACATTTATGTGGACAGTATTCGAATTTTAGGTCTAGGTGGTTCTTCAATTTTACAAGTAGGATCAAATTGTAGTGTAGATACTGAATCCAAGGTAATCAATATAAGACATTTTATCGATCAAGATCTAGATGATCATACGTACATGCCTACACAATATAAAAAGTGAACTCCATACCACATATAGAGGTGGGCGTCTATACACAAAATATTTTTGGATCAAACTATTCACTTATATTAAAAAAACCGACTATAACACAGTCGGTTTCAATTTTAATTTATTATTTTATAGCACTTCCACCTAATACAAAGCGATATTCCCAATGAGTATTTTCAATGTTATTCACTTTAACGCCACCAGATTCTTTAGAGTAAGTGTGTAATATTTTCCCGTCTCCTATATAGATACCTACATGTGTAATACGTTGTTTAGATTTATTGATTCCACTGTAACTGCTTTCCTTGCTACCTTTATAGGACATGAAAAACATAAGATCACCTGGCTGTAAGTTTTTCCAATTCGTTGTTGTATCCCCTATATCTCGCACATAATCTGCTTGTTGTCGAGAATCATATGGTAATTTAACACCTAATGCATCAATAAACGTTCGTCGTACAAAGTCAGAACAATCAAACGTCTTTGTGCTATTTCTATTTGATCCATATTCATATGGTGTTCCTAAATATTTCATTCCCGCTTGAATGATTTGATCTGCAGTGTCATTACCCTGATCTGTATTATTATCTGTATTATTATCTGGGTCTGTTCCATTCTGAGGAGTATTTGTCTCATTATTTTCAGACAATAATTTTATAAATTTTTTACTGGAGCTAACATAACCAGCTTGTCCATTTTTATCCAGTACTTTATACCAGTATTTATTAACTTTTTCTATGATCGTAACATTTTCCCCAGTTTTTAAATAACGCATTCGATCATAACTTGTTGAAGGTCCAGTTCTAAAAGATACACCTCTGACTATAGTTGCATCTGCTATTGAATTTGTATCTTCAGGCGAGTTTAATTCGTTATTATTCCCACTTTCAGTAGTTGGTTTGGTATATTTTTTATTAGCACTTATATACCCAACCTTACCATTTTTATCTTTTACCTCATACCAATTATCATTGACTTTTGAAATGATTTGTACGTCTTCACCTTTTTTAAGCATTCTTATAATGTCACCTGATGTTGATGGTGCTTCTCTAAAGTTTACTCCCCATATCACTTCTGCTGTTTGAAGTTCACTTGCAAAAGCTAGGTTTTGGACAGGTACGATAGTTAGAACTAAAGTGGCTGCTAATGCAGTAGAGATCATTTTTTTCTTTATGTTGAATTTCATGTTGAATTTTCCTCCTAGTAGTTTTTTCAACAAAAATCAACCATTCCCTTAATGAGCTCGATTTCATTTTAACATAGATTCATAGTCAACTAGACAAGCAAGTTATACCAATCCTTCTGAAACTCAAGACATACCTGTTCTTAAGTAGGTTCCGTTACTAGACTAAGGTCTAGGGTTAAATATGGTCCAGAGTCTGTTTTGCAAGTTAAAAGAATCACCTACAATAATATTAAAGAAATAAACTAACAGCGCAGTCGAAGGTGGTGAGAAACATGAAATTTAGTAAAAAGAATTTACTTGCTTTGTTTTTAATACTCTTTGGGGGATTGCTGCTTTTTGATAAAATTGGATTCAATTTAGGCCACAATATTTTTTCTTTCTTGATTCCATTCGTAGTTTTAGGGATTGGTTATCTTGGCATTAAAAATGGGAAGTTTATTGGATGGCCACTATTGATTATTGGAGCTCTCATGGTTTTAGGAAAATTTGCAGGGGTGTTTGGGATTATTTTAGCAATTGGACTTATTTTCTTTGGAGTTCACTTACTGAAAAAAGAGAGAAGGATTGAATAGAAAGGGGTAAAAAAATGAGCCTTGTAAAAAGAATTAGAGATATTAGCGTTGCTACTTTAAATGATAAAATAGAAAATTCTGAAGATCCTGTACGTTTCATTGATAAGTACTTACAAACACAAAAAACTAAATTGACTCAATTAGAAAAGTTGTATCAACAAACGTTAACACATGCACATTCTGTAAAACAGCAATATACGGAGGCTGAAACGACTCGAATAAAAAGAGAAAATCAAGCAGAAATTGCGCTAAAAGCAGGAGAGGAACAGCTTGCAAAGCTAATTTTATTAGAAAAAATGCAAAGTGAAGAAAAAAGTGAACAGTATAGGAAATTGTATGAAGATGGAAAAGCAACCGTTTTGGAATTGGAAGAGCAAATACAAATCTTAAAAGAAGAAGTTCAAGAACTGGTTGATAAAAGAGCATTTTACACAGCAAAAATAGAATCATTACGTTTGCAAAAACAATTAAATCAAGTCAATCATTTTATAGAGAAGCAAGATTATTATGAACAATCTAGATCTATAGATCGAAAGTTTTCTGAATTAGAATTACAGACAAATGCTTTAAGGGAGGTTAGATCTATTGACTCCACCAATACAGGATCATCTCTTGGATCTAAATTACAATCAGAAGTAGAAAATCAATTTGAAGCATTAAAGAAGAAATTAGAACAAAGGAGGTGAATTTGTGATGGCAAACTTATATAGATCGCAGACAGATAAAAAACTAACAGGTCTTTGCGGTGGTTTAGCTGAGTACTTAAATGTGGATGCAAATTTATTAAGAGTTATATTAATTATAACTGCGGTTTTTACCGGCGGCACAGTGATCCTGCTTTATGTTCTTATCAGTTTAGTCATCCCGAAGGAATCTGTACTGCAACCTTCATTTCAAAATCAATATACAGCTAATAATCATTCAAATGTTGAACAGAAATCTCAAACTCAAACAACAACCACTTATGACAGTGGTTCTAAAATAGATGACATGATGAAAGACATTGAAAAAAAAGCAATGCAGCAAGAAATAGAAGAATTAAAATCAAAATTAGCTAAATATGAGAAAGGGGAAAAAAATAATGGGAGTTTTTAAAAGAATTTCAGATATGACAAAAGCATCTTTGCATGAGGTATTAGATAAAATTGAGGATCCGATTGTGATGTTAAATCAATACTTAAGAGATATGGAAGAAGAAATTGCAAAAGCCGAAGTGACTGTAGCTAAACAATTAGCAAATGAACGCATGCTAAAACAAAGAATAGATGAAATGGTGGGCAATAGTAAAAGTAAGGAATTGAAAGCATCAGAGGTTTTGAAAAACGGTCAGGATGATGAAGCGAAGGCAATACTTGAACAAAAAATACAACTAGATGAAAAAATTGAAGAGCTTACTAAAATGCATTTAATTTCAAAATCTCAAGCTGATGAATTGAAAGATCAGCTGCATGAAATGAAAGAAGAATTTTATAAAATGCGTAACAAACGCAATGAGTTAGCTTCAAGATCTCAGCTAGCAGATACTAAGAAACAAATGTCCCAATTAACAGATCATCAACAAATTGATCGTGGCAATGCTGCATCTGGGTTTAGAAGAGTAGAAGAAAAAATTGTTCAAAAAGAAATAGAGTCACAAGTATTTAGCAGTCAGGAATTTACAAAAACTAATATCACAAACATGAATCCTGCAAATAAAGAAAAGCTAGAAGCTGAATTTAAAGCCTTAAAAGATAAAGCTGCAAAAACAAAATAAGAGAATTAGATCAAAACTTATACCCAAAATTTGTACAATTATGTTATGCTATTAAAGGATTAAGCCATACGGTTTGTTATTGCCGCTATGGCTTTTCATGGCTTTTAGTTTAGAATTGTTTTACATTGATTTGAATCATATAACCATACTCAAGGAAAGGGAGGGAGCGACAATATGAAGGAGCGGAGTAACCGTAATACTGCTTTAGTTTTGATATTTGCTGGGCTATATTTATTGTTTGGTAATTTGATTGGCTTTTTAACTGTTGCTGCCCTAATATTGATATGGTTTGGTGCGAAACGTGTCCGTATAGGAGAAAAGAATAAAGGCTACCTCTTAGTTGTTGTTGGAATTATTATATTGATTAGTAATCATGTCATGTTTGTTGTTGGTTTAGTTTTAATTGCTTTTGGATATTTTTATATGAAATCTGATAAGCAGAAATTAGATGAACCATTTATGCAGAAACAAAACATAGTACAAAGTATTAAGTGGGATAAGAAACAATGGACTTTGAAAAATATGATGATTCGTTCTGTTGTAGGAGAAATCAAAATGGATGTTTCACATGCACTTATAGAGGAAAAAGAATCAAAAGTTGTTATGCAAGGTATCGTGGGTGACATTGATATTATTGTCCCTGATCATATTGGTGTTATGCTTGAATCAACTATTACAATTGGAGAGATTGGGTTAAACTGGGAAAAAGAAGCGGGGATCATGAATAAATGTACATGGACTTCCCCAAATTATGCTACTTCTGATGTGAAAATCCACTTTGTTGTATCTTATATTATAGGAGATATAAATATAAAGATCATCTAGTCTTACCCCAAAAACTGTATGTTAATCATTGCAGGGTCAAAACCCCAAAAGTGGAGTGAAACTTAGGTCAGAAATTTACGTATTTCATTGTAATTGTAATGTCAACAAGTTAATGATTGATTATTTTTATATATGTTCTATGAAGGAGGGGAGTTACTATGCGACGCAATAAAAAAAAGCTAACAAATATGATATGGAGAAACATGGGGGAATCTATAATTGCTTCTGTACTTATTTTTCTCATCGTTATATATTTTTTAGAAACCAATGAATATTTAAATCGTATTGAGCCATGGTTAATGGTTAAGCATAGTCTCACCCTCTTTGTTATTGTTCTTGTCGTTGGTGCGTTGTTTGGTTTTTTACAAAGCAATAAAATTAAAAAAAGGTTAGATCGTTTACATGATTCAATGCTTTTGTTAGAGAAAGGAAATTTACCAAAAGATATTCCTTCATTAGGTGAAGATGAAATAGGTAGATTAGCAGATCAATTAAGCGAAATTAGAACAAAGTGGGAGGATCAAATTACCTCACTGCAAAGATTATCAACAAATAATGCACAACTTGCAGAAAAGGCTCGTTTTTCTGCTGTTACTGAGGAACGTCAAAGATTAGCTCGTGAATTACATGATGCAGTCAGCCAACAGCTATTTGCCATTTCTATGACAGCAACAGCAGTAGGAAGGACATTGAATATAGATTTTGAGAAAGCAAAAAGGCAAGTATCACTCATAGAAGAGATGGCATCTGTAGCTCAATCTGAAATGAGAGCTCTTTTGTTGCACTTACGCCCTGTTCACTTGGAAGGAAAAAGATTGTCACAAGGACTACATGAGTTGTTACATGAGTTGAACTCTAAGGTTCCTATACATATTACGTTAGATATGGATGACAATCTCGAACTCACTAAAGGTGTAGAGGATCATATTTTTAGAATCATTCAAGAAGCTTTATCCAATACATTACGACATTCTAAAGCATCTGAGATGGAAATTAAGTGTTCTTATAATGGAAGTATTGTTCGTTTAATGATTCAGGATAATGGTGTAGGTTTTGACATGAATGTTCAAAAGCATGCATCTTATGGTATTGTCTCCATGAAAGAACGAATTAATGAAATCGGCGGATCTATTCAGTTTATTACCGCACCTGGGAAAGGAACAAGAATTGAAATACGTATTCCTGTTGTGAACGAAAGAAAGGGTGAGCAAGATGTCCATTCCAATTAAGGTTTTAATTGTAGATGACCACGAAATGGTTAGAATTGGCCTCTCAGCTGTTTTAAGTACAGAGGAAGATATTGAGATTATAGGTGAGGCAAGTAATGGGGAGGAGGGAATCAGGCTCGCGCAAAATTATGATCCTGATGTTGTATTGATGGATCTGGTAATGGAAGAAATGGACGGAATAGAAACAACAAAAAAACTATTAAAACTTAAACCCGAATGTAAAGTAATTGTACTTACCAGTTATTTAGATGATGAAAAGGTTTACCCAGTAATTGAAGCGGGAGCCTTTAGTTACTTATTGAAAACCTCTCGTGCAACTGAAATTGCTCAAGCCATTCGTTCAGCTATGAATGGTCATCCTATTCTTGAATCCCAAGTGGCATCAAAGATTATGAACCGCTTTAGAAAAACACAACAAGAAAAAGCACCTCATGAAGAATTAACCGAACGTGAAATGGAAGTATTAAGACTCATAGCAAAAGGTAAGTCAAATCAAGATGTTGCTGATGAACTTTATATCGGTGTAAAGACAGTTAAATTCCATGTGACGAATATATTAGCAAAGCTTGGAGTTGAAGATAGAACTCAAGCTGCGATTTATGCTTTTAAACATAGTTTAGCAGAGTAACAGTGAACTCGTTTAAACATCGTGGAATCAGATGGAGACTCTACTCCACCTGATTAAAAGATCCCACTTTATAATAAAAGTGGGATGAGGCTCCTTTAAGAGCTTTTGTTCAGATATTGAGCTGACCGATATATGTTATACTAAATTAAAAGAAACTTGTATCAAACAATAAATTAATATCTGAAAGCTCAATTTTATATTTTGTGCCGAATTCTAATTCTGATGTAAAACCAACTTCATTAGGATAAAAGCCGATTCCTTCTTGGAAAGTCGCGGCTTTCTTTTTTTTGCTTCCTTTTTGTTTTCTGTTACTTTTCTTCTTTAATTTTGGTGTACTGGTATGATTAAATTCATTAAAATATAGTCTTCGTCTGCTGTCGATCCGACTCAGAATTCCAAAATGTTCTTTTCCATCATTAGTTAGGACTAATAATGGATTTCCTATATGTTTGCTTATGTTTTCCTCATCCAGTTGTATAGGAAACATAGGCTTTCACCTCCTACAAATATTCATATATTTAACATATTCAGAAGTTGAATATTTGGAATAGACGAATAACTAGATGAGTTAAGCCCAATTTTGAGTGTTATTTCATTACATGGATATTGAATCATATAATTTGATTATGCTACACTTCTAAAAGGTACATAGAAAAATACGGATGAAAGAATGATGATGAGATGAATAATAATTTAAGCAGTCAATCAGGTGTTACGTTTTTTATTTTTGGAGCAACTGGGGATTTGGCAAAACGTAAGTTGTATCCAGCAATTTATAGTTTATTTAGAGAAGGAAAGCTGTCTGAAAAGTTTGCAGTGATTGGATTAGCCAGAAGACATCGTTCTATTGAAGAATTTCAAAATGACGTATATCATTCAATTCAAGAGTTTGCTCGATTTGATATATCAAAGGATGATAACTGGCAAAGTTTTGTAAATCATTTTGAATATATGTCACTAAACACTAATGACAAAGATGCTTTTAATGAGTTAAATCAATTAACAGAATCTTTAGAACAAAAATTTAATATTAAAGGTAATCGTTTATTTTATTTAGCTCTAGCACCTCAACTCTTTGGGCAGGTCGCAAATAACTTAAGGGAAGGTGGACTTCTTCAAAGTGCTGGATGGCATCGAGTGGTGATTGAAAAACCATTTGGGTATGACTTGAAATCTGCTGAGGATTTAAATACACAAATAAGAGAAGTGTTTGAAGAGGAAGAAATATATCGAATCGATCACTATCTTGGGAAGGAAATGATTCAAAACATAGAAGTTATTCGTTTCGCAAATGCGTTTTTTGAACCATTATGGAACAATAAGTACATAGCAAATATCCAGATTACATTAAGTGAAACGGTCGGTGTAGGTGATCGTGGTGGGTATTATGAGAATTCAGGTGCATTAAGAGATATGGCACAAAATCATATGCTGCAAATGGTAGCAATGATGGCTATGGAACCGCCAAGCAGAATGGAATCTGAAGATATAAGAGATGAAAAAGTGAAAGTATTACGTTCCATTCGATCATATAAAGATGCTCAAGAAGTACAAGAAAGTGTCGTAAGAGCACAATATACTGAGGGTGAATTAAATAATAAAATAGTGAAAGCTTACCGGGATGAAGATTCTGTTTCCAAAACCTCAAATACAGAAACCTTTTTTGCAGCGGAATTGTACGTAGATAATTTTCGTTGGGCAGGCGTTCCATTTTATGTTCGTACAGGTAAAAGATTACCGGCTAAAGCGACAGAAGTTGTTGTGGAATTTAAAAATATTCCAGAAAACGTGTATTTCGCAAAAACGAACTCATTAGAGCCAAACTTGTTAGTATTCCGTGTCAATCCTCAGGAAGGTATTTATATTAAATTTAATGCTAAAAAACCAGGTGGAGAATCCATGATTATTCCAGTAGCTATGGATTTTTGCCAAAGCTGTGAAGTGGGGTTGAATACACCTGAAGCCTATGAAAGATTAGTGTTTGATGCGATTCGCGGAGATTCAACTTATTTTACTCGTTGGGATGAAGTAGCATCTGCATGGAAATACATTGATTCTATCTCAGAATCTTGGTTATCATCTGATGGAAGTGATCTGCAGTATTATGAAGCGGGTACATGGGGACCACAAGGAATGAAAGAACTATTAGAGAAAAAAGGCTTTAAGTGGTGGCCAGTGCATGGACAAGAAGAAGCTGAAGTTACATGGGTTCAGGTTAAAAGTGAAAAATAGGAGGAGTTACTATGTTTAAAATATATGATATATCGATGACGATACATGAAGAAATGCAAGTATATAAAAATAAAGAAGAAAAAAAACCAAAAATTGAAACTGCATCTGATTTTTCCAACTCATCGGCTTTTGAATCGATTTTAAGTTTGAACGTACATACTGGAACACATCTAGATGCTCCGTTACATATGATTGAGGGTGGAGAGACGATTGAGTCCATCCCATTAGAAAATTTAGTATCTACGGCACGTGTGTTAGATTTAACACACGTTGAAGGGCAAATTGGAAAAAGTGATTTAGAACCTTTTGCGATTCAAGAAGGGGAATGGATCTTATTTAAAACAAAAAATTCATTATCTGAACAATTTGATTTTAACTTTGTTTATTTAAATGAAGACGGTGCAGCTTATTTAAAAGAGATCAATGTGAAGGGGATCGGCACAGATGGATTAGGTATTGAACGTGCTCAACCTGATCATGAAACACATAAAATATTATTTGAAAATAACATTATTATAGTTGAAGGACTTCGTCTAAAGGAGGTTCCATCAGGGACTTATTTTATGGTAATCGCTCCTTTAAAATTAGAAGGTATTGATGCTGCCCCAGCACGTGCGTTATTATTGGGACAGTAAAGAAAAGCTCTCAAAAATATTTTTTGATTTATAAAGGTATAGTGTAAAAACCTCAATTTCATTGAATTGAAAATTAGAAAGGATTTATAAATGAATCAGACTTCAAAAGAAACATTTGATCAGGAAGTGAATAAAAGACGAACATTCGCCATCATCTCCCATCCAGATGCTGGGAAGACCACATTAACGGAGAAACTTCTATTATTTGGCGGAGCTATTCGTTTAGCTGGTACTGTAAAGGGAAGAAAAGCATCTAAACACGCTACATCAGATTGGATGGAAATCGAGAAGCAAAGAGGTATATCTGTTACTTCAAGTGTTATGCAGTTTGAGTATGAAGGACATAAAGTAAATATATTGGATACACCGGGTCACCAAGATTTTAGTGAAGATACTTATCGAACACTAACCGCGGCGGATAGTGCTGTGATGTTGATTGATTCAGCAAAAGGAGTAGAAGCACAAACGATGAAACTGTTTGAGGTTTGTCGTAAGAGGGGTATTCCAATCTTTACATTTATTAATAAAATGGATCGGGAAGGTCAGAATCCATTTGATTTATTAGAAGAAATTGAAAATGTACTTGGTATCCGTTCGTTTCCGATGAATTGGCCAATAGGTTCTGGCAAGCAATTGTGTGGAGTATATGATCGTCATGCCACAAGAGTTGAATTATTCCAAGGAGATAATCATGATGAAATAAAAGTTCAAGATGTTAGTGGTTATGATGATGAAATCATAAAAAATATTACGACAGATTATTTATTTGAAAGCTTAAATGATGATTTACAGCTGTTAGACGTTGCAGGAGATCCTTTTGATCTAGAGAAAGTAAAACAAGGAGAATTAACTCCTGTATTCTTTGGTAGTGCGATTAATAATTTTGGTGTTCAAACTTTTTTAGATAACTTTTTAAAGCTAGCCCCAAGCCCAGTACCAAGAGAAAGTAATCAAGGAGAAATTAGTCCAAGTGATAAAAACTTTTCGGGTTTTGTATTTAAAATTCAAGCGAACATGAATCCCGCACATCGTGATCGGATTGCTTTCTTACGCATTTGTTCTGGAGAATTTGATCGTGGAATGAGCGTAAAACATATTCGAACAGGTAAAAATATTAAATTAGCACAGCCTCAGCAATTTATGGCGCAGGATAGAGATTTAGTAGAGCAAGCTTATGCCGGTGATATCATAGGATTATTTGACCCTGGCATTTTCAAAATTGGAGATTCATTAAGTGTGAAAGCAAATATAGAATTTGATGAACTACCAACATTTCCCCCTGAATTATTTGCCAAAGTCATTGTGAAAAATGCTTTGAAAAATAAACAATTTCAAAAGGGGATTGAACAGTTGACAGATGAAGGGACTGTTCAATATTTTCAATCCATTGCTGGAGATGAGAAGATATTAGGTGTTGTAGGACAACTTCAATTTGAAGTTTTTGAATACAGGATGAAAGTAGAATACGGCGTTGACATAGAGCTACATCGATTAAGCTATCAATTATCAAGATGGGTTCAAGCAGATCAAATCGAACCAAGTAAATTTAGAATTAATTCACAATTAGTATTAGATAAAAAAGGAAATCATGTAGCTTTGTTTGAAAATGAATACGCGATGAGGACATCTATGGAAAAGAACGAGAATGTTCAATTTCTTGAGAACCCACCGCAGTAAAAATTAAAATAATAAGGTTAGCACTAATAAAATTTTGCAGATAAAAAGGGATTGTCAGAAAAATAAAAACAATTTGAAGACATCCCTTTCATACTCACTGCAATTATTGTTGAGGTAAATTATTTTCCAAAGTAGAAATTAATAAACTTTGTGTTTGTTTATCTGACTTTTCCCAAATTAATTCAAAAATGACACCTAAACCTGGTAATGCTCTTTCATCATTATTGATGGAATCAGTTATGATCTCATGTAATTCAGATTCATTTTTGTTTTGAAGCCTTTGGAAAATGGCTTGTCTTAAGTCCATCATCAGTTAAAAACCTCCACTTTATGTTGTAATGTTTATTTTGCTCAATCATTAAGTTTAATATCAATTTTGTTTTAACCTCAAAGGAGGAATCTTTTTGAAAAAACAGTTTGCAGTTATTGGAATAGGCCGCTTTGGATCAAGTGTTGCAAAAACGTTATATCATATGGGTTTTGAAGTATTAGCCATTGATTCCAATGAAAGTCGTATTCAAGAAATTATTAATGAAGTTACTCATGCGGTTCAGGCGGATACGACCGATGATGAAGCCTTAAAAGCTATTGGCATAAGAAACTTTGATGTCGTTGTTGTTGCTATTGGACAAGATATACAAGCGAGTATTCTAACAACCCTCATATTAAAGGATTTAGGAGTTAATACTTTAATCGTAAAGGCACAAAACGATCTGCATGGTAAAGTAGTTCAAAAAATTGGTGCTGATAAAGTCATTTTCCCCGAAAGAGATATGGGTGTTCGAGTTGCACATCACTTAATATCCCCCAATATTATCGACTATATAGAACTTTCTGCAGATTATAGCATTGTGGAAATCAAAGCAGCATCTAGAATGATTGGGAAAAATTTAAGTGAGTTGCATATTAGAGCTAAGTTTGGTTGTAACGTTATTGCCATCAAAAGTGCTGATAAAATGAACATTGCTCCGCATGCCGAAGATTTAATTAAAGAAAATGATATATTAGTGGTTGTAGGAGATAATGATCATTTACAAAATTTTGAAATGTCATTTCGGGAGTAAGTGAGCAACATGAAAATAACCTCGTTAACAAACAGTCATGTAAAAGATTGGGTTAAACTTTTAACTAAAAAAGGCAGAGATCAACAAGGCAGGTATATTGTGGAAGGTATTCATTTGGTTAAAGAAGCCTTAAATAGTGCTAATGTAAAAGTAGAACATGTTGTATATTCGTATGAAAAGGGAGTGCCCCCTGAATTATTAGATTATGAAGAACAAAAATGGATAAGTGTTAGTAACGATATCATAAATAAATGTTCCGATACAAAAACACCACAAGGTATTTTTGCAATTGTGCATAAAAAAAACTGGAATGATTTACTTCTATTTGAAGGTACTGCTTTGGTTGTTGCTTGCGATGCTATACAAGACCCTGGTAATTTAGGAACGATTATTCGAAGTGCTGATGCAGTAGGAGCAACTGGGGTTGTATTAGGCGAAGGATGTGTGGATTTGTATCATCCTAAAACAGTTCGTTCAACCATGGGGTCTATTTTTCATTTGCCTATTATAGAAAGAGACTTGGATGTTATGCTTCAAAAAGCACAAAATCGTTCGATTCAAGTATTAAATACAAGTTTACAAGCAGAATCAAACTTCTATGAAACAGATTTAACTAAAGCAAGCTGGTTTATAGTAGGAAATGAGGGGAAAGGAGTTTCTCCAGAGTTGAATCAATATGTGAATAAACAAATTAAAATTCCAATTGAAGGCTCTGCTGAATCTCTAAATGTTGCCATGGCAACTACTATCATGTTGTATGAGACGTTAAGACAGAGGAATTACCATCTATAGAGGTGAGGTCTTAGTGCTAAAAATCATAGAATAGTTAAAGGAAAGCATTAATATATATGCTTTTCTTTTTTTGTGTTTGAAAAAGAAGCTCTCATCATTTATGGATTATTTTGTACAGCTTTAGCATAAATTTATTTAATAAGATCGGATTTCTATCTAACTTAGATGTTCCTGAATAGTTGTTAAGCAGTAATTACCAAGGTTTAGCTAGGGGGAATTACATGAGAAGAAAAAGAAGGTGGAGAAGTCGTTCAGTAAAAAAAAGCAGTAAAAAGAAAGTGTTTTTCCTAGTTCTAATAATCTTTACTTTAATTACAGTACAAAGTTTTATTTTTATTGAGAAAAATTTAAGACCCCCTTTGATGAATGTTGCAAAAGTAAGAATTAAACAAATCGCTACTCAATCGATTAATGCCTCACTTACTGAACAAATATCTAAGGGGACAAATTTAGATAAATTAATTGAATGGAAATACGACCATACAGGAAAAATTACCGGTTTTATGTTAAATTACACAGAACATATGCGAATTGCAGCAGAGACTAGGAATATCGTTCAAAAAACTTTAGATGATTTGCAAAGAATGCCGGAATCTATCCCGTTAGGTCAAGCTTTAGATAGTGCAATCATTGCTTCTTTTGGTCCAGAAATACCGATTAAATTTGTACCAGCTGGTTCAGTATTGATTGATTTGACGACAAGAAAACAAGATGCTGGCATCAATATGATTCTTGTTGAAGTTTACATACACATTATTGCAGAGGTAACGATCATTATTCCTTTTGATACAGAAGCTGAAATAGTGGAAACAGAAGTTCCAATTACTTATTTATTGGTTGTGGGAGATGTACCTGCATATTATTTTGATTCCAATGGTAAACCAATCGATTCCTTAAACGGTATGAACCCAATCCCACCTATATCTATTCCACAATTTAATTCAGCTGACACAGAGGATAATACTGAAAATTAAAATGTAATGAGGAGTGAAGAAACACTTATCTTCTGTTTCTTCGCTCCTCTCGTTCCCATTTTCTTAAATAAGGATACGGGTCAAAAGACCATTCATTATATCCATTGTCGCGGTATAATCCATAATGAAGATGTGGAGGGAATTTCCCCTGTGTTCCAGGTTTTCCATAACCTGAGCTTCCTACCCATCCTAATACTTGACCTGGCTCTACTATGTCGCCTTGCTTTATTTCTTTTTGGTATCCTGATAAATGAGCATAATAGTGGTATACATTATTTAGATCTCGTATTCCTACTCGCCAACCACCATAACGATTCCAACCCAAGACTTCAATAATTCCGTAACAAGTACTTCGTACAGGTAAACCATGATGAGCAAAGATATCGGTTCCTTCATGAATTCGGAATCCACCAAAACTTCTTCCTGCCCCCCAAGTGCTCCGATATGAATGGTCTGAACGTAGTGGCACAGGAAAGGCATGTTTGTATAAATCTAATGTACCGTACTTTTCATAAATTTTTGCAAACTGTTCAATCCTTTTCACACTTCTTGAATTTTGATAATACTCCCATAAAGCAATGCGAAAATCATCTTTTGACAAACCATATTTTAAGATGTGTTGTGACATCGTATATAAAACATCCTGATCATTGTTCCAATCTGCATACCCATCTCCTGATCCATCTCTTCCTCTTCCGTTAAAAAATAAAATAGATGTTAAGTTAGAATCTTGTTCATCTGGATTTAAATGTCCTGCCCATTCAGATTTTTCAAAATTAATACTTATAAGACCTTCTCTAATGGGTCTTTTTTTTGGATTAGCTATACTTAAGGATCTTTCATATTGATCAATGGCAGCTAAATAAAACCAGGGAATTTCTGTCACCGTACTCATTTCTTCAATTAACTGCAGTCGTTTTTCATAAATTTGCTTTAAACTAAGTTCTTCTGATTTTGCAAATGATGTTGAATTTATAAAAGAAACAATTAAGATCATAAGAATGAATATCCGAAAGTAATACAGAAATTTTATTTTCAATATGATCCCTCCTACAAAATTTTCCATCTATGTAGTTACAGATGTTCAATTATTTGTTCTATGACCTGATTGTTTTATAGAGTGCACGATGGTTTTTTGTATTATCCAATCCAATTTTTACAAAGGTGGCATGTTTTTTAATCCATTGTTATAATACTTATACATAAAGATTCAAAACAACCCAGGAAGGGTAGGGATAAATATGGCAACGCAAACACCACAGAGAAAACCAGATTGGTTAAAGATAAAGCTGCCTTCTGGCGATGAACTTCAAGAATTTAAAGAATTAAAAAAAACGATGAGAACAAAAACTTTACATACAGTGTGTGAAGAAGCTAAATGTCCTAATATTCATGAATGTTGGGTAAATAGAACAGCTACTTTTATGATTTTAGGTGACATTTGTACAAGAGCTTGTAGATTTTGTGCAGTAAATTCTGGTCTTCCGAATGAATTAGACCTGAAGGAACCTGAAAGGGTTGGAGAAGCAGCAGAAGAAATGGGATTAAAGCATTGTGTTATAACTTCAGTTGCACGTGATGATTTAGCAGATGGAGGGGCTATGATTTTTGCAGAAACCATCAAATCTGTTAAAAAACGTCTTCCATTTTGTGATGTTGAAGTATTAATACCTGATTTTATGGGAAACCAAGAAGCCTTATTTAAAGTATTAGATGCTAATCCAGAAGTGTTAAATCACAATATTGAAACGGTTGAAAGATGTTCAGATCAAGTTCGTTCAAAAGCCAAATACAGAAGGTCACTTGAACTGTTAGAACGCTCTAAATCATATAAAAGTAAAATTCCTACTAAATCCAGCATTATGATTGGAGTTGGAGAAGAGTGGGATGAAGTACTACAAACAATGGATGATTTAAGAGAAGTGGATTGTAACATATTAACGATCGGTCAGTATTTACAACCTACTAAAAAACACCTTGCTGTTAAAAAGTTCTATACACCAGAGGAGTTTGCTTTATTGAAAGAAGAAGGCATGAAGCGAGGATTTAGCCATGTTGAAGCAGGACCTTTAGTGCGTAGTTCATATCATGCACGAGAGCAAAAGGAAGCTGCGAATGAAACGTTAAATTCTAGATAATAAAATCTTTTATAAATTGCTTGTTCAAAAGGGGATTTTATTAAAGAACCTCTTAGACGATTGAATATAGGAGGATAATTAGAAAGATGATCCAGATTACAGGGAAGTCATTTGAACTTATTAAAGATCATAAAAATGGTTGGAATCACGAAGCATTTCGCTCTAGATATAGTGAAGTGTTGGATCGATATGATTTTATTGTTGGAGACTGGGGATATAATCAGCTTCGACTAAAAGGTTTTTTTAACCATGGTCATACAAAAGCAACTAAGGAATCTTCCATTAATAGCTTTGAGGACTATATTTATGAATATTGTAATTTTGGTTGTGCATATTTTGTACTAAAAAAGGTTAAAAAAACAAACTGATTTTCAATTTATGAACATAATAAGAATTGGTGATGTTAAAATCCGAAAAAATCCTTAGAGATTTTTTCGGATTTCTTTATAACTTAACAATTTATAAAATTTCAAATTCTAAGTTTCAACAAAAACTACCTCTAAAGAAAACTCGATGATTGGCAAGTCTAGACGAAGGTAGAATCGTTAGTTGCCCTTATACTATCTACATTTTAATTATTCAAAGTAATTGATTTAACCAACTAGTTGGACTCGATCCCAACAAAAGCTTCTTTTACTCGATTCCAAAATGGAAAAGTACGATATCTTGCAAATCGAACCTTTTTATGAGAAACACTACTGCGAATAGAAATGATATCTTTATGTTCAAACTGTAAATGATCTACGGATAGTAATATTTTTTGATTTGCTTTTGGATAAATATCACAATGATGATGTTTTGGTAAAATAATGGGTGAACCTAAAGTTCTAAATACACGATTATTTATAGAAGCCATTTCAGCAATTTGAATGGCTGCTAACGAAGGATGTATAATCCCCCCACCCAAACCTTTGTTATATGCTGTACTGCCAGATGGAGTAGATATACAAATCCCATCTCCTCTAAACATTTCAAATTTATCATCATTAATATCGAGTTGAGCTACCAATGTTGCATGGATGCCTTTTATCGTAATTTCATTCAATGCATAATAAATTCTAGTATCATTTACGGTTTTTATTTCAATTTGTACAATAGGATACTCTACGATAACATCATTAGAATTTGCTTTTTTAGCCATGAGCTCTAATAAATGTTCAATTTCATTTGGTTTCCAATCTGCATAAAATCCGAGGTGTCCAGTGTGAATCCCAACGAATGAAATGGTTTCAAGCTGTTGCACAAACTTATGAAATGCATATAACATGGTTCCGTCTCCACCAATTGAGATCACGATGTCAGGTGAAATTTCATCAAGTATCATATTGTGTTGTTTAGCTAATTTATGGAATTTGTCAGATAATTTTAAAGAAGTTTCATCTCCACGGTCCAAGACGAAATATTTCAAAAGTGTAACCTCCTATAAATCATTTTGCTGTATTCATCATATACAAAAATCATATATAAAACAATGTTCATTTTTTAGGATAAAAAAGAAGTTTCATTAAAAGGTATATTAAGTATAATGAAAAAATACAAACAAATAAAAATGCTATGCTCCAAAGGGAAAAAGACAAAAATGAAGAAAGGATTTCAGGTGTTGTCGTTTCTCCACTTACAGTTGGAAGGATAAACGAAAAGGATGATTGGTAGGAGTGAACTGGCTCAAATATTAAATAAACGATTCCAGCAGCAATGAAACCATGGAGTAATCTGGCAATGATAAAGGGAGTGTATCGTAAATTTGTAAAGTGTAAAATGCTAGCAATTTGTGCATGAACAGAAAGCCCACTCCAAGAGACAACAAAAGCAGCTGCAGCGGTTTTGGCTATCAAACTAGTGTTTGCCTCACCTGCTGACTTAGCTCCTAAAGTGACCTCAAAAGTTCCGTTAATAATAACTTGACTGAGTTCAACAGGAAATCCGAATAAGGGCATTAAAGATTGGAATAAAAGATAGAAAAGGTCCAAAAAATGAATTGTGGTCAAAATTTCTAATATAACAGAGAAAAAAACGACGAGTCCTCCAATAACAAAAATTAATTTAATCGAGGCCTCAACTGCTTCAGATATAATTATGCCAAGCGTTCTACCATCTTCTAAGCGGGCTTTATGCATGGATTGAAAGGCACGAAATAAAATAAATCCTTTTTGCTTAGTTTTAATTTGAGAGACGGCATTAGATGTGTTTTTTCCATGATATCTCATAAGCAAACCAACTATAATACCAGCTCCGTAGTGTGAGATAGCTAAAACAAGAGCCAGATTTACATCGTGAAAAAAGCCAACAGAAACAGCTCCGATTAAAAAAATAGGGTCAGAAGTTGATGTGAATGCAACTAATCTTTCACCTTCTACTTGATTGATTAGCTTTTGCTCCCATAACTTAGAGGTTAATCTAGCACCAACAGGGTAACCCGATGCAAACCCCATTGTCATTACAAAACCTCCTATTCCTGGTACTCTAAATAATGGACGCATTATTGGATCTAAAAGAGTCCCAAAAAAATGTACAATACCGATACCTAATAGTATTTCTGAAACAACTAAAAAAGGAAATAGTGCAGGAAACAACACATCCCACCAAATGATAATCCCCCTTATGGCAGCGTTAAAACTAATTGTTGGATAAACTAAAATGAGTAATATAAAGGTTAAACTAATCATCGGAATGATGTAAACTATGTATCTTTTTATAGGGAGCATAAAGAGGCCTCCTAATGAATTTTGCTTTAAAGTACGCGTTTAAAGAGCTCCGTTTTTTAGCAAGCTTGTCTTCTATAACATAGTATGAGAATATAACCAGGTTCATTCCCAGAACTAGGATGAGGTTTGATTATGATATAATATAAAGTAAATAAAGAAGTTCGTTCGTCTGTTATATATAAAGACTGAACAACCTAGAGTATGGGAGTGCTATTTTATGGAAGAAAAATCATTATATGAAGTCATAGGTGGAGAGGTAACGGTCCGAAAAATTGTAGAAACTTTTTATCCTATTGTACAAGAAAATCCCGTTATCGGACAATTATTTCCAGAGGATATTATGCCTGTCATGGAAAAACAGTTTTTATTTTTAACTCAATTTTTGGGAGGCCCTCCTCTTTATTCAGAGCAATATGGTCATCCCATGATGCGAGCTAGACATTTACCATTTGAAATTACAAAAGAGCGCGCTGATGCATGGTTAGGTTGTATGCAAAAAGCACTCTCTAAAATAGAATTAGATGAGCAGCTGCAAAATATATTGTTAGAGCGATTATCTGGCCCTGCATATCACTTTATTAACAGCTAAAAAACCTATTAAAAGCTTCTCTATAAATGGGATCTTTTATCAGGTGGAGGAGGGTATCCATCTGATACAACGTTGTTTAAACTTTGTTTAAAAGAGTTTTTATTCGTTTGATTCATCCTTATCCTGTTTAGCTAACTCAGCTAATTTTTGCATTAATATATGCTGAGGCATATGCATTAAGTGTTCTATAGGTACATTTAATTTTTTAGCTAATGCTTGAGCAGTTTCTGGTGATATTTGTAGTGGTTTCAATCTTAATCTCTCCTTTAATATGAATTTATAATATTTGCTTCAATGTTTCGGGGTCCCCGAAAAGTATTCGGATTTAACTTCTATGATTCACTTCACTTTTTGGGGTGCTATATTAGTATAACATTTTTAAATGATCTTGAAAGATCAAAAAGGCATGATAAAATGGTATTAGAAAACATTCTGACTTTTTTGATAATTAATATATGATTTCGTTTTCCATGAGTGAGAATAGTTATATTATTAAAGGGGTGATCTGATGGGTAACAAGTATTTTTTTACCGGATTTCCAGGTTTTATTGCTAGTCAAATTATCCAGCAACTTCTAAAGGAACAAGAAGACGTAGATCATATTTATGTATTGGTTTTACCGAATATGTATAAAGAAGCCGAGGTAGAAGCTGCTAAATTAATGAATGATGGAGGTTTTGAAAAGGGTCGTTTTACGATACTAGAAGGAGATATCACAAAGAACAATCTAGGTATATCGGATGATCGTCTTCAAGTCCTTCAAAGTGACGTTACACATGTATTCCACCTGGCTGCAATTTATGATTTAGCTGTTCCTAAAGATATCGCTTATCTTGTAAATGTTAAGGGTACGGATAATGTAAACCAATTTGTTAAACAACTAGAGAGTTTAAAAAGATACATATATTTTAGTACCGCATATGTAGCAGGGGATCGTAAGGGTAAAATACTGGAGTCTGATCTGGAGAAAAACCAAACTTTCCAAAACTATTATGAAGAGACAAAATATGAAGCAGAAGTGCTAGTAAAAAAAATAATGAATGACGTACCTACAACCATTATACGTCCAGGTATAGTAAAGGGTCATTCCTTTACGGGTGAAACCATTAAATTTGATGGACCTTATTTTATACTAAACTTCTTGGATCGGCTTCGATTTCTTCCGATTCTTCCATACATTGGACCAGGGGAAGTGGAGATTAACCTTGTTCCAGTAGATTATATAATAGCTGCTTCTTGTTATTTAGGTCAAGCTGATATTGGAGAGGGTAAAACGTATCACTTAACAGATCCTTCTCCTTATAAAGTTAAAGAAGTTTACTCTGCTTTGATGCAGGAATTGTTACAAAAAAAACCAATTGGAAGAATTCCAATTTTAATTACAGTCCTGTTCTTGAAAATTAAATTTATTCGCAAGTTTTTGGGCGTTGAAAAAGAAGCATTGGATTATTTCAAGTATGAGGCAAGATTTGATTGTCAAAATGCAGTGGAGGACTTGAAAGGATCAGGGATTAGTTGTCCTGATTTCATGGAAATATTAGAACCGATGGTCACGTATTACAAAACGCATAAACATGACCCCAAAAAACAGCTAGTTATTCGATAATTCATTTTAGTTAGAAAAATCACCTGATATTTCAGGTGATTTTTTACTATTTAAGTATTTAATTGATTTTTCGATGTTTAAGCTTTGCTTAAACGAATTCACTATGTATTTTTTCTTAATTTGAAAAATTCAATGGATTGTTGGAGTTGGGACGCTTTGTGAGTCATTTGCTCTGACACATCAACCATTTCTTGAACGGATGATATTTGTTCGTTCATTGATGCTGAAACCTGCTCTGTACCAGCAGCTGATTGCTGTGTAATTGCAGATATATTTTCCATGGATTCAGATATTTTTTTTGCACTAAGAAGCATAAGTTCACTTTCTTTTGAAAATTCATATATTCGATCAGTTATAAACTGTATGCTATGTACAATTTCACTAAAAACCTTTTCCGTCTCTTGAATCATTAATGTTTGGTTTTTAACGATCTCTTCATTTCTTTCAATATTCTCAATTGCTTGCTTAATGCCATAATCAATATTTTTGACTAGATTAAAAACTTCTTTGGTTGACTCAGTTGATTCTTCGGCTAAATTTCTTACTTCTTGTGCAACTACAGCAAAACCTTTACCGTGTTCTCCTGCTCTTGCTGCTTCAATGGATGCATTTAATGATAAGAGATTTGTTTGTTCTGCAATTTCTGATATCGTTTTTGTTATCTTAGATATACCATCTGATTGTTTAGCTAATTCACTTATAGTAGACGCGACATTGTTCGTTGCTTCAACAGTATCTTTCATCCCAGCACTTTGACTTTCTACTGCATTACGACCTTTGTTTACTAATTGTATCGTGTTTTGGGAATGTTTATTCATTTCATTTGTTGATACCGTATATGCACTTACTTTACTTTCTATATTTTGAATCGATGTAGAGATATTGGACACGTCCTCAGAAATTTCATTCGCTCCAGTAGCTAATTCGTTAGTAGATAAATTTACTTGACCTAGAACTTCACTTAGAGCTTTGTTTTTTAAATAAATATTTCTGCTTGAGTTTGAAACTAACTTGGAAATATTAAGCGTATCTTGCAATGTATTATTCATTCTTTCCGACATTTTGTTAAATGCATTTGCAAGTTCACCTATTGCATCGTCTGATGAAATATATATTTTTTGCTGAAGGTCACCTTGAGCTATTTTTGTAGCTGCTTTGGAAACATTATCTACAGATTCATTAATAGCTTTGTCTAACTTTAAAAGAATAGGGTAAATTATAGCTAATAAAAACGCAATAATAAGTGAAACGATCAATTTGTTCTCAGAAAAAAAGATAGAAACAAATGAAAATATAAATAGAATAGAGTATACTCCAATTAATATTTTATTTTTAACAGAAAGCTCATTGAACCAACTCATATCATCGACCCCTTTGGTAAATTTTTCTGATATAATTATATCATCCTATTTTCAAAAAAGTCTATGTAGTTGTCATAATTTGATAGACAATGATGAATATTGAATGATTTAAAAGAATAATATTTACATTTTTATAATAATATATTATTATGTGTATAAATATGTAAGTTGATATATTGTAGCCTCATTTCCACTGTTGAATCTTCTGATTTTTTTCTTCTGTATTATTTAGTTGGCCTCATGTCATTTTTAATGTTTTTTCCTTAAAAGAAAGCACGTGCTGCATTTCTTAAAAACACTTATTTTAAAGTGTTTATTTAACAATGCAATAAAATAATGGAAAAGGAGAAGAACTTAATGCATATTGAGCAGTTATCATTAGCTAGACAGCTTGATTTGGTATTTAATGAAATTCAAGCTGAATTAGGAAATCTTAACTCGGGTATCGTTTTTTTACAAATTCGCAATAATACTATTGGTAAATTTGGCGTGATTCATGATCCAATAGAAGGAAATGATCGAAGCACTCTTGTTAACATTCAAGGTTTAACGAAACAACAAATATTTTCCTTTAAAAAGATGGCAATTCAATCCCTGAAGTATAAAAATCATTGGACTCATGGACAGATTTCTTTTGAATTCGCTTTAAAAAACAAAAACCTCGCTATGAGTGTTCAACTAGAGTCTAATTACAATATGGCGAATTTGATGAATAAACCTCAGCAAAAAATAAGAATTAACTAATATAAATGAAAATAACCGTTGTGCATAGATATTGTGTTACAAACGGTTATTTTCATTTTTCAATGACTGTTATACTATGATTATGAAATGGCTTTCTTGAAAGGATGTTAATAAATGAAGCTAATTTTTAGTCATTTAACTTTGAATAAAGAGCTGCAGATTGTTCAAGCTGATGTATTTTTAGAAGTAAACGATGATATTATTATTGATGAGCCATTGTGTATAGATGTGGGATTACCTGCTTTACTTTTAAGTGCATTAGAGGATACTTCACCAAATCGATTTGCTTCAGCAACGGAGTGGGAGAAAACCCCTTTTTTTGTATGCGGATGTGGAGATCCTGATTGCAGAGGGTTTTCATTTATAGTTAGACACAGGGATAAAAAGAGCATTCAACTCATTGAAGTGGAAGAATTTGAAGGGGATCAGCCTAGGGAGATGGACGAATACTTTGTTGATTTATTAGTATATCAAAATATTGTTTATGAAATTGGCCTTCAGTTTATAGAATTTATTAAGGACCTTGATTATTCTCCTTACTTTAAAGATACTTTAGCAGTGGTCCATGATTTGATGAAACGTTTGGAAAAACAATTGATAATTGACATTTAAAAAATGTTATGTATAATATTGAAATTAAATCATACGATGCGATGAGAGGAAAAGTAAGATTACATCGTTGTTTATCAGAGAGCCGACGTTAGCTGAGAGTCGGTACAACATGTTTTCTGAAATGGGCCCTTGAGCTTAATGTCGAACAAATAATTTATTTTTAGTAGACTGCACGGAATTCCCCGTTATCAGAAATTAAGTTTTCTTTAGGTTAAATATTTTTAGTTTAAAGAAATAAATTAGGGTGGCACCACGGTCTTTCGTCCCTTGACGAGAGGCCTTTTTGATGTATAAGAAAGTAGCTGCTCTAAATTCAAAATATTAAATATTAGGAGGTTAAGTAATGAAACGAGTATTATCTGGTATACAGTCAAGTGGGAAATTAACTATCGGAAATTATATTGGTGCTTTGAAAAATTATGTCAAGCTACAGGATACACATGAATGCTTTTTTTCTATTGTTGATTTACATGCGATCACTGTGCCTCAAAAACCAGAAGATTTAAAAGAACAAACTGAAGAAGTTGCTGCATTGTATTTTGCTGCAGGAGTGGATCCGAATAAGTCAAGTGTTTTCGTTCAATCTCATGTACCTGCTCATGCAGAATTAGGTTGGATCATGACCACCTTATCTTATATGGGGGAATTTGAAAGAATGACCCAATTTAAAGATAAGTCCGGGAAGCAAGATTCTATAGGTGTAGGTTTGTTCACATATCCTGGTTTAATGGCTGCTGATATATTGCTTTATCATGCGGATCTCGTACCTGTAGGAAATGATCAAAAACAACATCTTGAACTAACAAGAGATTTAGCAAATCGCTTTAATCAACGTTTTGGTGAATATTTGAAGATTCCTGAACCATATATTCCAGAAGTTGGTGCGAGAATTATGTCCTTAGACGATGGCTCAAATAAAATGAGCAAAAGCAATCCAAATCCAAATAGTTATATTGCAATGTTAGATGAACCGGATGTGTTGCGTAAAAAAATCAAGAGAGCAACAACAGATTCAGGGAGAGATGTTTTATTTGATCCAGTAAATAAACCTGAAATTAGTAATTTAATGACGATTTATTCCTATTGTTCAACCTTAAGTATAAAGGAAATCGAACAGGAATACGAAGGAAAAGGATATGGTCCATTTAAAAAGGATTTAGCAGAACATGTAGTAGCCACTTTAGAGCCGATTCAACAACGCTACAAAGAGATTCGCTCTTCAGGAGAATTGAATAAGTATTTAAAACAAGGTGCTGAGCAGGCTGCTGATGTGGCTAATGATACTTTAAGGGAAATAAAGAAAAAAATGGGCTTCTTATTACCAAATTGATACTATCAAGGACTATTCTTTTTTCTAATTTTTGCTTTTACCATAAAACCAATTCCTACAGTAAAAAAAGATAAAAACAAAAAACTTAATGCCAATAGAGATTTTTGATAACTTAATGCTATACCTGTTAAAATCAAGAACAGTACACCAATAATAGAAAAAAATAAGGCAGTTTTTTTACTCATAATATGACTCACCTTTCATGATATGAAAATAAAATGAATAGTTTTTTTCAAATGTTAACATAATAGTGGTACAAGCAGCTTGTAAAAACAACATAGATTGAAAGGAGTGCTCATCAATGGCAAGATCTAACCAACTAGTGGTGCCTCAATCTACTGCGGCATTAAATCAATTAAAATATGAAGTAGCACAGGAGTTAGGTATTCAGATTCCTCAAGATGGTTACTATGGTAACATGGCTACTCGTGATACAGGTACAATTGGTGGATACATGACACGTCACTTAGTACAAATTGCCGAGCAAACATTAGCAGGTAGACAACCTTAATAGTAAAATAAAAGTAAAAAAAGCTCAAGGGATTAATCCTTTGAGCTTTTTATAACTTAAGAATTATATAATTTCAAATTCTAAGTTTCCACAAAAACTACCCCTTCGAGAGACTCCGGTAGGAGTTTTTGTTATGATTTTACATTTCATGCAATCCAAGGCGTTTGCTTAACTTATCTTCATTTAACCATCCTACATATGATTTAATTGGGGTATAATCTTTTTTCATAAGCAAAACACCTACAAATGGGTATTGTTTTCGATGTCTATAACGTACATCAAACCAACGAACTTCATATCCCCAAGAGTGTATTATGATGTCTGAACATGCGTACTGAGAACTGAAATATAAAAACGAAGCTATGTCAGAATTCTTTTTAGAAATCTCGATAGCGGGATGTGTTTTACATTGTACTTCGTCTATCCATTGTATATTTCCATTCCTTTTTAATTCACCAAGAATGTGAACGTTATTTTTATTTTTTTTAACGATGTTCCATTCTGATAAATGAATTGTAGGAATTAGCATGTATGTGTCATCTTTTTGATATTTTTTGTCTTTTTTATAAAGGTTCTTTTGCAAAAAATAATGTAATGCGGTTCTCCATATATAATACGCAATTAAAAATCCGTATAACATTGGAAAAATTAATGTAGCTTCACCGATATGGAATACCCAAAGGATCAGGGCAAAGACATGAGAGAAAAATATAATGGGATCAAAAATATGGATAATATTCCAAGAAATCCATTTATCCGAGATAGGCCTTAGAGCTTGTGTCCCATAAGTATTAAATAAATCTGAAAAAACATGTACACATACAGCTATGAAAACCCATAACAATACATGAAGAATGGGTGTGGGCTGAAAAATGAGAAATATAAGCCCTGTGATTAGGAAAGTCCAAATGAAGAGAGCAGGTAATGAATGAGACAATCCTCTGTGATTTTTTATATAAGCACTATTACTTTTGAATCTATATAACCCATCAGTATCTGGGGCTTGTGAACCTAATACAGTTCCGACTAAAACAGATATAAATAAATTAGGATCATTTGAAACAGCAGGATCAATCGTTGCTAAACCAGCTAATCCTAAACCTACTACAAAATGAGTACCAGAATCCAATATGGCTTCCTCCTATATAAGCAAAATGTCTTCATTTTATTCTTTATCGTTACTCTCTATCTTTATCCTGTTCCGTTACTAATAATCATGTACATAAGATATTTAATTTATTTAGAGTAAAAAGACCCATTTATCAATATGATAAATGGGTCTTTTATGTTCTAATATTATATGTTTTTTTTAAAACCTTGTGCTCAATATGTTGGGATATAATTTAATTCTTCATCAAAAGTAATATAATCTAAATTCACCATTAGCAGTAAGTATCTTTTTCCTGTGTCAGGATCGCTAATCACAATGTGATCTCTACCAGCTGCTTCAAGAACTCCTTTATATACTTTTGCATTCCATTCAGAGTTATTTTCATATGTCATATAAATCATGGCTTCTTTTCCTAAATTTAACCGTAAAATATTTTCAATATAAGAAACTTCCATTGGTAGTTGACCTGGTGGTGTGATCTCCGGCGTACCTGGTGCAGAACTTGCGAGAACTGACCCACTTGGAGCAAATGGCCCTGACATAGATGCAGGCATAGACCCTGACATAGATGCAGGCATAGACCCTGACATAGATGCAGGCATAGACCCAGGCATAGATGAGGGGCCATGCATCATATTAGCGTACTGTGCAGGCATCGCCATTGGATTAGCGGCAGGCATTGCCATTGGATTAACGCTTGCAGGCATCACATTAGAATAAGGCTGAGCCATTGCATTGTAATTATTCCCATTCATTTGTTAAAATCCTCCTTTATTAAATAAATGTAAAAAAACATATTAGTACACACTCGGACAAACACTTTGTAAAGGGGTGAAAAAGCAATGAGCTTTATATCTTCCAGAATTATATTGGTCATACCATTGAGATGGACATGCACCTTCTGGCCTAAAAAACCATAAAGAATTCGTTGAAGGATGGAATCTTTCACCGTTAATTACTCTTTGTGCTAAGCGGATTTCTTTATCCCTTGCTTTTTGGTAAAAATATCCTTTTATCGTAGCTTCATATCCACCTGGTCTTTGAAACACCATTCGATTCATATCTCGAATATCTTTAAAATCTAAACAATCTGCTCTTATTCGATTTACACCAACGTTTCCAACCATTAACATTCCTAATTCTCCTTCACCTTCTGCTTCAGCCCTCATTAATCTTGCTAATAACTTCACATCCTCACTATTCGCTTTAATGACTGCCATTTTATGTCCATCCTTTCAATAGGGTATATAAAAGGAGATCGTCTTTTCATGTAAATAAACAATTGAATACATTAATATAATTATGGAATACTGCTTGACAACATGACAAATAAATTTACGTCTAAAATATGAATAAAGAATCGATTTTGTTGTCAAATGGTTTGCAGACTGATATGATTAAAGATATGTTTTTTAAGGTGGTAGGTAAAGTTACCTTTCCATCCTTATTAGGCTCAGGGCCCCGCAAAAGTAATAAGGTTAATCATGAAGTACTCACTTCACTTTTGTGGGTTATTTAACGCTCTAAGGAGGCTTATAGATAGGTGGGTAAACAGTTAGATGTGCAAGTGATGAATGAATCAATCTCTGATTCAGTAGACATAGAAAAAGTTTCTTGGAGAGATTTTATTCAGCTAACAAAACCAGGAATAATCAGATCTAATCTAATTGCAGCATTTGGAGGGTTTTGGCTTGCATCACAATGGGATATCAATTGGTTCATTTTCGCTTATATGATGCTTGGAACAGCTTTGATCATGGCATCAGGTTGTGTTTTAAACAACTTTTTGGATAGAGATTTTGATGAGAAAATGGAGAGGACAAAAGGACGTTCCTTACCAGCTGGAAGAATTCATCCAAGAGTTGTGCTTTGGTATGGGATTGCTTTAGGTATTATAGGTCTATTAGTTCTATATTTTTTGGTTAATCCTATTTCAGCTTTATTAGGTTTTATTGGATTTTTTGTTTATGTTTTTGTTTATACAATGTGGTTAAAGAGAAGCTCTACATGGAGTACATCTATCGGAGGAATTTCTGGAGCAATGCCTCCAGTTTTAGGGTATTGTGCAGTGACGAACGAAGTAGATGCTGGAGCTTGGTTGCTTTTTGCCTTATTATTTTTATGGCAGCCACCGCATTTTTGGGCGTTAGGTATTAGACGTAAAGAGGAATACAGAGCTGCTGGGTTTCCTTTGTTACCTGTAGTAAAGGGTGTAAAAAGAACAAAAATTCAAATGCTGCCATATGTATTACTTTTAATACCTGTAAATATCATGTTTTATGTTTTTGGATACGTAGGAATGTTCTACTTAATTGTCTCTAATTTATTAAGTATAATTTGGTTTATTTACTGCATAGCAGGATTTGTCACTAAAGATGATGATAAATGGGCAAGAAAAACATTTCTCTTTTCGATTAATTACTTGATGATTAATTTCCTAGTGATGATTATAAATACTACAAGTTAGGTGAAAATATATGAATCGAAAAAAATGGTTGCAAATAACTTATTTTAGTGTGATGGGCATTTTAATCATTGGGATGTCAGTTTATTTGATAAATAATTTGCTCCCAGAATCAAAGTCAGATGTAAGCTTTATAACGGAGGAGAATACTAAAAAAGCTCCTCCATTTGAATTAGAAAATATGGATGGAAGCACTGTATCTCTAGAAGATACTGACGGTAAAGTAAGGATAGTATACTTTTATTTTTCAACCTGTGTTGATGTTTGTCCACCAACAACTTATATGCTATCACAGGTGCAAGAACGATTAAAGGAAGAAGGAATATTTGGAAACGAAACAGCCATTTTTTCTATTACCTTTGATCCTGAGAGGGACACTCGTGAAAGATTAATTGAATTCTCAAGCGGATATAATCCAGATCCATCAGGCTGGTATTTTTTACGTGGTGAAGAGCAGTATTCAAGAAATTTAGCTGCAGAGTATGAGATTGGTGTTACGGAATTAGAAGGTGGAGATTTTGGACATGCAAATTTCTATATTTTAATCGATAAAAAAGGGAATATTAAAAAATACCTCCCTATTAAAGATAACTTATCTGTTGAGGAAAACGTTGACTATATTGTAGATCATATAGAAGCTTTATTATAAAATTGATAAACAAAAAAGAAACAGCCATTCATTAAAATGTCCTTTAGAAAGGGTACACTTTATCCGTTGATGGCTGTTTCTTTTTTTTAAATGAGTATGTATTCGTTTAAGTCAGATTTTTCAAGCTGGTTTATTATATGTTCATCAGGTGTACCTTCAACACCAGCATACTCCTTTTTAGTATATAAATGTTCCGCATCTGGAAATGCCTCTGCTAATGATTTTCTAATTTCTTTTCCTGCTATATCATTGTCAGTAAAAATAAAAATTTGTTTTTGAACTGTTTGCTTTATTAACCTTTCTAACCGATGTGCATTTAATGTTCCATTTGTACATAAAATTTCGATTTCTTCAGATAAAAACTTTCTTAAATGAATTCGATCATTTGTTCCTTCCACAATGATAACAGCGTCCATTGGTTTATCCTCCTATAAAGGGTGATAAGGCATATTTAAAGTAATAGGAATAGTATTCAAAGTTTGGCATCACTTTTTGGGGTTAAGAATACTTGTTTCTCACTCCAGGTCCATAACTTTTTGGCAAGTTCATTATCTTGTGCTACTTTTGAAACGAAGGCTATTTTCTTTTTATAAAAATACTCACCAGTGGTATCTTTCACTTCATCACTAGTTGCAAGGTAAATGGCAGTAGCAGCACCTTCTTCTGGGGAGAGAAAAAAAGGCTTCACCAATTTTATAAGATTTTTCCCAAATCCAGTTTTTCTATTCACACCTATGTTAGTTGCAACTGCTCCTGGATGCAGCGCATTTACAGTTATATTTGTATTGCTAAGTTTTTTTGAAAGCTCTTTTGTAAATAGGATGTTAGCTAATTTAGATTGAGCATATCCTTTCATTAATCCGTATCGTTTGGTTAGGAAGGGATCTTGAAGATCAATCTTTCCTATTTTATGAGCTCCAGAAGAAACATTAATAATTCTTGCTTCTTCTGCATTGTTTAACGATTCTAACAGTAAATTCGTAAGTAAAAAATGGCCTAGATGATTGATACCTAATTGCATTTCAAATCCATCACTTGTAAGCTCTCTTTTCAAAGATATTACACCCGCATTATTGATTAAAATATCTAGTTTATAATATTTTTCCTTAAATTGAGATACAAATGTACGAATGCTCTCTAATGAACCTAAATCACAAATCATCAACTCAATGTTTTGAGAACCACTGTGTTGTTTCGCAGTTTCGAGAGCTGCCTCTCCACGTTGTTTGTTTCTGCATAACATGATGACAGTAGCTCCTTTTTTTGCGATTTCAGTTGTTGTAGCTAAACCCATTCCTGAATTAGCACCTGTAATAAGTGCGATTTTACCATTCATCCTATTGTCCTCCCTTGTATTTAAGTTAAACATCTTCATTCATATTATAATTAAGGATATACGACTTTCTTTTTGAGGTAAATATGCAAAATTCATTTATTGTATGTTGGGAATGATGAAGAATTATACTTTCCTTTGAGTGAAGAGTGTAAGTCGATTAGGATAAGGTAACATGGAAAGTGAAATGAATAAAAAGATAAAAGCAAATATGTAGGGTGATACAACATCCCGTACTTGACCTGCAATAACAGGACCAATAAAAGCACCTAATGACATAGAAATCGCTAGAATAGCAAAAATACGACCATATTTTTGAATACTAGACATGTGGGTTAAATAAGTAGCCATTGCAGGATATATGACCCCTTTTGCCATACCAATCAAAAATAAGGAAAAACCTAAGGAAAACACTTGATGCAATGCCATATCAAAAAATATTAGTGCTAAAAATAAACATCCTACTGCTGTTCTTAAAAAAGGAGATAGTCGATTTAAAAACAACATACTTAACGTACATAACGCACCTAGACTAACAATTGAAAATAAAAGTCCAGATGCAAAGATGGAATTTTGTGAGATTGGAATTAAAGGCAATTCAAAGAACAAAATGCCTTGTGAACAAGATAAAGCAAGAGGAAGAGCATAAAAAAGCCATGGTATTTTTTGGTCTTCAGTTCTTATTAGGGTTTGTGAATATGTTTGTTTTTGTTCTGTAGAAGTTGATTTTATATTTTGTATCCCCCAAAATGCCAGAACCCCTGTGATTATAAGTATCCAACCTAAGAGAGTGAATGCTATTGAATAACCAACTTTTGCAACTAATAATGCCCCGGCAGCTGGGGAGACAATAGAAGCTAATGTATGAACGAGACCATTACCTGCCATCAATTTCCCCTGTTGGATTTGATCCTTTGCAATTTTGGCTAATAAAGAAAGACATGCAGGTGAGAGAAAGGCTAATATGAATCCACTGATTGAACGAATCACTAATAACTGCCAAGGGTCTGTAACGGAAGATTGAATAATTAACAACCCGCCGGCAATGATTAGACTGAAAATAATAAAATATTTACTGCCATAACGATCCACACCATAACCTGCTAATATGTTGCCTGGGATATGTGTTAAAGAATAAATCCCCATAATCAAGCCGATAAAAGAGGGGGCAGCTCCTAAGGAAATTGCAAAGGGAGACAAGATTGGAAACTGTGCATGTAAGTCAAAGAATGCTATGAACATAAAAAGATATAGCCATATTGCTGTTTTCATCTAATCACCATCCATTAGTAGTTACAAGTAGCTTGTTATTACTTGTACGTTAATTTTGTAAAAATATTCATACTGAGTGATATGATTGAGGTTTATTAAGGAATAGAACATGCGTTGATGGTTAATTTTTTGTATAATAGATATAGTTGTAATAAGCAAAAAGTAGAGACGGGAGTGTTGAGATGGATATAGAAAGTTGGATTACATTTGCCCAAGAAAAATGGTATATCATTCTTGCAGCTATTATTGTGTTATTTATAGTTATAAAGCTAGTCAAAACATTAATGAAGTGGTTCATCGTTTTGGCGATTGTAGGTATATTAATTTATTACGGTTCTAACTATAGTGAAATGCTTAAAACAGCTAGTGATCAGCTTTTAGAAATGATTCCAGAAGAAGAATTAATAGATCTGGCAATAAATGAAATTAAAGAATACATAGTAAACGAAGCTATGGATGGAGATTTTCTCATCGAAAATGAAAATGTAACCATAGAAGGAGATACGGATTCAGACTTCTTAACTATTACTTATGGTGGGGAAACTTATACGATAGAAATGAATGATGAAATTAGAAAGTTGTTAGAAAATAAGAATTAGATAAGATTATTTGGAGGAGAACAGATTGCAGACTTTTATTGATATGATCACAAGGCTAAACTACATTTCATTGCTCATCGTGTTCGTATTTTTGATTTCTTTGATTCAAGGGATAAAAAGGGGTCTTTCTAAGTCTGCATTTCAATTGTCTCAAGCTATCCAAGATTTAATTATCAATATGACTGCCGTTTTATTATCTTGGAAAACTACAAACTGGTTATCTCCTAAACTTCAAGAATGGATGATATTGAAATCAATTCAAATTCCTTCTGAAGAACTGAATATGCTGGAAAAAGGGTATTATATTGTTCTTACCTCAATCAGAGACTTTACTTTTATACGTTTTATTTTTATCTTTTTATTGAGTTACTTATTGATTCAATTTCTGATTATGATGTTGTTTAATTTTGTAATTGTAAATTTAATAAAAACGATGAAAGTGATGAAAGAAGGGAAACAGACAAGGACAGAAATACCAATATTCATCAGTCAATTTTTTGGGGGATTTATCGGAGTGATTTTTGGTTTATTTAAAGGTTTGATTGTCATCTTGTTTTTGTTTATTTTTGTTACTTTATTCCCACAAGCGCCCCTCACTTCATATATCCAGTCCTCCACACTGTATCAAAGTGGTACAGAAAAAGTACTGCAACCTTTGAGTCAAAATTTTATAGAATCTACTTTACCGGTATTGGCTAAAGAGGCCGAAGATGAATATAGGGAAGTACTTCAAAGGAAATATGAGATTATTGATCATAATATTCCAGATAATATAGTGGAAGCAACACATGCCATTGTTAAAGGTTTAAATACGGACGAGGAAAAAGCAAGAGCATTATATGATTGGGTTGGAACAAGAGTTCAATATAACTGGGAGAAAGTAAGGTTATATGAAGAAGAAAATGTATGGATGGAACAAACACCTGAAGATACGTTTCTTTCAAAACAAGGGGTTTGCATTGATTATTCTAGATTGTATGCTGTGATGGCGAGAACGGCTGATTTGGATGTGAAAGTAGTTACAGGACTTGGATATGACGGTCGTGGGGGAATGGGTGCCCATGCTTGGAATGAAGTGTATTTGTCTGAAACAGATGAATGGATACCGTTAGATACTACATGGGTTTCATCTGGCGGAAATTGGTTTAATTCCAATGATTTTTATGAAACACACATAAAGGATGCGTAGCTATTCAATTTCAATTATAATAAAGTGAAACTAACCGAGTATTTGTTTGATTAAATAATTTTTAAAAAGAGGAGCCGTACATGAGCAGTTTGAATGACCCAAAGAAAAAAGAACGGATTAAACGGACAAATTTTGCATTTCGCTTAAATATATTTTTCTTTGCTGTTTTTGTTATTTTTTCAGTATTAATTGTTAGACTTGCTTTTATTCAGTTTGTTGAAGGAAGTGAGTATAAAGCTTTAAAAAATAAAAATTCAGAGGTGACTAACCAAATCCCACCGATTCGGGGGAATATATATGATGTGAATGGATACGCTATAGCCTATTCAACTTCTAGTCAATCTCTTTATTATGAGCTTCCTAGCTCTGTTGTAGAAGATGAAGTTATTGATTTGGCTAATAGACTAGCTGAAGTTTTTGAACAATATGGAGCTGAAGAGTTATCTGAAAAGTCAGCAGAAGACATCGTTGATGATATGGATGTCGGTTTTGATATTCATAAAGAAGAAAAAACAATTATGAATTATAGTACTAGCCCTAGAAGATTAAAAACTGATCTTACAAAAGAAGAAATTGCCTATATTTTAGAACATAAAGAGGAGTTTCCAGGAATTGAGGTTAGAGAGGAAAGTGTTAGGAAGTATAGCGAGGATACCATCGCAGTTCAATTAGTAGGTTACTTAAAAAAGTTTAATTCTGCAAGTAATCTGTCAGGTTACTTAGAAGAGAAGTATAAAAATCTAAATGTGGTAAATGAATATTTAGATCAAGAATATGTGGGATATGATGGCTTGGAGTTCATGTATCAGGAAGTATTGAGAGGAAAGAATGGTACTAGAACCTATCCGATTAATGCTCTAGGAAGAATTATCGGAGACCCTGTAGTCGTACCTCCAGTTAAAGGGAATAATTTATACTTAACGATAGATAAAGATGTTCAGCTAGCTACAGAACAGGCAATCCTAGATCAAATAGAATATTTAAAAACAGATGAAGGTGCATTGTATAACAAAAGTGGTGTGAATGCGACAACGGGTTATGCTGTAGCCATGGAAGTGGACACAGGAAAAGTAGTAGCTATGGCAAGCATTCCTGATTACGATCCGAATATTTGGGAAGGTGGTTTATCTCAGGAAGATTGGGAGAAAAATCAAATTTATTTTAATAATGGCACAATTTCAACCTCCTATTCTAATCATGAAGATTCTGTAGAAAGAGGAAAGCATCCAACCTCGATTGTACCTCTAGGATCTACGATTAAACCGTTAACGATCTTAATTGGGTTAAATGAAGGATTTATTGCTGAAAATACATCTTATTATGATAATGGAATCTTCTATTTTGGAAATGATAATTCTAGGATTAGAAATGCACGAGGAAAAGGAAATGGAGCAATTACTGCTTTTGAAGCGATCCAATACTCTTCAAATACCTTTATGTCTGCAATGATCGGAGAGCCTTTATCAAGACAAGGACAAGAGGGGTTAGATCTTTGGGATTCTTACATGAAACAATTTGGTTTAGGTGTACCTACAGGCAGTGGATTACCTAAAGAATTAGCAGGACTCATTAATTATACAAATTTAGAAACAACAGGGAGTATATTATCCTCATTAGTTCGAGCATCTTGGGGACAAGAAGCAAGTTATACGACACTTCAACTTGCACAGTATGCTACGATGTTAGCAAATAAAGGAAAAAGGTTACAGCCACAATTTGTAGATAAAATTACCACCTTTGATGCAGAAACAGTACAAGAATTTGAACCGATAATATTAGATGAAGTAGAATTTCCTGATTCATATTGGAATTTAGTCCATAGTGCAATGACTAAGGTAAATAAATCAGGATTTAATGGATTTCCGTATGTCGTTGCTGCCAAAACGGGAACATCAGAATCAGATATTGCACGTCAAAGAGTTAATAATGCAGTATTTATAGCATTTGCTCCAGTTGAAGATCCAAAGCTAGCGGTTGCGGTTGTTGTACCAGAAGGTGGATATGGTTCCTTCGGAGCAGGTCCAATAGCTAGAAAGATGTTTGATGCTTATTTTGGATTTGATGATGAAGCAGAGGAAGCGGCCGTGGAGGCTGAAGTTGAAGAAACTACTGCTAACTAAACAAGAAGGCGAAATCAATGATTGATTTCGTCTTTTTTTGTTTAAAAGATATAAAAAAAATAAATGTTGCACAAGTTCAACTTTTTTGTGTATAATAAAATTACTGAAATGGATATTCATCATTTTTTTTGTATATTTTTTTGTGCTAGACCAACTTTTTTATAGTAAACCATTTTTTATGGTTAGACTAAAAATGTAATACTCATATATTTTTACTTTAAAATTTTCCCTAGGGCAACATTTGCCGCAAAAATTTTATTTTATATAAAAAGGAGTTGATTTAAATGTCATCTGCGATTCAAGTGGAAGATTTATATGTTTCTTATCATGGAAATACAGCACTTAAAGATGTAACTTTTTCTCTGGAAGCTGGGAATTTGTTGGGGATTATTGGACCTAATGGAGCAGGTAAATCAACTTTGATTAAAGCCATACTTCAATTGATCCCCAGAGATAAGGGAAAGGTTACATTTCTTGATAAAACTGTGAAAGAAATCCGTAAGCAAGTTGCATATGTACCACAGCGAAATGATATCGATTGGGATTTTCCAATTACAGTTATAGAAACTGTCCTGCTAGGGACATATCCGAAAATAGGAATGTTTAAGAGACCGAAAAAAAATGATAAAGAATGGGCTTATGAATGTTTGAAGGAAGTTGGAATGGAGAAATTTTATAAACGTCAGATAGGTGAACTTTCAGGTGGACAGCAGCAAAGAGTTTTTCTTGCTAGAGCATTAGCTCAAAAAGCGGAGTTGTTTTTCCTTGATGAACCGTTTGTCGGTGTGGATTTAGGCAGTGAAGAGACCATTATTAATATACTTAAAAATCTTAGTGACCAAGGTAAAACCGTTACAGTTGTACATCATGACTTAAGTAAAGCAGAAAGTTATTTTAACAAATTGTTATTAATTAACCAAGAACTGATTGGATTTGGATCTGTAAATGAAGTTTTTCGACCTGAAATTATGGAAAAAGCATATAAAGGTCAGTTTGCTTTTATGAAGGAGATTGGAGTGAGCGTTTAATGTTTGGCGAGATTATAAATTATGTGAACTATGTAATGGAGTATGAATATATGCAAAGAGCATTTCTTACTTCTGTTATCGTAGGGATCATATGCGGAGCCATCGGCTGTTTTATTATTTTGAGAGGGATGGCTTTAATGGGTGATGCCATTTCCCATGCTGTATTACCAGGCGTAGCATTGTCTTATGTGTTAGGTATTAATTTCTTTTTTGGGGCGGTAGTCTCTGGTGTTTTAACAACAGTTGGGATTGGATATATTAGTCAAAATAGTCGAATCAAGAATGATATCGCCATCGGAATTATGTTTACTTTTGCTTTTGCTATCGGGATTATCTGGGTTACTTTATTAAAAAGCAGTACGGACTTATACCACATCTTATTTGGAAACTTATTAGTAGTTAGAACTTCTGAATTATGGGCTACATTTGGAATCGGTGTATTTGTATTAGTGATGATTTATTTATTTTATAAAGAGCTTTTAGTAAGTTCATTTGATCCAACAATGTCAGCCGCATACGGTTTACCTAATAAAATGATTCATTACTTATTAATGATTTTACTTACGATGGTGACTGTGGCTTCCATTCAGACAGTTGGAATCGTACTTGTTGTGGCGATGTTAATCACACCTGCAGCAACAGCTTATTTACTTACAGATCGATTGTGGATCATGATTTATTTATCTTCAGGTTTTGGTGCGATTTCTTCTATTGTAGGTTTGTTTTTCAGTAATAGATTTGATTTAGATTCAGGTGCAACCATTGTTTTAACAGCAACAACAATGTTTCTAGTCGCATTTATATTCTCACCTAAACAAGGTGTGTTATGGAGAAGTATTAGATCTAAAAGTACCAAATCATTAGCTAGAGGGTAAATGTAATAATAACGTATGGTGATTTGGAAAAACAGTTTTTTAATTTTGTGGTTATATAAATACTTAGAGGTGATTTTGTTGAAAAAAGGTTTATTATTCAGTTCGTTAATTTTAATTTTTCTTATGGGTTTGGTAGGCTGTAGTACTGAGGAATCCGATAATGGTACACAGGGAGATGAATTGCAGGTCGTTGCTACTTATTCTATTATTTATGATATTGTTAAAAATGTAGGTGGGGATCAAGTTGAAGTGCATAGTATGGTTCCAATCGGTGCAAATCCTCATGAATTTGAACCTCTACCTTCTGATGTAGAAAAAACAGCGGATGCCGATGCAGTATTTTATAACGGGTTAAATCTTGAAGGTGGGAATTCATGGTTTGAAAAACTACTTGAAACGACTGGTAAATCAGGTGAAGATGCTCCTGTTTTCCGTTTAAGTGAAGGTGTAGAAGTGAAATACCTTACTACAGCAGGAAAAGAAAACGAATCTGATCCTCATGCTTGGTTAGATGTCAGAAACGGGATTATTTACGCAGAGAATGCAAGAGATGCTCTGAAACAAATTGATCCAGATCACGCAGACATTTATGATGCAAATGCAGCGGCATATATTGCACAATTAAAAGAGCTTCATCAGCAAGCTGTTGATCGTTTTAATGAAATTCCGCAAGAGGATCGATTTTTAGTAACAAGTGAAGGAGCGTTCAAATATTTCAGTGCAGCATATGACTTTGATGCAGGATATATATGGGAAATTAATGCAGAGAATCAAGGAACACCTTCACAGGTCAGTGCCATTGTTGATTTAATTCGTGAAAAAGAAGTCCCAGTATTATTTCTAGAAACGAGTATTGATTCAAGATCGATGGAAACAGTATCAAATGAAACTGGCGTCCCGATCTTTGGGAAAGTGTTCACTGATTCAGTAGGAAAACCAGGAGAAGATGGAGATACTTACATCAAAATGATGGAATGGAATATTGATATGATATATAACGGTGTTTCTTCTAAATAAAAAAAAGAATGAACCATCCATGATGAAAATTCAGGGGTGGTTTTTTTGATGCAACAACTTTTTATTGGTTAGTTTATGTTGATAATGTGAATAAGAATAATCATATTAATTGTCTTGTCATGACTTCTTTAATTTGTTGAGGATGGTCTATAATATATTCTGGTTTTCCTTTTTCTAACAGCTTCCTTGCATCGAACCCCCATGAAACACACATAATTTTAATTTTTGCTTTTTTGCATGCCTCAATATCTCTTATTTCGTCTCCTATATATATTACATTCTCTTTTTTGATTTTAAAATGGTTTAAGTACTTATAAATGAGTCGATGTTTGCCAAAAATATTTGTTGAGCAAAAAACTTTGTTAATATGTTTAATTCTGTGCTTTGACAAGTATTGAATGATATTCTTCTTATCGTTTGTGGATATAATGCCAAGTTGATAGCCTAACTTATGTAATTCCTTTATAACTTCTGGCACTCCATTCACTGTAGGGATTTTTAATATTCTTTGTTTATATTTTTTCCTAACCTCGTTGACAAGGCTGGGTAGTTTCCACAATGGTACCTTAAGGTACTTACTCCTTTGAGATATGCTCAGAGAGCTTAAGTATGGGATTTCATTCTTTTCAATAAGCTTATAATTATGTTTTGCAGCAATTTCATTATATATATCTATCGTTAAGTTTTTGGATTGAACAATCGTCCCATCAAAATCAAAAATGATATGTTTCATGTATGCCCCTCCTAAGTAAGTATATGTTTGTTTCATCTAAATTAAGAATATGTGACTATAATTCATTATAAATGAATTCAGTAGGAAATAGTTCAGTTATTTTATTTATGTGTCAAAGTTACAATAAATTTATTCGAAAAGGATGTTGATAATGCGATCTTTTATTCCAACAATAAGGGGGATGAAATAAATTCATCCTCCTTTTTAACATCCTAAAATTTTATAATGGTTAGGAAGATTAATGTGATATAAAGCGATACAGGGTGGAGGTACGATTAAAGGTGAAAAAAGTTACTTTAATTGCAATAAGTGCATGTATCCTCTTTGGAGTGGTTACATATATAGGAAGTCTGGTTTACTTTGAGAAAAAGAGTGAGGTAGACGTTGATCCTAAAAATATAGAAGATGATGGCCTCCTGATTGATATATCAAATGCCACTGTTTAGTAATTAGAATAATAGATTATTATTTATTACATACATAAGGAGAGAATATGGAAATTTTATTTTATTTATGGATATTTGTATTTGTATTTTTTATTATTGCAATCATATTAGAAATTAGGATTACTGAGAGATTCAGAAAGAGAGTTTCTAATAAATAAATTTAGTAAATATGTTAGTACATCTAACCATTTTAACAATTCACTTTATTAGATTAAATAAATAGAGTTTAACAGGGTATTTATAAAATAATTTTAAAAAACCTGCAAGTGCTCTTAGTCAGTTATGGGATCAAAAATTGATGCTATGTAGACGTCAATATAAATGAAAGAAACATTCCTTTTTTATAGTCAGGAATGTTTCTTTCATTTGTGTTCTTCAAATAATGGTTTATTGATAAAGGGGTATTTATATTAATGAGGGTGTTCAAAAAGTACCTTTTCAGATTTAAAATCTCTATTTTGGAATGGCTTGAAACTCGAATTTTGAGTTTCTGTATAACCAAGTAGATTTGTTCAGCAAGCCTACTTAGGGGGTGAAATAAATTCATCCTTTTTCCAATTATGTTTAAATATTATAATTTTCAATATAGCTGGCCAGTATCAAATTTAATATCGTTTTTGTATTAAGAGATGTTAAAATGGTATTATTTTGAAATTAAATCAATCTCATGACTCACATCCATTGCAACAAATTGCTTCAAGCATGAAATAAGGAACTATTTATGTAAAAAATCTGAAGGGAGTTTAATTTTCATGAATAAAAGTTTATTTATTTTCTTTATTCTAATATTAGCACTTATTCCTAGTAGTGTATTCGCAAATGAGGTCAAATGGACAGAAAAAAGAGTCAATAAAGAACTAACTAGCATTGGTGTATCGGTCGAATTACTAGAAACACTTAATATGGAAGAAAAAGTAGAAATTGCTGAGAGTGGTTTCACAAAATTCTTAGGATATAGCAAATCGTCATTTGATCTTGAACAAGAACAAGATGAGTTTACAGCATTAGCCTTACAAGATGATTTAGATTTTACACTCTATTACGGTTTACTAGGTAATTTGGATGGAGATCCATATATTAAAGTTACGGCTAAATATGATTGGAATGATATGCCATATTGGAGACTAACAGATGGGTTTGGTGTAAGTTGGAGTAAAGGATGGACGTTAGATCAATTTGATTATACTTCATATCAAGTAACAGAATTAGGAAATATCCATTCTTCAAATCCAAATTATAAAGATAAATCTAACGCAGGTTCTATTGGTTGGACATATGATTTAGAAACTTTTTATGGAGATGCTTATGGTACTGCTCATGTTTACTTAAAGGGAACTGATATTCAAGGAGATACTGGAGAAATTAAAATATGGTATGCACATGATAAGGTAATTGGTGGACTTGGTCTATCAGCTAGTGCTGCTACAAGCCCAAGTGTAGCTGCGGCGATAACCTTCACTAATGTAACTGATATAGTTTCTGATTCTATTGATATTAATCATGCAGCTTTCGATTAAGGAAGGGGGATTATATATGAAAAAGTATTTAATAATATTTACGTTGTCTTTTATATCTTTTTTAGGGATAATTATGACTAGTTCGATAGAATCCAATGCAGAAGTTGGAGTTCAATTCTATCCGTTAGATGTTTATCTTGAAGTACCTCCTAATGACCCGAGAGATGATGATGGGGAATTCTCAAAAAACTCCTTTCTAGAATGGGTTGTTCATATTGGTGGTGGAGTACAGGGCCATGAAGAGAATCCAAAATTTAAAGTTACAATATCTGACGATGCAGGTGTGATTGATGAGACAGTTACTGTTTATCCTTTTGATCAAACTAATAGATTTGGGGTTAGTTATAGAAATCTAGGTGATGTTACAGCTTGTGTGAGTGTATATTCATATCAAACAGGGGAAACAGAAAGGGATTGTGAGACAATTACTATTGTAGAAAATGATTGGGGAAATTAAAAATAAATACATGATTTTCCAATATTATTATACAATTAATATAATTAAGAAGGGTGGTGAATTTGTCAATTTGATCATAAAAACGATACTTTCTCTTTTTTTTGGAGGCGTTTCAGGGTTCATCTTCGGTGTGATTTTATTTAACGCTATAGAAGGAAATAATTCAGATGTAGGCTATTCAGTATTCTTTGGTATGTTATTTGCTTTATTAATTAATTTAATGTCTGAAGTTAGAAAGCTAAGGACAAATAATGCCAAGCAACAAAATAATAATAAACAAGAAGAGACCTGATTCACTTTTCCCTAACTTCAACAACGTGATTAGTCCTTGATTATATCAAGGGGCTTTCACGTTGTTTTAATTTTAAAAAGAAATATAGATATTAAAGATGACCAAGAGCTAGACGCTACATCTTCTGAAAAACAGAATTATTCAGAAGGTCTTCCGTGGGGTGCTTCTTGGTCATTTAGTATTGGGGGAGATACAGCACAAGTAGGTACAACAGGTGGATCTTAATAATTTCTACGTCCGTCTTCAGGGGGTGAAATAATTTCACCCTCCCTTATACCAGATACTAAACTTATAATTTTAATTGATTCAATTATTAAAAAAAATACTTATGTATGTTGCCTAAGGTTTGGATAAAACATGTTTAATTTTCGGGTTTTAATGAGTTCTTTTTTTAGGATGTTTAAATAGTTAGATACTATTACAAACATTAGATTAACATACTTATTCTATTTTTGAATTCAACTCCCTTTCGACATAATTTGCAATAAATCGACAAATTATTATAAATTTTTAGTATATTATGTTAAGGTTAAATATGTAAAAATATTTATTATTAAATAAGCTTCAGCTAAAAAGGGAAGTAGGTTCAGCAGCTAAATGGAAAAAATAAATGTTATTTTAGTGGAAGATAGTTCATTTTGGTTACAACAATTATCAAAAGAACTATTAAATCAGAATGATTTTCTATTAATAGGTACAGCAACAAATAGAGAAGAAGCTCTTGAATTATCTATCGAAAACAATCCAGATGTTATCATACTTGACATTAATTTAACTGAAAACAATTTAGATGGGCTTGATTTTGCAGAGGAGTTAGCTAAAAGAAAAGAAATAAACAGTAAGATAATTATCCTTTCTGGAATTATGGAGGAAGATGTAATACTAGAGTCGTTTGCTATAAAAAATGTGGTTAACTATCTATCTAAATTTAATATTTTAGACATATTTCAAGCGGTTCGAGATGCATATCATGGCAAAGCTGGTATTCATTCCGACGTGTCAGAAATTCTGAGAAATGCATATCGAAAAAATCGCAAAGAAGTTAGATTATCATTGTTAACTCCAGCAGAAAGGGAGCTATATGATTTAAATAATAAGGGATTCACTAAAAATGAAATGGCGAGAAAGTTACATAAATCCTTCAATACAATTAAATCTCAGTTAAGAAGTATGAGGAATAAAATGAAAGGTAGATAATTTTTATTTTTACCATTTTTCGAATTAGAATGGTAGAGTATATACCACAAAATATATTAACTTCTTTAATTTTGTTATACCTTTCTCTTTTTACGTGATGGATATGGTTTAGAGACAATAGCACCTATTTCTCATTAATGTGGCAGCTATTTAGGATGAAACTTGTCCATGCTATCATTATGTCTGTCGTTGGATTTGTTGGTTTTGCTTTCTTACAAACTATTACTTATTTATCGGGATAAAATTCATATTAAAGAAGTTTTGATGAATATAATAAGTAATTCTATTAAAGCATTAAAAAAATGCTCCAATCCTCATATTGACATTGGAAGAAGAATTTAAAAGTACACAAGTTTATATGTAAAAGTTAATGGTGCTGGTATTCCAATAGAGATACAAATTCACTTAATAATTAAGGTGGTGTAAAAGTTTTGGACCTGTTAGATATTGTTAATTTTTCAATTTTTTCATTTATAGAATATATTGCTTTCTTTTATATTACGTTTACTATATTTCGCATACGTATTTCTGATTATATACCGCAAGTCATTTTGACAAGCATTATTTTACTATATGTTTCATTTTCATTACGTACAGCTTTAGATATGGCAGTAATTGCAGCTTTTTCTCAATTAGTTTTATTATGCTTTTTATTATGGATAATGTTTAGAATGAAAGTTCTAAATGCAATATTAATTGCAGTAATAGGTTATCTAACTTATTGTGTTATTCAGACTGTTATAGTATCCATCTCATTTTTATTTATTAGTGTTGATAACTATCTATTTACTAACGTTAGTTATGTTCTTCAAACAATTACTAGTTTAGTTACATTTTATATCGCATATATCCTGAATAAATATAATGTAGGTTATTCGATTGAAACTAGCAATACAGATTATAATGAATCAATTAAACTTAAATACTATTTCATAGCAATAATTATATTTGGCTTTGTAAATATTGGGATTATCTATCTTACTTTATTTCAGGGTTTTATTGTTCATTTTTTATACGGACTAGTTATGTTATTGAATTTAGTACTGATTATTAGAGTTATATCTAAGAAATGGAATCAAAATTTGAGTCAAAAAATCTATCATAAAACTATGAAAGCAATGGACACGGGTACATCTATTATTAATCACACCATAAAAAATGAGATTTCCAAGATTAATCTATTAGTTAATCAATTATCAGAGGATATAAAAAGTAAATATGATGATGACCAGATAGAAAAGACCATTCACCAAATATTGCATAGTACAAACCATATGAACGAGATGACAGTAAGAATAAAAGAAAAAATGGAAGAAGTAGATTTAATCATTTCAGATATACATTTGAATGATCTAATTCGAGAAGTTCTAGCTAGCCTCCAACAAATTACCGAGGATCGTAAAATACAAGTAAATGTAAAAGCAGACAAGGAAATTAAGGTTCAAGGGGATCAAACTCATATTAGAGAAGTTTTGATTAATATAATAAATAACTCTATTGAAGCATTAAAAAATTCCTCAAATCCTCAAATTAATATTGAAATAATAGATGATAAAAGGTTTATTAAATTATCAGTGAAAGATAACGGGAGTGGAATTCCAAAAGAGTTACAAGATAAAGTATTTGAACCTTTCTTTACAACAAAGAAAACTGGGAATAATCATGGATTAGGATTAACTTATGGTTACAATATTATGAAAAAACATGATGGGGATTTAAAAATCATTAGTGTGGAACAAGAGGGGACTGAGGTTGTTCTATCGTTTCCTATAATTAATTTAAAGAAAAAGAGAGTGATTCAAAATATGACATTAGATAAATAGTAAATAACTTTAATTATTTTATTGTAAAGGTGTGACTAGATTGTCATTTTCTAATGTTATAAATTTTTGTTTTTTTACACTACTTGATTATGCAGCTGGTTTTATCTTAATTTTCACATTTTTTAGAATGTCTATATCTAAGTATTTATTAAAAATAATCTTCTCAAGCCTTTTATTACTATATGTATCATTCTCATTACGAGCAGGATTTAATATGGAATATTTAGCCCCAATATTTCAGATGTTTTTTATCTTTCTATTGTTTTGGCAGTTATTTAGGTTGAAATTTTTGCACGCAATAGTAGTATCTGCCGTTGGATATTCAGGTTATTCAGTCATCCAAATAATAATTATTTCATTTTTAAATGAGCCGGATTTATCATTGTTTTCAATTGATGTTTATATACTGCAAACGTTATCTTTTATAGTTACTATGATAATTGTTTTTATCTTAAAGAAATTCAATATTGGCTATTCATTGCTTTCTAATCAGAAGGATAAAACTATTAAAAGTTTAATTGAACTTCCTATTTTATTTTTAGTGCTAATGAGTTTTATAAATGTAGTTGGAATGTATTATTTCTTAAATAATCAAAAATTCATAATCTTGTATGGATTATTTGTATTAATTTTTATTATTCTATTATTAAAAATTATTTTAAAAAATTGGAAAATTAATTTTAATCAACAAGTATTAAGCAAAACACTTAAAACAATGGATACAGGAACTTCAATTTTTAATCATACGATAAAAAATGAAATTTCTAAGATTAATTTATTAGTGAATCAATTATCTGAAGACGTTGAAGGGAAAGATAATAATCAGAAAATGAAAAAAAATATTAAAAAAATATTGAATAGTACAAAACATATGAATGAGATGACTGTGAGAATAAAGGAGAAGATGGAGGACGTAGATTTAACTATTTCAAATATTAATTTATATAATTTAATTCAAGAAGTGACAAAGGATATTCAATCTATTACAAGAGATTGTAATATCACAATAAATAAGAATGTTGAAGATGACATTGTAATTCAAGGGGATCTAACTCATATCAGAGAAGTTTTGATGAATATTTTAAATAATTTCATTGAGGCATTAAAGAATTGTTCAAATTCTCAAATTAATATTGAGATATTAAAAGATAATAAGTTTATTAAATTAATAGTGAAAGATAACGGGAGTGGAATTCCAAAAGAGTTGCAAGATAAAGTGTTAGATCCATTTTTTTCATCAAAGAAAACATCAAATAATCATGGATTAGGTTTAACTTATAGTTACAATATCATGAAGAAACATAATGGAGTTTTAAAAATCATTAGTGAAGAACAACAGGGGACTGAGATAGCCTTATGGTTTCCTAAGAGAAAATCAGAGAGTTTTTAGTTTACATTTTTTTATTTAAAATTATGTAATTTATAAAAGGGCTGTGATAGTTATGAACATAATAGATATTATTTATTTTACTTTCTTTTCATCTATAGAATATATTGCTAACTTTTTCATTGTATTTTCTTTATTTCGTTTAAGTATTTCTAAATATTTGCCACAAGTTTTATTTTCTTGTGTAATTTTATCTTACGTATCATTATCTTTACGAGTTGGATTAGAAATGGAGGCTGTAGCACCTTTAGTTCACTTAGTATTATATTTTTTACTATTATGGCAATTATTTAGTATACAATTTATATATTCAATAATTATGGCAGTTGTTGGATATTTAGTATATGGTGTGATACAGGTATTATTATATCTAATCTACACCCCTGAGTTAACATTATTTAAAATGGAAGGTTATATTTTGCAGGTTTTAACTTCTCTAGTTGCCTTTTGTTTAGTTTCTATATTAAGGAAAAAAAATATAACATTCCCGTATGTTATAAATGAGAAAAGAAGGTTAAATTCAACTAGTGTAAAAACTTTTTCAATTATGATATTTATAACCAGCTGCATAAGTCTTATATATTTCCCATTTGCATTAAGTAAAGGAGTAAAGTCATTATATTTTTTTGCACTTTTATTACTAGTTATATTATTATGTACATTTTTTGTACTGAAAGTTATATCAAAAAGATGGAATCAGCAACTTAGCCAAAAAGTTTTTTATAAAACTAAGAGAGCAATGAACGCCGGAACATCTATTATTAATCATACGATAAAAAATGAAATTTCCAAGATTAATGTTTTAGTGAATCAATTATCTGAGGAAGCAAAGAGAAGTTTTGATGATGAACAAATAAACATAACTATTAATCAGATATTAAATAGTACAAAACATATGAATGAGATGACGGTAAGAATAAAAGAAAAAATGGAAGATGTAGATCTAATCATTTCAGATGTTCATTTGGCTGATTTAATTCGAGATGTTGTAACAAGTCTCCAACAAATTACAGATGATCACAAAATAAAAGTAAAAGTTATAGCAGAGAATGATATTATGATTGATGGGGATGAAACTCATATAAGAGAAGTTTTGATCAATATATTAAATAACTCTATTGAGGCATTAAAAAATTGCTCTAATCCTCAAATTAATATTGAAATAATAGAATATAGAAAGTTTATTAGATTATCAGTGAAAGATAACGGAAATGGAATCCCTAAAGAAATACAAGATAAAGTATTAGATCCATTTTTTACAACAAAGAAAACCGGGAATAATCATGGATTAGGATTAACTTATGGATACAACATTATGAAAAAGCATAATGGGGATTTGAAAATCATTAGTGTGGAACAAGAGGGGACAGAGGTTGTTCTATCGTTTCCTATAATTAATTCAAAGAAAAAGAGAGTGATTCAATATATGAGAAAGTGTAAAGATTTTTGTGTATAAATCTTTACACTTTCAATTGCATTGTATATTTTTTAAACATAATTAAATAAAATTGTTAGTTTTCAATAAATATTATGTTTAAAAAAACGAATTGATCTTGAATTCTAAGTATGGTTCAAGTTAATCTATCAGAATTACTTTTCAACAAATTTTATCCCCACACTTATTTTGTCAAAAATAAGCTTCAGGATTTATTATTTTCCACTCAAAAAGTAAAAAAAATTTTTGATTTAATATGATAACTTTAGTCAACCCTTCCCATCCTCAATCAGTATTTTTTTATGACTTCTATATAATCTATTCTCAAAAGCAAATAAAAATATCACTATACATACATACAATAATTACCTGTGCTTTATGGTGAAAATATTGTAGAATAAATTCAAGATTTGTAAAAAAGAGAATTTTATTATGTAGAGGCATAAGTATGATTGAAAGAATGTCAGCTAAAATTGCAAACAAAATAAACCATTATGATTCGTCATCAGACGTGGAGGTTATGGAATATGCATTGAAAATATTATTGAATCTATTTTCTGTTGTATTGATATGTTTTATTGTAGGGATTATAACCAATCAATTAAAGGAGATATTTTTAGCATTTTTTTCATTTGCATTACTAAGGGCGTTTTCAGGTGGTTTTCATTTTAAGTCATTAGTTGTATGTTCAATTATATCTTCATGTGTATTTATATTTATTTCTTTTATTTCCATTAATTTAATGGTAACACAATTATTGAATATTGTTTCTTTATTTATTGTATGGTTCAGAGCACCAGTGAATGTGCACATTAATACCCAGATTCCAAGACAAATACTTCGTTATTTCAAGTTTGTTTCGATTATCATTGTAGCCATTAATTTATTTGTTGGTTCTAGTATTTTCGCATTGTCATATATGATACAAGCATTATCTCTTTTAACAAAGAGATTATAAGCTTGTAATTAATTATTTGTTGGAGGTGAGATTGTTGAAGTCTAAAATAGCAAAGTGCTTATCTGTAGTTTTGTCTGTTTTTGCAATTGTATTTACTTATTCAAACAAATTAGTATTTGGTGATTCAATAATACCAGAAAAACTTATTAAAAAAGACTAGCCAGTATTATTAAACCCTTTTGTCACATTTTTTTATAAAACTACTGATTTTACTGGTAGTTTTATGTTAAATTCGATCTCTTGATTTTCAGTAGTGTTTACTTTAATGGAGCCTTTATAGTAATCTACTCTCTCTTTTATTATTGATAATCCAAGACCTTCATGCATAGATTTATTTTTTGTTGAAAAGCCAGGCTTAAAAATTTGTGATTTAATTAAATTCTTTGTTTTCATATATGGGTTCTTACAACTGATATATAAATTATTATTTTCTATTTTTCCACTGGTTTGAATCCACCTATTTTCAGGAGATAGATGTTCAACTTCCTGCATAGCATTATCAATTAAATTTCCAATGATTTTTACAATGTCTATTGATGTTACACCTAATGACAGATAATTTAAATTTTTAAATTGATAGTGGAAATTTATTTTTTTATCCAGTGAGATAATTGTTTTACTTTGAATTAAAGCTGCTAGAGCAGGATGTCCTATCTCTAATATATCATTAACCTCTGAAATCCCTCCCACAAGATCTTTAGTATATTTTTTTAATTCATCATATTTTTGAAGTTTCACTAAACCAGATACTACTTGTACATGATTTAAAAAATCATGACGTTGGCCACGTATACTTGTAAACATCTTATCTACGTCTTCTATGTAAAATTGTTGTGTCATTTGCACAGCTTCATTCTTAGTTTGTTTTATTGTGTTAAGTGTGACTAGTAAAATAATGAGACTTAAGAATATAGTAAAAAATAATAAAAGAGAAATTGTTTTTGATAAATTATGATATGATCCTAGATAATTTATTGTTATTACAAATGTAACTATAATAAATTGAATAAATAAAATACAAAATAATAATGAAATTTTTAGATTTTTTTTTATGGTTGTTGTAAGATTTTGTCCTATGGACCATCCTGTTTTAATCATTAAATAAATCAGACTAGAAAAGATTAGAACAATTGGAAATGAAATATAAACAATATTAATAGAGTTATTTAATAACTCTTCTCTAGTAGTAGATAATATTTTCAAAGTAAAAACAACGACGAATAATTCTAAGAAAAGTAAGGTTGTAAATGAAAACATAGGTATAATAATTCTATGCACGAATTTTAAGTTTTTAAATATTAAAAAAAAGAGAATGAAGTAAGATAAGATACTGTTAATAAAATAAAAATAGGCAGGTAGATCAAATATAAAAAAATCTATGTATAGGGATTCTATTGAAGCAAAGATAAGTATTTTTTTCCAATGGTCTCTTAGTGAAAAACCCCAAAAGAGGAAAGAAAAACAAATGGAGAAAAAATAACAAGGGATAGAATATATTAAAACAATGGGCAACACATTCATAATAGTTTCAATCAAAACATTCACCTTTTCTATACTTAAAATCTACTAAAAATATACCTTCATTAATAATATAATACCATAATATGAAATAATTTTGTTAAGATATGTATTTTAATGTCGAATAACCTCGAATATAACTTACCATGATTATGAACAAATAAGAACCCTTATGTTAAGTTTATTTATATGGGAATTATTGTAATTCATGTAAAGTGTTCGAGTAAACCCGTTATGTTATACTTAATAACTAAAGAAACTTACTGTTGAGAGCTTCAATTTATACTAGATAAGCCTAGGAGGGAATGACTTGACAAAAAAATATAAATTAATTGCTTTGGATATGGATGGAACGGTTTTAAATGAAAATAGAGAAATTTCGCTCGCGAATAAAGCTGCAATTGATAAAGCTTTGAATAAAGGAGTTATTGTTAGTTTTGCAACTGGTAGAGGGTATCAAAGTATAGAGCCTTATATTCATGAACTGAACCTAGATACACCTATTGTGGCTGTGAATGGAAGTGAAGTTTGGAAGAATCCAAAAGAATTAATGCAGCGTCATCTGCTAGAATCTGAAGTCATTAAAGATATGCATGATATCGCACTTCACTATGATACTTGGTTTTGGGGTTATACTGTGGAAGGGTTATTTAATAAAGAACAATGGACAGATAATTTAGATGATTATCAGTGGTTAAAATTTGGTTATTATACTGAAGATGATAGTAAGATTAAACAAGTTTTTGAAACCATTAAAACATGGGGGACTTTGGAAATAACAAATTCGCATCCTAATAATATTGAATTAAATCCAAAAGGGATTAGTAAAGCGAGTGGGTTACAAGCTTTATGTAAATGGAAAGGATTTGATATGTCAGAGGTCATAGCGATGGGTGATAGTATGAATGACCTTGCTATGATTAGGTCAGCGGGCCTTGGTGTTGCAATGGGTAATGCTCAAGATATCATAAAAAAAGAAGCGGATATAGTGACGTTGACTAACGATGAAGATGGAGTGGCAAAAATAATAGAGGAATACATACTGGGAGTATAAAATTTTCAAGTCACATTCTGCTGCGTAAAAACTGCTAATATGAATTTTTCTCAAGGAGCTAAACTATATAGACCATAATTCATTTTCTTAAAATATGATCATTAATCAGGAAGGAAAGTTACTTTGTCAAAAAAAGATTCTTTAATTAAAGGCACATTGGTATTAGCAATCGCGGCTTTTATTGCACGTTTTTTGGGAATTTTTCAACGGGTCCCATTACAAAATATGCTTGGTGACAATGCGATGGCTACTTATGGGATTGCGAATTCGATCTACTTTTTACTACTAATGATTGCAACAGCTGGTGTTCCTGTCGCAATTAGTAAATTAGTATCAGAACGGATGGCATTGGGTAAATTTGCGGAAGCTCATCGAATTTATGTTGCATCCATTAAGTTTGCAATTTTTGCAGGACTTTTTATGACAGCATTGCTCTGGTTTGCTTCAGATTATTATGCGACTAACATTGCAAAGGATAAGGATGCTGTGTTAGCGATTCGTGCTCTTGCTCCTGCTTTACTATTTTTCCCTGTCATTGCCATCATGAGAGGTTATTTTCAAGGTAGGCAACAAATGATGGGAAATGGAATTTCACAAATAGTTGAGCAAATTGTGAGAGTCATTGTTTCTGTAGGACTCGCATCATTCTTACTTTATATGGGCACTACAGAACAATTGGCGATTGCTGGTGCAACTTTTGGTGGTGTAGTTGGTGGGGTTGCAGCATTATTAGTCATGTTATTTTATTGGCGGAGGTTAAAAAAACAAGATATTAAGGATGGGCAGTATATTATTTCAAATGAAAAGAATCAAGAAGAGATAAAAGCTGCTAAATCATTAACTTATAGAAAAATATATAAGATGATATTTAAAATTTCAGGACCTGTCATTTTGATTGCGATAGCTGTCCCTGCAATTAATTTTATTGACGCTTCAACTGTAATTTCATTGCTTGAAGGGAAGTTAGGTTATAGTAGTGCTGAAGAAATGTTAGGTATTTTGCAAAATAGAGCTCAGGCTCTAGCAGGGCTACCGATCATATTTTCCATTGCGATTAGTCAATCTATTCTCCCAATCATTTCATCGGCGTATGCGAAAAAGGATCAGTTAGTATTAAATCGTCAAACATCGCTAGCTTTAAGAATGTCTATTCTTTTCAGCTTGCCAGTCATCTTAGTATTATGTATTGCAGCAGAGCCTATTAATGGATTATTATTCAAAAATACATTAGGAACGTCAGTTATTGTTTATTTAACTGCTAGCACAATATTCCAAGTATTGATGATGACATCAGGTACCATTTTAATGGGATTAGGACAATTCAAAAGACCGATGATTCATGTATCGCTAGGTGTAGTATTGAAAGTGGCAGGGAACTTTTTATTAGCACCATGGCTTGGAGTTGGTGGAATCATTTTATCTACTGCTATTAGTTTTTCCATTGTAATGATATTAAACTTATTTTATTTGAAAAAAACAGTTTCTTACACGATATTAGGGAAAAAGTGGATAGGCACGCTAATTACGTCCATGCTTCTTGTTGGTGTTGGATATTTAATTATACTTTTCAACGAATCCATAATTCAGTTTTCTATTGAGAGGGTTACTTATGCAGTGCACTCTGTCATTTTAGGATCGATTATTGGGATTTTATATTTAATATTCATGATTAAATTCAGAGTGATAACTGAAAATGATATTCGTCACTTGCCTGGTAGAATTCAGAATGTAATGCAAAAAGTTTTACGTATCATAAATCGCTGATTAATTTTCTTCAAACAACATTTTTTCTGCCATAACTGCTAACTCTATTTTATTTAAAGCTTGGCAATAATTGTGCGTCATTTCCAAAGTAATCGGTGGTTTTATTTTTTTAAAATGTTTTAGCATAGAGAGATCAATAAACCAATCCTCTTGCGTTGTGGACTGAAAAGGAACATTAGACCATACTTCCGTTAATTCGGGGCTGGACAGCGGTTCGGCTCCTTTTTTTAATTTACATCCTATAATTTTTTGCATGGTATAGTCGGAAGAAGTTGATTTCTTTTTTGAAAATAACTCAGGACAGTAATCTACTCGAGAACCAGAGTGAGCAACATGATTAGAGAAATTTCTAATGGCCTGATAATAATCAGGATAACAATATATAATAGTATATAGTTTTTTTCCTACTGCAATTCTTTCTTTAAGATTGGAAAAATTCTGAACTGTGACCCCCACTAAGTTTTTTTTATCATATTGACTAGAATAAACCATTGGAAAGAGGATTTGATTAAGTTGCAATAAGGATTGTGTTTTAAAATAAAACTTGTCCAACACTCTTTCTTTATATTTCGGATTTAAGACAACTCTTTTTTCAATGTAATTTTGTTCATTAATAATAAGAGCGATAGTTAACAAAGTAGATTGTTGTGGATTATTCCAGAAAATATCCCAGAAGGGACGCATAAATTTAGATACATGAAAGGCATCTAACAAATGAAATAAGTTCTTTTTTAAACTTAAACTTTCCTCATATAATAATAACTGGGGATAGGCATCTTGAAAGATAAGTGCATTTGCTCTCTCTAGCATTAAAAACGTAGCTAGTCTCTTTTCGGAGTTAAGTAATCTAGGGAGAAATTCTCCTTTTAAATCCGTCATATTCCAACCGCTATTTCTTGATACCATATGAGCTAGAAACGCCCAGTGAAGGTTAGAATTTCTCTTGTAAACTTCTAGGTATGCTTGGGTGCGTGTAATATTGTTAAGGTTATTAGCCTTAGTTTTTTGTTGAATTTTTTTAAAAATCTCTAGTTCAATATTAGTAAAAATAGTGTTCGTAGGTTTAGGGTGTTCTAATGTAGTCTTTAATTTTTTATGAATCATTCTCAAATCATTTGTATCGTAAACTAAAGGGGTGTATTGTTTTTTTAGTTGTAAGAATCTTAATAAGTTTTTTGTTTTTTGTTTTGTTTCCATAAAAAGATTTTTAAAAATTAGGAACACCCTCTTTCTCATTTGATAAATGTAAGAAGTTTTATATATCCACGTATTAACATTCCGTAATCATTCAGTTAATCAAGAAGTCGAACGGACTGTAAATTACTGATGAGATTTGAATGGTAGTACTAGTATTCCGTATAATAGTTGTTAAGATTCCTTTTTAAAGAGGATAATCAAAGGAGGAGTAATAAGATTATGGAAAAATTAACAAGTGAAAAACAGTTCACAGAAATGATTTCAGATAGCATTCCTGTCATTGCCGTTTTCAAGGCTGATTGGTGTGTTGATTGCCGCTTCATAGATCCATTTATGCCAGAAGTCATTGCAAAATATGAAGGTAAAGTCCGTTTTATTGAAATTGATTCAGAACAATTTCCTGATTTAGTTGATCAGAACAATGTGTTAGGCATCCCAAGCTTTATAGCTTTTCATGAGAACAAGGAGCTTATTCGATTTGTAAATAAATTGAGAAAAACGCAGGAGGAAATTGAGACTTTCGTTGATCGTGCCATAGAAGTGGCTTCTGCATTAGAAAAGTCCTAATTAAATAAATGATTTCAAACAAATAAGTTTTAATTATATAATTTCGTCATCCTAAAATCTTTTTATTTTGGGACGACGATTTTTTTTTAATAGAGTGCTTCTTCGCACTTTCTTCACTTTTTAATGAATGGTGATATGGTATTCTTAACTATGAACAGATATAATGAAAATTGTTGTTATTTGTACAAAGAGAAGGGTGAAAGCATTGATTAATGGATTAAAATGGATAGCTACGATCACATGTATGGGGATGTTTCTTGTTCTATTAGCTGGGACGTTAGTTACAAATACGGGATCAGAATTAGGTTGCGGTCATGATTGGCCGTTATGTAACGGTAAATTCGTACCTGCTTATACAATTCCATCCATCATAGAGTGGAGTCACCGATTTGTAACTGGTATAGAGGGAATTCTAGTGGTGATTACCCTTGTTATGGTCATTAAATACTTAAAACATCGCAAAGATGCCTTATTGTATGCATGGGGAACACTATTGTTTACTGTAGTACAAGCCATCATGGGAGCTATGGCAGTTATGTGGCCACAATCGTCTCCTGTCCTAGCACTGCATTTCGGAATATCAATAATGGCATTTGCAAGTAGTTTGCTACTCGTGATGATCGTTTGGAAAATAAATCCACAAGAGCGCAGTCTATATACAAAATGGGGTGAACCGACAACAGCTATAGATAAACCGGTTGGCAGAAGTTATCGTATCTTTGTATGGTTTACGACCGTTTATACTTATATCGTCGTTTATACTGGAGCGTTAGTGAAACATACGGATTCAGGATCTGCTTTTGTTGAACTTTATCAAAATACATTTGAAACCTTGATAGGAAAAGTAGGTGTAGCACTTACACATGTATCTTCTGCGAGTGTCTTATTTATTATCATGTTGATTGTTGCACATTTTGCTTATAGATCGTATCATCATATTCTTCCTATACGTAAAGCTGGAATTGCTGCACTTGTTTTAATTGTAGCTCAAGTCATAAGTGGTGTCATACTAGTTGCAGCAATTAGTAATGAAAATTGGTATCTATTTGCCATTTTGTTGCATACGTCTATTATTTCAGCTATGTTTGGAGTATTGTGTTATTTAAGTATGTTAGTATGGCAATGGAGGGAGAAAGTGAAATGATTCAAGATTTGAGAGCATTTATTAATCTTTTGAAAAAAGAGAATGATATAGTAGAAATATCTGCGCCAGTGGACCCATATCTAGAGATAGCTGAGATCCACCGACGTGTGATTGATGAGGGTGGTCCAGCATTGTTATTTACTAATGTAAAAGGAAGCCCTTTCCCTGTAGTTACAAATTTATTTGGGACAAGTAGACGTGTGGATTTAGCTTTTGGTCCAAAACCTGAACAATTAATGAAACAAATCATTGGAGCGATGGACACACTTCTTCCACCTACACCGAAAGCACTATGGAAAGAGAAAAGTTTAATATTTGATATGTTGAAAATAGGAACTAAAACAGTGTTAAAAAATGAAGCTCCTGTCATGCAAGTATTAAAACAAGAAAATCCGTTGGCTGAGCTTCCAGTGATAACAAGCTGGCAGGAAGATGGTGGACCATTTTTCACTTTGCCTTTAGTTTATACTGAACACCCTGAAACAAAGGATCACAATCTTGGTATGTATCGCATGCAAGTATATGATGACCAAACAACAGGAATGCATTGGCAAATTCATAAGGGTGGAGGATTCCATTATCATGAAGCAGAGAAAAAGAATGAACCTTTTCCTGTTACCGTTTTCCTAGGAGGCCCCCCTGCACTAATTGCCTCTGCCATTGCACCTGTACCAGAGCATTTACCAGAACTATTATTAACTTCTTTAATTTTGGGGAAAAAATTAAAGACGGTTGACAACCCACATGGAGATCATCGTCTGATCGCAGATGCTGAATTTGCTATTCATGGTAAGGTACCACCAAATTACACAAGACCAGAAGGTCCTTTCGGAGACCATTATGGATATTATTCTTTAATTCATGATTTTCCTGAATTCAGAATTGATCATATGTGGCATCGAAAAGATGCAATTTATCCAGCTACTATTGTGGGTAAACCAAAACAAGAAGATTATTATATGGGTGAGTTTTTACAACGATTATTATCTCCCGCTTTTCCAATGGCGATGCCAGGTGTGAAACAGTTGTGGACTTATGCAGAAACAGGTTTCCATCCATTGGCAGCAGCAGTAGTAAGGGAAAGTTATTCACGTGAAGTGTTAGCAAGTGCTTTTCGAATTTTCGGGGAAGGACAGCTTACGCTAACAAAATTTTTAATTTTAACAGATCAAAATGTAAACTTAGAAAACTTCCCTCAATTATTTGAGTCCGTATTAGAAAGGTTCGAACCAAAAACGGATTTGTTTATTTTTAATAAAACTTCACATGATACATTAGATTACACTGGGAAAAAGTTGAATCATGGGAGTAAAGCAGTGCTAATTGGAGTAGGTGATCCAAAGAGGGAATTACCTGGTGATTATACAGGCGGAGGTTTAGTAGGCATATCTAAAATCTCTACTTACTGTAAAGGATGTCTAGTCATTTCAGGTAAAAAGTATGAAGAAGAGCCCGAGTTAGCAGCACATATCCTAAAAACAAATAAAGAAAAGTTGGAAATGTGGCCAATGGTTATTCTAGTTGATGATGCAGAAATTACAAAGGATCAAACCTCCTTTTTATGGACAGTGTTTACTCGATTTAACCCTGCAACAGATATGTATGCAGATAGTGAAATCCGACAGCATCATCTTAACTATGAACTGCCAATCGTCATTGATGCAAGAATGAAACCAGGGTATCCTGATGAGTTGTTTCCACGTGAAGATATAGTAGAGCTTGTTTCAAAACGTTGGGGAGAGTATTTTGAGTAATAACATAAACTTGTTATCACATTAGTCAGAAGATAGAATAGAAGCGGATAAAATGGTGAAGAACTGATATGAAGGAGTGGTGTGATGTTTGATCATTCATTTAAATTACCCGATAGGAAAAAAGAAGGAGATTTCTTTCATATCAATCAAGCTATTGAAAAATTTAGCGATCTAATTATCCAATTGGATCGTAAAGAGGACTTACCAGATAAATATATTCGTATTAAGCTGTTAGCTGAAGCTTTTATTATTTCTTTGAATGAATTGGAGCAAAGTGTATTTTCCAGTAAAAAATATAGTGAAAAAATTCATACTCCCTACGAGGAAGATATGGAGCCAGCCGAATTAAAGGACTATTATTTGCATGTTTATTATTATAAAAATTCGTTTATTCGGATTTTTTCTATATTAGATAAACTGGGGTATTTTTTGAATGATCTATTAGAATTGAATACTGAAAAAGTCAAACCAAGGTTTTCATATTATACTGCTTTAAGACAGATGTATACTTTGAAGAAACATCCTACTTTACAAAAGCTACTATATCATATTAAATTAGAGTATAAAGAACCGATGAAAACGCTTAGAAAAAGAAGGAACTTAGAAATTCATTATATTAATGTTGAAATGTTAGATGATTTGGTCAAAACGGATGACGTTTCTGAAGAAAAAGTAACAGTAGAAAACTTAGCAAACAACGTTTATATTTTACAACAAGGGTATAAGATGGTGTGTTTATCTTTAATTGAAGTCTTTGATTATTCTAATCTATTGTTACTAAAAAAATTGGAACATACATAAAAAGATGAAAAGCAATTCAATTGTCACTAGAGGGGGACGAGAGAATTCAATGTTAAAAAATAAAGTGGCTCTAGTCACAGGAAGTGCAAAGGGGTTGGGAAAAAAAACAGCTTTAGCGCTTGCTGAACTTGGTTGTAATGTCATTATTAATTATGTTCATAGTAAAGATGAAGCGGAACATTTACTTGAAACGATTGAAGGAATGGGAGTACAATCTACTGCAATAAAGGCGGATGTGACCCAATTTGATCAATTACAGTCCATGATACATAAGATTGAAGAGCAATTTGGCGGAGTTGATATATTAGTAAACAATGCAGGTCCATTTATTCGTGAAAGAAAGTTGTTTTCAGATTACTCTTTTGAGGAAATGAATTATTTAGTTCAAGGGAATTTTTTAAGTGTAATGCAGCTGGATCATTTAGTGTTACCACATATGCGAAGAAACAAATGGGGGAGAATTATACACTTTGGCTTTGGGCACGCAGGAGAATCAAGAGGGTGGCCTCATAGAGCTGTATATGCTGCTGCAAAAGTAGGATTAGTATCGTTCACAAAAACATTGTCTGTAGAAGAAGCAGAATATGGAATTACGGTAAATATGGTTTGTCCAGGTGATATTCGTGGGCAAAATAAAGAGATAGAAATTAAAGATGTTATCACTATTTTAGATGAGGAATCACCTAGAGGAAGACCAGGTACCGGTGAAGATGTCTCAAGAGTCATTACTTTTTTATGTCAACCACAATCTGATTTTGTAACTGGGAATATCATTGATATTTCTGGGGGACTAGATCCAATTCGAACTTTTCCAATGATGAAATGAATATATAAAATATTAGAATAAATATAAGTCGTCCAGTTAGTGGACGACTTAATTTTTGCCTTCAAAGCTTAACTTCACTTTTTGGGGTATTTTAAAATACTTGCTCTACTTCTGTGATTCCTTCAACTTCTTCAGTAAGAGCTCTCTCAATCCCTGCTTTAAGCGTTATTGTAGAACTTGGACAACTACCACAAGCACCTACTAATTTAAGCTTAACAATGCCATCCTCTACATCTACAAGTTCACAATCTCCTCCATCACGCTGAAGAAATGGGCGGAGTTTATCTAATACTTCAAGTACTTCATCGTACTGCTTTTGTTTATCTTCTACATTCATTTGATTCATCTCCTTCCTTCTATTATTATATTACAATAAGTAAGTATTGCAAATGGTTGCTTTTGAAAAATAATTTTAAACAAAATTACATCAGAGCAGGTGAAAAAATATGAGGCCTATCATAGAATTTTGTACTAATAATATGCATTTAGGAACTGACAAAGTCATGAAAGAACTAGAAAAAAATCCCGAATACGATGTGATTGAATACGGATGTCTAGGTTACTGTGGGGTCTGCTCTATGGAACCTTATGCTCTCGTAAACGGAGAATTAATTACTGCGCAAACACCAGATCAATTAAAAGAAAAAATTGAAAAAGAAATTGAAGAATATTTAAAAACGTTTGATCTAGATGTTTAATGAAATTTTTTAAGTGTTATAAAATATAAATTTATGATTTATCCAAAGTGATTTTTGGACATCCAAAGTACCCCGCTTTTTAATACTCTTGGTACTCTTCCAGTCATAACTGTTTTTTTGCCCATAACTCCGAATCCTTCTTTTTTACCTAAAGACCCTAAAACTCCTTTAAGCTTAATTTTACCTAGCTTTGGAGTTTCTTCTTTCCATATGGCTTGAATGACTTCTGCTACTTGTTTTCCTTGAGCCTCTGCAGCTTGAGCACTAGGTGAAAAAGGCAAACTAGCACAATCACCTACAACGTAAACATTAGGTTTTGAAGGCACTTGATGATATTCGTTTAATATGACCCTGCCCTGATTATCTTTGTCAAAATCGAGATTTTGAACAAGTTCGACGGGTTGAATACCTGCAGTCCATACTGTAATATCTGTATTTATTTTTTCATCTTTGTTATGTATTATATTTGGTTCTACTTCAGTTACACAGATATTTCCGCGCATTTCAATATCATGTTCTTCAAACCAACCTCGTACATAAGATTGCAGTTTTTTTGGAAATGAAGAAAGTATGCTGTCACCTCGATCTAATATTCGAACATTTAGATCTGATCTGCTTTCTCTTAGTTCAGCAGCGATTTCAACACCACTTAAACCCCCACCAACAATGGTAACTTGTCCATATGGTTTAATATCATTTACTTCTTGATAAGTTCTACGAGTTGCGGATAAAGACTGAATACTATTCGTAAAAATATCTGCACCGGGAATCCCATGATAACGATCTGTACAACCGAGAGCAATAACTAATTGATCATAAGAAATAGGTTCATCATTTTGTAATTGAACAAGTTGGTTTTCAGTATTTATATCAATAATTTCCCCATATTTGATCGTTAATCTTGAGTCCACTGGGTATTGAACTCTGATCGCGATATCTGAAATTGTTCCTGAAGCTAATGCATAATATTCTGTTTTTAAACCTTGATAAGGCATACGATCTACTAAGGTGATATGTGCATCATCTGGAAATTGATCATTTAATAATTCAAGAACAGTTGATAAACCTCCATACCCACCGCCTAATATTACGATATTTTTCATTGTGTAAATCCTTTCATTGTTACTTTATATATTTTTATCTATTAGTTATAAAATAAAGGGAATTTATGGTCTTATTTAAGCTTTTATTGAATGTTTAGTTAAGATAAAGGGAAATAATACCCTTATTTTGGGGTATTGAATTAAAAATCAGGTAAAAACGCTCTAAACATTTAAAATAAGACCACTTTTTCCCTTTATTTCTTATTTACTTCGTTAATTTTTCTGAATAAGTCCTTTTTTTCCCTCTATTTATTTACTTCACAGATCAATCAAGAATTTTTGCAGGATCAGTGCGTTCAAGACTAGTCTAAACCAGTAACGCCCTGTGACTGATCCTGATCAAAGCATGAGAAATCGATATTCACCGGATCAGTGCGTTCAAGACTAGTCTAAACCAGTAACGCCCTGTGACTGATCCTGATCAAAGCATGAGAAATCGATATTCACCGGATCAGTGCGTTCAAGACTAGTCTAAACCAGTAACGCGCTGTGACTGATCCTGATCAAAGCATGAGAAATCGATATTCACCGGATCAGTGCGTTCAAGACTAGTCTAAACCAGTAACGCTCTGTGACTGATCCTGATCAAAGCATGAGAAATCGATATTCACCGGATCAGTACGTTCAAAACTGGTCTAAAACCAGTAACGCTCGTGACTATCGAAGATCAGTTCATCTCCTGTACAAGTTCAACGTCCCCTGCCTGATGAAACCATATTTTTGGGCAAATCTTTTTTTCCGAGCCCCGCAAAAGTATTAGGTCGATTAAAAACAGCCACGTCCATGTGACTAACAACAACACCAGTTCTTCCTAAACTGAGAACAAAAAACTTTTGTGGCATGGGGCTCTAGAAAAGTAATCCGATATTGCTAAAAATACTTCTACACTTTTTGGGGTGTTCTTAGCTTTTCCTTATTCGTAAACTTTAATCTCGTTATAAAAAGTATCTCTTTCTACAGGAATACGGTTAGCACCTTTTACTAACCAAATTAATTCATCACGTGTCAGACCTTCTTGAGATAGAGCACCTGCTGCATGACTGATTCGTTCTTTAATTAAAGTACCATGAACATCAGAAGCACCAAAAGTTAGCGACATTTGAGTTAATTGAGTTCCTATATTAATAAAGTATGCTTTAATATGTGGGAAATTATCTAACATTAATCGGCTAATAGCCATTGTTTTGATATCTTCAAATGCAGAAGTACGTCTCTTGATTCCGGCATTTACATTTTTAGGTTGGACAGCTAAAGGGATAAAGACCATAAACCCTTGAGTTTGGTCTTGGAGTTCCCTTAGATAAACCATATGTTGCAGTCGTTCCTCTAAAGTTTCAATAGATCCATATAACATTGTAGCATGTGTTTTCATACCTACTTGATGCGCTGCACGATGGACATCCAACCATTGCTCTGTAGTTGCTTTGTTAACGCTCATTTTTTTGCGGTATCTTTCAGAAAGGATTTCAGCCCCTCCACCAGTGAGTGTTGCAACACCAGCTTCCTTTAATGCAAGTAAAACTTCTTTTATACTTAGTCCACTAATTCGAGAAAAGAATTCAACTTCTGCAGCTGTGTATGCTTTCATAGTTACATTAGGGAAATGTTTTTTTAGTCCTTGGATACAATCCAAATAATATTGGAAAGGAACAGTATGGTTATGTCCCCCGGTGATATGAAATTCTCTTATCCCTGGATGATAATGTTTTTCTGCAAACTCAATGACTTGTTCAGCGTTGTAAGTAAACGCACCTTCCTCACCTGGATTACGTTTATAACCACAGAATGCACAAGTAGCTTCACAAACATTAGTAAAATATAATGTCATATTTTCAATAAAATAGACTTTTCTTCCATTTTTCTTCAAATTTACTTGATTAGCTAGTTGACCAATTGTTAAAAGATCATCTGATTGATATAAGTAGAGTCCGTCTTCCATGCTTATTCGTTCTCCATGTTGAACTTTTTCTATTATGGATTGCATTTTAGTATCTGGATGGCTTGTTAGGATACTCATTGATATTCTTCCCTCCTATTTTCGTTGTAAAATATATAAATAAGTACACGTTTAATAAGGTACATTTATTTTAGAAATTAGCTTTCATTTACTGAAATCTAATTGACACCCTATCCATTATAAACCTAGTGTCAAGTACGAGCAATACACAAAATATATCCTTTAGTTGTTACTAATTATGTTTCTTAGTATAATATACATAACAGATCGATTAAATCTGTAACACACAGTTAAATTATATAAACTCCCACTAAATGAAGGAGGGGAAAAATATGATTAATATCACAAATACAGCTCTAGAAAAAATTAATGAAATGTTAGCTGCTGAGGAATCATCTGATTTATTTTTACGAATTGGTGTTAAGTCAGGAGGATGTAGCGGTTTCTCATATGGTATGGGTTTTGATAATGAGCAGGCTGACGATGACAAAGTATTAGACATTCAAGGACTTAAGGTTGTAGTTGATGAGGATAGTCAAAAGTATTTAAATGGTTTAAATGTAGACTATAAAGAGTCAGCTATGGGCGGAGGATTTACAATTGAAAATCCAAATGCATCAGCAACATGTGGTTGCGGAAGTTCATTTAGAACAGAATCAGATGCAGGACAACCAAGTGAATGTTAATAATTAATTAAAATGTATCAAAGTAAACCAGTTTAATAATCATGAACATAAAAACCTTCTTGATAGTAAGGATTACAAAATACTATCGGGAAGGTTTTTTTATTTAAAAAAAGGAGATGAGTTCAATGGTCGCATTTATAGTCATTGTTGCATTATTCTTAGGGTTTTGTGTATTATTAGCATACTTTTTAATGGTAGGGGTGAAGAAAGATACAACTGAATATGATCGAAAATATTTGTGGAATAATGATAAAAATATAAATCTCTAGAAATTGTGATCAATCTGTAACATATACATATATAACTCACTTTTTTAGGGGGAGTTATATATGTGGTCATTTATCATTATCATCGTTCTATTTTTAAGTTTTTGTTGTTATCTAACATATCTTCTTGGAGTAGCAGTGAAAACAGATACAACATTGTATGATCAAACCTATTTATGGAAAGATTACGACATAAGTTTAGAAGAAATGAATTTAAGTAAGTAACAAGAGCTAAAAGTGCTGTTCAAAAAGTTCAGTTTTCAGCATCGAGAAGGTGGCTTGATGGAACAAGATTGATTGTAAAAGAAGCTGATGAAGAATTTCATCAGCTTCTTTTACGAAATGCGCGTCTTTCAGCATATTCTGTACATTTTCTGCATACCACTACAGGTTCACTAGTATCATTGTAATATTTACTAGCATCAATTGCCTTTTTTCCACAGATCGCACATTTTTTTGGAGCAAATAATTTTTTTAATCTTTGTAACATTTCTTCACTCTCCCAGTGATAAGAACACTTGTTCCAAAACTTATTTTTTGTTACACTATGAATAAATCTATATTAACAGGTGATTAAAATGAAGTTGCTAAGTGATGAAAAATTGTTGAAAACTTATGCTTTGTCTTTAAAGTTAAAATTAGATCCAGATTTTATTCAATTATTGTTAGAAGAATGTATTAATAGAGGTTTGAAGACTAAGGATGAAGATTGTAAAAATGAAATTAAAGAAAGCAATATCTTATACTCAATTGAATGTGCTTAAATATTATTATATTCAGTCTCATTAATCATTTTATGAAATTCAAATTGGCATGATTCACAATAAGCAAGATGCACACATTGATGATTTATCAAATCAGGATAACCGTTTGTATTTTTCAATTCATCTATAGCTAGATAAGCAGAATATGGTCCCATAAAGTCACCGATTCGCCCGCAATCTTTAGCATTATGATTGCATTTGGGGCAGATTACATTAAGTTTTGAGAAGCCATTACAAACTGGACAAAAAAAAGACATAGGGTATCCCTCCGTAAAAAATATTCTTCTTGGAGTAGGATACCCTATATTTTAAAATTTCATATTACTGCTATGTCCTGGAGATAATTTTGCATCAGGATCAACATATACTTTTGCATTGTTAATGGCAGTAGGAGCTTCACCAAATCCAACAGCAATAAGTTTTAGTTTACCAGCATAAGTTGAAATATCCCCTGCTGCAAAAATTCCCGGTATATTTGTTTCCATTCTTGAATCAACTACAATGGAACCTTTTACAATATTTAGACCCCACTCAGCAATCGGACCTAATGATGAGATGAAACCATAATTTACAATGACTGTATCTACTTCTAAGTCAAATTCCTCATCTGTTTTGCAATCCTTAATCGTAACTTTTTCAATTCTATCTGTACCATGAAGTTTACTAATCTCTTTTGGTGTAAGTACATTTACTGATGAATTCATTAGATTATCCACACTGTGCTCATGTGCTCTAAATTTATTTCTACGATGGATGATTGTCACTTCTTTTGCGATGGGTTCTAACATCAATGCCCAATCAACAGCAGAGTCACCACCTCCGCAAATCACTACTTTTTCATCTTTATATACACTTAGATCTGGAACAAAATAATGCAGGTTTTTCTTTTCAAATTGTTCTGCATTTGGTAAATCTAGTCTCCTAGGTTCAAAAGCCCCTATTCCACCTGTGATTATGATAGCTTTTGCTAAATGTACAGCTTTATTGGTAGTGATTTCAAATAAACGCTCTTCTTTTTTTTCAACTTGCAAAACTTTTTCTTCTAAGCAAACTTCCGTGGGGAAGTGTTTCATTTGTTCCTTTAAATTATCGATTAGCTCTTGAGCTCTTACCTTTGGGAACCCAGCAACATCATAGATGTATTTTTCAGGATATAATGCTGCTAATTGACCTCCTAATTGTGGCATGCTCTCTATAATTTTTACAGAAGCATGTCTCATCCCACCATAAAAAGCAGCGAACATTCCTGCAGGTCCACCACCAATAATGGCAATATCAACGATTTCATTATTATGTTGTAAATTCGACACGAAAATTGCACCTCCGAGAATTTGAACCTTCCGTACTTCATTATAAACTTACCTATCTTAAAAGAAAACCTTTAAAATCACACAAAATAAAAATTCATCGATACAAAATTTATATGGATTTAATCACTTATTGTTATCATTAATATTAGTTTGTGAATTTTGTTACGAATTTAGACAAATTTCTCTTGCTATTTTTGAATTAACGTTATATTATTGCATTTGGATAAGTAAATGATGCAGTAATTTACAACATAAAATTTATTGGGGTGGATAAAAATAAAATTAAATTTTCATGGATTTGATTGTACTTTTTTTCACAACTCATTTACAATACAGAACTGGATGGGAGTAAATTTATGAGTCAAATACCAAGAATAGTCATTATTGGAGCAGGTTATGGAGGGGTTGTAACTTCTATTCGTTTGCAGAAAGAATTAAATTATAACGAAGCAGATATTACTTTAATAAATAAACATGATTATCATTATATTACTACCCATTTGCATATGCCTGCAGCTGGTACGGATGATCCTAAAAATGCAAGAGTAGATATTTCTAAATTAATTGATGAATTTAAAGTGGATTTTATTAAATCTACAGTGGTTGATATTAACACTGAGGAAAAGAAAGTAATCTTAGAAGATAGTACAGTTTCTTATGATTATTTAGTTGTTGGACTGGGTGGAGAGCCAGAAACATTTGGAATTCCAGGACTTAAAGAGTATGCATTAAGTATTCGCAGCATAAATAGTGTGAATTATATTCGTGAGCACATAGAATATATGTTTGCGAAATATAAAAATGATGAAAGTCGTACAGATTATTTGACTTTTGTAGTAGGTGGATCTGGTTTTACAGGAATTGAATTTGTTGGAGAATTGGCTGATCGACTTCCAAAATTATGTAGTGTATTTAATGTTGATCCTAGTTTAGTTAGAATCGTGAATGTCGAAGCAGCTCCTACAGCATTACCTGGGTTTGATCCAGAATTAGTTAAATATGCAATGAATTTGCTTACGGATAAAGGTGTTGAATTTATGATTTCAACTCCAATTAAGGAGTGTACTCCTGATGGCGTTATATTAGCTAGTGGAGAGGAAATTAAATCCCAAACTGTGGTTTGGACAGGTGGAATACGCGGTAACAGCTTAGTAGAAAATGCAGGATTTGAAGCTGTAAGAGGTCGTGTAAAGGTTGATGAATATTTAAGAGCACCAGGTTTTGACGATGTATTTATCATTGGTGACTGTTCTGTTATGTTCAAAGAAGATGGAAAACCATTTCCACCAACTGCTCAAATTGCAATGCAGCAAGGTGTAGCCTGTGCTTATAATTTAGCAGCTAGCATTAGAGGGGAAAAATTAAAAACATTTAAACCAGAAATCAAAGGAACAGTTGCATCATTAGGTAAAGGTGAAGCCATTGGGGTAGTAGGGGAAAAGAAAATAAAAGGTTATACTGCTGCTATTATGAAAAAAATGATTGATATTCGATATTTATACATTATTGGCGGAATACCACTTGTTTTAAAGAAAACACGTTTTTAATGAACTTATTTTAATTGATACTCATTTACATTAAATATCATTTTAATTTATAGGTTTTGTAAGAGGAGGTTGTACGATAGTGAAACATTGTAGTGTGCAAGTTCGAGGTTTATTAACAAGAGATGAGCTTGATCGATATAATGCATTAATGGATGTTGGGCATTATTTAGAAGACCAAAGTCGACATGATTTAGCCTACACGGTTCAAAAAGAAATTGATTATCTCGTACAACCTGCGATTGAACGTTTAAAGGAAAAAAGCCGACAAAGAGATCGGGATACAGAAGAATACTTGAGACAAAAATCAGAAATGGAATAATAATTAAGAAAAACCATTAGTGAAATTTATTTATTCACTGATGGTTTTTCTTCTATAATCATTTATATTTTGTCTTTATTTTAGTTTTTTTAAAGCTTCAATAGCTTCTGATGGTTCCATACGTTTTGTATAGTCTGCATTAGCAAATCCTGCAACAATTTTTTTATTTGATTCAATGATATAAGTAGCTGGTATTGGCAATGTCCAACTTTCATCATTATTTCTTTTTCCTAAGTCATTTTGGAACACATTTTTATACACTTCTTTTATATAGTCAGGAAACTGAAACGTTAATTTATAGTTCTCAGAAACTTTATTTCCAATATCGCTTAATACTTGAAAAGATAAATTATGTTTTTCTTTTAAGGTTAATGAATAGTCTGGTTCTTCTGGACTAATTGCAAATAGTTGAGCACCTAGTTCAGTAATTTCATTTATTTTTTGTTGATATGCTCTTACTTCCAAATTACAGTATGGGCACCACTCACCACGATAAAAACTCAGTATGACAGGCCCTTTATTTAGTTCATCATAAAGGTGGACATTTTCTCCTACTGCATTTTTTAAAGTGAAATCTGGTGCAGTATCACCAACTTTTAATCCTTTAGGATGATCAGACTCATCTAATTCTTTTATAGATTGAAAAACCTGTTCTAATACCTCTTGTGGGACTCTCTTTAAATTTTCATCTTGAAATTGTTTGATGTCTTGAGCTAATGTCATATATAAACACTCCTTATTATAAAATAAATTACTTATTGATACTTACAGATAAAATGATACCATGTTAAATTTAAAAAGAATGTGAAATAGATTACAAAAAATATTTCAATTTGATTAATCATTATGAAAATAAGAAAACAAAAAACGAGCAGTAGTTTTCTGCTCGTTTTACTATTTATATTTTATGATATTAAATTTCTAACATTTTTGACATCTTGTTCTGGTCTAATAAATTGCCTACAAAAAACTCTCCAAATTCACCGAATCTAGCACTTACTTCATCAAAGCGCATTTCATATACAAGTTTTTTAAACTGTAACGCATCATCAGCAAATAAGGTAACGCCCCATTCCCAATCGTCAAATCCAACGGAGCCCGTAATAATTTGTTTTACTTTCCCAGCGTATTGTCGTCCAATCATTCCATGACTTCTCATCATTCCACGACGTTCTTCCATGCTCAGCATGTACCAATTATCATTACCTTCACGGCGTTTATTCATTGGATAAAAACATAAATGATTTGCTTTTGGTAGTGAAGGTTTTAGCCTAGCAACAATTTCTGGGTTTTGCATTGGATCTCCGTCACCTTGAGCCATGTAATTACTTAATTCAACTACAGAAACATAAGAGTAAGTTGGGATTGTAAATTGTGCAAATGATGTTTTATTAAATGCATTTTCTAATTCATTTATTTCTTCAAGTGTTTCACGAAGGTGCATCATTACAAAATCGGCTTTTTGACCAACGATACTATAAAGAGCTGTACTTCCTTGTTTTTTATCTTCTATATTTGACCATTCTTGTATAAATGAAAGAAATTCATCCTCAGCTTGTTTTCTCTCTGCTGGGGATAGGCTTTTCCAAGCATTCCAATCCATTGCTCTAAAATCATGTAACGCATACCAACCTTCTAAGGTTAAAGCTGCTTCACTCATTAAAAAGTTCACTCCTCTAATTTTTATATACATATGTAAAATTTTTTTGTAGTAGTTTCCCCATTATTTTAAACTAAACATTAGTTCGTAGCAAATCTTATAGTTCAAACTATGGTAAAATTCATAATTTGTTTACAAATCAAAAATAGGTTGTGAAATACTCCCATACTTGTTGACTTAGTGTAAAAAAATCAAGTAAAATACTAGAAGTTCTTATTTCTTGAAAATGAGGGGTTAACAATATGAGCACCGAAGTTGATATTATTCAATTACCAATCCTGTTTGCTTTAATGTTTGTTTTATTTTTTGGCATAGGTTTTATTTTAAATATGTTATTAAAAACTACCTGGTTTCCTGTTTACGTGTATATATTGGTTGTTATTCCTTACATGGTATATTGGTTATGGGAAGCTGGAGAATCTTTACTTACTAACATAACTCAGTATCAAATTACTGATTACATCACATTTATTGGTGGTTTAGTAGGTGCCATCTTAAGTGGATTGGCAATTAAAAAATTGAGAAATCAAGGTTATAAAATGTTCTAAAACTAAGATCAGCAGCTCCTGATACTAAGGAGCTGCTTTTTTACTTTTTAAAGGCTCGCTAACTGGAGAGTTTCCTTCATTTGAAACTAGAAAAATTCCCAATAAATTGGTTAGTAAAAACATCAACTAAGGAAATAATAAAAAAGCAGAAACCAATGATGGGGGAATGTAAATGCCTTTTAAACAAGTAAATGGAGTTAAACTTTATTATCAAGTGAAGGGTTCAGGTATACCTATCATATTCATTCACCCTCCTTTGCTTACTTGTTCGAACTTTATTTATCAAACCCAACAATTATCCGATGAATTTGAAGTCATTACGTTTGATATTCGAGGTCATGGTTTAAGTCAATCTTCAAAGGAACCTCTTACCTTTTCTCTGATTGCTGATGATATAATACAGCTTTTGGATTTTTTAAAAATAAAACGATGTTATATTTGTGGATATTCAACAGGAGGTACTATAGCATTGGAAGCCATGTTAACTTATCCAGACCGTTTTTTTGGGGGAATATTAATTAGTGCTATGTCTGAGGTAAGTGATTTTAAATTAAAGAGAAGAATTATGATGGCTGTTGGTTTAACTTCAATAAGAGCAAAAAGTTTTCTTGCTTATGTCATTACTCGTGGGAATGCAGATATAAAACCTACATTTAAACAATTATATAAGGAAGCAAAAAGAGGAAACGTTAAAAATATAAAGCAGTATTACAGAGCTACACTTTCTTATAATTGTTCCTCTAAATTGAAGTATTTACAAACTCCTCAATTATTAATTTATGGTGATCAAGATAAAGGATTTCATAAATACGCTAATATTCTGCACAAAGAATTACCTAATAATGAAATTCATTTTCTACAGGGAAAAACTCATCAAATCCCAACCAAATCAGCACTTCATATGAATCATTTAATTACAGATTGGATTGAAAAACACCAAAAAGAGTTATGTAAACAAAATGAAGATATCGCTTATTTAGATTTCTGCAATATGATAAAAGAATCAGAGAATGGAATCGATAATTTTCACTGAAATTTGGATATATATTAACTTCACTTTTGTAAGTATAATTGTGTTAAAATAAAGGATACTATAAACTCTATTTCTTTGGTTTATAGAGTTTATAAATTTATTAATTGGTGAGTTTTATATATGAAAATAATGAATATACTGCACTTTACAGAAAATCATCGATTTTATATTTATCGAGATTTTTCTATGAGTTCTATGAATACTTATATGTTAAATAATATATACCAGCCAATGGTTGGGTTAAGTGCGATAAGTTTGTATCATTTTTTATATCAGCAAGTTTCCTCTGATCAATTAGGCTATTCTGAAATAGAGCAGCAAAGGAAGCTCTTTTTATTTCTAGGAATTGAACCTAGCGAAAGAGGAAGGAAATTTTTAATCGAACAGTTTTCTAAACTGGAAGCTATAGGTTTGTTACAAACATACCGTAAATATATTTTGGATAGTGATGATTACATATATGAATATAAGTTGCTTTCTGCATTATCTCCGAAGGAGTTTTTTAAAAATCAGCATCTAACGCTTTTATTAAGAGATAAAATTGGAAAACACACTGTTATCTCCTTAAGAGATTCATTTAAAGAAAAGCTTCCATCGGAAATTTCTTCGAAAGAAATATATTCAGAAAATGTGTCTGTTCCATTTTATGATTTGTTTCAGTTAAATACACAAGTAGTAGATAAGGAATTGGAACAGGCTGAACTTGAGGTTGGTGCTTCATTACAAATTGTGAATCAAATACTTGAATCTGAGCCTTCGAATGAATATACTTATGCAGATTTAATTACTAGAATACCACGTAACTCTATGAATCGTTCATGTATTGAAAACTTAAAATATGAACCTGAGCAAATCAAAGCGATCAATTATGTTATTAAGAAATATCATTTAACCTTACAAGAAATCAGTAGCTTATTAGATGAAGATGGTATCTTTTCTGAAAATGGTGACTTGGTTATTGATCAATTACAGAAAAAAGCAAATTCTAATTATAGACAGGATAAAACACGTGAAGACAATCGCGAACGATTTTTTAAAAAAAGCTCAAAAGACGATGCTTCACCTTATGAAGAAAAAATTGTAGATTCTATATATTTTTTAGATATTCCAGAAGTATTTATTGGTCAGTGCGATCAACAACAATATAACATGATGTTATGTAACTCTCCCTATACTCATGTATTAAAAAGAGTTTTCCCTGGCTCAATTCCAGATCGTATTTTAGATATTTTTGATAAAATTGACGTGAATTATAAACTTAAAGAGGAAGTTATTAATGTTTTGATTCATTATTTAGTCTCTCAAGATTTAGATTGGAATAAAAACTTCATAGATTCTATTGCTTCTGATCTATTAGGAAAACAAGTAAATAGCTTTGAGCAAGCTGTTAAATATATTCGAAATAAAAATGAGGTTAAGGAAAAGTTAAAAGCAAATAAAACAAACAAGACTTCTAAAAATAGAACTTACTCTCAAAGATCGTACCAACATCAAAAACCGAAAATACCGATTATTACGAATGGGAAAATTGAAAAAACTACTTTTACTCAAAAAGAACTTGATGAAATTCAAAAGTTATCTGAACAATTGGATGGTAAATGATATATAGACTAGTGTTAGAAAGGAGTCCACCTACATGGAATCATTATCTCAGGTGATGAAAAGTATAACTAATTCTAAGCAATTTGATTCTGGAAAAGAAAAAGTAAAACATCTTTTATCAGATCCTTTAATAAAGAAATTTTTACTAAAGCATCCAGAATTAACGGATCGAGATATAAAAGTACACATGAATCGCTTGTATGAATATGTAAAAGAATATAACCAATGTGAAAGGTGTCCTGGATTAGAGAACTGTCCAAATGATTTTAAAGGACATTATACTAAACTAACAGTTGAAAATTCCAATGGTTTATCTCACATATTTGATCAAAAAGTTTCATGCAAAAAACTGATTGCATCTCAATCACAAGAAAAAATTAGAAAAAGAGTTCGCAGCTTTTATATTGATGAGCGAGCTTTAAATGAAGGATATTCAGCAAACGAAATTTTAATGAAAGATGCTGAAAGATACAAGTCTGCTAAACAAGTGACTGAATATATTGTAAAATCGAAAAACGAAGGTCTATCCAACATAGGTTTGTATTTAGAAGGGGGATTCGGAACAGGGAAAACCTTTTTAATGTGTTATATGTTATATGAGTTAGCTAAAAGCGGGTATACAGGTGTAATTGTATATGTACCTGATTTTATTGAAGACTTAAAGGAAATGATGAAGGATACTGGAAGATTAAAAGATACAGTTGAATTGTTAAAAACAACTGATTTATTAGTGTTTGATGACATTGGCGCAGAGAATCTAAATCCTTGGGCAAGAGATCATGTCATGGGTACGATATTGAATTATCGTATGAATCGGAAACCAACTTTCTTTACTTCAAATTATACTTTGAGAAAATTGGAGAAACATTTTAGCTTTACGAGTAAAGATGGAGAAGAGGAACATAAAGCACAACGAATAATGGATCGTATTGAGCCTTTCGTAAAAGTAATTGAAGTGAAGGGAACTAATAAAAGAAGAACCAATGAATCAATGTAAAAAATATGAAGAAACCCTCATTATAAGTAAATGAGGGTTGTTATATTGAATAGACACACATTATGTACTATTTAGTAATAACAGACAAAATAGTGGCAATGATCGCGATGAGAAAGAAAATACCAGTTGAAACTGCAAATCCGACACCAACATCAATAAAATCATTTCTTGGTTCTTCATTCACGTGCAATTCAGGTTGTCTAGTTTCGCTCATATGAAATTCCCTCCTAAAATAGCTCAATTAGTATTAAGTATACCTAACCAAGTATATAATTGTAAAGTATATGAAAGTGACAATTGTGAGTCGCTTCGCATAAATTATTTGATTGTGACCATAATAAGTTTGAATAGTGAATCCAGATTAGAAACATTCTAATTTAGATTTGAAATTAACTAACTTTATGTTATAATGTACAAATAATATTAGAAATTATACATTTTAAATAAAGGAGAATCAATCATGGCTATCGTGAATGTATCAGATCAATCATTTAAAGGGGAAGTTGAGAGCACTGGAACTGTTCTTGTTGACTTTTGGGCTCCTTGGTGCGGACCTTGTAAAATGGTAGCTCCAGTACTTGAAGAATTAGACGAAGAGATAGGTAATGAACTTAAAATCGCAAAAGTGAATGTGGATGACAATCCAGAGTCAGCTTCACGTTTTGGAGTAATGAGTATTCCAACTTTAATCGTATTTAAAGATGGAGAACCTGTAGATAAAGTTGTTGGTTTCCAACCGAAAGATGCTCTGAAGAGTGTAGTGTCTAAACACCTTTAATTCGAAAATAAAACACAAAAACAATCCCTTTTAAAACGAGGGATTATTTTTTTATGCTTAATCTTTTTCACTTAATCTATCTAACATTACAAAAAACATCCAAGGGATATCATCAAGTATTTCTTGCGGGTTTTCAGACACTTTTCTCTTCCAATCTACAGGTTCTTTGATCAAACCTTTTTTACTTAAATTTTCTATTGCTTGATGGGCTAGATGAATTTCCCAATCCATTAACTTCAAAATATCCTCCTCCTTAGACAAACATTCATAATATTCTTTGACTACATCTTGCAATAACTGATAATAAGATTTCCCTGTTTTTAAAAGTGCGTTTTGCGGGTCGGTCTTTCGTTCTGGATCTAAGATGTGATGACCAACAATTTTCGTAGGGTCCAGTCCAAATTTATAGCAGATATAGGACAACAACCAAACGTATCTATTATAAGCTTCTTCATTATGGATATTTCCTCTGTTGCAGGAATAACAAAGTTCCACGCCTGCAGCGACATCATTTGCATCATCACCAAATCTTTGATTGTCTAAAGGCTTCTCGTATAGTACATGCCAAGCTTTTTCAGGTGTTCCTGTTAACAAAGGAATACATTCATAAATTCCTGTATCATCAACAAATAGATGTGCAGAAGCATTCATGTCATTGTTTGAATTCTCGTAATAAGCAATATTTTGTAATGCTGTAGATCCGTCATTTCCTGTATCATGTGCAACGATAAAACTAACTTGTGGCATTTTTATTCCTGATCGTCTTTTTGTTCCTGAAGTGAGATATTTATTTGTAATGGTATATTTTTTTTTAAAACTCAAGTTTGTTCATTCCTCTCTTTATTAACGATCATTTTATTTCTTTTTTTAGTCTCTTTTATGGCGTCTTTGGCTATGTTAAAAGCATTGATGCCAGTAATTGCATAAATTAAGGTGCTCATAAACATCAGTAGATTATCACTGATATCACCATCAAACACGTACATGGTCAATCCAAATAAAGAAGAAATGAATAAAATCAAAATGAAGGCACTCACCTTGACTTCATTTATAGAAAAAACCTTATCAAATAAATTGTTCATTTAAGTTCCCCCTTTAATTAACCAAAAATAAATACTTCCCATTATACCGAGAAGGAACCAAGTAGCTTTAGACCATAGTTGTTCCCACTTGTTACTTGAATAATTTCTGTTGTTTACAATGTCTTCACGTATATTGTTGATGTTTTGATTGATTTCAACGATCTCTTTCTCTTTAGTTTTTAACATCTCGCCTAATTCTGGTCTAGGAACGAAATTTTGATTCCATCCGTCTAATTTTCCATCCATCTTCAACATGACTTCACGTATAGTTTTAATCTCTGTTTCTAGTTTTGCAAGTCTCTCAATATCCTGCTTCTCCATGTCAATTCATTCCTTATTTATATATTAAAACCCCCAGAATGGAAAACTCCATACAAGAAATTAGGAGATTTCCACTTTAGGGGGCTCTATCTTGAATTGATATTACCGCATTTGATACTAAAACTGATATGTTTAAGTGGTTTAACGTTCTCTTATACTGCTCGTTTTACTCAAGGGTGTTTCCGTGATAGAATAAATTAAATATTGTTGAACTTTCCGGTTAAACCATTATATTCAATGGAAATGGAGTCTTGTCCTTGACCAAAGTATGCAGAGAACTTTTGACTTGAAACTTCAGACAAGATTTGTCCTTTGTGTGTCTCGTTAGAATGCAATAAGATTTTAACTTTTTCAATAGGCGTAAAAGTTACACTCTGTCCAGCAAGCACTGTGGAAGCGGTAATCGGAGCTCCTTTACACTTATTATTATTTACTGTGACAGTTTGTGCTAAACCTAACGTAAGATTTTCTGATGTATTATTAACAGCCTGAAACGAACCTTTTTTTGTTTTTTCGTCAGCATTTCTTCTGAAAATTCCAGTGTTAAAATCATATACAATGCCATCATTTGCATTTGTTTCAGATACTTTATCAATCATTACTCCATGTTGAGATAGGTTAGTCGAAGCGAAAATACTATAATTTTCATCCCAACTTATTTTATTGCATTGAAACGGAGTAAAAGTAACCCAAGGAACAGAATTACCTGAAGACTCCTTAATTAGTGTTACCTTTTGATTTGCTTTATAAATGTTTGCCAAGTCGTCACAGCTAAAATTAATTTTCAAATTATATTCCATATTAATTACTCCTCTTTATTTTTTTTTGAGATTACAAGGGGTATGAAGCAGATTGGTCTATCCCAAACCAATTATGCTTTGTTTTGTATTCTCTATAAGATAAAGTCTCTTTAAGGTATCAAAAAGCAACCATAAATATTAATCTTTTTCTCTATTTAATAAATCTATAAGTGATTCTCCACTTTCAAAATACCCTGACGTCATTTTTTTTATTATAGATTCAACTAAAATTTGTTGCAGATCCTCCCTTTCATTCTTGTGGGTTTGCTGTAAAACTGATTGTATTTTTGGATACAACATATCTAAAACAGATAGTATATTCTCTTCTCTAGTATTTTTTTGCAATTTATATCACCCTTTTGAATCATAATGTAATAGATTAGCTTTTATTAATACCAAAATCTTTTCTCAATTTTTTGATTGCGGTATTTCTTGTTTTTGAAATGGATTGTCTAGATATGTTTAATTTATTTGCTATTTCGATATCTTTCATTTCTTTAATATAATAAAAATAAATCACTTTTTTTTGAAGAATTGTTAGTTTACTTATTGAATTTCTTAACTGTTCATTTGTTACAAGATCCTCAATTTCTATATTCATTTCATCAACATTAAAGTATGCTTTTTTATCTTCTATACTGTTTAAAATGTAGTTGTTTCTTATATCGTTACTCTTATCTAATATTAATTGGAATCTCTGCTGCAGTTTTCTTTGGTTCATGTCGAATTTTATCGCTTTAAAATATAAATACTTATTAAAATAATTTAATACACGAACTCTGTAGTAATATTCTTTGAAACTAGTTTCTAGTTGTAGTAAGTAGGATAAATCTCCAGTTTTTAGATATTCTTCATATTGAATCTTATGTTTTTCTTCTTTAAAAAAATTTTTTAGAATAGGATTTTTCATTTTCTTTAATGAAATTTTCATATAGATTCTTCCTTTTAAAATATTTTGTAATAAAAATTAGAATATTGAATTTATGTGTATGAAGGAAATCATGGTGTTCGTTTTTCGTATAAGGGGTAAAGTTTAAACTACATCTAAACATTTAGTAAGTAAGTTATTTCTTCCTTATTATTAAAGTCCTTTAGTATGTAAAAAAAGCAACATAAAAGAAAAATTTGTTTAAAATTAGTATAATTTGTTTTTTAGAAAGAGATTAATTTGTATTTATTTTCTCATTTATAAAATAATGAATGGGTTGCTTTTTGATCTCTAAGAGAGACTTTATCCATAGAGATGCAAATAAGCATATTTAGTCTGGGGTAGACCAGTATGCTTTATATCCCTTGTGATCTTTATTAATAACGAAAAAACATTCATAACCCTTATTTTTGTACTAGAAAGGATGAAATGTTATGCCGAATACTCCTTATTACAATATGAGATATGAACCTAATGATCCTGAAAATAATCTTAAATCTATTATTTCTTATTACATTAACTCAAAATTTGATAATGTGGAAAAGAAACAAATTTGCTTAAATGGAATGAATGGTTGGAGTAGTGTTACTGAGAATGTAACTTTTAAACTAGCTGCCAGTGAAGATGATGCGGATTTAAGATTTTATACATTTGGTAGCGAGTATGATCGAGACCTTATTGCAATGACTCAAATTATTAAAAAAGATGAGCATACAATAGATCATAGCGTCGTTAATCTTAATGTTAGTAACCATAACTTGAATTCATATGATACTGCCAAGCTTTCTGCAGTAGCTTGCAATGCTGTAGGGCATGCATTGAGTTTAAAAAATCATATAGAACCATACAATTCGGTTATGTATAAGGATATGTTCTTAGATCATAATTTTGCATTAGCAGAGTATCCTCAAGATTGTGATAAAAATTCTGTTATAGATGTGTATAGTAAACCTCCTGGAGAAGCTCATAAAGGAACGACTCATAAGAAGAAATATGAAGAATTTAAATTGTACAAAGATAAAAATGCTAGAGAGAATCACAAACAAGATGTGAAATTCCTAAATCCTCTTGATGTCTCAGATTATGCTGATCTCGTATTTGTTGGGAAAGTAAAAGAGAAGAAAAATATTATCAAACAAGATGAAGATTATTGGATGACTTTTAAAGCAAGAGTAGATCATAAAGTAAAGGGAAAATTAGCAGATCCGTATGAGGTAGAGATTCACCAATATGGAAGTGACGAAGGCGGGAGCATACCTGCTCTTCATAATCTGAGATACTTACAAGCTGGAGATTCCATCGTTTTTATGGGTAATTATAAAGAAAATGGTATATTATCTGCTGTGAATGAAGGGGATGGTTTATTTGTAAAACATCCAGGTTTAGATCGATACAGTAGTTCTCTAGAAGGCAGTCTACTTTCCAATGTTCAATTTAGTTTAGATCAATTGCTAGGGTGTAATAGAGGTTGTAAATGTTAAAAGCCTTTCTTAGTGAAGGAATGGAGTAAAGAAAACAAATCATTTTATATAAAAGTTATGAAATATAAAATGAGGGAGTAATAGGTTATCGTGGTTGCTTATCAATGTCTTAAAGAGACTTTATATAGAGAGAGGCAGCAAAGCGCATATTTGGTTTGGGGTAGACCATTATGCTGTATATCCCTTGTGATCTAGTTCAAGGTAGATAACTAGATAACCTTTAATTTTTACTAGAAAGGGTGAAATGTTATGGCAGAGTATTACAATATAAGATTTCCAATAAATAAGGATGGATTCTTATCTGAGATCAGATATAGAGTGCTTGGCGGTGATAAGGCGCATTTTGGCTTCTTTAAAGCTTTGAAACTAGCGGAAGAGAAATGGAATAAGAGAATAAATAATATAGATTTACATCGTGATGACGGTATGACATCTATTTTAACAATTATCTTGGATGAGAATGATAACGATTATATATCAAGAATAGCAACTGAATATAATGAAGATACGTATGAAATTGAAAGAAGTACAATTAGATTAAATTTAAATTTAATAAATTCAATTTTAGCTAATGGTAAACAAAAAAGAGTTGCTTCAATAATAATGAATGCAATAGGATGTTCGATGGGTTTAAAACATAGAGAAATTAGAAATATTGTATTGGGTACAAGATCGATTATGTATGACTATGCATTTTTCAATAATAAATTTGTTTTGCCTTCTAAACCTGCAGAAGTAGATGTTCTTCTTTGTAATGACCTATATAACAAACCTCCAGGACAGTCGTCGGGAGACAACCCTAATGATGACGGAATTATTACTTATATATTAGGAAATAATTACTCCTTTAATACTACATTTATCAATCCTTTCGATGTCTCAGATGAAGCTGAACTCGTATTTATGGGGAAAGTAAAAGAGAAGAAACATATTGTCAAACAAGATGAAGATTATTGGATAACATATAAAGCAAGAGTAGATCATAAAGTAAAGGGAAAATTAGCAGATCCGTATGAGGTAGAGATTCACCAATATGGAAGTGACGAAGGCGGGAACATACCTGCTCTTCATAATCTGAGATACTTACAAGCTGGAGATTCCATCGTTTTTATGGGTAATTATAAAGAAAACGGTATATTATCTGCTGTGAATGAAGGGGATGGTTTATTTGTAAAACATCCAGGTTTAGATCGATACAGTAGTTCTCTAGAAGGCAGTCTACTTTCCAATGTTCAATTTAGTTTAGATCAATTGCTAGGGTGTAATAGAGGTTGCAAATGTTAAAAGCCTTTCTTAGTGAAGGAATGGAGTAAAGAAAACAAATCATTTTATATAAAAGTTATGAAATATAAAATGGGGAGTAATAGGTTATCGTGGTTGCTTATCAATGTCTTAAAGATACTTTATATAGAGAGATGCAACAAAGCATATTTGGTTTGGGGTAGACTAATATGCTGTATATCCCTTGTGATCGTTATTAATAACGAAGAAGGCATTATTAAGTATATTTCAGAAAGGATGGAAGGTTATGTAAGATACTTTCGCTAGGTTTGAAGGAAGATGATAGGTTTTGGAAGGGCTTAAAAGGCAGGAAACATACTAGCATATTTTCAAATGTAAGGGAGTAACTTTACAAAAAGTCGCTTCCTTCTTTTTTATTTTCGGATGGTAAATCATTTTATATAAAAGTTATGAAGTATGAATGAGGGAGCAATAGGTTATTAAGGTTTTATGAGTTAATCATGTTGTAATATATGCTCTCCTTTATTTGAGATCGTGGTTGCTTATCAATGTCTTAAAGAGACTTTATATATGGAGAAGAAAATTTATCAATACTATTCTAGAAAGGATGAAGTGTTATGCCATATACACCATTTTACAATATGAGATATCCAGCAGTATCTCAAACAAATTTTAAAGCTGAGATAAAGTATTATTTTGAAGATTCTGTATATACACCGCCAGATTCAGGTCTAAAATTCAAAGATAATTTCAATGCTGCTATAGCAAAGTGGAAAGAAGAATTATATGATTACGTAGGTTTTGAAGAAATACATAATGGGAATGATCAAAGCATCAATTTACGTATAAAGTTTGATGATAGAAATCACCATTGGATAGAAAAAACTGATTATGTTGTAGAAGCATCAACTGTAATTTCAACAACTATTACTTTTAATAAAAATTATTTAATGGAACCTAGATTAAAGGATTATCAAGTTAGACTTAATTCAATTGCATTAAATGCAATAGGGAATGTACTTAGTTTATTACGTGTAGAAGGAGAAGAGAATTATGAACCAATTATGAGAGATCATACATTTCGAAATGGACAATTTTTACTACCAGAACAACCTAGTAGAGAAGAGATTGAGCAAGTTCAACATATTTATGGAAAAGCTCCTGGGGATGCTACTCTGGGTGACAGTGTAGCATATGATGGATATCCATCTTATTTTATTTTTGAAGAAAATGTTTATTTCAACCCTCAAGATGTTTTTTATACTGCTGATCTCGTATTTATGGGGATAGTAAAAGAGAAGAAAAATATTTTCAAACAAGATGAAGATTATTGGATGACTTATAAAGTAAGAGTAGATCATAAAGTAAAGGGAAAATTAGCGGATCCGTATGAGGTAGAGATTCACCAATATGGCAGTGACGAAGGCGGGAACATACCTGCTCTTCATAATCTGAGATACTTACAAGCTGGAGATTCCATCGTTTTTATGGGTAATTATAAAGAAAACGGTATATTATCTGCTGTGAATGAAGGGGATGGCTTATTTGTAAAACATCTAGGTTCAGATCGATTCGTTAGTTCTCTTGAAGGTAGTCCACTTTCCAATGTTCAATTTAGTTTAGATCAACTTCTTGGATGCCATCGAAGGTGCAAATGTTAAATTTATTCCTTAATGAAGGAATGAGAAGTAAAGAAAGTAGAAATCAGGAAGCGACTAAATGAAGTCGCTTCCACTGTAAAAATAATTCTTTTTTTAACGATTACATATTGATTTGATTCAAAAGATCCAAAGTTAATATTCCAGAAAGGATGATCCGGTGATGCCTACGACACATTTTAAATATAGATATTATGATAAGAAGAAGAAAGGTATAATCAAATATGCTTTTCATAGAAATGTGACTGATGACCAAAAAAAAATTTGGAATGGTGCTATTAATGCATGGGAAGATTCGCTAAATTTATTGGAATTTAATGGTTTAAAATTTGAAAAAGTTAAAATTACAAAGGCAAATTTGATTCTAAATGTAGAAAATTCCAAAATAGAGGGTACTTTTTTTACTGAAACTCAAGTCGAATATGATGATTATAAAATTAAAGAAAGTTATGCTTCTTTTTTCTTTGATGAAGATACAGAAGAAGAGCGACTAATTCTAGTTGCAATGCAAGCCATAGGACATGCAATGGGTTTAGATTCCAGTAATACTAGATCAGTTATGTATCCAGTAGCATATTCAGCAGGAAATGAATTTGAATTATCTAAACCAACATATGAAGATCTTAAAGCTGTTGTGGAATTATATTCAGCTAAACCAGGGGAATCAGGGGGTATTGGTGGTCGTAATGGGATTCAATATTCACATCTAAAGTACAAAGACGATACTCAAAATTATTACACTCCTGATATCTTTGACGCTGCTGATGTCGCATTCACAGGGAAAGTAATAGAGAAGCCGCACATTCGCAAAGATGATGATAATCATTGGATGGGTTATAGAATAAGAGTAGATCAAAAATTCAAAGGGAAATTAGCTGATCCGCATGAGGTAGAGATTCATCAATCTGGCAGTGACGAAGGCGGAGATATTTCTACCGATAATAACCTGAGATATTTACAAACAGGAGATACTATCATATTTATGGGTAATTATAGAGACAACGGTACATTATCTGCTGTGAATGAAGGGGATGGTTTGTTTGTGCAACATCAGGTTTCAGATCGATACAGCAGCTCTCTAAAGAACAGCCCGCTTTCAAAAATCCATTTCACGTTCGAGCAGCTTGTTCCGAAGTTATATCTATAGTAATGAAGCATATTATATAGCGACTTTTATAAAACCATAGGTGAATTTTTGCCTATGGTTTTCATATCCTAAGATTCTAAGTGTTGGGTAAAACCCCGCTGAAAGTGAATGAACTTTGTGATATGATTAGAAGAATAGAAACATATGTACTTAACTAAATGAGGCAGGGAATTTACCTTTGTCATAAGGACATCTCCGAATGGTGACAGATAGGGAATTTTCTTATATATAATGGGTTCTTGAGGGGGAGAGAAGGATGAGTGAGTTAGAAAACAGACAAAAAATTTTAGAAAAAATAAAACATAAACTTTCACTGCTTCCTGACCAACCTGGATGTTATTTAATGAAAAATGGTAATGGAGATATTATTTATATAGGGAAAGCAAAGGTTTTAAAAAATAGAGTCAGATCATATTTTTCAGGAAGTCATGATGCAAAGACCCAAAAACTAGTGAGTCTAATTGAAGACTTTGAATATATTGTTACTTCAAGTAATAAAGAAGCACTTATTTTGGAATGTAATTTAATTAAAGAACATCATCCACGCTACAATGTTATTTTAAAGGATGACAAAACGTATCCGTATATTAAAATTACGAACGATACGCATCCAAGATTAGAGGTCACAAGAAAAGTCTTAAAAGATAAAGGTAAATATTTTGGTCCTTACCCTAGTGCATTTGCTGCACAGCAAACAAAAAAGTTGTTGGATCGTTTATATCCTTTACGAAAATGTAAAACGATACCTGACAAAGTTTGTTTATACTATCATTTAGGGCAATGTGTAGCACCATGTGAATATAAAGTAGATCAGAAACAATATGAAGAAATGGTTCATGAAATAACCAAGTTTTTAAATGGTGGACACGAACAAATCAAGGTTGAATTAATAAAACAAATGCACGATGCAGCAGAACAACTTCAATTTGAAAAAGCCAAGGAATATAGAGATCAGATTAAGCACATTGAAGTATTAATGGAACAACAAAAAATTACAATGAAAGATAATATAGATCGAGATGTATTCGGATTTGCAGTTGACAAAGGTTGGATGTGTGTACAAATTTTATATGTAAGGCAAGGAAAAATGATTGAGCGCCATGCTTCCAGGTTCCCATATTATGGCGAGGCTTATGAGGACTTCATTTCTTTTATAACTCAATACTATAGCGATAACCCTGCTTTACCCAAGGAGATCGTTTTGCCTAATCGCACTGAAACAGAAATGAATGCTGAGGAAGAAGATAGTATCAAAGAAGATTTACAATCATGGTTAAAAGTAAAAGTGCATTTACCTAAACGTGGGTTGAAAAAGCAGGCAGTCCTAATGGCAAATGATAATGCAAAAATTGCATTAGAAGAAAAATTTAAATTGATTGAGAGAGATGAAGAAAGAACAACTAAAGCTGTGGAAAATTTAGGGAAATGGCTAGGTACCGAACCAATTCATCGTATTGAAGCTTTTGATAATTCTAATATTCAGGGTGCGAATCCTGTATCCGCAATGGTTGTTTTTGTAGATGGTAAACCTGAGCGTAAAGAATATCGTAAATATAAAATTAAAACAGTAAAAGGACCAGATGATTACGGGTCTATGCGAGAAGTTGTTAGAAGAAGATACGAAAGGGTTTTAAAAGAAAACATACCATTACCCGATTTAATCATAGTTGACGGAGGAAAAGGACAAATATCAGCAGCGATTGAAATTTTAGAGGATGAGTTAGGATTATTTATTCCTGTTTGTGGTTTGGTGAAAGATGAAAAACATAAAACGGCTCAGCTTATGGTTGGAAATCCACCAGAAATCATTCCTATTCCACGCGATCAGCAAGAATTTTATTTACTGCAAAGAATTCAAGAAGAAGTGCACCGATTTGCAATTACATTCCATAGACAATCTAGAAGTAAATCGATGGTTGCATCACAGCTTGATTCCATTCCTGGCGTCGGGGAAAAAAGAAGGAAGAAATTATTAAAACACTTCGGATCATTAAAAAAAATCCGAGAGGCATCTTTAGAAGATTTCAAACCCCTCGGAATTGGAGATAAACTAGCTGGTGAGATTATGACATCTCTTCGGGAGGATCAGAATAGTTCCTCTTAAATCTTTGATGGAACTTAAACATAAAATAAGCAATAATAGCTGGTAACACCATATAAAATAATGATAATAATGCGTATTTAGTAAAATCAAAGTATATAAGCTGAAGTGAAAATAAAATACTGTCCACAATAGCATGAGCAAAAACAGCTGCCATGAATCCGAATTTTAAAAATATATAACCAAATATAAGACCTATAATAGTGACTTCTATGAAACGAGTGTATGCGGGGTAAATTGGATATGCCATGTGTCCAATTGCCCAGACCATGCTTGTTAAAATGATAGACACTATCGTACTTCTAAAAATTTTTTTGAATAATGGAATTCCAAACCAGCGATAAATTATTTCCTCGGAAATGGCGGCTGCCCATGCGATGAGTGGCATTAAACCAGGCATCAATAAGTTATATGGTGAGAAAGTAACGTCACTTACTGACCATACATCAAAAAAAGTTTCTCCGATGAAATAAAATATACTTTGAACTGCTAATATAATGAAAGCAAATAAATACCCATACCCCATTGCTTTTATTACATGGTTACCGTATTCTGGATTTTTTCTATTTGGCCAAAGTTTTTCACTTCTATTTTTCCAGAGGCCATCAGCTGAAACGGATGTAAAATAAATAATAACACTTAGTAAGGCATAAATAATAATGGATACAACCATCATTATTATCGCTATACGATTACTTTCTTCTGGAAACATCGCTAGATTGACAGGATACATATTAATATTGGTGATCGTGTAAATAGCAAGAAATGCTAGTGTAAGTAAGATCCCTTTGCTGAAAGAAATATGTTTTCTTAAAACTATGGAGATGATCAAAGCAATAATTCCAAATATAACATTGAATACAATCATTAAAACAGACATTATTGTAGCTTGTCTGTCTTGCTTTTCCATCCAACTTACAAAGGATTCTGGAATAGAGAAGGTTTTATTAAACGAAATTACTTGATCTGCTTCGACCACTGTATGCAGCTGTAATTTTGCTTCTGCTACACCTTGCTCATAACTTTCAAACACATAGTTGTTCATTTCGTTTTCATCTTGAGGCAATAAGTAAAAATTGTTGATGTTATATCCTTGTTCGATTAAAAATAATTCTGCGATCTCCTGCTGCTCCATTTTATCAGTATTTATATTTCCATTCATTGTTTTCCATCCAAGCACATTCCCACTTGTCATATGTACATCAACTAAGTATTTTTGTGTGGCATCATTCACTTGAATTTGAAAGTAATCAATAGGGCTTGAGTCTCCAAACTGCTTTTTATAATCTGAAACGAGATCATTTTTTTGCAGATATCCACCCAACTGTTTATGAGTTTGAAACGTAAGAAGTGTTTCTGCTTGATTTACATCTACATTAAAATGATCAACTAAAAACTGCAAGGCACTTTCTTCAGCTTGTTCTTTACTGATTGTTTTTTCATTATTAAGAAGTACTTCATCATTGTTTTCAGATGGTAAAATATTCATAAATAGAAAGATGAGAAAACTGATTAATGCAATAATAACAACATTACGAGTAGAATGACTTTGTTCCATATACTTAATCTCCTTTTCAGTCAACTGAATTTTAGAATATCATATTTTTCTAATAATTTCTTCTATTTTACATTTCAAAGTTTTGTTAAATATTGCATTTTTACTTTTTGAATCCAATTTTGAGTTGTAGGATCAAGTGAATCCCAATTTTTATAAATTAACGAGGTTGTTCTCATTGTTTGCTTTAATTCTTCTAAATTGACAACCATAAGGTTGTTATCTTCAAGTAAACTTTCACGCAAATAAGAGTGTGGCAATAATGTTGCAGCTCTGAGAGTTGAAACTAAACGTAAAATAGCTTCAAATGAATCAATTTCCATTTTGATTTCTGGATATACTTTATAATGATGAAATAACTCTTCCATTAATATGCGATATAAAGTACCTTTAGAAAATAGAATCATAGGTAAATTATTTAAATCTTCTGTATTGATCAATTTTTGCTTTGACAATTCGTGTTCTTTTGGAATGACAAGCTTTAAATAATCATCAAATAAAGGTTCACAATGGATGTCCTTATCTTCCACTTTGGAAGCAACTAATCCAAAATCCACTCTATCCTTTTTCACCAGTGTTAAGATTTCGTGTGTTTTTCCTGTAATTGCTTTAATATCCGTTTCAGGTGAATCCTTTGTTATGAGTTGTATCAGATCAGGTAAAGTAGATTGCAGCGTAGTTAAACTGGCTCCGATTGTAATGCTTTTTTTAGTCCCATTTTTATAATCTAATACTGCTTTTTGAAATTTTTTATCTAATTCAACCATTTCAAGGGCATACTCATAAGTAATGAATCCTATTGGAGTGAGTTTGAGACGATTGCCTTTTCTGTTAAATAAAGAAACACCCAATTGTTCTTCAAACTTACTAATTTTTCTAGATAATGCGGGTTGGGAAATATTTAATTTTTTGGCTGCCTGATTAAGACTAGCTTCCTCAACTACGGCTGAGAACATATGCATGATTTCCATAGAATCATTCCTTTATGCAGTTTTGTTATAATTAATTATAAAATAAATGCACTTCCATTATAAGCTATAAAGTTGTAATATAATAATTGTGTCTAATTATTTACGATAACATGAATAAAAATTGAAATGGTAGAAACTAAATTATTTATGGCGACGCAGGATGAAAGGAGAACACTGGAACATGAAATTAAATTCATTCTATTCTCGTAAGTTACATTCCCTCTTGGGTGTGATTCCACTGGGACTTTTCTTAGTAGAACATATGCTTACGAATTATGAAGCTTTTAGTGCTGGCAAGGAAGGGTTTATTGAGCAGGTATTATGGCTGAACGGTTTACCTTTAGTTTTATTTCTTGAAATTTTTGGGATTTGGCTTCCGTTATTGTATCACGGTGTTTATGGCTTGTATATCGCATTCCAAGCTAAACATAACGTGAACAATTATGGATATATTCGTAATCATATGTTTATGTGGCAAAGAATTACGGGTGTAATTACTTTGATTTTCGTAGTATGGCATTTTTCACAAACTAGATTGCAAGTAGCTTTGGGTAACATTGGTCACGAAGATCTTGGATCTCATATGTATCATGAAATTGTTTCAAATCCTTTATATTTTGGATTGTATATCGTAGGGATCATTTCAGCTTCATTCCACTTCAGTAATGGAATGTGGTCTTTCCTAGTTAGCTGGGGAATTACAGTAGGACCTAGAGCGCAAAGAGTGTCTTCCTACATTTGGATGGGTGTATTTGTTATTTTATCCGTATTATTTATCCTTGCTTTAACAGCTTTTACAGATGAATCCTTTGCTTTATCAACATTAGAATCAATTCAGATACAAATCGGTTAAGAGGGAGTGAACAAGAGTGGCAAATTCTAAAATTATCGTAGTAGGTGGGGGATTAGCAGGCCTAATGGCAACCATTAAAGCAGCGGAAGCTGGAGTTCATGTAGACCTCTTATCCTTTGTACCAGTAAAAAGATCACACTCCGTTTGCGCACAGGGTGGCATTAATGGAGCAGTGAATACAAAAGGGGAGGGCGATTCTCCTTGGGAACATTTTGATGATTCTATTTATGGCGGTGACTTTTTAGCGAACCAACCACCAGTTAAAGCAATGTGTGATGCAGCGCCAGGAATCATTCATTTAATGGATCGAATGGGTGTTATGTTTAACCGTACTCCGGAAGGGTTGCTTGATTTCCGTAGATTTGGAGGAACAAAACATCATCGAACTGCTTTTGCTGGTGCAACAACAGGTCAACAATTATTATATGCATTAGATGAGCAGGTTCGTAGATATGAAACCGCTGGTTTAGTTACAAAATATGAACATTGGGAATTTATTTCTGCCGTGATAGATGATAGCGGTGTATGCCGTGGAGTATCAGCTCAAAACTTACGCACCATGGAAATCACTACTTTTGTTGCAGATGCAGTTATACTAGCAACAGGCGGCCCGGGAATTATTTTTGGTAAATCTACAAACTCTGTTATTAATACAGGAACAGCGGCAAGTGCCGTATATCAGCAAGGTGTAAATTATGCAAATGGTGAGTTTATTCAGATACATCCAACAGCGATACCTGGGGATGATAAACTTAGATTAATGTCTGAGTCTGCACGTGGTGAGGGCGGTAGAGTTTGGACTTATAAAGATGGGAAACCATGGTATTTCTTAGAGGAGAAGTATCCAGCATACGGTAACTTAGTGCCGAGGGATATTGCTACAAGAGAAATTTTCGATGTTTGTGTGAATCAGAAGTTAGGTGTAAACGGTGAAAACATGGTTTACTTAGATTTATCTCACAAAGATCCTAAGGAATTAGATGTGAAACTAGGTGGAATTATTGAAATTTATGAGAAGTTTATGGGGGACGATCCTCGTAAAATTCCTATGAAAATTTTCCCTGCCGTACATTATTCTATGGGGGGACTATGGGTAGATTATAATCAAATGACGAACATCCCTGGTTTGTTTGCAGCAGGAGAAGTAGATTATCAATACCACGGTGGAAATCGCTTAGGAGCTAACTCTTTATTATCCTCAATCTTCGGGGGGATGGTAGCCGGACCTAAAGCCATTGAATATATAAAAGGTTTGGATAAATTTGCAGAAGATGTATCATCTAAGGTATTTGAAGCAGAGAACAAGAAACAAACGCAAAAATACGAAGATATTTTAAAAATGGATGGTACGGAAAATGCTTACAAGCTTCATAAAGAATTAGGAGAATGGATGACAAACAATGTCACTGTTGTTCGATATAATAAAAAACTCCAAGAAACAGATGATAAAATAGTAGAGCTAATGGAACGATATAAAAACATTAACATTAACGATACTGCTGGATGGAGCAATCAAGGTGCTTCCTTTACTCGTCAACTATGGAACATGTTTGAGCTTGCTCGTGTTATTACTATAGGAGCATTAAAGAGGGATGAAAGTCGTGGAGCTCATTATAAACCAGAATTTCCTGAACGTAATGATGAGAAATTCATGAAAACTACAAAAGCTTCCTTTACTCCTAATGGACCAAGTATCGATTATGAAGAAGTAGATGCTTCATTAATTGAACCTCGTTTACGTGACTATTCTTCAGATAAGAAGAAAGGAGCCGCTAAAAAATGAGTACAGAAACACAGAATAAATCAATAAAGTTTATAGTAACTCGTCAAAAAGATCAAGAGTCAAAACCTTATAAAGAGGAATTTGAAATTCCATATCGTCCAAACATGAATGTAATTGGTGCGTTAATGGAAGTACAAAGAAATCCCGTTAATATTAAGGGTGAAAAAACAACACCTGTTACTTGGGAATCCAATTGTTTGGAGGAAGTTTGTGGTGCTTGCTCTATGGTTATTAATGGGAAACCTCGACAAGCATGTACGGCACTAGTGGACAAATTAGAGCAACCGATCAGAATTGAACCGATGTCTACATTCCCTGTTGTAAGAGATGTTGTCATTGATCGTGGACGTATGTTTGATTCTCTTAAACGAGTAAAGGCTTGGATTCCAATTGATGGAACATATGATTTAGGTCCAGGACCTCGTATGGCTGAATCCAAACGTCAATGGGCTTATGAGTTATCGAAGTGTATGACATGTGGGGTTTGTTTGGAAGCATGTCCAAATGTAAGTGAAAAAACAAACTTTATGGGACCAGCTCCTTTATCTCAAGTTCGTTTGTTCAATGCTCATCCTACAGGTGAAATGAATCAAGAAGAACGTTTAGATACGATTATGCAAGATGGTGGACTTGAAGGTTGTGGAAATTCACAAAACTGTGTGATGTCCTGTCCTAAGGGAATTCCATTAACAACTTCCATTGCTGCATTGAATAAAGATACGACAAAACAATTATTCAAGAAATGGCTTGGAATGTAACTGGATTTTGAATCAGCAAAAACCCGACCTTAAGTCGGGTTTCTTTTTATAGAGGTGTTTTAAATGGAAACTATTGAGCAATTAGAAAAGATGTTAGAAGAAGTTGAAATATGGGAAAAACAACAAGACGATTTGTGGTTTTGGGAGAAGATTGGAAGAATTCCATTTTTAATATTAGATAAGATTACACCGAAATTTATTCACAAAAAAATAAATCTAATATTAGAAGAACTAGTAAGTTATATTGATAATGGTGGAAAATATTTAACAAATCAAAAGAAAGTGCTAAAAAGATTTTCTAAATACAATATAAATATGGATGTTAATGAATTAAGTGATATCAATACTAAGATACCAATTCATATAATGGATCATGTTTCACAAGAAATTAGGAAATCACATAAAGATATTGCTGTAGTTCAAGGTGCCACTACAGGTTTTGGAGGAATTTTTACATTAGCAATAGATATTCCTGCAATTTTAGGCTTATCGTTAAAAACATTACAGGATATAGCGATTTCATATGGTTATGATCCAAGGAATAAGGATGAACGAATTTTTATTATAAAGTGTTTACAATTTGCTTCTTCTGATATCGTTGGTAAAAAAGCAATATTAAATGACTTAAAAAATTTTAATAATAGAGATAAAGAAAAAGAAGCTCTTTCTCAAATTCAAGGTTGGAGAGAAGTTATTGCGGTATATAGAGATAATTTTGGTTGGAAAAAATTATTTCAGATGATACCAATAGCAGGAATGTTATTCGGTGCGTTTATAAATAAACAATCCATCGATGATGTTTCAGAAGTTGGAATGATGTTATATAAAAAAAGAAAAGTAATTGAAAGATTAACAGATCATCAAGATGACAATTAATGATCTATAGTGTTCAAGAAACATAACAATTTATCGCCACATTATTATTAATCTAAAGTTTTTCCTTCAAAAGGGTTTCCGTTTTTAGGTTCAACTAATGTTGCAACTTGTTGAATGAATTTTTTTATCTTTTCATCTTTAAGGTGATAGGATACTTCAAGACCCTTTCTTTCCCCTGCAATAATACCTGCTGCTCTAAGTTTTTGTAAATGTGTTGAAACTGATGATTGGGGTATGTTCATACAATTCTCCATGAAAGAAACATTACATTGCTCCTTTTTCAGTAAGCCGATGACAATACACAATCTAACGGGGTGGCCGATTACTTTTAACATATCGGCTGTTTCTTGATATGGTTTAAATTCCACTCTTTTTCATCCTTTTAATAATATTTTTATATTTAGATATTACGATGTGACTGATAAGAAGTAAAGCTTTATCCTATGATTTTTAGCGTTAAGATGCCCGCCTCTATTGGTGTTTTCGTATAATTTCTTAAGAATTTCTTCATTTTATTTAATGAGAATATTAAGAATTGACCATTATACTTAGTAAGAGACTAGGAATGGGGTGTGATTGTGAATGAGTATACAATTTTAGTAACGGATGATGAAGAGGAGATTAGGGATGGGATTGAAATTTATCTAAAAAATGAAGGTTATCAAGTGCTAAAAGCAGCCAACGGAGTTGAAACGATTAAATTGTTAGAACACCATGATGTACATTTAATTATTTTGGATATCATGATGCCTGAAATGGATGGAATCCAAACGACCTTTAAAATACGTGAGAAATATAATATTCCAATTATTGTGCTTAGTGCAAAAGCTGAAGATTCAGATAAAATCCATGGTTTATCAATAGGTGCTGATGATTATATTACAAAGCCATTTCATCCGATGGAATTGGTAGCAAGAGTGAAATCACAAATGCGCAGGTATGTTCAACTAGGGACATACAATGAGCAACAATCAACTGAGGTAAATGGTTTAGTTCTTGACCGAGAGGCAAAGGAAGTTAAGGTGGATGGTAAGTCAATTAAACTAACCCCAATTGAGTATAAGATTACTGAACTATTATTGCTTAATGCAGGGCGTGTTTTTTCCATTAATGAAATTTATGAACGTGTTTGGCAAGAACAAGCATATAACGCTGAAAATATCGTAGCTGTCCATATTAGAAAAATAAGAGAGAAAATAGAAGAGAATCCTAAAAATCCTCGTTATGTAAAGGTTGTATGGGGTATAGGGTATAAGATCGAAAAATAATACTAATTGATAAATTCACTACTTATGAGAAGAGATATATTGAATGGGTTAAAAGGGAGGTGTTTCATAAATATGCGAAGTAACTTTTTTAAAACATTCAGTTGGTGTTTATTATTAAGTTTAGTGTTAATATCTATGCACATAACTTTTGATAATGCTGATCGTTTTATAGGTTCAAAGGATTATTTTGATAGTGAAGAATTTAAATATTCCTATAATAACTTCTTAGATTATTTAGGTTTAATGGAATTGGATGCATTTGATCTTGAAAATATAACCATTAATCAATCTCATATAGAGGATTATAGAAATCGTTATGGTAGTTTAAGTGATGAATTATCAGTGATTGAAACCGAATATAATGTACGTATTTCAGAGGCACAAAATTTTGGTAATACAGAAGTTATTGATGCACTGAAAGCAGAACGAAACCTTAAAATACATGACATTAAGAAAATTTTTAAAGATGATGTTTATGTAGAGGAAAAAATAAGAACAGAATTAAAAGAAGCTATTAACTCATATTTAGAACAATTGCAGTTTGGAAATAATTTTTATCAGCTAGAATACAACGTTTTTAGTTATGAATTAAATAATACAGAAACTGGAGAAAAATTTTCTAGGGGAGATTTGTCAGAGAACGTAGTATTTTCTATGAATTATAACGATAAAAATGGGTTTTTAAAGTTACCAATAACATTGCACAATATATCACCAATGCTTGATCAGTTATTGGATGGTAGCTCCGCTATGTATGAGGGAAAAATCATGATTCCAGCTTCTAAAACACACTTAATTCCTGCTCACCAGTCATTTAATATAGAAAGAAACATAACTTTATCATCAATAGTTATAGGTATAATTGCTTTAATCACTATTTTATTTATATTTAAGTTTCGAAAATCATGGTTTCGAGATGGATTTATGATACGTCTTTTTGATAAATGGCCGTTGGAAATATGCCTTTTACTATTAATTGTAAATGTGGTAATTTTAACTGTCTTTTTAATTATACTAAAGCAAGAATACTCTAATTTTTTTTACGGCAATTTTTCAATTCCTTTAGATATTCTTTCTCTTATGATTGTAGTTTTTTCTATATGGTTCGGGATTTGTCAATTGATTTGGATATATGAAATGGTTAGAGATAGAGACGGTTTGATTTCAAAAATAAAAAACAGTTTGATTGCTAAGTTTTTGTATACAATTCAAGATGTATTTGCAAAAACTTCTATTGGAATACAAGTATTGTTAACCTTAATTTTAATATTTGTCTGGGGCTCATTGACAACGGCTATAATACAGTTTGCATTTTATTCTAATATTGCTTTTATGTATGTTTTATTTATTCTTTTCATTGGGATACCTTTAGTAACGTTAATATTTAGAAAAATTGGTTATTTGAATTGGGTATTTATTGCAACAGAACGTTTAGTTGATGGTACTTTACATGACCCTGTACCTGAAAAAGGAAAGTCAGTAATAGCAAAACATGCAGCAAATTTGAATAAGCTTAGAGCTGGAATCAAGTCTTCATTAACAGAACAGGCTAAGAGTGAACGATTAAAAACAGAGTTGATTACAAATGTTAGTCACGATTTGAGAACACCGCTTACGTCAATTATCACATATACAGATTTATTGAAAAATCATGAGTTGACGGAAGAAGAGAGAGTAGAATATGTGAAAATATTGGAACGCAAGTCCAATCGATTAAAAATATTGATTGAGGATTTGTTTGAAGTATCAAAGATGGCTAGTGGGAATTTAGAACTGCATAAACAAGAGGTAGATTTGGCACAATTATTACAACAAGTGTTAGGTGAACATCAAGAACAACTTGAACAATCAGGGCTAGAACTCAAAGTAACAATACCAGAAACACCTGTTATTGCAAATGTGGATGGACAAAGATGGTGGCGCGTGTTAGATAATCTAATCGTTAATGCTATGAAATATTCACTTAAAGGGTCGAGAGTATATGTTGCATTAAAGCATGAGAATGGACAAGCAGAATTTGTAATAAAAAATGTAACTAAATATGAGCTTGGAGAAAATATTAATGAATTGCTTGAACGATTTAAACGAGCAGATAAGTCACGCCATACAGAAGGATCTGGGTTAGGGCTTGCTATCGCTCAATCCATTGTTGATTTGCATGGAGGTATGCTCAAGATAGAGTTAGATGGCGATTTATTTAAAGTAACAGTTCAAATTGCAACTTCTTAAAAATAGGTACTAAAATAAATTAGTACTTACTTATAAAACCTACGTATGATAACATGAGTCTAAATTAAATTTCTTTAAAAAAATGATCTCGTCTATTATTTATACAAATTACATCAGAGAAAATAACCTTAAAGGGTTAGTATCAACAAGCTGATGAGGTTCAACCATTGTGTTTCATTTACAGAATTATAGTATGTTATTTAATGGAATGATTCATTACTTGACGATATTGGCTTAAAAAGGACGATTATCAATGAAAAAAAGGTTTAGAGATATAAAATATCACTTTATTCGATTGTTTCGATTAAAAGGCGGGGCTAAACAAATTTCTCTTGGATTTTCATTAGGACTTATTCCATGTTGGTTTCCTACGTTTGGAATCGGTCCTATATTATCTATTGCTATAGCAAAAATATTTAAGGCAAATATGGTTGCAACACTCATAGCAGCATCATTAGGATCTTTTATTTGGCCATTATTATTTATCGGGAATTATCAAATAGGAGAATTGCTATTTTTTCGTTTAGAGCATATGGATGTCTTAACGATGACATATGATTTTATGATAGGGGCAGTAATTAACAGTATTTTAAGCAGTATTATATTGTATTTTGTATTATATTATATTTTCAAGAGATACCGTATTCCCATTTTGAAAAAAATGAAGAACAAGAAAAATTGTAACTAAAAAATTTAAACGTAATGAACATAAAGGTTCTAAATCATGTCACTTATAAAAAGTTGAAAAGAACGGTACCAAAAATAATATCCCGTAATCAAATTGATACGGGCTTTTTTCCTATTATTAAATTATTTAAAAATATCAAGTTTTAAGCATCCTCAGATTTTATAAAAATGTAAAATAAACTTTACGTAAAGCAAACTTTACTTTTAGCAAAAATAAGAGAGGTGATGAATTGAAGAACAAAGTGGTTGAGTATAGAAAGAAATTTGATCTTTTTCTGAAGGGTATTTATTTGGAATTATAATAAACCCCTTATTTATCTAATTTTAATGATAAATAAGGGTCTATATTATTAATTTACTTTCCTATTTACTTAAATGTTAAATTGTTATATATCTCTACGCATCGCTTTCAGTACATCTATTGTTGTTGCTTTTTTCGCAGGTCGCCACCCTGAAAATATAGCTACTAATAAACTAATTGAGACTGAAGTGGCAACTAATGAGATTGGGATATAAGTCAACATTATATTTTGATTGTCTACTCCTTCATTGCCACTAAGAGTTCCAATAAGTATTGGTGTTGCAAAATTAATAACAAAACTTGTTGCATAAGCAAATACAGTACCAATAAATGCACCTATCAGACCAATATAACTGCTTTCAATTAGGAAGATTTGTTTTATTGTGGAAGGATGTGCTCCAATTGCTTTCATAATGCCAATATCTTGCGTACGCTCTGTAACTGCCATTGTCATCGTGTTATAGATACCGATAGAAGCAATAATTAAGGCAATGGTTCCAACAAATATCAAGCCAATTTTTATAACAAGAAACAGAGTATTGATTTGTCCCAGTTCACTTGTAACAGAATAGTTCCCATAACCAAGCTCATTCAATTTTTCAGTTACATCACTCACATTTTCTAAATGATTTGTATATATTTTTACGTCGTCATAAGTTTTTTCATTATCTATATTTAAGTTTTTAAGATCTCCGTCGTTACTTTGTTCTGAATTAAGAAAAAGTTTCATTGTAAAATCTTCAATTTCATTTAGTAAGGGTTCGGAAATAATTGCAAATTGTTCTTTGACATTAGGAGGTGGTTGTTTAGTTATTCCTACTATTTTTACAGGAAACGATTTATATTGTTTCATTCCTTCATTATCATAATATATCACTTGAAGATCTATGGTTTTACCAATCAAATCCTCTTCATAATATACAATTTCATTCTCTTTTTGGCTTCCTTCAGTTAAAATTTCATTAAAGTGATAAGCTATTATAATTTCATCATTAGATTCAGGCATTCTTCCATCACTTAATTCTAATCCAGCTTCTATTTCAGATGGGAAGTCAGTGGCATAAACCCAAGGCCAATTTGCTTCATATCCATCTAATTTGAACATCACTTCTTGATGTAAATTATTTCGTTTAGTCACTGTTTTGACATGCTCAATCTGTTTTAATATCTCTATATCTTCATCATTCAGTTGTTCAAAGTCTTTATCATGATATATAGATATTTCATTTGCTAGTCTCCCTTCAGTTAAGTCGGAAACTATAGACTTCTCTAGTCCAAAACCAACAGAAGCCAACAAGATTAAAAAGGCGCAACCGATGGCTGTTGCTAAAATTGTCATAAACACTCTCATCCGATTTTTTTTCATATTTTGTCTAACAAAACGAACTTTATCTTTGAATTTCATAATTTCTGCCTCCTTGTGTTTTGCCGTCTTTGATGGTAAACGTCCGATGTCCTATATTTGCAACCTGATCATCATGTGTAATGATTAAAAATGTTATATTATAATCTTGGTTCAATTTCTGAATAAAATTTAATAATTCCTGTTCGTTTTCACTGTCTAAACTTCCTGTAGGTTCATCAGCCAATATAATAGGTGGTTTTACAATTAAAGCTCTTGCTATGCTTATTCGTTGCTGTTGTCCTCCAGATAATTCATTTGGATAAAATGAGGCATGCTCTGCTAAACCAACCATTTCAAGCATGTCCAACGTTTGTTTTTTCCTAGCAACTTCACTAGCCCCTTTTATAATTAATGGAAGTTCTACATTTTGATAGGCTGTCATACTAGGAATCAGTTGAAAACTTTGAAATATAAAACCCAGATGATTGATGCGGAATTTTGCCCAAGCTCCCTCACTAAATTCAGAGACATTTTGATTATTTATGAAAATATTGCCTTCAGTAGGTCGAATATATCCACTGATTAAATTCAACAGGGTTGATTTTCCTGAACCACTCTTCCCTACAATTGTGACAATTTCTCCTTTATTCACTTCTAAATTAATATTCTCTAATACTGGGACAATCGTTTCTCTTTTCTTCTTCCCAATTTTAAATTGATGACTAAGATTTTCAACTTGAATCATGTTTAATCTCTCCTTCATATGATGTTTTTGATTTTATCAGCCTTGTATTTCAAATGATCATTGATACGCCCACTCATGTCTCACTTCCTTGTCTTCTCATCTGTTAGTAAGTGTAATAAACAATTCTTAACTTTCTAATAAGATAAAAATGAAGAAATTATTAAGAAATATATAATATAAAACAAGAATAAAAGAGATAATTGACTTGTGTGAAGTGATGGAGAGAACCAAAAAAGCTGCCGTCAATTGATATGACAACAGCTTACATCTTAAATGTTTACTATATATTGGTTTGATGAGCGGGAATTTAATTGTATGTTTTACTTTTCAGATTTTTTTTGCTGTAAAAATTCTTTACCATATTCACCATGGTCATGAATATTGGCATGTTCTACTTGAATGGTTGTATGTGTAATTCCATACTTTTCTTTTAATGATTCATTGATGGCGAGTATCACGCAAAATGGCTGTATTTGCTGATCTATGAATACATGAGCAGTTAATGAATAATGTTCTGTTGATACAGACCATAAGTGCAGTTCATGAACGTCTTCGACACCTTCTACTTGGCTAATGTCCTCACGAATTTCATCTAAATCAAATTTATGTGGTACAGATTCCATTAAAATTAAATAAGATTCACGGATTATTTTAGCTCCACCAGTAAAGATAATACCACCAATCACAAGACTAATTAAAGGATCAAAAAAAACTAATCCTGTAAAGTAAATCAAAATAGCGGAAATGATGACTCCTAGGGAACTTAGCAAGTCTCCTATAAAGTGCCATAAAGCACTTTGTACATTTAAATTTTCTTCCTCTTCAATGCTCCTGCTTAAAATAAAAGTTAAAATAGCATTTACTATAAAACCAATGATTGCAATGACAAGCATCAGTTTAAAATTAATAGGTTCTGGATTAATAAATCTTCGAATACCTTCTATAAAAATACCAATGGCAATTACAGCGAGCGCTAGTCCATTTAAAAAGGAAGCAATGATTTCAAAACGAAGGAATCCAAAGGTATACTTAGCATTTGGTGGTCTTGTGGCTAAGTATATCGCGGTCATACTTAAACTTAAAGCAAATACATCTGAAATCATATGTGCTGAGTCAGATAACAGAGCCAATGAATTAGACCATATCCCCCCAATGATTTCTACAATAGTAAAAAATATAGTAATGAATAAAGTGGCCCAAAGTGTTTTTTTAGATTTAGATTGTTCTTTTACGTGCGAGAGATGGTGGTAATCATACATAGAATATCATCTGCTTTCTAAATTGTTTCAGTTACATAACTATATCATAAGAAAAAAGTTAGGGGAATACTCATTCATAAGAACTTCTATCACTTGTGGCTTTGGTGTCGATTGAATTTAGGCTAATATATAGTGGAAATATTTTTATTTAATGAATATAATGACATAATTAATCTTTAATAATAATCATTAAAATAAGTTTTAGAAATGGATTAAAGTGCTGCTATCTCATGAGATGGCAGCCTTCGCCTTTTTATGGATGGAGGTTTGAAAAATGAATGCAGACTTAAAAATCTTAACTGAAAAAAAATTGCAAACGAATCAGGGTAAAATTGAATTCTTGTATGAATTATTAGTTCCTCATATTCAATTGTTAGCAGCTATTTTTAGTGGAGTTCTTATTGTATCTGGTTGGATATTATCAAATATGAATCTTTCTACTGTTGCTATAATTTTCTTTGTATTTTCTTATTTAATCGGTGGATATCAGAAAGCAAAGGATGGTATTTTGGATACTATTCAAAACCGAAGCTTAAATGTTGAAATGCTGATGATATTTGCAGCAATTGGGTCTGCGATCATTGGTTACTGGATAGAAGGTGCAATTTTAATTTTCATTTTTTCATTAAGTGGTGCACTTGAAACTTATACAATGAATAAAAGTAAAAAAGAAATTTCAGCACTTATGAAGATTCAACCCGAAGAAGCTTTAATAATAGAAGATGATGTTGAAGTTAAAGTCCATGTATCTAAATTAAAAATTGACGATGAAATTCTTGTCAAACCAGGAGAAAGGATACCTGCTGATGGTGTGATCATTAGAGGTCAATCAACAGTAGATCAATCTACAATAACGGGTGAGTCTATTCCCGTTCAGAAAAAGTTAAATGATCAGGTGTTTTCGGGAACAATGAATCTTATAGGGTCTATTTTTATTAAAGTGACTAAATTAAACAACGAAACACTCTTTCATAAAATTATACAGCTTGTGCAGTCTGCACAAAGTGAGAAATCACCATCTCAATTATTTATTGAAAAATTTGAAAGAACTTATGTGAAAGCAGTTATTGTTACTGTGGGTTTTATGTTATTTCTGCCCCATTATTTATTGGATTGGACATGGAATGAAACTATATATCGATCCATGATTTTATTGGTTGTTGCATCTCCTTGTGCACTTGTAGCTTCCATCACACCGGCTACTTTATCTGCAATATCAAATGGTGCAAAACTAGGTATCCTTTTTAAAGGGGGGGTCCATATTGAAGGACTTGCAAAAATAAAAGCTGTTGCATTAGATAAAACAGGAACCTTAACAAAAGGGCAGCCTGAATTAACAGACCTCATTGTTAGGGAAGGAATAGATCACGAAAATTTTTTGATCTATACTGCTTCCATTGAAAATCATTCCACCCACCCTCTTGCTCAAGCCATTGTGAATCATACTAAAATTGAACAAAAACTTCAATTAATACAACCCGATTTCATTGAAGATATACCAGGCCGAGGAGTTATAGGAAAAGTAAATGGCAAAGAATTCAGGATTGGAAATGCTGAGTTTGTTGGATTGGAAATTTCTGAATTCTTTTTAAAGAAGAGTGGAGACAAACTATGTAAAGAAGGTAAAACACTTGTATTTGTGGCAGATCAATATGGAATTGTAGGTGTCATAGCTTTAAAAGATCACTTAAGAGAGCAATCCAAAGAAGCGGTATTGCAATTGAAAAACCTAGGCATTTATACAATGATGTTAACTGGTGATGATGAAGAAACAGCAAAATTCATTTCAAAAGAGATGTCGGTTGATGGTCACATTTCAAAGTGTTTACCTGAAGATAAATTAAATCATGTAAGAAACTTAAAACAAAAACATGAAAATGTGGGTATGGTAGGGGACGGAATTAATGATGCTCCTGCACTAGCATCGGCTAATTTAGGGATAGCAATGGGGGGAGGCACAGATGTTGCTTTAGAAACAGCAGATATTATTCTAATGAAAGATGACCTTTCAAAACTCCCTAGAGCAATTCAATTATCAAAAAAAATGAACAAGATTATTAAGCAAAATATCATTTTTTATTAGTTGTTATTTTCATTCTCATTTGTACTAATTTTTTTCAAATAATAGATTTGCCATACGGGGTTATTGGGCATGAAGGTAGTACGATCTTAGTCATCCTTAATGGTTTACGTTTGTTGAAAATCAAAATAAAATCTTGAAACAATATCAGTCCTAAGTTCAGTTCAACTCAATAATAAAAGGAGCTTAGGACTGTGGTATCCTTTTAGCAGTGTATATTATAAAGCAACACTCATTTGTTGTTTTTGTTTGAAGTAGACCCAACTTTTAAAACCGATATCTTTTAATCTCTTTGCAACTAGGTCCCATTCATCTCCAACGCGATCTGGTACATGAGCATCTGAACCGAAGGTCACGTTTACTCCATAAAACAAAGCTTTTTCTAAAATATCGTCTGAAGGGTACCACCCTCCAACATCTTTTGTTTTACCAGAAGTATTAATTTCAATTGCAACTTCACACTCTGCAATAACTTTTAACGTTTCATCTATACTTTCTGTTTGAATGTTTGAAAATTCTGGATAATAACCCTTCATGGCATCAATGTGTCCTAAAACTTGAAACATTCCTGTTCGAGCAGACTGCTGGATAAGCTCATAGTAGTGATCCTTTTGTTCAATTTTCTCTTGATCACTTAAACTATGCCATCTTTTTTTATTAAAAATACTAACGCCTTTGACTCTATGGACTGAACCGATTAAATAATCTAAGTGGTATTTTTTATACTCTTTTTGATAAATGTGTGCGTATTCAGGAAAGAAATCAGATTCCACTCCTAGGAGTACCTCAATTTGACCATTATACTTTTCCTTTAATTTTAAGATTTCATTTACATAGTTAGGAAATTCACTTTTAGCCATGGCAATTCTAGGCTCAGCTTGATCTTTAGGGTGTGCAAAATAAGGTGAGTGATCTGAAATACCAATGATTTTTATGCCTTTTTCTATAGCTGCTTTAATGTAATCCTCTATAGAGCCATCTGCATGACCACATCGATTATGATGTGTGTGTAGGTCAAATTTCATTACTTCATCTACTCCGATCCTAAAAATTGTGACTCTGACATTCCTTTTAAATCATTTAGAAATTGTTGAAGGGCTGTGCTTAAATATCTGTCTGATTTATAAATGACACCAACTGGATGACTAACGGCTTCTAACTCATCTACTTGAATCATTTTTAAGGTACCCATTTTTAGTTCATTTGAAATTGAAGACTTAGAAATAATGGCGGCTCCTAAATTAATTTCAACCATCCTTTTGACTTCCTCACTACTTGTTAATTCCATAATGATTTGAGGTGTAATATTAAGTTTTTTAAAAATTTGATCCATAAACTTTCTACCTGCTGATCCCGGTGAAATCATAATAAAAGGTAAGTCTTTTAAAGACTCTGCTGATGTATGTCTATTATTAGCTAAAGGATGTTCAGGAGAAACAACTAACTCAAAAGTATCATAGTATAACACGGATGTTTCAAGAGTAGGTTTTTTTTCAAATAAATAAGTAATACCGATATCAATGAACCCGCTCTCTACACTTGAAATAACTTGCGATGAAGGCATAGAATGAATAGATGTTTTAATAAGCGGGAACTGATTTTGAAAATAGCTTAATACACGTGGTAAAACCTGCATAGCTATCGAAGTGGTTGTACCTAATTTAATATGCCCTTGTGGCGTTTCATTCATATCTGATAATTTTTGTTTTAATTCATCTACAATATTTAATATTTCAATCGCATGTTCTATAAAAAGGTGTCCATTGTCCGTTAAAGTGATAGGCTGATTGCGATCAATGAGTACTGTATGAAATTCATCTTCTAAGCTTTTGATTTGGGCTGAAACTGCGGGCTGCGTTAAGTTCAAAAAATCTCCAGCTTTTCTAAAACTTTTCATTTTTGAAAGAGCAATTAACGTATCTAATTGATTAATATTCAATATTTATCCCTCCTTTCTAATAGATAAAATTTATTATAGAAATAGAATGTAATAAAAAAGTTTATATGTTTTATTATAAGCAACCTGTGCAAGTGAAGCAAACCAATCCTTTGATTCATAAGGATTTTTTTACTTTTGACCTCAATAATTGTATAATTTAGTCGTTCTTTGTAAGAAATTCATGTACTTGATCATGTTATTTCGATATAATTAGCAAATAACGACAATATTTTTTCCAAATTAAGGAGTCTTTATGGATAAAAATTATATACATCCTTTTTTAGAATCAGCCAGTAACGTTCTTGAGCAAGTAGTTCGGGTTCGTCCAACGTCAGGTGAACTTGAAATCAAAGATGTGCAATATCTTGACCATCATATTTGGATTTTAATTGGTATGAGTGGGCAAATGAAAGGTGAAATACTATTTGGTTTGCCAGAGCAAGTGGCTCTTAAAATTGTTTCAGAAATGATGGGTGGATTTCAAGTAAATGAGTTGGATGATATTAGTCAAAGTGCAATTTCAGAACTAGGTAATATGATCAGTGGTAATGCTTCAACTTTATTGTATGATCGTGGTGTAACCGTAGATATTACCCCTCCTCAGATTATTCAATCTATTGAACATTTTGATACTCAGAAGGCATGGACCATTCCACTTAATATTAAGGAAGTTGGAGAGTTTAATATTCAAGTATTAACCAGTTAATTTGAAACTTTCTTTAGGATATGTTATCAGTACTACTCACATGATAATAGAAATAGGAGAGAGAAAGTGTGCTTAAAGATAAGGTTATAGTCATTACGGGTGCCTCAAGTGGAATTGGATCAGAGATGGCAATACATTTAAGTTCTCATGGAGCCATTCTCATCTTATTGGCTAGATCGATGGATCGTCTTAAGAAAGTGTCAAAGCAGCTGCAAAATCAACATGACCTTTACAAAGTTGATATCTCTTCAAGAGATCAGGTAGATGAAGTTATCTCCTCTGTTATAAAAAAATATGGGAAAATCGATATCTTTATTAATAATGCAGGTTATGCAATTTTTAAGGACTTTATGAATTTATCCATAGATGAGATTGAAGAAATGATGAGAACGAATTATTTGGGGACAGTATATTGTTGTAAAGCAGTTATACCTTCAATGTTAGAAAGACAATCAGGTCATATTATTAATGTGGCTTCATTGGCAGGAAAGGTAGGATCGGCAAAATCGTCTGCATATGCTGCAAGTAAACATGCTGTTTTAGGATTCACAAATAGTTTACGCCAGGAGTTATTTGATACCAATATTATTGTATCTACACTTAATTGTGGGCCAATTTATACACGTATGTTAGAAACAGCAGATGTATCGGGTGATTACAAAAAAAACTTACCAAGTTGGATTATATTAAAACCAAGAGCGGTAACTAAAGCAATAATCGATATCATCGTTAACAAACGACTGGAAAAAAACATTCCATTTATTGCGAATGTCGGTTCTAAATTATTGCAAATCATGCCGAGAACGTTAGAAAAGGTAACTGTTAAATTTACAAATAAAAAGTAAAGTGAAGTGATTTCACAAAAAAACCTCCAACCTATTCATTTTTTCGAATGGGATTGAAGGTCTATTTTGTTTCATTATTTGTTTACACACTGATTCACTTGATTCACAACTTCTTCTGCTGTTAATCCATCCGCATTGATAACAGAAGCTTGTGTTTGGGTATTCGCTATTCCCATCATATTCTGATCTTGTCCTGTTATGACACAGCACTGGCAACTTTGCATCGTGTTTTCTTCTAAGTTACATACTTCATGTCCTTCATTTTGCAGTGCTTGTTTAACATTGGATAAGTTATTTTCTACAGCTACTTTTGCCATGATTCTTCCCTCCGTTTATGTAAGTTTCCCCCACTGATGTAGTATCTTGTCGGGGTAGTATCCCTTTAAGTATTTTGAACCACGTTAAATAAAAATATTCTCTTTCGTAATTTTGATAAAAAAAACTACAGGTATTATAATAAAAAACATAAATAGGAAAAAATTGAGATGGGGTGTTTGGCTTGAAGCCTGTTTTGCAACTAAAAGAGGTAACAGGAGGATATAGTTTGAAAAGACCTGTCATACATGGGTTATCTATAAATGTGAATCCAGGTGAAATGGTAGGGTTAATTGGTTTAAATGGAGCAGGAAAAAGCACTACGATCAAACATATTTTGGGGTTGTTAAAACAACATAAAGGTGAGATTTATATAAACGGGAATACGTTAGAGAGCAACCCGATGGACTATAGATCTTCATATGCATATGTTCCAGAAAGTCCTTTAATGTATGACGAGTTGACAGTGGAAGAACATTTGAAGTTAACGTCAATGGCTTATGGCATTGATAAAAAAGAATATACGAATCGTGTTGATTACTTAGTTGATGAATTTCAAATGAGGGACAAGCTAACAAAATTTTCTGCTCACTTATCTAAAGGAATGCGTCAGAAGATGATGATTATGAGTGCATTTCTCGTTCAACCTTCATTATATATCATTGACGAACCTTTCTTAGGGTTAGACCCTCTTGGCATTCGTTCATTGCTTGATTTAATGGTGAAAATGAAAGAAGCTGGGGCAAGCATATTAATGAGCTCCCATATTCTATCAACTATTGAGCAATATTGTGATAAGTTGGTTGTTCTTCATGAAGGGCATGTTGTTGCAAGCGGAAATTTAAGTAACATACAACAGACTTCTGGTTTAAACAATGCAACATTAGAAGATGCCTTTTATGCTCTAGTTAAGGATGGCGTTTAAATTATGGAGATATCTGCTTTATGGAATAAAAGGTTTAAGGATTTTTGGACAGAGGTGTCCCCTTATTTAAGATTCGTATTCAATGGGGGACTGATTGCTTTTGCTGTTATTAGTTTTTCAATCGGAAGTATTTATTACAGGCGATTTATAGAAAATCCACCAGTTGATTTTCCAATTCATTTGTTGTTAACTGTTGTTTTATTTTGGTTCATTGCTTATAATCCAATTCGCACTTATTTAAGAGAGGCTGATTTGATTTATTTGGTACCAGCCGAACATAAAATGAGGTCTTATTTTAATAAAGCAATATTGGCTAGTTTTTTAGTTCAATGTTTAGTCGTAATTCTGATTTGGATAGTCCTTTTCCCTCTTTATTTAGTAACTAGTGATTCCAACGGTCTAATGTTTTTTGTATTTTTAATTGTATTATTAATTATCAAATGGATTTTGATGTTTGGATCATGGCAAGTGGTCCACTTCAAAGCTAACAGTCACAGGAAGGTATACTCTTTTTTTCGGTGGATCATTTCTTTCAGTGTTTTATATGTTATGTTCTCTTATAATTTACCTAAAGGAATGTTATTCATTGCCTTAGTTCTTATGACTTACATAATTTCTATTCGATTAATACCAAGTTATCATATAAATTGGGACAGGCTGATTCATGTTGAAAAACAGCACAAAGCTAGAATTTTTTCTTTTTTAAGCTGGTTTGTTGATGTTCCGCAACTTCCAAAACGAGTGAAGCATCGTAAAATGTTAAGCAGTAGTGCTGAATTTGTACCATTTGAAAAGAACAATACTTTTGTTTTCCTTTATTATTTAACATGGATTAGAACAGATTTATTCGGTATTGTTGCAAGATTGATTGGAGTAGGAATGATATTAATATTCTTTTTAACAAATGATTGGATGAAGTACCTTTTTTACATTATGGTAATCTATTTATCTGGTGTGCAATTATCCTCCTTAAGACAATACCATAAAAATATGTTCTGGTTATATATTTATCCTTTGCAAAATGAAAGGAGAGTAGAAGGGGCTTTAAAAAATTCATTTCGAATTCATCTTGTTATTATCATCATGATGACAATACCTTTTATTTTAACAATTGCAAATTATATATATGGGTTTATTTTACTAGTAGTTAGTATTTTATTGTCCTATATGTATCATCAATCTTTAGGTAAAAAGATGTTGAAAGGTAAAGAGTAGGAGATTCCTGACTCCTGACTATATTCCTGAATTGAATAGGGAAAATAGTCAGGCAAGTTAAATAAGATTAAAAATAGAGGACTTTTATGGTCTTATTGTAATCAATTTTCTCAAAATTATAAAATAAAGGTATTTGATGCATTAGCGTTGCAAAAAAAGCAACATAGTTTGTAAAATAAGTAATTTAGAAAAATTTTACAATTTTCTTTTTGAGAAATTAGGAAAAAAGTGAAGAGGTCAGAAAATGACGCGTTAATCCATTTTTTGGATGTTATTTCTTTCCCTAATTTATCTTTTCTTTGGCTTGATGATACCTACCGATGTATTTAATCTCGGAGGTGGTTTCACCGATCGAGGCACTTTCTGTCTCCCCTTTGAGTTTCGAGTAGGTTTCAGATGAAGTTCACTCAACATAACGGACCACTTTTTATCCCAACAAGTTCGTAGACATTGTAGTACATCCCAGGTACTTAGTTTAGTTCTGCTTCCTAGCTCAATATACATGGCAATTGCATAGGCGATGAGTACAATAAAAATTTGATTCCAAATTCCTTGAGGTTCATAGCTGTATAGTTTTACAAGACGTAGGTGTTGCTTCAACCATTTAAAGAATAATTCAATAAGCCATCGTTGACGATAAATATCTGCAATCTCTGTTGCACTTAAGTCAAAACAAGAGGTAGCTATTCTATATTTACGTTCTTTTTCATCCATAAACTCTACAAGTCTTATGCTTTTTTCCGTTTGTGTATACGCACTTCCTAATTGGATGATCGCGTCCCGAATAATGTGGGTGTCCGGTGGAACAGGCAGTTCTTCCTCAACCCTTAAAACCCCATGCTTTTCATTAATACGCATCACGAAGCGAACATTGTCTTCGATCCACTGATCGAACTGTGCGTATTTTACATAACCACGATCCATAACGTATATGGTGTCGTGATCTTCCACTAGGATATCCATGGTTTCACAATCATTCACATTTCCTGTTGAAGGGATCGCTTTTTCTGGAATGACTCTTCCATTTGGAAGAGAAAGCACACGCATATGAATCTTGACTTGGGTCGATTTATGATTAATCTTCGCCCAATTAGCTAAAGTAGCAGGAAGCTTCAAGCTAGTAGAATCAAGAATCCGAAGTGGGCCGACTCTGCTACAAGCGATAGAAGTTTTAGACTTTACTTTACCGATCATTTCAAAGAATAACGCTTCTAACATTTCTGTAGGTAGTTCTCTTATTCGACGTGAGAGTTGAGACGGACTAATACTTGGTAGATCTAGACTTTGCTGAAGAGCTTCACTGGTACGTAATTCTCTTGAAATTTGTTTATAATTTTCCCAATTCGCAATTTGAGAGGCTAGAAATAACTTGATACTTTTTATCGTAGTTAACTTATGCGTACGATAGTCTGCAATAGGAAAAAGGAAATTTTCCTTCGAAATCAAAGAAAAACATTGACAAATGGTATGGAAATTGTGTATGTTACCCATGGTTGGCTCCTTTTGTTTAGATTATGGGTAACGCGTCCTTATCTTTACAATAGGAGTTTTTTTATGATAATTCCATGAAAATCACATCATAAATTCCATTTTTAGTAAATTATACTCATTTTATTTTCTATGTTATCTTTGATGCAACGCTAGTGTATTTGATGGTCTTATTTAGCTCTTTTTCACAATAATTTGCATGATTTTGCAAAATATCCACTATATAAGACCACCATTTCCATTAGCGTTGCAAAAAAAGCAACATAGTTTGTAAAATAAGTAATTTAGAAAAATTTTACAATTTTCTTTTTGAGAAATTAGGAAAAAAGTGAAGAGGTCAGAAAATGACGCGTTAATCCATTTTTTGGATGTTATTTCTTTCCCTAATTTATCTTTTCTTTGGCTTGATGATACCTACCGATGTATTTAATCTCGGAGGTGGTTTCACCGATCGAGGCACTTTCTGTCTCCCCTTTGAGTTTCGAGTAGGTTTCAGATGAAGTTCACTCAACATAACGGACCACTTTTTATCCCAACAAGTTCGTAGACATTGTAGTACATCCCAGGTACTTAGTTTAGTTCTGCTTCCTAGCTCAATATACATGGCAATTGCATAGGCGATGAGTACAATAAAAATTTGATTCCAAATTCCTTGAGGTTCATAGCTGTATAGTTTTACAAGACGTAGGTGTTGCTTCAACCATTTAAAGAATAATTCAATAAGCCATCGTTGACGATAAATATCTGCAATCTCTGTTGCACTTAAGTCAAAACAAGAGGTAGCTATTCTATATTTACGTTCTTTTTCATCCATAAACTCTACAAGTCTTATGCTTTTTTCCGTTTGTGTATACGCACTTCCTAATTGGATGATCGCGTCCCGAATAATGTGGGTGTCCGGTGGAACAGGCAGTTCTTCCTCAACCCTTAAAACCCCATGCTTTTCATTAATACGCATCACGAAGCGAACATTGTCTTCGATCCACTGATCGAACTGTGCGTATTTTACATAACCACGATCCATAACGTATATGGTGTCGTGATCTTCCACTAGGATATCCATGGTTTCACAATCATTCACATTTCCTGTTGAAGGGATCGCTTTTTCTGGAATGACTCTTCCATTTGGAAGAGAAAGCACACGCATATGAATCTTGACTTGGGTCGATTTATGATTAATCTTCGCCCAATTAGCTAAAGTAGCAGGAAGCTTCAAGCTAGTAGAATCAAGAATCCGAAGTGGGCCGACTCTGCTACAAGCGATAGAAGTTTTAGACTTTACTTTACCGATCATTTCAAAGAATAACGCTTCTAACATTTCTGTAGGTAGTTCTCTTATTCGACGTGAGAGTTGAGACGGACTAATACTTGGTAGATCTAGACTTTGCTGAAGAGCTTCACTGGTACGTAATTCTCTTGAAATTTGTTTATAATTTTCCCAATTCGCAATTTGAGAGGCTAGAAATAACTTGATACTTTTTATCGTAGTTAACTTATGCGTACGATAGTCTGCAATAGGAAAAAGGAAATTTTCCTTCGAAATCAAAGAAAAACATTGACAAATGGTATGGAAATTGTGTATGTTACCCATGGTTGGCTCCTTTTGTTTAGATTATGGGTAACGCGTCCTTATCTTTACAATAGGAGTTTTTTTATGATAATTCCATGAAAATCACATCATAAATTCCATTTTTAGTAAATTATACTCATTTTATTTTCTATGTTATCTTTGATGCAACGCTAGTGCACCATTTCCCGCTATTTTGCTATGAAGGCAATAAAATTATCATATAAGACCACTATTTCCCGTTATTATGTTATGAAGACAATGTTTCAAAACATAATACTACATCCAAGTGGTAAAATTATTCATCATATCATTCAGAAGAATTGAAGATTCACTTATAAGGATTGCTTAGAGCTTTTTCTCCATCATAATCATATCTAATGCTTGAATTCCATTTTCCCAGATCTCTTTTGGATAATCAGTAAAAAAAATTAAAACATATTTCATCTATGATGAGAGTTCTATAATCGCTTGGTAAATTTTAATAAATAAATCTTCAAGATCTTCTTCTTCTATGCAAGAAAAAGCAACTCTTAAATCTTTTTCACCTAAAGCAATCGTACCAATTTCATATTTATCTAGTAAATGAACTCGTAGAGTTTCCGCATCTATATTTTTTAATTCCAAACACATAAAATATCCTGAATTAAAAGGATAGTAGTCCCAAACGGTTTGAAATTTTTCATTTTTTAAAATTTCTTTTACTTTATTAGCTCGACCTTTCATAATGTTGTATTTTTCTAGTTTTTGTTGTTCGTAATCAGGTGATTTCAATGCATGAAGAATAAATGTTTGTGAAGGATGTGAGCTACTGGAAATGGTAGCACGAATAATTCCCATCGTTTTTTGCTCTAAAGCAGCATTAACTGTTTCATTATTTGAAGCAAACGTTATAAACCCAACTCGAAAACCCCATACATAGTCTTCTTTGGTTGCTCCATCAACTTTAATTGCTAAAACATTCGGATGGATATTAGCAAGTTGACCAAATAAAGACTCATGAATCGAATCTTCAAAAAACAATCCATAATAAGCATCATCAGTAACTACTACAATATTTATTCCTTCTTCAGCCCCAGCTAATATTGCATTTACAATATTCTGACTGTCTTCTTGACTTGGTGTATATCCTGTAGGATTATTTGGGAAATTTAATACGACAATAGCTTTACCTTTATCTTTTTGAGCAAGTATAGCTTCTTTTAACCCACTTGCATTAAAGTTTCGATCTTCATTATAAAGTGGGAAGTTTACAGTCTCTGTTCCTCTGCGGATTCCAAAAGTAAGTTCATAATTCTCCCAGTTTTTATCAGGATATATAACACTATCTCCTGGTTCAGCAAATAGATCAGCTACAATACTTATTCCATGAGTTAATGCATTGGTCACAATAGGATTACTTATTTTTTTATTTTCAAGCGATGGACTTTCTTTTATCATTTTTTCCATCCATACTTTTCGTAATTCAGGTTTACCAGCAGGTGGTGCGTATGGGTAAATATCTTTAGGGGCATATTCTGATAGTGTATTTTGTATTACTTTTAAATGCATAGGATCTTTGTTCTCTATGGCAATTCCAATCGTTGCGTTATATTTTTTTGCTTTTTTCCCTGCTTCAGCAGATTGACTAATAATGCCTTCTTTAGGAAAGTAAACGTTTTTTCCTAATGTAGATAACATTTGATATACATTTGAATGTTTTTCTTTAATGGTTTTGTTCAGTGATTTAGCAAGTGGATTCATGGACTCCATCCTTCCAATAAAATCTAATAAATTTTTGTGAATATTATAACACTTACACTAAAAAAGATGAACCCGATTTGGAGAAAAACGGCTGAATATACCGAGATTTGTAGTGAGCTCGTTTAAGCAAAATTTAAACATCGAGAAATCAGATGGAGACCTACTCCCCTACTCCACCTAATTTGAAGATACCTCCTATAAAGGTGGACGTCTGTACTCAAATTATTTTGGATCTACTAGTTGTATCAGTTTAATATATAAATAAACCACTCAATGAGTGGTTTTGTCTTATAACTTAAGAATTTATAAGTTTTTCAAATTCAACAAAAGCTGCCGCTAATGAAGGTACTCAACTACTTCTCCGAGAAGCTTCTATAGGAGTTTTTGTTACTTTTTTATAATTTGACCTAAAGTTTCTCCCATCTTAACTTTATCTCCAATAAATTTATTCTCGTTATATTGGAACGAATCTTTTTCCATTAATAATACTACGGTTGAGCCAAATTCAAAATAAGCTAATTCATCTCCAATTGAGATTTCATTGTTTAGCGACTCAATCAACTGAATACTGCTTACATTCATTGCTCCTACTTTTACAAGAGCTATTTCTGTAAATTCATGTCGGATATAAGAAATTAGTCGTTCATTTCTGCTTAAAACTTTCCTCATATGCTTTAAACCAAAATCATTCACGGGATAAACTTTACCAGGTATATGTTCATTTTCTACAATTTCTCCTGAAACTGGAGCATGTATTCGATGATAATCTGAGGGGCTCAAATATAAGACCATGTAAAACCCATTTTTATATGTGACTGTTCTTGGTGAATGGTTTAAAAGCTCGTCTACTGTATAATCTTGCCCTTTTACATTTATAATTTCTCCGTTTTCGATAGTTCCAATTCCAGTAATTTTAGCATCAACTGGGCTAACAACAATGTTGTCATCTTGTTGAATCTTTCTAGACCCTGTTTTAAGACGTCTGGTAAAAAAATCATTTAATGAGACATATTCGTTTATGTTTTTTTCCGCTTCATTTATATTAATTCCATAAGTTTTGGCAAAACGAGGGATTAATTTTATACTTATTTTTGATTTTGCAAATTGACCTGTTAATCTTGAGATCGTTTTTCTAGAAGAAAGTTCTGTTAATAAGCGAAAAATTGTTTTCATTGTTAATTTTTTCACCACATTTCTTTAATCATTATGAAAATGAAAGCGACCTTCCAATGACCGCTCTTATATGAAAACAACTAATGATAACAAAATTGAAAAGTCTAGTATTATATTATCACACTAAGGATTTGTTTAGTAGTGAAAATAATTAATTCATAACCTTGGTTCTTACTCAGAATAGACAAACATTCCAATATTACCATTAGTTAAACGAATGATGAGTTTGGTTTCGCCACACAATATAAATGTTCAATTATTTGAGAAAATTCAAGTTATAGGTGGTGACCATATGCGATGGCTTATGAAAGCTCGTAACATGACACGAGGGCGAGGAATATGGATGTCTTTGATCGCAGTATCTGCTGGAGCAGCTGCATTTGGAGTTTCTCGTCGTAGAATGAAAAGCACTGCAGGGACTAAGTTAATGAATAGAATTTTACGGTAAAGTAATTTGTCTTCATCATTATTGATTTGTACTCGTCTATTTTAGACGGGTTTTTTTATATCTTAAGAAGTTATATAAAATTTCATTTTGGATCAATTTTAAAAAACGTTCATAATTGTATTTTATTTTAGAGGTGTTTATTTGATTAAATAGAATATATTGTTTGAGGTTCTTAATCATAAGAAGATAAAGTGGTGAGGAAATTGTCAATCCAAGGTCAAAAGGTATTACCAGCTATTCGCACGATGAAGGATTTTGAGCAAATGATGAAAAGTCCATATGAATATGGGGTCTTTCTGGATATGCATATTTCAAGATTGAAGGATGTTTATCGTTTGGCATATCAAAATAAGAAAAAAATGTTTTTGCATGCAGACCTTATCCAAGGATTAAAAAATGATGAGTATGCCGCTGAATATTTGTGTCAGGAATTTAAACCTGCTGGATTAATATCTACTAGATCAAAAGTGATTTCAAAAGCAAAACAAAAAGGTGTAATTGCCATTCAAAGATTATTTTTACTAGATACAAATGCACTTGAAAAAAGTTATTCATTAATTGAAATTATAAAACCCGATTTCATTGAAGTCTTACCCGGAATTATTCCGCGTATGATCCGAGAAGTAAACGAGAAAACTGGCATTCCTGTATTTGCAGGTGGTTTAATTAAAACTATAGATGATGTGGACTCTGCTTTATCAGCGGGTGCGGTGGCTGTCACAACTTCAGATAAATTAATTTGGAAAAACTATGGACAAGAAAAATAATAAATAAACAATATTTATGGTTGGAAATAGTTGTCTAGAGAGCAAGAGGCATTTAAATATTTGAAAGTATATGGTATTATTGTTTTAAGTTAATAGATAGGTTGGAGATTCGGAGAGACCACATCACATTATGGATAACCCATAGTGTATGTGGTCTTTTTCTTTTTTTCTAGGAGGAGAAAACATGGATAATCAATTTTCAAGTTTGAAGAGACATAAAAAACTAATTGAAATGAGTCAGGAAACACAGGACGTACTTATTATAGGTGGAGGAATTACGGGTTGTGGAATTGCATTGGATGCAGCAACAAGGGGAATGAAAACTGCACTAATTGAAATGCAGGATTTTGGGGCTGGGACATCTAGTCGATCTACAAAGCTGGTTCATGGTGGGCTACGCTATTTAAAACAATTTGAAATTGGTATTGTTCGAGAAGTTGGCAAGGAGCGAGCGATTGTATATGAGAATGGACCTCATGTCACAACTCCACAATGGATGTTGTTACCGATTTATAAAGGCGGTACTTTTGGAAAGTTCAGTACTTCAATAGGATTAAAAGTATATGATTTTTTAGCAAAGGTGAAAAAATCAGAAAGAAGGAGAATGTTATCTTATCAAGAAACATTGGAAAAGGAACCTTTAATTAAAAAAAAGGGACTAAAAGGTGGTGGGTATTATGTTGAATATCGCACTGATGATGCAAGATTAACGATTGAGGTAATTAAAGAAGCAGTTAAACATGATGCAAATGCAGTTAACTACACTAAAGTTGATGATCTGATTTATGATGAAAACGGAAAAGTGACAGGTGCAAAGGTCCGTGAGACTGATTCAGGAAAAGTGTATAAAATTTATGCTAAAAAAGTCATTAATGCAACAGGTCCATGGGTAGACGATATTCGTACAAAGGATAAATCTGTAGATCATAAAAAATTGCTTTTATCGAAAGGAGCACATTTGGTTATTGATCAAAAGATTTTCCCTTTAAAACAACCCATTTATTTTGATACAGCAGACGGTCGAATGGTATTTGCTATTCCTAGAGATCGAAAAACTTATGTAGGTACTACAGATACAATATATTCGGGGGATATATCAAATCCTCAATTGACTGTAGAGGACAGAGATTACATTATAGACGTTATTCATTATATGTTTCCTGAGGTCAAGTTATCAGAAAAAGATATCGAATCTAGTTGGGCAGGTATAAGACCTTTGATTTATGAAGACGGAAAAAATCCTTCTGAGATATCCCGTAAAGATGAGATATGGCAATCTAAATCAGGATTAATCACTATAGCTGGAGGGAAATTAACAGGTTATCGGAAAATGGCTGAAACAGTTGTTAATATCGTTGCTAAATATTTTCTCGATGAAGAAAAGAGAACTTTCTTGAAATGCAAAACCAAACATTTACCCATCTCTGGTGGAGATGTGGGGGGAGCAATACACCTAACATCATTTATAAATGAGAAAGAAAAGGAATCGCTGAAATATGGATTTACAAAAACAGAAGGAGAACATCTCGTTCGTTTGTATGGTTCTAATGTAGATAGTTTATTTAAATTGACAGAACAATATAAGAGTCAATATCAATATGATTTTAAATTACCGTTGCATGTATTTGTACAGGTCTTATATGGTATTCAATATGAGATGGTTGCAAAACCTGTTGATTTTTTTATTAGAAGAAAAGGAGCGTTATTTTTTGATATTGATTGGGTACTAAAATGGAAAAAACCCGTAATCGAATATATGGCTTCCATTTTTAATTGGTCTTCTGAACAAAAGTTTCAACATATTAAAGAGTTAGAAAGCCAGTTGCATGCTGCTCAGTTTCCTCAAACAAGTTAAACAAACACTAAGGCTAAGAATAAACAAACCTCCAATCATTTCATTTTTTATTGAAATGATGTTGGAGGTTTTTTATTTGTAAATGAGTTTTCATCACAAAAAAAGTCCATTTGTGATAAAAGTCACAGCCTTACAAAACCCTTAATTTTATAATTTAATTATAAACACAAGTTAAGCGAAATAATTAGAGAAGGAGTGGTACTCATGGCTATGAAAGAGAAGAAAATTCAAGAGCAAGATTCAGCAAAAAAAGAAGTTGATTTATTAGTACAACGCGCTAAAAAATCACAAAAAGAATTTTTAGAACTTAACCAAGAACAAGTGGATAATATTGTTCAACAAATGGCATTAGCAGGATTAGATCGGCATATGGAGTTAGCAAAACTGGCTGTTCAAGAAACAGGTAGAGGGGTTTATGAGGATAAAATCACCAAAAATATTTTTGCTACTGAATATATATATCACAGTATTAAATATGACAAAACGGTAGGTGTAATTGAAGAAAATGCTTATGAAAATTTTCAGAAGGTGGCTGAACCTGTAGGGATTATCGCAGGCGTTACACCTGTTACTAATCCAACTTCAACAACGATGTTTAAATCATTAATTTCAATTAAAACAAGAAATCCTATTATATTTGCTTTCCATCCATCTGCACAAAGATGTAGCAGAGAGGCAGCAAAAACAATTCTAAAAGCAGCAATACAAGCAGGTGCACCTGAACATTGTATTCAATGGATTGATAATCCTTCACTTGAAGCAACTGGATTATTAATGAATCATCCTGATGTGGCGTTAGTTTTAGCCACTGGCGGATCCGCAATGGTTAAAGCAGCATATAGTACTGGAAAACCTGCCCTCGGTGTTGGACCTGGTAATGTTCCTTGTTTCATTGAAAAAACAGCAAATATCAAACAGGCGGTGACAGATTTAATTCTTTCTAAATCTTTTGATAATGGCATGATTTGTGCTTCTGAGCAAGCTGTGATAATTGAAGAATCCATTTATCAAGAAACGACTACATTTATGAAGGAGATGGGCTGTTATTTTTTAAATGAAGAAGAAATTGCAAAAGTATCAAAATTAGTAATAAACTCTGAGAAATGTGCAGTTAATGCTGTAATTGTAGGTCAATCTGCATACAAGATTGCAGACATGGCAGGGTTGAAAGTTCCTAAGGATACAAAAGTTTTAGTTGCTGAATTAGACGGTGTCGGTGATAAGTATCCATTGTCAGCTGAAAAGTTAAGTCCGGTGTTAGCTTGTTATAAAGTGCAGAATGCTAAAGAAGGGATTCAACGTGCAGCAGAAGTAGTTGCTTATGGAGGTATGGGTCACTCTTCTGTTATCCATTCTGGAGATCAAGATGTTATTAATGAATTCTCTGCAGTATTACAAACAGGTCGTGTCATCGTCAATTCACCATCTACACATGGAGCAATTGGAGATATATACAATACTAATCTTCCATCATTAACTCTTGGTTGTGGAAGTTATGGTAATAACAGTACAACATCTAATGTTTCTGCAGTGAACTTAATCAATGTTAAAAGAGTGGCACATAGAACAGTAAATATGCAATGGTTCAAAGTACCAAACAAAATTTATTTTGAAAAAGGTGCTACGCAATATTTAGCTAAAATGCCTGATATCACAAGAGTCATGGTTGTTACAGATGAAATGATGGTGAAGCTTGGATACGTTGAAAAGGTAGAATATTATTTACGAAAAAGACAAATGCCTGTTCACATTGAGGTGTTCTCAGATGTTGAACCTGATCCATCTGTAGACACAGTAGAACGAGGTACAGCGATGATGAATAGCTTCAAACCAGACTGTATTATCGCACTTGGTGGCGGCTCTCCAATGGATGCAGCTAAAGCAATGTGGTTATTTTATGAATATCCAGATACAAACTTTAACTCTTTAAAACAAAAATTCTTAGATATTAGAAAAAGAGTTTACAAATATCCGCGTCTAGGTAAAAAAGCAAAATTTGTAGGGATTCCAACAACGTCTGGAACAGGTTCTGAAGTAACTTCATTTGCTGTTATCACAGATAAAGATCAAGGGAATACAAAATATCCATTAGCGGATTATGAATTAACTCCCGATATTGCAATCATAGATCCAGATTACGTGTTAAGCTTACCTAAAACCGCAGTTGCAGATACTGGTATGGATGTTTTAACGCATGCAATTGAAGCTTACGTATCTGTAATGGCAAATGATTATACAGATGGATTGGCAATGAAAGCAATACAGCTCGTATTTGAGCATCTTGAAAATTCTTATAATGTGGGAGACGCATTATCTAGAGAAAAAATGCATAACGCTTCAACTATTGCTGGTATGGCCTTTGCAAATGCTTTCTTAGGAATTAATCATAGTTTAGCACATAAGTGGGGTGGTGAGTTCCATACGGCACATGGTAGAACAAATGCAATTTTACTACCTCATGTTATTAGATATAATGCTACGAAACCAACAAAGTTTGCATCATTTCCTAAATATGATCATTATGTTGCAGATGAAAGATATGCTGAAATTGCAAGAACGTTAGGGCTGCCAGCAAATACAACGGAAGAAGGAGTAAATAGCTTAATTGAAGCGATTCGCAAGCTGAATAAAACATTAAATATACCAGAGAAATTTAAAGATGTGAATGTGAATCCTACTGAATTTGAAGCAAAAGCAAACTATCTAGCTGATCGTGCTTTTGAAGATCAATGTACAACTGCGAATCCCAAAATGCCATTAGTTACTGAATTAGCTGAAATATATAGAAAAGCATATTATGGAAAGTTTGAATAAGGTCTTAAATATATTATAGGAGGTGTTTTTCATGTCTATGGCTGAAAAAGAATTAAAACAGACAGATACACAGTTAGATTGTTGGAGAGGTTTTCAAACTGGAAAATGGGATAAAAAAATTGATGTTAAAAACTTTATTGATTTAAACATTACTCCCTATGAAGGTGACGAGCAATTTCTAGCAGATCCTACTGAGGATACAAAAGCATTATGGGACATTATCAGTGGTTTAACTAGAAAAGAGCTTGAAAATGGTGGGGTATTGGATGTTGATGTAAATACCCCTTCTACCATTACTTCTCATGGACCTGGTTATCTTGATCAGTCAAAAGAGAAGATTGTAGGTTTACAAACTGATGAACCTTTCAAACGTTCAATTCAACCTTTTGGTGGAGTGCGTATGGTTAAAGACGCATGTGAAGCATATGGTTTCAAATTACCAGATGAAATCTTTAATTTATTCACAGATATTCGTAAAACGCATAACCAAGGTGTTTTTGATGCGTATACAACGGAAATGAGGAAAGCTAGAAAAGCAGGGATAATTACGGGGTTACCAGACGCATACGGAAGAGGAAGAATCATTGGTGATTATCGGAGAGTAGCGTTATATGGTGTAGATAAACTCATTGAACAAAAAAAAGAAGAGTTGTTTCATTTAGAATTGGATGTAATAAATGAGGAAGTCATAAGAGATCGTGAAGAGTTAAATGAACAAATTCGTAGCTTACACGAATTGAAACAAATGGCAGAATGTTATAGGCATGAAATTTCCTTACCTGCAAAAAATGCAAAAGAAGCGATTCAGTGGTTATATTTTGCATATCTAGCTGCAATAAAGGAACAAAATGGAGCTGCGATGAGTTTAGGTCGTGTATCCAGCTTCTTAGATATTTATATTGAAAGAGATTTACAAGAAGGTACTCTTACTGAAATAGAAGCTCAAGAATTAGTTGATCATTTTATCATGAAGTTACGTATAGTGAAATTCTTAAGGACACCAGAATATAATGAATTGTTTAGTGGAGACCCGACTTGGGTTACTGAATCTATTGGTGGAATGGCACTTGATGGAAAAACAAGAGTAACGAAAAACTCTTATCGCTTCCTTCATACTTTGTATAATTTAGGTCCAGCACCTGAGCCAAATCTAACCGTTTTATGGTCAGAAAAACTTCCAGAGAATTTTAAGAACTATTGTGCAAAAGTTTCGATTCATACAAGTTCCATCCAATATGAAAATGATGATGTGATGAGCCCTCACTATGGTGATGATTATGGAATTGCTTGCTGTGTTTCTGCGATGCGTATCGGTAAACAAATGCAATTTTTTGGAGCAAGAGCAAATCTTGCAAAATGTTTGTTATATGCAATCAACGGTGGAGTTGATGAAAAATTAGGTGTTCAGATAGGACCAGAATATACGCCCATTACTTCTGAGGTTTTAGATTATGATGAGGTTATGAAAAAATTCGATGTCATGTTAGAATGGTTGGCAAAATTATATATGAATACATTAAACGTTATTCATTATATGCATGATAAATACAGCTATGAACGCATCGAAATGGCTTTACATGATCGTGAAATTATAAGAACAATGGCAGCTGGAATTGCTGGTTTATCTGTTGTGACCGATTCATTAAGTGCAATAAAATATGGTAAAGTAAAGCCAATTCGTAATGAAAAAGGAATTGCAGTTGATTTTGAAATCGAAGGAGACTTTCCTAAATATGGAAATAACGATAACCGTGTAGACTCCATTGCTATCTCACTTGTTGAAACTTTCATGAAAAAATTAAATAAACATCAAACTTATCGTGAAGCGATTCCTACGATGTCTATATTAACCATTACTTCTAATGTAGTGTATGGTAAAAAAACAGGCACTACACCTGATGGACGAAAAGCTGGAGAACCGTTTGCACCAGGTGCAAACCCTATGCATGGTAGAGATACAAAAGGTGCATTAGCTTCTTTAAACTCTGTGGCTAAACTGCCTTATGAATACAGCTTAGATGGAATTTCAAATACGTTTTCAATTATTCCAAAAGCTTTAGGTAAGGAAGAGACAATTCGAAAACAGAACCTACATGCATTATTAGATGGATATATGAAACAGGGAGCGCACCATTTAAATGTAAATGTTTTTGATCGACAACAGTTAATCGATGCGATGGAGCACCCTGAAAAATATCCACAACTAACAATAAGAGTTTCTGGATATGCTGTAAACTTTGTGAAGTTGACAAGGGAACAGCAGTTAGATGTTATAAACAGAACGTTCCACGGATCAGTATAAAAGTATTTAACCCCTAGGAAGGATGAGAGATGATGAGCACGATGGGTCGCATACACTCATTAGATACATTTGGAACCGTAGATGGTCCTGGCATACGATTCGTGCTTTTCATGCAAGGCTGTGCGCTTCAATGCCAATACTGTCATAATCGTGATACATGGGATAGAAACAAAGGGGATTTAAGGAAAGTTGAGGATATATTATTAGAGATAGAACCTTATATTCATTATTATAAAAGTTCAAAAGGAGGTATCACGGTTACCGGTGGAGAACCGACTTTACAACCCCTATTTGTTAAAGAGTTGTTGAAAGGTTGTAAACAACGCTGGGATCTTCATACTGCTTTGGATACCTCGGGTTTTAATGATCCTAAAAAAATTGAAGATTTGTTAAAAGTAACTGATTTGCTTTTAATAGATATTAAACACATGGACGATGAAAAACATAGAAAGTTGACTGGTCAGTCAAATGAAAGGATATTGAAGCTGATACAATACGCTTCGGACAACCATAAAAAAATGTGGATAAGACATGTACTGATTCCAGGAATTACTGATGATTATAATGATTTATATGCTCTTGGTGATTTTATTGGCAAGTTAAAAAATGTAGAGAAAGTGGAGATTCTCCCTTATCACAGAATGGGTGTATTTAAATGGCAGCAACTAGGTTTTTCATATCCATTAGAGGGAGTTAGAACGCCATCTGATCAAGAATTGAAAAGAGCGATCCAAATAGTTGACAAAGGAATGGCGGAGGTTTCTCTCTCTAAAATATAAATTAAATTCGACAGATTTCAATAGGGCAGTCAGGACAAGAGACGATGGCTCTTAAATCATTTAGTTTGTGGATGGTAATGGTTCCATTTTTCATGCTGATGATTCCATCGTCTTTATGTTTGTTTAAAAGTCTATTTACACTTTCTCTTGTTGTACCAATTAAATTCGCTATATCGGTATTCGTCAACTTAACATCTAATACGATTCCATCTTCAGTTAACCTTCCATAGGAATTACTAAGTCGTATTAATGTAGAGGCTAAGGCTCCACCTTTTCCAAATAATAATAAGTCTCGAAACTTAGATTCTGTTTTACGATGCCATAAACTCATCCACTTCAGAAATTCTACAGCGAAATCTCCATGCTGATATATGATCATTTCCAAATCACTATGTTCAATCATCCCAATATTACAATTTGTTAATGCTTGAGCTGAATAGCTGAAATTCAAATCACCAAGTCCGCCAAACTCACAAAACATATCTCCCTCTTGTAAGATATACAAAATGAGTTCCTTGCCATCATCTGTTAGTTTGTATATTTTTACTTGACCTTCATTTACATAAAATAATTTCCTGGCTGGTTCTCCCTCACGAAACAAATATTGTTGTTGTAAAAAATGATGGGAGTACATTACACTTTTTAATCTATCGACATTTTCATCAGATAAAAATAAAGATATTTGACCTGAGGATTTACAGTTTAGAGTTAAATGATCCATGTTTGAACACCCTCCTAGTTCATATTCATATCGTTTTTAGAATGTGTTCTTATTCATATTATATAACTTTTTCAACAAGATTGCTGTAAGAGTTTTGAAAAAACTAAGATAAGAACAAGTACTTTTATTATTTTAGGTATATGCACATTTTCTTTGAATTCCTGTACATAACAATAGAGGATGACATATGTTACTAAATAAACATAAAGGGAGGTTTTGGAATGAAAAAAAGGCGAAATCGTAATAAAAAAATGAAAAAGATAGATCCTTCAATAAATGAATTAGTGTGGTTGGATGAAGAGAAAATAGATTCCTTCAGAGAGAATATACCTATTCATGACTTAAACTGGTTTCCTGACTTTCAATTTTTAAATCAGAATCCACAAAAATCATCAAAAAAAAAGAAAAAAGTAAAAAAAAATAAACCTCTGATATATGCGAACCCATTTGATTTTAATTTTGGATATAATAACTTTGCTGATGAAGAACCGACGATAACCTATCGTGATAAAACAGATAGCAAAGTTCATGAAAAGCAAAATGAACAACTCAAAACAATCCATCAGTATAATAATTCTGAATTTAAAATGAATATTGAGGAGAAAAGTACTGAGGTGTTCATTTTTTTTGATACTCCATTTAAAAACACGGATTATGTTCTTGTAGCTATGACAGATTGTTCAAATTGTTATGCAGCACTAAATGAAAAAACTGCGGAATACGCAGTTATTGATGTTGTTCTTATTGAAAGTAATAATGAAGAACGAGAAGAAGAACAACATGGAGTATTATCTTGGATTGCCATTGGTGAATCATAGTAAAATAAGAAATCCAGAACAGCATTTCCCTTTATTTTCTAGGATTCAAATTCCATTTTACTAATAGACCAGCATAAACTAATCCACCACCAAAACCATAAAGTAATAAATGGTCTCCATCTTTAATTTTATTTTGATTTAAACCTTCTTGGATAGATAGTGGAATGGTTGCAGCTGAAGTATTTCCGTAATGTACAAGACTGTACAATGTTTTTTCCATTGGAAAGTCACTTCTTTGACATATGGACTCAATCATTCGTAAATTTGCACTGTGTGGAATAAACCAATCCACATCTCGTAATGTGAAATTTGTATTTTCCAGCACTTTTAACATTCCTTTTGGAACATGGTTTACCGCCCATTTATATACTTCCCGACCGTTTTGGACTAAAAAGCCTTCTTTTTCAAGATCAACTCCATTTATGTTGGTAGATAAACCTGTTTGATATAAATGAATTCCTCCCTCACCATTGGAGCCATTATAGGAAGAAATGAAACTAGGCTGCTTTCCATCCTTTTCGACCATTACAGCACCTGCACCATCTCCAAATAAAATACAGCTTGAACGATCTGAATAGTCGGTTATTTTTGATAATACATCCGCACCGATTACAATAATTTTATTATGGAGTCCAGCGGTGATTAGCCCATTAGCAACTTGCAAGCCATACGTAAAACCTGCACATGCAGCTCTAAGGTCAATGGCTCCTGTTTGTTTTAATTGAAAATGAGCTTGAATTCTACTCGCTGTACTTGGAAAAGAAAAATCAGCTGTGCTTGTAGCTACAATAATTAAATCTGTATCCTCAATATCGACCTCATAACTTTCCATCATATTTTTAATGGCTTTTATACATAAATCACTTGTATATTCTTTTTCTGCAGCAATACGACGTTCTTTAATTCCAGTGCGCTGCACAATCCATTCGTCATTTGTATCTACAAGCTGCTCTAAATCATGATTTGTAAGTACTTTTTCAGGTACATAAGAACCAATAGCAGAAATTCTTGCTTTTGAACTCATATTTTGGCTACTCATTACAATTACCTCCTCTTTAATAAAATAATATATTGTTTAGTAAAAACTGAATATTATTAAGTATTAGTACCTAGTGCTAATTATGAAGATAACGCATTGATTTGTCAATGTGTTGTAAAATTCACACAAAAAAAAGGAAAGTACAGTACGAATTACCAAAGCATTCTATGTTTATTTTTCGAGTAAAAAATCATCCTAAGACTGATACAAAAAATTATATTAGAATGGAGGCGTATAATGGTAAATTCAGTGTTTACTCGATTCATTGTTGCTGGTTCACTTATATTTTCATTAAGTGCTTGTACAACTGATAATGAAGGTGCTATTGATAATCGAACAGGGGATAATATTAATCCATATGGAGTATATGACGCAAATGATCGAGATGGTAGGAATTACAATGCAAACCGCTTAGGAATGAATACTCGAAATAACATATTAAATACAGACAGGTTGAATAATCGGGCTAGTGATATGCGCGCGAATAATATTCACCAAAATACAAATGTGAGAGAAAGTAAGAAGATTGCAAATGCAATTGCAAACATGAAGGAAGTTAAAAGAGCGAATGTATTGCTAACGGATAATAATGCTTATATCGCTGTAGAATTAACTGATAATACTAATAAAGGAATGACAGGAAAATCCATTAAAGGAAAGTCTCTTAAAGGCACCTCTAAAGGTAATGTTGAATATTATGGTTTAGGAATGAACGCGGGTAAAAAGGTTCGATCATTCTCTGATACGATGACAAATGAAGTGAAAAAGAAAATATCCAATAAAGTAAAATCCATGGATAAGAATGTGAATAATGTATATGTTTCTGCAAATGCTGATTTTGTAGAACGAATTAACAATTACATGGTTGATATTGGTGAAGGTAGACCTGTTAGAGGGTTTATGGATGAATTTAATACTTTTATGAATCGAGTTTTCCCAATGAATATGGATCGAAATATGAATAATAATGACAATAATAATCAACGCAGTATAATGAATCCAACAAATAGATAAATTTATAGCCTATTTTTCGAAAACTGCCGCACCATCGACCGCTACTTTTCATAAAATAATTTGACTGTATCCCTTGACCTTGTAATTCTAAACCCAAACAAGGAGGGGTGACGATATTGAAGGGTAGCGACGATAAAGGAAAATTCATATTAACAAACCGTGAACGTGAAGTATTCGAACTGTTAGTTCAAGACAAAACAACTCGAGAAATTGCTAAAGAGTTATATATAAGCGAAAAGACAGTTCGAAATCATATCTCCAATGTCATGCAAAAGTTAAATGTTAAAGGTCGTTCACAGGCAGTCGTTGAATTAATAAGGCTTGGAGAATTGAAAATATAATCATGTGTATATTTCACATTCATTGAATACCTTCTTTGACTTTCCTATTCATATGGGATTGGAAAAGAAGGTTTTTGAATGGTAAAATAAAATTCATCGAATTCAAAGTGAGGAATCATTTATGCATAATTGGTACGAAGAAAGCTTCGGTGAAGATTATTTAATCGTTTATAAACATAGAAATTTACAAAATGCTTATGATGAAGTAAAAAAAATGATCGAATGGTTGCATTTGCCTGCAAAATCATCTGTTTTTGATTTATGTTGTGGTATGGGAAGACACTCAATGGCTTTATCAGAATTTGGGTATACAGTTACTGGGATGGATTTATCAAATGTATTACTTTATGAAGCAAAAAAACTAGACAAGGATAAGAAAGTGTCTTGGATTCATGGAGATATGCGAAAGATTCCAACAAATGAATCTTTTGATGCAGTAGTAAATTTATTTACTTCTTTTGGCTATTTTGAATCAGATCATGAAAACAGTAAGGTTTTAATAGAATTGAGTCGTATTTTAAAACCAAATGGGAAATTTATTATTGATTTTTTGAATGCTAATGTTGTAAAAGAACAGCTGGTTCCCTATTCAGAACGTTTTTCAGAGGGAGTAAAAATTGAAGAATATCGTTTTATTGAACAGGGATTTGTAAAGAAACGTATTATCATTACAGATGAAAATCAAAAACGTACATATATCGAAAAGGTAAAACTATACGATTTACCATTATTTAAACATATGATATCTTCTGCCAAATTACAGTTAGATTACGTATTTGGGAATTATGACCAGACTCCATTTGATGAGAAGACGTCTCCACGTCTTATTTTGGTAGGTCACAAACCAGATTAATCTTCAGCTCCATGCTTTGAATGTGCGATTCGACTGCTCGCAGCAGCAGCGATCGCACCTATGATATCATCTAAAAATGTATGTATAGGTTGATCATATTTATCATTTAACTTTTTAAGAATGCCAGGTTTTATCTTGTCAATATATCCAAAATTAGTAAAACCAATGCTGCCATAAACATTCACTATGGATAAAGCTAAAATTTCATCACATCCATATAACCCCTCGTCATTTTCTATCATTTCTAATAAAGGAGATTCCAATTTCTTTTGTTCAGCCAATATATCTAATTGAATTCCAGTTAAAATTGCATTTTGTACTTCGCGTTTTTGGAGTACCTTTTCTACATTTTCCACACAATACTCAAGTGTTAATTCTGGAAAATATTCTTTTTGTAAAACTAAAACTAATTCTGCAATATCCTCTAAGCTAACCCCTCTTTTTTTCAAACTTTCTAAAGTAACTTGTTTTACTTTTTCACTGTCTAATTGGTAAGCCATTAAAGTTTTCCTCCAAGTATGATGTGTATCCCTTATTTTAAACAATACACAAAGGAATTATCCTCTTCCTAATTCTTCTTTATCACAGACAGAGAAAAAAATATGTACCTTATTAGACAAGAATTTTATTTTTCAAAAATGATTGGACAAAATGAAGTATAAATTATAACTAAGCTCGTATACATAGTAGTACAAAACCTAGATGGGGAGGAAAAGTACATGAATCATTACAAATGGTTAAAACAGGTGGCACTCGTGTCACTTATGGTTCTCCTGGCTATCACAGCAGGTTGTTCGTTATGGGATGGTGCAGAGGAAAGTAAAATGATTGATCCACCTCCTAATGATATGATGACCAGTGGGGAACTCAATGAAGATCAAGTTTATAATGATGAGGAAGCAATTGAAAATGTGGCAATGTCTTTATATTTTAAAGATCAATATGGTTATGTCGTACCTGTAACAATGAATATTCCTTATGTTGAGGGAATTGCAAAGCAAAAACTAAGATATATGGTAGAAGATGGACCGATTTCTGAAAAAATACCATATGATTTTACCCCTGTAATACCGAGTGGAACAGAAATATTAGGACTGAATATCGAAAATCAGCTAGCTATTGTGGATTTTTCAGAAGATTTTTTAAACTATGAAATGAATGACGAACGCAAGCTTCTAGAAGCGGTTACGTGGGCATTGACAGATTTTCCTACTGTTGATCAAGTTATTATTAATGTAAACGGGGAAACTTTGAAAAAAATGCCTGCACAAGGAATTCCTCTTCATGAGCCATTATCTAGAGAGATGGGGATTAATATTGAAAAGTCTGAAGGAGTTCCGCTAAGTCAAACATCTCCAGTTACATTATACTTCCTAAATCAAACGAATGATTTGCAAAATTATTATGTACCTGTTACAAGATTAATTCAAAGTCCAAATGATATTATAAAAGCAACATTAAATGAATTAATTAAGGGACCATTTGAGCCATCAGGATTAAATTCTGTAATGATTTCATCAGTTGAAGTCATAAATACTGATCAATCTCAAGATTTAATTACGTTGAACTTAAGTGATCATATTTTAGGTATAGATCAAATGGTATCAGAAGAAAGTTTGCATTCCATTATTTTATCACTTACTGAAAATACGGATGCAACACAGTTTCAGTTTTTAATTAATGATGAAAGTTACAATAAACCAGTAACAATACCCGCCCATATGAATATTTTTGAAATGTAACTAGTACCCACAAAAGTGAAGTAATACCTAATGTAGCTTAATCCGATTACTTTTGCAGGGCCCGAAACATAAAATAACCCCAAAAAGTGAAGTGAAACTTTGAAGCTTATGCCTATTACTTTTCGGGGGCCCCAGGATATAAGCTCCACAAAAGTGAAGTAATACCTAAAGTAGCATAATCCGTAAAGAATAAGCTGGTACCCAATCTATGAAGGATATGCCTTGCCGTCAATATGATTATTAATTGACGGTTTCATTTTTTTGATGGAATCAGAGCTTACGGGTTTAAGTTAAATCAATGTTTTGGTAAAATGAGGTGTATTCTAAATATTAAATTGCATACGATAAGTTCATAACAATATTAGGGGGAACTAAATTGAGAATAGATGGAAGATCAAATAAGGAATTAAGATCCATTAAAATTACAACTAATTTTAACAAATATGCAGAAGGCTCTGTGCTAATTGAGTTTGGTGATACAAAAGTGATTTGTACAGCTAGTATTGAAGATAGAGTTCCACCTTTTTTAAAAGGGCAGGGTAAAGGGTGGATCAATGCGGAATACTCTATGCTTCCTAGAGCCACTCAAACCCGAAATCAACGTGAAGCTGCAAAAGGGAAATTAAGTGGTAGAACAATGGAGATTCAACGTTTAATCGGTCGTTCACTTCGCTCAGTCGTGAATTTAAAGGCATTGGGGGAAAGGACGATTACTCTAGATTGTGATGTAATTCAAGCAGATGGTGGCACACGTACAACTTCCATTTCGGGTGCATTTGTAGCAACTGCATTAGCAATAAACAAATTTTTCAAGGGAAAACAACTGCCCCAGTTTCCACTTACAGATTACTTAGCATCCGTAAGCGTTGGGATTGTAAATGAAAAAGCTTTATTAGATTTGAATTATAAAGAAGATTCTACAGCCAAAGTAGATATGAATGTAGTGATGACAGGTCAAGGCAAATTTGTAGAGATACAAGGAACAGGGGAAGATGCACCATTCTCCAAAGAAGAATTTACACAGTTAGTTGACTTAGCTGAATCTGGGATTCAATCTATTATTCAATTACAAAAAGATGCATTGGGTGACATTAGTACAAAAATAGGTGCAAAATAATGATCAACGAAGAATTTGTAATTGTAGCTACTAAAAATCAAGGAAAAGTTAAAGAATTTGCGAAGTTGTTTCAAAAGTTAAATAAAAAAGTACGGAGTTTAGCAGATATAGATCAAGTCCCAGAAATTATTGAAGATGGCATTTCATTTATAGAAAATGCAGAAAAAAAAGCAAGTATCATTGCCAAGTATCTAAATACTACAGTAATTGCAGACGATTCAGGTTTATGCGTTGATCAATTAAAAGGTGCTCCAGGTATTTACTCCGCAAGATATGCTGGTGAACATGGCAATGATAACTTAAATAATAATAAACTTTTAAATGAATTAAATAATTTAAACATCGAACCTGATGAAAATGGATGTTTAAGTAAAGCACAGTTTGTGTGTGCACTTGTGCTTGTTAATCCTAATTCAAATCAAGTAATCAAAGTTGAAGGAACTTGTGAAGGAAGGATTATAAATCAACCAAGAGGTGAATGTGGTTTTGGTTATGATCCGTTATTTTATTTACCTCAATATAAAAAAACGATGGCAGAATTAAATGTTGAAGAAAAAAATAAAATCAGCCACCGTGCAAATGCATTAAAGAAATTGTACGAAATATTAAAGTGAACTATTTTATACTAATATTATATTTTCTAAGCCATAAATCTACCTGAGCTAAATAAGCAAATAACTGTGGTCCTGACATCAATTGACCAAACCAAGGGAAATGATAAGATTTCACATCCGAGTTGGCAATTTCTTTAATTTTTTTAACATTGATTAGAGATTGTAGTGGAGAAGAAGGATCATCAAGAATTTCCAAAACCCATTTTTTCACTGCTTCTGTGTAATTCGGATTATGTGTTTTTGGATAAGGGCTCTTTTTACGCTGAATGACATCCTCAGGTAGTATTCCTTTTAATGCTTTTCTTAGGATGCCTTTTTCACGATTTCCTGCTATTTTAATTTCCCAGGGAATATTCCATACATAATCTATTAAACGATGATCACAGTAAGGAACACGAACTTCAAGACCCACTCGCATACTCATCCGATCTTTCCTATCCAATAAAGTTGGCATAAAGCGAGTTATATTTAAATATGACATTTGTCTCATTTGTTTTTGCTCAGCAGTTTCTCCTTTTAAATGTGGAACTTCCCCAATAGCTTGTGCATAACGATCTTCTACATACTGTTCTGGACGAATCCATTCTTTTAATTCATCAGATAGAATTTCAAGTCTCTTATTTAGTGTAAGCGACCATGGAAAAGTGTTTGCATTTAATGAATCTTCCCTGTGAAACCAAGGATAGCCACCAAATATCTCATCAGCAGCTTCACCGGATATAGCCACTGTAGCCTGTTTTTTAATTTCGCGACAAAATAAATAAAGTGAAGCATCCACATCCGCCATTCCTGGAGTGTCACGTGCATCCACAACCGCTTTTAAGGATTCAACTAACTCTGGGGTATCAAATTGTATGTTTTTGTGATTCGTGTTTAAAATACTACTCATTCGTTGAATCCAAGGTTGATCAGAATTTGGTTGGAAATCATTTTCTTTAAAATGAATATCATTATCTACATAATCAACAGAGAAGGTATTCACAGTCCCTTGTTTTGTTTTATTATAATAATTTACTGCTATTGCTGTAAGTGCGCTAGAATCTAAACCACCAGATAATAATGTACATACAGGCACATCGGAAACAAGTTGTCTTTCAACTGTATCGATTAATAGATCTTTAATCGTTTGAGCTGTTTGATCTTCATTTTCAAAATGAGGATGTGATTCTAATTTCCAATAAGGATATTTTTTCAAACCATTTTTATCTAATTCTAAACAATAACCTGGTTTTAATTCCTCCATGTTGTTGTATATTCCATGTCCTGGAGTACGAGCTGGTCCAATGACAAATATTTCGGCTAAACCTTCAGCTCCAATTTCTGGTTTGAATGTAGGATTTTCTAAGATGGCTTTTGGCTCTGATCCAAATAAAAAAGTAGAATTATGGTTTGAGAAGAATAGAGGTTTTACTCCTACCCGATCCCTGGCTATAAATAATTTTTCCTGTAAGTCATTCCATATAGCGAATGCAAAAATTCCATTTAAACGCTCAACACATTTTGCTCCCCACTCAATGTAAGAAATTAAAACAACTTCCGTATCACAATTGGTTTGGAATGTATGTCCACGATTTATAAGTTCTTCCTTAAGTTCAAATGCGTTATAAATCTCACCGTTATAAACAATGACAAATGTTTGGTAATCATATTTACGCCACATCGGCTGTGCCCCATTTTCTGGATCAATGACACTTAATCTACGGTGACCAAGAGAGCAATGAGGAGACATCCAAGTTCCGGAAGCATCAGGTCCACGAGTAGCTAATGTTTTTGTCATATCTTCCAGAATTGTTGGGTACTTAGTTAAATCATCATTCCAATTAATCCATCCAGTTATTCCACACATAAGGGTTACATCCTCTCTTTGAAGTCATAATGGTGATATTTATGCTTATTAAATCAACATCGTTAAAACATATGCTGAAAGAACAGTGAAAATGTTATTGTACGAACATCATGAATGAAGTTATTTTGTCTGGATTAAAAAACCTCCGTAACAAGCACACTCTCCTTTACTTTTTCTTATAGGTTTTAAAGCTGAGAATACTCTCGTAATTATCGTATTTGTAAAATTTTCGCTTTCTACATGAGTAATTTGACATACTAGAATATCTCAAGCATCAGAAGTAGTTGCAATATAGTCTTTGGGGTTTTAGTCTATGAAAAATGTATACTAGCACAAGGACACTAGTTCAATCAAAGTAGATTATTTTAACATAGTATATATTACATTATAGTGAAAGGAGGGATTAACATGGGCAGTTATAGTGGAATTGCTACTGGAGCTGGAATTGTTCTAGTGTTATTCATTCTTTTAGTTATTATCTTGTTAGCTTCTTGGAACACTGGATGTCCTACCGCTATATGTAGATGTTGTTGTATACTTCCTGCAGCGTACTAGATCAATTTTAACCCAAGGACCCTTTGCGGTTTGAAATGGTATAATAGCAGACTTTCAAACTAGCAGGTCAAATGTCTATACCAAATGAAGGGTTTGAACATAAAAAATATAAAACTCCTAGTAATTGGAGGGATATATCCACTCATAATATCTCACTACGATGTAAACCTCACTATTTATGTAGTGGGGTTTTAAACTATGAAAAATGTGTACTTGTACTAGGACACAACTCCAAACAAAATAGATTTTCCTTTCATCAAATTGTGCTAGGGGAGGGGAGCAGGAGGGGAACGATTAGTTAACAGAGCCTATTTATTTCAAATATCCGATTTCGCACAAGCAAAATGAGTTTAAGTAGCATACAATATATGGTTTTGCACACTTCTTTAATCTGGGCATATATAAATTAAATAAATATTATTTAAAGAGGTGAAAGGATGCCATCAATTTTAGGTATTGCTAAAATTATTAATGTTAGTGGTGGAGCGAAGGTGCGTGCAGGGGATTCAGTTCAAATCAAACCTGTTGACTACACAGCAACTTATGCTGGTTGTGGTTCTTTTAATACTGGAGATTTACCAAGAGTGAGTAATTTTGTAAGCACAACAAATACCATTGATGCTGATGTAAAAGATCAAACTCAAGATAATATTTTTGGAATAGAGAATAATGTTATGCCGTTTTTATTTATTTAAAATAGAGTAATTGATGTACAGATGAACTGTGCATATCTAGGGTGAATGTAGGCTCTCGAAGCTTAAAAGCAATAGTTTTTAAATGCTAGATATTTTTTTTATTTCTTTCAAGTTATTCCATGCATCTATATTCGATATGAAGTGACTCAATCTCTTGCCATTACTGTTTTTTACTTCGTTGAAGATGTATAAGAACGAAAATCTATGAATTGAGAAGAAACTTATTTTAAAAAGGTTGATCTTATGAGTTTTGAACGAAAAGGCAGATGCGGATTTATGTTCTCCTAAGATATAAGTCCAATCAGGCGTAATCCAATACATAATATATCTTATCTCATCAAATAAAAATGAGGAGGTGAATTTTATGAGACATTTCGATAAAACCAACTGTGATTGCTGCGTCTGTCCGACAATCTATGATAGGAGAGGAGACACCAATTGAAGCTGGATTTTTCAATGCATTTGAAAATGACGTGACAATTAAAGATGTTGGAGGAGGAATTGTCATTGTTTCTTTTGATGCGATGGGAATGACTTTTACAGCAGCTGTATCTAGTTGTAAGATACAATACTTTGGAAGGTTTGATTAATGAGGTTCCTGTTATTAATCGATCAAGGAGCAGGGAAAAAAGGCTTTAAGGAGAGCTTCATATTCACTTAAAAGAAAAGGAATTAAAAACAAATCTACCAGTTTTATCTTTAGTATTAGGGGTAGCAACTGGTATTTTTTATATAGTTCCAGAAGATCCAAAGCAAGCTATACTTGTTGGAATTGTCATGGTTTGGCTGTCAGTGGATTATGGTCAGGTGTGAAGATTACAGTACAGAACTGAGTATAGAGAATTCGGGGAAATATTTTATCCCCGATTAAATGAGATCTATTTAAATTATTAATAAAAACTCGATATTCATTATAGTCTCATATATAGTTTATTCATATTTATTATTGGACTATAGTACTATTGCAATACATGTAATAGTCACAGTAGAAAGATCGTTATTCTGAGTATTGCCTCTGCCATCATTTAATTCACCTACGACACTCGCGGTAACGACATTATCAGCAATAGAATTTAATACAGCCTCTACCTTTGTTAGTAGAATTTCTCTTGAACCGTTCACAGCCCCAAAATTAAGATTAAACCCTTTAAGAACTACTTCAGCACTTAATACTCTACTAGGAAAAATAAAATCGACTGTATTATCATTAAGTCTTACTGTTGCATTTTGAATCATTGTATCTGACAAGATAATTTCCTCCAATTCTGTATTAAATTTAAGAATAAAGGTTGAATAGAACCTTTATTGGTATTATATGGGTTCAAAAAGAGTTTTGACTGGATGTTTGTACTGCTTTATTAAATTGTGCTTTTGCCAGGTGCTGGCAGGTAATGATAGTTTCACAGCTTTAATTAGTTGCTAGTGGATTATGGAGTGGGTACAAAAAATATAGTAGAGAAATAAGGAAAACCTCACTGGCTTAGGTAGCTGTTGAGGATGAGTTCCTTTTTGAGTTGTTGGAAGCCTGAAAAACTTGATTGTTCATTAACTTGTTGTTGGTTCAGTTGAGTAATCCTGTTATTGCACATGAAGAAAAAAAGGCAGTTTCATTAGGGGAATCAATATTTCTACCAACGACAATACCTTCACCAACATTTATTATTTCAACTTCAAATGTATCCCCTTCTTTATTAATAAGTTCAATTTCAACAATTTCACCAATCTTTGACTTAGCTAAATTTGTAATAGGGTCTTCACAACAAGCGCATTCTCCCTTGCTTTTCCTTATAGGTTTAAAGAAACTACCTACATTTGTGAATGTTATAAAATCTTTTACTTGTTCAATAATTACTTACCAACTGCTCTAAAACACACTGCATAGGACAAACACAACAATTACATATGGACTCATCGAAATGTCCCATAAGATTCACTTCCTTTTTATATTTGATGAGTTATTATATGAACCGAATGAATGTAATGATTGGTTATATGTCTAAGGTGTTAAATAATCCGCATTTTTCAGTGCCATTTTGTTGTCTGCTTTAATAAGATACAAGTAAGCACGTTTGGATTTGTCAAATCTGAGAAGAATAAGTTGATATAGAGAAATAACCCCCACAGACTTACGTAGGTGATGGGGATTGAATTTTTTTATAAGATTTAATGTTTTGAGCACTACTTGCGGCAGAGGGAACAGCTCTAGTAATTGTACAGATAGATATTATTAAAGTCTCATCAAGACCAATATCTTGTAGGACAATACCTTCACCAACATTAAGAATTTGACCAACAGTACCGCCAAACTCTCCGATAAATTCTATATCAAATATTTGATCTATTTGAGAATTCAAAAAATTAGCCATAGGATCTTCACAACAAGCGCATTCACCTGTACTTTTTTTAAGTGGCTTTAACTCTACACTAAATGGAAATTCAATAAAAACACTGGATATATTACAAATGGCATAATCTCCTGCTGAAGTAAAAACAATAAAATCTTTAACATCGAATATAGTTACCTCTTCAAAGCTAACAGGAGTCTCTATACCAACTGTTTCACCTATGAATTGCTTCAAAACACACTGCATCGGACAAACACAACAATTACATATGGACTCATCGAAATGTCCCATAAGATTCACTTCCTTTTTATATTTGATGAGTTATTATATGAACCGAATGAATGTAATGATTGGTTATATGTCTAAGGTGTTAAATAATCCGCATTTGTCAGTGCCATTTTGTTGTCTGCTTTAATAAGATACAAGTAAGCAATCAGGTATGGATTAGTCAAAATGTCTATTGGTTCACATAAACGAAAATAGATGCTTCTTTCACTACATTTAGCGGAAGTCCTAGTGCAAGTACACATTTTCTGACTGGACGTGTGTAATGCTATCTTAAATTGTGCTGTTATCAAGGGTGAAGAATACAGTACAGAAATAGGAATAACCTCCCTTGGCTTAGGGGAGGCTGGTGGGGGTTATCGGGGAATAATTCTTGTTATTGCACATGAAGAGAAAATGTCAGTCTCATTAAAAAACCTCCCTACGATAATTCCTTCGCCAACATCTATAATTTCTTCTATAAAAGGGAAAAGAAATGGGGAGATAAACTCAATCTCAACCATTTCACCAATCATTGAATTCGCTAAGTTTGTAATAGGCTCTTCGCAACAAGCGCATTCTAATTTACTTTTCTTAATTGGTTTTAATTTAATGCCATCGGGAAGCGAATTCTGACTGAATTGAGTACCAGTGACTTGAGAAATGGGTATATTTCCATTAGAAGTAAATGCTATGAAATCTTTAACATGGTTAATAATTACTAAATTATTAGCTGTCGGTGTTATAATATTTACATCATCAACACCTACTAATTGTTCCAAAACATACTGCATAGGAAAGACACAGCAATCACACTTAGATTCATCAAAAACACCCATTCTTAACACGTCCTTTCAGTTTTTAATAGTGTATTCAAGTTGGGATTACGATGATTGGACGCGTGTACTATACATTATAATTGTGCTCTTGCGTATCCTCCTGTACCTCTTATATAATAAGAACAAATGTTCTATAAGAGGTGATTTTAATGCTTTCCGATCTAGAAAGAAAAGTATTACGAATCCTATATAACTTTTCTCATTCAAAGCGTAGAATGCCAACAATACCCGAACTCGAAATCAAAACAGGTAAAGACGAAAAAACAGTCCGTCGAGTATTAAACGGACTTGTTAGAGGTGGATATATAGAATGTAAAGGTGGTAACACTCAAAATATAAAGATAATAATGACTAGAGATTATGACTCTCCTTTTCGATAATGCTGGAATAACAGATATTGATGGATGGGAATTTAGAATTTTGATTTAAAAATAACTTGGCACGCTTTATAAAATACAAAAGCCTATTTAATAGATAAAAATGAATTTGACTTAGGATAAAGCACATTTTCGTCAAGCAAGTCACTTGTCTATACCAAAATAAAGGGTTTGAATATATAATATATTGGCAGCCTACTATTACGCACTCATAGAATCTCTCTACGGAAACCTCACTATTTATGTAGTGGGGTTTTAAACTATGAAAAATGTGCGCTTGTATCAGAATATGAACCCAATCTGTTCATTTTTTACATTAGGTTGATTTATGTTAAAATTGAATTCATAACTATGATGAGGCTGCGAACCTGTAGTCATAGTTTAAATGATGTGTAACAAGGTAAAAGATTGTCTTCAACAATTTGTTTACACATGCGATGGTTGCAACCTTATGATATTTGTTATAGGGTTGCATTTTTAATTTGTCATAGTAATCTATGAAGTGATTCTGACCTAATCGCCTTAACTTAATCATATTTTGAATAATAATGTATAACAGTTTCCTGAGATGTTTATTCCCCCGATTATTTATTTTATCTTTGGTAGCCATCATAAGTACAATTTCATTTGGTAGCTGAGCGACAGTCATTATTTGAACCTCCTTCACTTAATAAAGCTTAGTATAACTAATCATATATTTTTTATTATAAAAGGAATTGGTGTGGTTGATCGTTTTAGGAGGTTGAACTATAGTACAGCATGAGAATTTTAATAATAAATTATAAGGGCTTTTTTGTCATACGTTTGCCACTATATAGTGAGATGATAAATAAAGAGGTGCTAATATTTCAGCGCTCTTTTTATATTCCAGCCCATAGATAAGAGTCCAAGCAACTTCATTAGATTACAGAAAAAATCCCGAGAGGTGTTGTATGTGACAGTGTTGGAAGATAGTAAGTAATGAGATGATTATTTATTATGTGAGATGAACTAAGGGTTAGTGTATCTAAGTTAAAAGAATATGCCTTTAAACTAAAAGAGGGATACAATCATGATCCAATGAAAAGAAAACTTGTGTTATACATTCATCTAAACAAAAGTGGATATTTTATACCTAAGACATACGTCCAATCAGTTTATTAACATCTTGCATACTATATCTTTATTAAATACATTTTATAAGGAGTTGTTTAATGTGGGACATTTCGATGAAACCATCTGTGACTGCTGCGTCTGTCCGATGCAATGTGTATTGGAGCAGTTGGTGGGGCAAGAGGATATTGGTATAGTTACCCCATCTGATGATTTTTTTCTTCAAATAGAGGAAGTAAAAAATTTTATTGTTTCTGGGATAGAAGTATCTGGTGAAAAAATTCACTTTCCCATTTGTAAAATAGTTGCTGTTTGTCCTCAAAATCAAACATTTTCTTTTGATTTAAAACCGATTCAAACAAGTACTAAAGGAGAATGTGCTTGTTGTGAAGATCCTATAACCAATTTAGCCAAGTCATTAAAAGATCAGGTTTCCATATCGATCGACACTACTGAAGGAGATTTTGAAATTGTTACTGGTATTATCTCTGATGTAGGAGAAGGGATTGTAATATTGCAACAGGAGTCATCTAATGTCGCTATATCTAGTTGCGCCATAACTCGAATAAGCGAGATAGAATAAGGTGAATGATCCGAAAATTTTGAAAATGGTTGGTGGTTTTTTGAATTGTGTCAAAAAGTGTAAAAGATTATTGTGTGGTCATTAAAACATTAAACGGAGTGTTGATGAGCGGAATTAAATATCATTCAATATTTTTTAACTCAGGGACCTTTTGCGGTCCTTTTTATATGGTTACTTATCTATGTTATGAGAAATAGCAAAGAAAGAGAGGATAAACTAATTGAGTCACATAAGGAGAGGGAAGGTCAGTTAATTAGTACTTTAGAAAAGTTTAGTGAAAAGTACGACATGATTATTGATGAATTACGTGAATTGAAAGAGAAAATGTCAGGAAGGAGTGAGTTTAAACCCCACTGGCTTTTAGGTAGTTGGTGGGGAAATGGTTCTTCTAGAAGGTCTAGATGGATCATTAAATTGTTGTTGAGTTAATGGAATAACTCTTGTTAATGCACATGTGGAATAGATGTCTAAAAACCCACCACCTAAACTGAGTCCTACGACAATTCCTTCTCCAACACCTAAGATTTCATCGCCAAATGGCCCAGAAAAACTAATAAATTCAAAAATAAAAATATTCCCAATTTCAAATTTAAGCAAATTTGTCATAGGGTCTTCACAACAAGCACATTTCCCTTTACTGTTTTTTATAGGTTTTAAAGCTGATAATACGTTTGTAATAATTGTATTTGTAATGTCCTCGATATCCACATGAGTAATTTGACATATTGGAATATCTCCATCAGTAGTTGTTACAATGAAATCACTAACACTAGTAATAGTTGTAGGAATACTAATATCAGGTGTATCAATCTCCAAACCCTCCACTCCAATCAACTGTTCCAAAACACACTGCATCGGACAAACGCAACAATCACATATAGACTCATCAAAAACACCCATGAAATCACGTCCTTCTCACATTTTTTATTAATGTATTCATTTTGATATTGCTTTGACTGGACGTGAGTACTGTATAAAGAAATATCCGCTAATGCCGGTGTCAATATGTAATCTGAATTAATATAAAAAAAGCAAGCAGTCACAAATGCTTTTATTGAAATATCCCATATATAAAGCTTCTCCATTTAACGGAAGAAGCTTTTGTTTTTTTCCTTCACTAGCTTAGTAGCTGGTAGGGGATATTGTATAATTAGTTGAGTTCAATTCTTGTAATTTGGCAAGTAGATATTGCAGCATTAGAAAAAGTTATTCCAAGATCACTTAAAATTAAAATACCTTCTCCAACTTGTGAAACTTTTCCAGTGACGATATTTCCGTCTGCAAAGGGAGCTATTCCTCCAATAAATTCAAGATTCACTTCTTTTCCAATGAGCTGTTGCAATTCATTTGTAGCTGGATCTTCGCAACAACTACATTTCCCTTTAATATCTTTTTGCACTGGTTTTAGATTTAAATCAATATCAAAAGGAGGTATAGTTCCAACAGCAGTAACATTACATATTGGAAATGATCCTTGACTGGTATTTGCTATAAAATTTTCAACAGAATTAATTGTAACAGGAGTCACTCTAACAGGCGTGGCAATACCCACATCACGTGTAACTAATTTTTCCATGACGCATTGCATCGGACAGACACAGCAATCACAGATTGTTCTATCAAAAGCTCCCATGATTTCACCTCCGTTCATTTTTTATCTAATGTATGTTATGAGTTTTATGGGAGGTTTGACTGGACGTGTGTACCAAGTGTTAAAATTGTACTCTTGCATATCTCCCTGTACCTCTTATATTTAACTTACAGAGGAAGAAGTTAACGTTATATCTCAAAAGTTATCAGATTCAATGGTTAAGTAGATCAGAAATCACAGTTGAGTTGTTCAGAACTTTTGGTCAGAATGAGTTTAAAACTGGAACAGTAACTAAATTTCCCCCCCCCCCCAATTAAGACGCGCATTTATAAAGACAAAATATTAATAGTTATGCTGTAGCTATTAAAACACTAAATGGGCATCGAAACAATTAGGATTAGGAGCTAAATTATGGAGTGGTTCGAAGAATATAGTGCAGAAGTAAGTCTATCCCCCGCTGGCTAGGTAGAATCCTAAAAATCCTGATTGACCGTTAAATTGTTGTTGGTTAGTTGGATTAATCCTTGTTATTGCACATGAAGAAAAAAAGTCAGTTTCGTCTTCAACTTTCCCAACAACGATTCCTTCCCCAACATCTACTAATTTTACTATTACTGCATCTCCAATTGAGATAAATTCAATTTCAACATTTTGACCAATCAATGATTTTGCCACATTTATTATAGGGCCTTCACAACATGCGCATTCTCCATTACTTTTCTTTATAGGTTTTAAATTTACTGGAATTGTTGGATCTAACGTGGCGACTCCAGTAATTTGACAAATAGGAATATCCCCCCCACTAGTAAAAGCTATGAAATTTTTAACTTGGTTAATAATTACACCAACACTTGCAAATGTCGGAGCTGCAATAGTTACATTCTGAACACCAACCAACTGCTCCAAAACACACTGCATCGGACAGACACAGCAATCACACTTAGACTTATCAAAAACACCCATACAATCACGTCCCTTTTATTTTTTTAGTGTATTCAAGTTGGTATTATTATGAGTGGACGTATGTACTGTACTTTAAATATGTGCTCTTGCCTTCCCTTGTGTACCTCCTATGCAATAAGAACAAACGCTCTAAGAGTATAAACTAACACCAGGTTCTAATATGCTATGGGAATCAAGCAGAATGATGCTTCTTCCAGAGCATGTTGAACGCATAATAAAAAAATTTTAATTTATATCTTATTTAATCGTATTCTACCAAAATAAATGGAATCAAAAAAATCCTCTGAAACATTGTTATATCAACGTTCCAGAGGATTTGGTATATGTATTTACCTTGACTCACAAGTATGTAATGGCGTCCCAGGAGAGATACAGTAACCTGACTGCGATGTTATGCTTTCGAGGTTTATGCTTCGACGAACTCTAACGTTCGAATTATCTCTGGGTCTTTATACTTAGAATTGGGACTGAAAAATACTAATCGATGAATATTATCAGGCGAACTATCGAACCATATTTTGAATATATTCATTGTTGCAGAGTCCATTTTAATAACTCTGTTTGATTGTTCATTTTTAGTAGAACCAAACCCTTCATGCATTTTTTTAGTATATCCCCAAGTTTTATTTATGCTTATTTCACTTTTTCTAAAATTAAAGTCTTTTCTAGTTAGTCCAACTAATTCGGCAAATCTTAAACCAGAAGTAAGTCCTAGGAGAAGTAAATAATGTGTTGTAGTTGCTAAGTTATTTTTTAATTCTCTTAATAACCTTTTACTATCAAAATAACTTAGGTGTTTATCTTCTGCTTTTTTGGCTTGTACACCTCCAGATAAGACAACTCCTCGTGTAAAGTCTTTACTTATTACCCCTTCATCAATTGTGTCTTTAACACAAGATCGAATATGTGAATTTAATTTCCTTGTTGTTTCTTTTGTTCTGGTACGTGCGTAGCCATTTAAAAATGCCTGATATGTTCTTTTACTAATTTTTTGGATAGGCATACTACCAAAATGGTCTTGAATGGTTTCGAGTGTGTTTAAGTAACGTTCCATTGTATTACCAGAAATACTTGTTTTATAAAGTTTAAGCCAGTCGGAGAAATACTCATTGAAAGGTTCTGGTTTTAGATGGGGGGTAATTCCTTTCTGTAATTTATCTTCTACTTCTCTTGCTGCAATTTGAAAACACGTATATCAAACTTTATTATACGATGGGAATATCTATGTTATTGGAGGATATAATCTTAGTTATTTAGCTAACGTTGAGACTTATAATCCACAAACAGATACATGGACAGAATTTGCTAAATTGAATCAAGGGAGAAACTATCATCAAATAGTAGTTTTTGATGGGAAAATCTATGCAATCGGTGGACGAGAAGACACTGGTCTTCGTTTATCAAGCACTGAAGTATATGACCCTCACACAAATACATGGACAGAAACATCTAGTTTGAATCATGAAAGGAATGTTCACAGAAGTGAAGTTGTTGGTGATGTGATTTATGCAATAGGTGGGTATGATGGTAATGAAACTCTATCAAGTGTTGAAGCATATTCTCCAGTGTCTAATCCGACTCCTAACATTCCACAAACCCTAACAGCAGAAGCAGGAGATTCACAAGTAACTCTATCATGGATTCTTGTAGAAGGTTCTGACAGTTACACAGTAAAAAGATCAACAACAGAAGGTGGTCCATATGACATCATAGCAGAAGGTGTAACTGAGACATCTTATCTTGATACAGACGTGATAAATGGAACCACTTATTATTATGTTGTTTCCGCAGTAAACGCAGCAGGAGAAAGCGAAAACTCAAACGAAGCATCGGCAACACCAGAAGCATCAGCAAGCGTAAATAACAATAGAGCAATCCTAGTAATTGTATTAGAAAACGGACAAGAAAAAGAATATGATGTAACTATGAGTGAAGTTGAGGAGTTTGTTATTTGGTACCAAGGCAACTTAACAGTAGCTTATGCCATAGAAAAGACAGGTAATGTTGGACCATTCTTAAATAGAACAGATTATATCATTCATGATAATATATTAACGTTTGAAGTAAATGAATATGAATTAACTCAATAATATATTAGCTTAAGGAGAGCCTCGAAAGGGGCTCTTTTTGTCATACGTTTTCCACTATATAGTGAGAGGATAAAACTTAAAATATGCTAATAAATAGCACTCTTTTTTACATTCCAGCCCATAGATAAGAGTCCAAGCAACTTCATTAGATTATTCATAAGATAGGATAAACGGATAATTATAAAGTTGGGAGGTAAGTTTATGGGATTAAAGAAAGGACCTTCTGTTGTAGCTGATACGGTTTCGGTAGATGATCCATATAGTGAGGCAGCTGGTGCGATTCTTCTTGCTGCTGATGGTGACTTTGAAATTGTAGCTACCGTCGAGGTGTGCGTTAAACAACCACAAAGAACTCAGGTGTCAATTGATTCAATGGCACAAATTGCTTTAGAAGAGGATGTTGGTCAAATTGCTGCTATAGATGAGGATAGTGACCTAGGAGTTTTAATGAGTGGCCCTGTAACTTTTGAAGTGACCTATGAGATCTTGCGTAATGGTGATGTCATTGCAACGATTAACGATGAAATGGATTATGAGGCACCAGTAGGTACCACAGGAAGACATACAAACTTTCCAAACTTTCCTATAGTAGATAATAATCCAAGAGCTGGAATCAACACATATGCACTTAAAATTACAAGGGTTTTTGTAACTGAACCAGTTAAAGCTGTAATTAACGTCTTTGTTGCATCTCGTAGTCTAAAAGCCACTGTATTTCCAGTATAGATACCAGTTTGAAAAAAAAATTTTATATTTGAACTTCTTCTAAATACCTTCTTTTCACTGAGGAGGTATTTTATGTACGGAGGATTTTTGAATGAATGTAGTTAGAGCGATGGAATTAATTAAAGAGTATGAAGTCTGTGAACAGTGTGGTAGTAGTCATATCGGTAATGGTGCAGGGACTTTAGAAATAGATGATAAATCATTTAAAAGAACATGTAAATGTGGATGGGTAGTTGAAGTAGATGATCGATGAAATATTCTGTCCGTCTTGTGGCGAAGAAATGAATCATTGGAATCAAGGAATATATGAATGTGAATGTGGTTGCATGATTGATGGAGAGGTTTATGAAGAAATGGGATTAGACTGTCATGCCATCTAAACCTAAGAAACCATGTAATCATCCAAGCTGTTTAAAACCATCAAGAGAAGCTTATTGTGATGAACACAAGAAAAATAAACACCAATACTATGATAAGTATGTAAGAGATAAGAAGAGTAAAACATTCTATCAAAGCAAGGAATGGAAGATTATAAGACAACAAGTCTTAACTAGAGATCGTCATCTATGTCAGCACTGTTTAAAATAAAAGCAAATCACTCCAGCAAATATGGTGGATCACATTACACCGATTAAAGAGGACTGGTCATTGAGGTTAGACCTATGTAATCTACAATCGTTATGTCATTGCTGTCATAACAAAAAGACAGCAGAAGAGGTGAGTAGGAGAGGATAAAGAAGATAAATAAAAAAGTTCCTTCTCATCATTATTGAGAAGAAACTTAGCATAAAAAGACTGGAACAATGGGTATTTTGATAAAAACATATGTGAATGTTGTACTTTCAATTTATTCTAGCACATCCCATATTGATACAGACAAATGTGGACTTTATATAAACGAAGACAAATGTCCAATCATGTATATCATCCAATGCATACTATATTTCATCAAATAAATAAACTAATAAAGGTGTGATTTTATTATGAGTTGTAATTGTAATACAGCCCCTTGGAAAAAGAAATGTTGTCCAGATTGTAAAGTTACGATTAATGAATGTTGCTTATGTGAGATCGATGGTTGTATTGTTCAAGATTGTATCGATGGGGCGGGGGCTCCACTATCAGAACAATATGTTTTTTCTGACACCAATGTGGATATCTGTATTAATATCAAAAATGATCCTATTCGTGAATTTGACAGTACTCCTTGTGAGTTCTGTAACTGTGATTTCATGGCAACTTTACGAGACCAAGCTGGTATGGACATCGTAGGCCCCATCCTTATTCAACCGGGACAGAAAAAATCCTTAATCGCAAAACAGGTATGTAAGCTTATCATTACTGGCGTTGCAAATACAGGAGATCCCAGTTTTAATGGGGTGCGTGGAAGTTATAACGGGACGGTGAGATTAGCTGATTAGGATACCTTCTTGAATATTCAATGAGAGGATGGCTTAGCAACATGTCAATGTTGTTCTACAGTAAGTCTTAATGTACAAATACTCCATCAATAGTGAGTTTTCATATGAATGACGTTGTGTGTCTTAAGGCAGACTGAAGAATCTGCCATATCTTGAGGTAACGATGAATTGATGAAGGAGGAGAGAATCAAATGGGGTTTGTTTATGCTGCAAATGTCTTTGCCGATACCGTATCCGTGATTGCGAGCAGTACGAATAGTGTGATTGCGACCGTTCCTGTTGGGAATGAGCCAGTTGCCATAGTGATCACGCCAAATTAAACCTGATGAGAGCACGGATAGATGGAGAAAATACATCCTTAATCGCAAAACAGGTATGTAAGCTTATCATTACTGGCGTTGCAAATACAGGAGATCCCAGTTTTAATGGGGTGCGTGGAAGTTATAACGGGACGGTGAGATTAGCTAATTAGAATACCTTCTTGAATATTCATGGAGAGGTGTGATTTAGAAGTATATCAATGTTGTTCTACAGCAAGTCTTAATGTACAAATACTCCATCAATAGTGAGTTTTCATATGAATGACGTTGTGTGTCTTAAGGCAGACTGAAAAACCTGCTATATATTGAGGTAACGATGAATTGATGAAGGAGGAGAGAATCAAATGGGGTTTGTTTATGTTGCAAATGGAGATGACGATACAGTATCCGTAATTGCGACCAGTACGAATAGTGTGATTGCGACGATAGACGTTGGAGATTTAGGTTTCTCATTAGGTGTAGTGATCACGCCGGATGGGAAATTTGTTTATGTTGGGAATGAATTTGACAATACCCTATCCGTGATTGCGACCAGTACGAATAGTGTGATTGCGACGATAGACGTTGGAGATTTAGATTTCGTCCAAGTAGGTTTGGTGATCACGCCGGATGGGAAATTTGTTTATGTTACAAATCAAGATGACGCTACCGTATCCGTGATTGCGACCAGTACGAATAGTGTAATTGCGACGATAGACGTTGGAGATTTAAGTTTCCCAGTAGGTATGGTGATCACGCCGGATGGGAAATTTGTTTATGTTGCAAATGATAATGACAATACCGTATCCGTGATTGCGACCAGTACGAATAGTGTAATTGCGACCGTTCCTGTTGGGGATGATCCAGATACTATAGTGACCACGCCGGATGGGAAATTTGTTTATGTTGCAAATGAAATTGACAATACCGTATCCGTGATTGCGACCAGTACGAATAGTGTAATTGCGACGATAGACGTTGGAGATTTAAGTTTCCCAGTAGGTATGGTGATCACGCCAAAATAAACCTGATGAGAGCACAGATAGATGGTTACTTCCGTCTAGGTATAGTAATTGTAATACAGCCCCTTGGAAAAAGAAATGTTGTCCAGATTGTAAAGTTACGATTAATGAATGTTGCTTATGTGAGATCGATGGTTGTATTGTTCAAGATTGTATCGATGGGGCGGGGGCTCCACTATCAGAACAATATGTTTTTTCTGACACTAATGTGGATATCTGTATTAATATCAAAAATGATCCTATTCGTGAATTTGACAGTACTCCTTGTGAGTTCTGTAACTGTGATTTCATGGCAATTTTACGAGACCAAGCTGGTATGGACATCGTAGGCCCCATCCTTATTCAACCGGGACAGAAAAAATCCTTAATCGCAAAACAGGTATGTAAGCTTATCATTACTGGCGTTGCAAATACAGGAGATCCCAGTTTTAATGGGGTGCGTGGAAGTTATAACGGGACGGTGAGATTAGCTGATTAGGATACCTTCTTGAATATTCATGGAGAGGTGTGACTTAGAAGTATATCAATGTTGTTCTACAGTAAGTCTTAATGTACAAGTACTCCATCAATAGTGAGTTATGAATGACGTTGTGTGTCTTGAGGCAGACTGAAGAATCTGTCATATATTGAGGTAACGATGAATTGATGAAGGAGGAGAGAATCAAATGGGATTTGTTTATGTTGCAAATATCTTTGCCGATACCGTATCCGTGATTGCGAGTAGTACGAATAGTGTGATTGCGACTGTTCCTGTTGGGGATCGTCCAAACGCCATAGAGATCACGCCGGATGGAAAATTTGTTTATGTTGCAAATCAAGATGACGATACCGTATCCGTAATAGCGACCAGTACGAATAGTGTGATTGCGACCGTTCCTGTTGGGGATCGTCCATTTGACATAGTGATCTCACCGGATGGAAAATTTGTTTATGTTACAACTAGCTCTGCCAATACCGTATCCGTAATAGCGACCAGCACGAATAGTGTGATTGCAATCGTTCCTCTTGGGAATCCATTTGACATAGTGATCTCACCGGATGGAAAATTTGTTTATGTTACAAATACAAATGGAGACGGTACCGTATCCGTGATTGCGACCAGTACGAATAGTGTGATTGCGACCGTTCCTGTTGGGGATCGTCCAAATGCCATAGTGATCACGCCGGATGGAAAATTTGTTTATGTTGCAAATGGATTTGATGCTACCGTATCCGTGATTGCGACCAGCACGAATAGTGTGATTGCGACTGTTCCTGTTGTTGGGATTAATCCAATTGGTATGGTGATCACGCCGGATGGAAAATTTGTTTATGTTACAAATCAAGTTAACGATATCGTATCCGTAATTGCGATTAGCACGAATAGTGTGATTGCGACTGTTCCTGTTGGGGATGATCCAGAGGCATTAGAGATCACGCCGGATGGAAAATTTGTTTATGTTGCAAATAGAGGTGATGATACCGTATCCGTGATTGCGACCAGTACGAATAGTGTGATTGCCACGATAGGTGTTGGAAATTTAGGTTTCTCAGTAGGTATAGTGATCTCACCGGATGGGAAATTTGTTTATGTTGCAAATGAAGATGACGATACCGTATCCGTGATTGCGACCAGTACGAATAGTGTGATTGCGACTGTTCCTGTTGGGGAGAATCCATTTGTTATAGTGATCACACCAAAATAAACCTGATGAGAGCACGGATAGATGGAGAAAATACATCCTTAATCGCAAAACAGGTATGTAAGCTTATCAATACTGGCGTTGCAAATACAGGTAATCCCAGTTTCAATGGGGTGCGTGGAAGTTATAACGGGACGGTGAGATTAGCTGATTAGGATACCTTCTTGAATATTCATGGAGAGGGATGACTTAGCAACATGTCAATGTTGCTCTACAACAAGTCTTAATGTACAAATATTCTATCAATATTGAGTTTTATATAAATGACGTTGTGTGTCTTGAGGCAGACTGAAGAATCTTCCATATATTGAGGTAACGATGAATTGATGAAGGAGGAGAGAATCAAATGGGGTTTGTTTATGTTGCAAATGAAGATGACGCTACCGTATCCGTGATTGCGACCAGTACGAATAGTGTGATTGCGACCGTTCCTGTTGGGGGTCGTCCAGTTGGTATGGTGACCACGCCGGATGGGAAATTTGTTTATGTTGCAAATGGACTTGACGCTACCGTATCCGTGATAGCGACGAGTACGAATAGTGTGATTGCGACCGTTCCTGTTGGGAATGATCCAGTTGGTATGGTGATCACGCCGGATGGGAAATTTGTTTATGTTACAAATGGAGATGACGCTACCGTATCCGTGATTGCGACCAGTACGAATAGTGTGATTGCGACCGTTCCTGTTGGGGGTCGTCCAGTTGGTATGGTGACCACGCCGGATGGGAAATTTGTTTATGTTGCAAATGGAGATGACGCTACCGTATCCGTGATTGCGATTAGCACGAATAGTGTGATTGCGATTGTTCCTGTTGGGGATAGTCCACTTAATATAGTGACCACGCCGGATGGGAAATTTGTTTATGTTAAAAATTCAGACAATACCGTATCCGTGATTGCGACCAGTACGAATAGTGTGATTGCGACCGTTCCTGTTGGGGATGATCCAATTCCCATAGAGATCACGCCGGATGGGAAATTTGTTTATGTTGCAAATCAAGATGACGCTACCGTATCCGTGATAGCGACCAGTACGAATAGTGTGATTGCGACCGTTCCTGTTGGCAATCTTCCAGATTTTTCTATAGAGATCACACCGGATGGGAAATTTGTTTATGTTACAAATGGAGGTGACGCTACCGTATCCGTGATAGCGACCAGTACGAATAGTGTGATTGCGACCGTTCCTGTTGGGGGTAATATGGTGATCACGCCGGATGGGAAATTTGTTTATGTTGCAAATGCAAATGACAATACCGTATCCGTAATTTCGACCAGTACGAATAGTGTAATTGCGACCGTTCCTGTTGGGCTTTTTCCATTTGCCATAGTGATCACGCCAAAATAAACCTGACGAGAGCACGGATAGATGGAGAAAATACATCCTTAATCGCAAAACAGGTATGTAAGCTTATCATTACTGGCGTTGCAAATACAGGAGATCCCAGTTTTAATGGGGTGCGTGGAAGTTATAACGGGACGGTGAGATTAGCTAATTAGGATACCTTCTTGAATATTCAATGAGAGGTGTGACTTAGAAGTATATCAATGTTATTCTACAGTAAGTCTTAATGTATAAATACTCCATCAATAGTGAGTTATGAATGACGTTGTGTGTCTTGAGGCAGACTGAAGATTCTGTCATATCTTGAGGTAACGATGAATTGATGAAGGAGGAGAGAATCAAATGGGGTTTGTTTATGTTGCAAATAGAGGTGATGATACCGTATCCGTGATTGCGAGCAGTACGAATAGTGTGATTGCGACCGTTCCTGTTGGGGATGATCCACTTAACATAGTGACCACGCCGGATGGGAAATTTGTTTATGTTGGGAATATAGATGACAATACCGTATCCGTGATTGCGACCAGTACGAATAGTGTGATTGCCACGATAGGTGTTGGAATTTTAGGTGTCTCAGTAGGTATAGTGATCACGCCGGATGGAAAATTTGTTTATGTTAGGAATGGAATTGACGATACCGTATCCGTGATTGCGAGCAGTACGAATAGTGTGATTGCGACGATAGGTGTTGGAAATTCAGATTTTCCAGTAGGTATGGTGATCACGCCGGATGGGAAATTTGTTTATGTTGCAAATGGAGATGACGATACAGTCTCCGTGATTGCGACCAGCACGAATAGTGTGATTGCGACCGTTCCTGTTGGGGATGATCCAGATAATATGGTGATCACACCGGATGGGAAATTTGTTTATGTTGCAAATGAAGATGGCGATACAGTCTCCGTGATTGCGACCAGCACGAATAGTGTGATTGCCACGATAGGTGTTGGAATTTTAGGTGTCTCAGTAGGTATAGTGATCACGCCGGATGGAAAATTTGTTTATGTTGGGAATGGAGCTACCGTATCCGTGATTGCGACCAGCACGAATAGTGTGATTGCGACTATTCCTGTTGGGGGTAGTCCAGTTGGTATGGTGATCACGCCGGATGGGAGATTTGTGTATGTTGCAAATAGATTTGACGCTACCGTATCCGTGATTGCAACCAGTACGAATAGTGTGATTGCGACCGTTCCTGTTGGGGATGTTCCACTTAACATAGTGACCACGCCGGATGGAAAATTTGTTTATGTTGCAAATGGAGACGACGCTACCGTATCCGTGATTGCGACCAGTACGAATAGTGTGATTGCGACTGTTCCTGTTGGGGATAGTCCAGTTGGTATGGTGATCACGCCAAAATAAACCTGATGAGAGCACGGATAGATGGAGAAAATACATCCTTAGTATCTAGTTGTAAAATAGAAAGAATTGGCCATCCACAGTAGTTTTCTTGAGGGCTGGATTCTTTTAATATCTGTAATATCTATTTCAAAACCACATTCCTCAGATATCTCTAGGTAGTTTGCTCTTTTTAATTAGCGCAAGTTTGAGGAAGAAATTTCTATTCTATCTGATCCATTTGCCTCAGCTAGCAGACAATCAAGATTTAAAAAGAGAAAAGACAAAGTTTGAAAGAAAGGGTAGGGGGGATGAAAAAGCCTATTATATAGGGCTTTTAAACCGGGACAAATAACAAAAAATATTTCACTCTAATTATAAACAAATTTGTTTTATAAGTCACTTTTAAAAATTTTAGCTTATACTGTTCAAGAAAATGATATATTGAATTATGGGGTTGAAAAAGGAATTGATGTAATGGTAATAAGAAAACAAAACTACAGTTCTGCAGATACTGTAATGGCCATATCTATAGAAATGGAAACAAAATCAGTAAAAAAAGCATGTGAAGTTAATGGAGAAGAAGAATATATTATGGGAGTCATTATTACTGGTTGAGGTTAGTATGAATGTGTAAAAAATGTGTAAAAAAATTTTAATTTATATCTTATTTAATCGTATTCTACCAAAATAAATGGAATCAAAAAAATCCTCTGAAACATTGTTATATCAACGTTCCAGAGGATTTGGTATATGTATTTACCTTGACTCACAAGTATGTAATGGCGTCCCAGGAGAGATACAGTAACCTGACTGCGATGTTATGCTTTCGAGGTTTATGCTTCGACGAACTCTAACTTTCGAATTATCTCTGGGTCTTTGTATTTTCTTTGATGTTTTTAAATGGCGTCCCAGGAGAGATTCGAACTCCCGACCGACGGCTTAGAAGGCCGTTGCTCTATCCAGCTGAGCTACTGGGACATGTTTGTGTTTCGTTTGAAGCGACAAGAAATATATTAACACATGATTTTTAATTATGCAATACTAAATTGAAATTTTAATCCTTTTTATTTGAACGATTTACAATCCATAACATAATAAACGAAATAAGAACGATGCTAAAGATCCACAACCACACTAAAGTCGTATCACCTGTTTCCGTAGCTAGAAAAATGGCAGTTGATATCGTTTGTGTTTTATTAGGGATATTACCTGCAATCATAATGGTAGCTCCAAATTCACCTAATCCTCTTGCAAATCCTAAAATATAAGCTGATACAAAAAATTTGAAAGATAATGGGATGGTAATAAATCTTATAACCTGCCATTCAGATGCTCCACTGTTTCTTGCAGCGTTTTCGATCTCGTTTTCAACGGATGAAAAACCAGATTTGAGTGTTTGATAGACTAAAGGGAATGAGACAACAACTGCGGCGATTACTGCAGCCCACCATGTGAAAACGACAGGCTGATGAAATATCCATTCAATCGCTTGTCCAACCCAACTATTCCTTCCTAAAACAATTAATAAAAGAAATCCTACAACAGTAGGCGGCAGCACTAATGGAAGCATAAAAACGGTTTCCAATAACGCTTTTCCAGGAAACCTTCTTCGTGCCATGATAAACGCAACTGGAATAGAAAATAAGAAAACAACAATACTTGCAGTAAAAGCAACCTTTAAAGAGATAATAATAGGTGTTATAAAAGATTCTAATTCGAAGTTTGTCATAAGATCAACCTTATTGTTTTAGTTTTAAAAAGCCATACTCTTTAAATATATTTTGTGATACTTCATTTTGTAAGAAAGTGATAAAAGTTTCTGCTAATTTTTTATTTTTCGTATCATTTATAATACCAATTGGATAAGTTATGGAGTCAGATATGGTTTGATCTGCTACGTAAATGATTTTTGATTGATTTGATTGCAGCGCATCACTTTTATAAACAAAAGCAACATCCACATTTCCTGTATCTGCAAAATTCAAAGCTTGTCTTACATTCGTAGAGAAAATAAATTTTGATTCTAATTCTTGCCATAGTTCTAAATTTTTTAGTAGTAGTTTTGTATAACTTCCAGCTGGTACAACCTTAGGATCGCCAACAGCTATGGAAGTAATTTTAGGATCTAATAATTCATCTAATGAATCTATATATAAATCAGAGTCGTTTTTTGTTATGAGTACGATTTGATTTGAAAGTAAATTAACGATATCATTTGATTCAATTAAACCGAGTTTAACTACTTCATCCATATATTGTTGATTTGCTGGAAAAAACACATCTATAGGTGCTCCTTGTTTGATTTGAGATGCTAAAGTACCAGATGCACCGAAATTATAAATGAGATTTATATCTGTATTATTTTTTTCAAATTCGTTTTTTATTTCATATAAAGCATTTGTTAAACTGGATGCAGCAGATATATTTAACTCAATCACATCTCGACCAGAGTTATTTTGAGTAGTACATGAACTGATTAGTAAGATGAAAAATAAGCATATACTAATTTTCAGAGTAAGTTTTTTTGTTGAAAACTTCATTTCATAACCTCTTTATTATAATAATTGCCTTAACAGCCTCTATTAGTATGACCTAGCTATATATTACACCTAAAAGATGTGTTTAAAAAGTCCTTAATGATCTAGAACGACAAATTGATTTAAAACAGCTATTGATTGAGAGGTGAAAAAAATGGACCAAAAGAAAAATATAATTTTGTTCCCAGGTACATTACAAAGTTATCAGAATACTTTAACGACTTTGTTAGAGACAGAGCAATATGATGAAGCACTAAAATTGTTACATTATTTGTTACAGTGTGAAGGTGAGGATGAAGAAACATATAAGGAATGGGAGTTACTTTTAGAGTGGTTAACAACTCATACAGCAACTTTGCAACAGAATCAAAAAGCTGATGGTGAAGAATGGGATGAAACAAATATAATAAACGAGCAAATCCAAATGAAACTATTAGAGGATGAGGGTTATACTGATAAATTGTTAGAAATGTTAATGAATGAATCCTCTTCTGTTGAGAAAAAATGGTTAGCGTTAGATCAGCTGGTTCATATAGATGATAAGCAAATGAATGAAAAGATAATAAAATGGTTTCAAAATGGGAGCTTGAATCCTATGTTGCAATTTAAAGCATTGCAAACATTAAAACAAAGAGGAGCCACAGGAAAAGTTTCTTTTAATAAACTTGGTGAGAAATTAAAGGTTAATATTGAAAATACACCTATACATTTTGAGGATTTTCCGAATGTCGTTGTTGATGTGATTCAGAGTGTAAGAGAGATAACAGAAACTAATGATCCCATTATTAGTGCTTTTGCAGAACAGACTTGGAAAGAATACTTATCCTATATATATGGAACCAATAATTACACTGAAATTACCCAACTTCAAAATTCAGCTCCATGTGCTTATGCATTACATAAAATTTCATTGGAAATGACGATAGGAAGCATAGATGAGGAACTTTTAATTCAATCATATGATCTAAAAAAACATGAAGTTTTAATGATGGAAAAAACATATAAAAATATAAAATCTTATATTGAAACGGTTTTACAAATTTATTGAAATGTTTAAGAGACATTGTATTGATTTTTCATAGTCAACTTTTGTATAATAAAGTTTTGTAGGAATGGAAAATTTCTATTCTGTCTTTTCATGGACAATATTTAAAGTTTATCTTATAATGTAGTGGTTATAATGGTAAGTATAGATATTTACCAAATGAAGAAACGGTAAATTTTTTGGAGGGGAAAGCATAAAATGAAAGCAAGCTGGGAAAAATTAGAGAAGAACGAAGGCGTTCTTAACATTGAAGTAGATGAAAGCCAAGTAGCAGATGCACTTGATCAAGCTTTTAAAAAAGTAGCAAAAAAGGCTAACGTACCTGGATTCCGTAAAGGTAAAGTACCTCGTCAAATTTTTGAAGCAAGATTTGGAGTAGAAAGTTTATATCAAGATGCTTTGGACATTATATTGCCTATTGCATACTCTGGTGCAATAATGGAAACAAAAATTGATCCGATTGATCGTCCTGAAATCGATATAGAACAATTTGAAAAAGGTAAACCACTTAAATTCACTGCTAAAGTGCAA